>NZ_JBVHMN010000030.1:0-77795 GCF_055558435.1 Streptomyces sp. NPDC025784
TCGCGGCCGAAGCCACCGACCTCACCTTCACGGTCGACTCGATCGCCGCCGTCCTGGCAATCACCACCCACACACTCATCGTGTGGACCGCCAACAACCCGCTCGGGACCGTGAGGTACTGGGGTGGGGACTACCACCAGATCGACAGCTCCCGTTACCCGGCGGAAGGGGAGTCCATCGATCGGATCGGCGTCAGCAGCCAGGACACGACGGGCAACGTCACCAAGACGAGCGTGACCGTCTCCCTCGAAGGGAAGGCGCTGTACGGCATGATGGAGACGAACAACTGCGCTCTGGGCGGCGCCAGCGGCGGGCCGGCACTGAACGGAACCACGGCCTTGGGTCTTCTCTCCGGCGGCACCGCCGAGACCGTGTGCACATCCTCCTCCAGCGGCACCTACCGGAACTACTTCACCAAGGTGCAGACCGTGCTGAATGAACGCGGCCTTCACGTCTACTGACGGCACTGGCCTGTTCAGCTGCCGTAACCGGTGAACCCTTTTTGGCCCGGCCACGTCACAATGACAGAACAGCTAGCCGCCGCTCCGCTTCGTCCGGGAGGGCACATGCGCTTTAGTGCATCGCGCTCGGTCAGTCTGCTTGCTGGGGCTACCTTGTCCGCTGTCGGCCTGGCGGCCATCTCCGGTTGCGGCAGCCAGAAGGAGGCGGCCGGCAGTGACACGGATGTACTCACGGACCGCGCCCGGCAGGTCGCCGCGGCCTGGGACGGCTCAACCGCAGCTGCCGCGTGGCATGCTGGCTACTACCCCATGGGAGAAGCGGTCCAGCTGCCGCGCGGCGGCCTGCGCAGCAAGGCTGACAAGCAGGCCTACGAGGTCCAGAACTGGGTCTGCCGCACGATCGGGTGACATCTGAACTGGCTTGCCCTGTGGGGCGGGTGGGAAGGATGTCGCTGTGCCCAAGCCTTATCCGGAAGAGTTCCGCGAGGACGTCGTGCGGGTCGCGAGGAACCGCGGCCCGGGGGTGACGGTCGAGCAGGTGGCCAAGGACTTCGGAGTCCACCCGATGACGCTGTGGAAATGGATGCGCCGCGCGGACATCGATGACGGAGCCAAGCCCGGGACGACCAGCCAGGAGAGCGCGGAACTGCGGGAAGCACGTCGGCGGATCAAGCTGCTGGAGCAGGAGAACGAGGTCCTTCGCAGGGCCGCGGCCTATCTGTCGCAAGCGCATCTGCCGGGAAAAGGATCTACCCGCTCGTGAAAGAGCTCGCCGCTGACGGGGTGCCCGTCACGGTGACGTGCCGGGTGCTCAAGCTCGCCAGACAGCCCTACTACCGCTGGCTGGGCAAGCCGGTCGCCACCGCTGTCCTTGCGGAGGCATATCGCGCGAACGCACTGTTCGACGCCCACCGCGACGACCCGGAGTTCGGCTACCGGTTCCTGGCCGATGAGGCCCGTGGTGCCGGCGCCGGGATGGCGGACCGGACTGCCTGGCGGATCTGCCGGGACAACCGCTGGTGGAGCGTGTTCGGCAAGAGGCGCGGCCGGAGCAGGAAGGCCGGCCCGCCGGTGCACGACGATCTCGTGAGCCGCAACTTCACCGCGTTGGGCCCGAACCGGCTGTGGCTCGCAGACATCACCGAACACACCACCGGTGAAGGGAAGTTGTATCTCTGCGCGGTCAAGGACGTCTTCAGCAACAGGATCGTGGGCTACTCCATCGACGCCCGGATGAAGTCCCGCCTGGCCGTGACCGCTCTGGACAACGCCGTCGCCCGACGCGACCAGGTGGACGGGTGCGTTCTACACAGTGATCGCGGATCGCAGTTTCGGTCCCGGAAGTTCGTCCAGGCCCTCGGCCGCCACCGGATAGTCGGTTCGATAGGAAGAGTCGGGGCGGCCGGCGACAACGCGGCCATGGAGTCCTTCTTCAGCCTGCTGCAGAAGAACGTCCTCGACCGCCGAACGTGGACCACCCGTGAGGAACTGCGGATCGCGATCGTGACCTGGATCGAGAAGACCTACCACCGACGCCGCAGACAAGCCGCCCTCGGCCGGCTGACCCCCGTCGAATTCGAGATCGTCATGACCACACCGGTCCTCCAGGCCGCGTGACCGAACCTGTCACCCGAACCTGCATCAGACCCACTTCGTTCTGAGAGGCGAGTTGCCCGGCACCGGGCCGAAGGACGGCCAGGTGACGTGGGCCGGGGACGGCTCACTCACCCGTCCGCTGGTCGGTGCGGACGAGTCGTACAAGACCTTGGTCGGCACCCGCGTCGATGGAGAACCGCACCTCACGGTGACCGGGGCGGAGCTGGGCGAGATGACGCTGGCCACCAGCCGTGGACCGGCGACGGTCCCGGCTTGGCTCTTCACCCTGGACGGCTATGCCACCCCTCTCAAGCAGGCGGCGGCCATCCCGTCAAAACTTCCCCCGGCGCCGATCAAGGCCGCCCGCGACATCCCTGGCCATCCGATCAACCGGCTCGTCCGGATCGCCGAAGACGGGCGCTCGGTGACCGTGGTCGCCCTCCACGGCGTCTGCGACGACGGTCCCGAGGTGGACGTGCTGGAAACGAGCAGCAGCGTCGTGCTGTCGGCCGCCGTCAAGGACCACAAGGACGACGGCACCTGCACCAAGCAGGCAAGAATGCAGCAGGTGACGGTGAAACTGGAACGCCCTGTGGACGACCGCGTCCTGCTCGACGCGCGCACCGGCCAGCCCGTCCCCTACAAGGGGTTGCGCGGGATCTCGGCATCGCCGAGTGGGAGCTGACTCTGCCGTTTCCGATCCCTGTTCCGCTGCGCTCCCGCAGCGGAACAGGATTCGACAACGCTGCCGAGCTTATCGGCCAGTTCACCACTCGCAACGCTGTGACCTGCAAACAGAAGGGGTACAGCTTCTGACGGCGATGACGCGGTCACCGGTTGACCTGGGCCATCAGCTCGCGGTTGGCCGCCCGTGCCGCAGCGAGGTCCTCGTCCCGTTCGTCGAGTTCCGCGCGGAGGTCGAGGATCTGCAGACCCTGCGCGCAGTTCCCTGACCCATGGGCCCATAGGAACCGGCGCACCCCGACCGACGGTGGGCCGCTTCACCCAGACATGCACCTGGGCGAAGCGGCTCGTCCGGACATTCCGCCACCAGGGTCGTCAGCTTCGGCTTCGAACAGGCGGGCCTGACGATCACCGTCTGCGCGGCCTGCATCGGAAAAGCCCGCCTCGTGTTCGCCCCGCGGCACGAGGGCAGTAGGTCGACACCGATGTCGGTCCGCTCGGGCATGATCGGCTCCGATCAGACTCAGCGGTGGGGTGGTGTGACGTGGGCGAGTGGCAAACCGATCCGACGTTCGCGATGTGCCGGGCGTTGACGGACGGGGCAGACCTGTCCTCATTCGCGGGCGGGCAGTTCGACGTGCGGGCGGTGGTGGCAGCCATCCGGCCCGAGGCGAAAGACGGATTCCTGCTCGACGAAGTCCCCTGGGAGCACTTCCCGCAGGGGGATCACGTCAGGGAGGCCGTGCACCTGCTGCACACCGGCAACTCGCCCGTTCCCACCGGAACGGGCGTCGTGAGCGGCATGTGTGCCAACGACATGCGGGCCGCCACCGCGCTCGCCGTACCGTTCCTGATCCGGATTGCAGCCGACACCCGCCACCCACAGCGTGCCGACGCGCTTACCGAAGTCTCCGCCCCGGCCCGCGCCCGCTACTTCGGCGTCGCCTCCCGCGACCAAATGCTGCGCCATCGCGCCGACAGCCAGTACGACAACCTCTACGACGATTACGACGTCGAGGTGACCGGCTACCCGGCGGGCTGGTCGGTCGCCGCCGCCCGGGCCGCGATCACCGCCGACACCACCCTCCTGGAGCCCCTTCTCGACGACCCCGACCCCGCAATCCGGATCCACGCCGCCTACGCCCTGGCCACGGCCACCGACCCCGACCGCACGGTCCGTGCCGCCTTCCGCACGCGGCTCGACCCCGAGCGGGACCCGATCGTCTGCGCCGCACTGGTCCTCGCCACTGCCGAAGTCACCCGCACCCACCCCCATCCGCCGACCACCGCATGGATGCGAGAGCGTTGGCGGGACCGGACGCAGGGGCCTGAGGTCCGGCTGGCCGCTGCTATCGGCTGGCTCTGCCTCGCCGACGAACCCGTCCCCGACGACCTGCGCGCCGCCGTCGACGACCTTGCCACCGACGAGCGCGTCCACGCCATGGACGCACTGCCCTGGATGGCCGCCGCCGGCGGATCCCACGAGACAGGACTGCGGCGCTGCGTTCGAGAGATGCTCCACCCCGAACGGCCCGATCCGGCGGGGTACGACGACCCGTGGGCCCCGCGCCGCTGACGGCGGAAGCCGACCACCAGTACGCCCCCTGGTTAAGCGCGACCACACCTACTACCCAGCCAACCTCGCGGTCGTGGAGGACTTCCCCGGTGAGGACCTGATGGACCTGGTCGACCGCGACCCGCGCGCCGAGAACCAACAATCGCACGCCTCGCCGAGGCCTTAGCCGCTCTGTGCCCCCCGAGGCGCCGTCTTTCAGCAAGGTGGCCCTGATCGACGGAGACGAAACGTCGCGGACCCCGCGACCAACTGCAGAAGGGCGAGCAATTCCAGATCCGCCCTCAGAGTCAGCTTGTGGCAGCAGCCCAGGTTTCTCCGGGGAATCCCTGTCCCTCACATGCCTCAACGGGGCCTGGCTCGCCATGGTGCTGCTGCACCATGGGACTCACATGTCCGCCCAAGTCCGGGCATGCAGATAACGCGGGTGTTGCAGGAGTCCATGTCGGCATCGACCCAGTGCCTGAACGACGTGCGTTGGTAGCCGTCGCGGGACTCGGCCGCAGTCGGCAGCAGGTCGATGCCCGCAGCAAGCGGCAGGGGAACGGTCCGCGTCTCGTGTGCGGGGGCCGGCTCTGGGGTTGCGATGTAGAGCCAGCCCAGCAGACGCTCGTTGGGCTGTATGCCCAGCAGGCGGCGGAGCTGAGCAGATTCGGTGAGACGGCCGGTGGGCCAGATGCTCCCGAAGCCGCGTGCGTGCAGCAGGAGCATCAGAAAATTGGTCATGGCGCTCGTGGCGGCCAGTTGCTCCCATTCGGGCACCTTGTGGTCGCTGAGCGGGGTGAACACGAGAGTGGCGAGGAGCGAGGGGCGGCGGGTCTGAGATGCCGTGCAGGTCAGGGCCTGTGACAGGGGGCGTCCGCAGCCCGCGGAGCAGGCACGCCCATCCCGGCGACACCCGTAGCGGTCACGGCCCGGCGCAGCAGATCCGCGTGCGGAGAAAGGTACCTGCCGTCCCGCGCGCAAGCGTCGACGAGCTCATCGCAGGAGCACGGCCCGAAAGCCCCGGCACATGGTCCACCCGCCAGGAGCGGATGCCGTCTGATGTCGGCCACCGCCGTACTCACCTCCCCGCCGGCTCCAGCAGTCGGCATGACCCTGCCGCGCCAGATGCCAAGCCGGCGCGCTCCGTAACTCCCTGCGACGGCACCCGCTGCCACGGCCGAGGCTTGCTCCTACTTCCCGAGCAGGCGTTGATGGAGGGGTTCCTGCTCTTTGGTCCGGGCCGGGCGGGCGCCCCGTCCTTTCGCGTGGACCCGAAGGCGGTACCAACCCGGGCCCGCGGGGTTGAGGGAGGGCGGTCCGTGGACCGGGCCCTGTTCCAGCGACTCGATCTGCGGCAGGCCCGTGGAGGCGTGCACGCTCACCTCCACGACCTCTTCCCAGGTGTCGTCCGCCGGGGTGGCGGGTGGGTGGGTGAGTGAGAGTTTGGGCTGTGAGACGGATGTGTCCCGTGTGGATGCCGGTGACGATGGGCACCCCCTCGGACATGGGCGCTGCAAGGCCGTTTGCCCAGTCGGCCGTCTGGACGGGGATCTCACCAAAGTCGAGGACATCGAACGTGCCCTCGGGGACGTACACGTTGTGCTGGGTAGTCATCGGGTCCTCCTGGTTTCCTCTCTGGATTGGCTGGTTCGGGCTGTGGACGGATGTGGTTGCTCTAGGGTGCGTGGCCGTGACAACCGTTTCGGGTGGGGCTTCGTGGCGTGACCAGCAGTTCGCGTTGCTTGCAGGGGCGCGGATCATCTCGGTTCTGGGTAACGGGTTTGCGCGGGTGGCGTTGGCGTTTGCGGTGCTGGCACTGCCGGGGGCCGGTGCGGGTCGGCTGTCGTTGGTGGTGGCGTGCCAAGCATTGCCGCAGTTGGTGTTCATCCTGGTCGGCGGTGTGATCGCGGATCGTATGTCACGTGCGCGGTTGATGGTCGTGGCCGATGTGCTGGGAACGGTCGCGTATGCGGGGCTGGCGGCGATGGTGCTGACTGCTCACGCGCCGCTGGTGGCGATGTGCCTGCTGGCGGTGGCGGCCGGAACGGCCACAGCGTTGTTCGCTCCGGCGATGGATGGCCTGGTGCCGCTCGTCGTGCCGAGAGACCGGTTGCAGCGGGCCAACGGCCTGTTGCGGGTGGGCACCAACAGTTCCATGTTGCTGGGGCTTGCCTTGTCCGGAGTGACCGTGGCACTGATCGGTGCCGGTTGGGCCCTCGCGCTCAACGCCGCTTCGTTCCTTGTCAGTGCGGCCCTGACGGCCCAGTTGAAGGTTGTCGCGCGGCCGCGTAAGAAGGCGTCGGGTTGGGACGATCTGCGGGAGGGGTGGCGGGAGTTCGCCTCTCGGCAATGGCTGTGGGTCGTGGTTGCTCAGTATGCGGTCGTGGTGGCCGCGCTCAATGCAAACGTCGGAGTCCTGGGCCCGCTGACGGCCGAGCAGCGTCTGGGCGGCGCGCGGGCGTGGTCGGTGATCGTTGCTGCGCAAGCGGTGGGCACCATCGCCGGTGCCGGACTCGCCGCTCGTGTGCGGGTAGAGCGTCCCCTTCTGGTGGCCGTGCTCTGCACATTTCCCGCTGCCGTACCGATCGCCCTGCTCGGCGCCGCAGCGCCCGTCTGGCTGATCGCCGTGGCCATGTTGGGCGCCGGTGTCGCCAGTGACATCTTCGGTGTCCTGTGGACCACCACCATCCAGCGCGAGGTCCCCGAGGAGGCTCTGTCCCGCGTCAGCTCCTACGACTGGTTCGGCTCCTTGGCCTTCGCTCCCCTCGGTCTGCTGATCGCCGGCCCGATCGCCACCGCCGTCGGCACCAGCCAGGCCCTGGCAGGCTGCGCAGCCCTCATCGTCCTGGCCACCGCAGCAACGCTGCTCTCCCCACAGGTACGCACCCTGCGCGCCCCCACTCAGCCACCAGCCGAAGCCCGGGACGAGAACCACCACAGCAGCGCAAGTACGGCAGATACAGACGCTGGGCCGGCAAAAGCGCAGAGCGCCGGTCCGGGCAGAGAGCATCGCTGCCACCAACGCGATGATCGCACCGAGACCGCCTGAGAAGTCCTATCGGGACCTGCCGCCGCAGCCACCGCAGCGCCACGCCCATGGCCGGCCATCCGGCAGGGGCTGTGCCGAAAGTGGACCTCCGCCCCCGCCAGGGGGAAACACGGGACAGAGACCCACCTCCCCATCACCCAGGCCGACTGCCCCGCTCCGCACTTCGACGACGCCTGCGCGCAACCGTACCGGGTGGCAGCCGCCTTCGGGCTGCAGGCCTGCTACCTGGCGTCCTGATGGCAGTGGCGGACGCCGGTGCAACGGCGAGACGGTGAGCGTCCGGACAACGAGGTGCTGCTCAACACCGTGGCGCAGAGGCAGCTGGCCGGGTGGTGTGGGATGCCGGCGGCGCATCTGGCGCGGGCGCTGCCGTCGTGGCAGACCGGGCCGGGAGCGCCGGACCGCTCCTACGGTGCCGGTCGCACGCCTCGCGGACCCACTGAGGGTCCAGGCAGGCCAGGCCGATCCAACCCGGCGAACCTTCCCGGTCAGAGCACCAGCGCTTGGCGGCGTCAGGCTTTGGGGGGTGTGTTCGGTCATGGTGCGGCTCGGTCGTTGGTGGCGTCGAGGTTCGTGTGGGACGGGTGGGCTTCCGGTTCTCGTCAGTGTGACCGTAATTTGGACGGGGGCGTGCTGTCACCGGACCGCGCGGCTTCGACGCGTCGTCATAAGGGTTGTTCTGGAGGCGAGTTGTGGAACCGTACGTAAAGCTGGCGTTCGCCATGCGCGACACCCCCGGTGCCTACGCGGTCCTGCTGGGAGCCGGAGCCTCGGTCGCGGCGGGCATGCCGTCGGCGTGGGATGTCCAGCAGCACCTCATCGAGCGTCTTGCTGCCGCGGAGGGCGCCTCGCACATCGGGGACCCGCACACCTGGTACCAAAAACGCTACGGTCGTCCCGCCACGTATGACGATCTTCTGGCGGCGCTCACGAGCACCCCTTTCGAGCGACAGGCGATGCTGCGCTCCTACTTCGAACCCGACAAGCAGGAACGCGAGGACGGCCGTAAGCAGCCCACGGCCGTACATCGTGCGATCGCCCGTCTGGTGGCTGCCGGGCACGTCCGTATCGTGCTGACGACGAACTTCGACCGGCTCATGGAGACCGCACTGCGCGAGGCCGGCGTCGAGCCGGTCGTCGTCGCCAACGCCGATGGTGCTGCGGGCCTTGCTCCGCTGCACACCCTCAAGTGCCTCGTCGTCCACGTCCACGGCGACTACCTCAACCCCACGAGCATGCTCAACACCCCCGAGGAACTCGACCGCTACGCCCCCGAGGTCGATGGGCTGCTCGACCGTATCTTCGCCGAGTACGGGCTGGTCATCTCCGGCTGGTCGGCCACGTGGGATCCCGCGCTGCGCAACGCCCTTTCCCGGAGCAGCACCCGGTTCTTCGCCTCCTACTGGACCGACCCGAAGGAGCTTTCGGTGACCGCCCGCGAACTCCTCACCCACCGGGGCGCCACGTACGTCCGGACCGACGCCGACGCCTTCTTCTCCCAGGCCGCCGACGCCGCCGCGGCGATCACCGACGCCGTCCGGCAGCACCCGGCGAGCATCGACGTCTCCGTCGCCGTCGCCAAGCGTGCCCTGTCCGGTACCAGGGTGGCGATCTCCCTGCACGACACCCTCCGCCGCGAGATCAGCCGTGTCGCCTCCCTCCCCCTGCGGAACAGCGGTCCCTGGCAGGTCACCGACACCGCTGCCGAGCACGGCCGCCGGCTCGAGACGCTGGAGGCCGAGGCGGAACTGTTGCTCGCCCTGGTCGCCACGACCGCCTACTGGGGGCGCACCGAGACCGACCGCTGGTGGCTCCGCGACATCGAGCAGCTCGGCACACACCACGACAAGTACGGCGACACTTCCCTGCTCAGACTGGCCCAGGCGCCCGCCACCATGGTGATCTACGCGGCCGGCATCGCCGCCCTGGCCGCGGAACGGTGGGGCACCCTCGTCCGCATCCTGCACGAGCCTGTCGTCTACGGCCCGCGCGGCGAAAGACCGTATGCCGCGGCGGGGCTCCTCAGCCCCGAGTGGACACTGGGGCTGCCCCAGGCCTCCGAACGCCTCCACATACAACTGAACGACGTCTTCACCCAACACCTGGCCCTCAGTGAGACCACCTACCTCGAGGCGTGGGAGCGCTTCGAGTACCTGCGCCTGCTCGTGCAGTGCGATGCCGGACTGGGATTCAGTGAGCCGCACATCCGCCTGCCCGGGTATCTCGACGACGCAGCGCCCGTCACCTGGCTGGACAAACAGGTCGCCCTGTACGGCGACAACCTCCCCCTGATCCGTGAAGGCCTTCTCGACGGAGACTCCCGCCGACTCCAACAGGCCAGGGACTCCACGAGCAACACGTTCATCGCGATGGCCGCCCGGCAGCGGCTCGGGTAGCGGCCGTCGACACCCACGGTCTCCCCCGTTCGGCCCCGACCGTTACGGTGGGCCGGTGCCCGATCCTCTCCCCTAGTGTCCTGAGTCGGGAATTCGGTTCAGATATCCGGCGAGGCGTTCGAGGATCTCGTCCGAGCTGGACAGCCTGGTCCTCGACGAAGCCGGCTCCACGGTGGGCGGCGACGAGGGTGAAAGCAACTTTCGTGGCCGCCGCTGCCGGTGGTCCCATCCAGATGGTGCGGCACGCGACAGGCACGATCTACGCGACCGACTCGGCAGAACACCCCCGCACCGGCGGGGAGAACAAGAGCCCGATGGTGTCGGCCCCGTAGCCCTGCGGAACACTCCCGCACCGGCAGGGAGGACCCAAGCCCGACCGGGGTCGTCACGGTGGCGTTCGGACCACCCCCGCACCGGCGGGGAGAACGCCCCCGTCCTCCGCGCCCTGCGGTCGCAGTGAGTCGAGACTGTCCCTCAGTTCGCTCAGGCTTCTCCTTCCCCGGTGCTCGCGCTTGCACCCACGATCGCCACCGCCTGTCCGCTCACTCGCACGCGCGGGTCCGTGGTGGATGCCTCGACCTGGAGCAGGCTGGAGCGACCGAGATCCTCCCCCTGGCGGATGGTGAAGGCACCGGAGGGCGGGAGGGCGCCGAGGGCGCGCAGGTAGCCGCCGAAGGCGGCGGCCGCGGCGCCGGTGGCAGGATCCTCGACGACACCGCCGATGGGGAAGGGGTCGCGGGCGTGGAAGAGGTCCTGGGCCTCACGCCAGACCAGTTGGAGCGTGGTCCAGCCGTGACGGTGCATCACTTCGGCCAGAGCGTCGAAGTCGTAGTCGAGGGCCGCGAGACGCTCGCGGGTGGCCACGGCCAGAACCAGGTGCTCGTTTCCGCCGAAGGCGACGTGCGGTGGGAGTGCCGGGTCGAGGTCTTGTGGGGACCAGTGCAGGGCCGCGAGGGAGGCTTTCACCTCCTCGTCGCTCGCCCGCCGGGAGCGGGTGGGGACGCTGGTGAGCGTCGCCGTCACGGAGCCTTCGGGTTCTGCAGAAGTGTCCAGGGCGATCTCACCCGCCGGTGTGTCGAAGACGAGCGGGCCGGGGCCGATCCGTTCGGCCAGGGCCACCGCGGTGGCGACGGTTGCGTGGCCGCAGAAGGCGACCTCGGCAAGCGGGCTGAAGTAGCGCAGTCGGAACCGGCGCGACGCGTGGTCCGCAGCGGTGACGAACGCGGTCTCCGAGTAGCCGACTTCGGCGGCGGTCGCGAGCATGGCGGCATCGTCCAGTGCGGCCGCGTCGAGCACGACGCCGGCCGGGTTGCCGCCGGCGGGGTCGGTGGTGAAGGCGGTGTAGCGCAGGATTTCGGGGCGCATCTGCAGGCTCATGCCCCTACCGTGGCACTGTACAGACATCCATACAAACAATGGATGCCGATTGAATCCATCGTGCGTATCCGATGCTCAACGCCATCGTCGGCGGCCTGGACACCCGACTGCTGCGGGCGGCCGGCACGACCATGGTGCCCAAGCGCACCACCGTCGATGCCTGGATCGACAGCTTTGACGGCGCGGCGGATGCGGTGCGTGCCGCGGACGGGCTGTGGAGCCAGGCGTGCGTCGAAGAGCGCGGCCGGCTGACGCAGTTGCATGTATTGCGCCCGAACTCATCTGTGACGATGTCGACTTGAGCAGTGCGTCGGCGGTGGTGTTCGAGCAGGCCGGGGCGCTGACCCTGTGCGAGATCGGCGGTCGTTCGGGTCATCCGGGCACCCGAGCCCCATTGCGCTGGGGCGTCGGGCGGCTCGCGGATGGCCCTGGTGGAGGTGATGCTCTGCCTTGCTCCGGCCGCCCGACGGGTGGTCGGAGCAAGAAAGAAGTCCGCGAGGACCGTGACGGCGTGCCCCGTTCCGGCTCAGCTCGCGTCGCGGAGCATCGGGGCGGCCGGGGCCGAGGCTGTGCCGAGGGCCAGCACCACGGTGGCTGTGAGTGCCGCGGGCAGGTGGTCGGGGGGCATGAGGACGACCGACCAGGGCTGGGGCTGACCGTTGCCGCCCGAGTTGCCGATGAGCATCATCGTGATCACCCAGGCGGCGGGAGTGATGGCGGCCGCCTGGTGACCGGCCACCCGCCGGGCACACAGCATCAGCCCGGCCAGGAACGCGGTGTTGCGGCCGGCCGTGTTCGCGGTCGGGGCGTCGAGGAGCACCGTGACGGTGTAGGCCACGGCCACCGTGGCCAGGACGGTGATCAGGATCAGTGCCTGGTCGAAGCGGGGAACGGGACGGCTGCCCGAGGTCTCGGCGGCGGGGAGCCTGCTGCTGAGGCACAGCGCGAGCCCCATGCAGGCCAGGAGCGGGGCGAACAGAACCAGGGGCCGGGCGGCGCCGCTGCCCAGGGAGGGGAGGTCGACCAGCGTGTCCCCGGCCGCCGCGGTCAGTGCGGCGTATGCCACGAGAGTGGCCGTGAGGATCGGGATCTGTCGCGTTTTCAGCCACAGGTGCATCGGTTCAACCTTCCGTCCTGGCGACGGCCGGCATGGTCTCCGGAGCGGGTTTGCAGTGCTGGAGCAGTGTGACGTTGCGGGTGAACCACGACAGCTGCTCGGTGGAGGACCGCTTGGTCTGCTTGTCCACCACGGACATCACCTGGGGGTCGGCGGCCAGCTTTTGACTGTACTGACTTCGGATCTCGTCGGCGTCCATACCGGCCTTGACCATGAGCCAGGCCGCGAGCGTGCCCGCATGGCCGGTGCGGGTATCGGAGGTGGTGGGGCACGGCGGGATCGTCGGCAGCGCCGACGCCGCGATGCTCGCTCTCACATCCATGTCGCTCATGTCCCGCTGGAGGAACAGCCGCCACGTCCGCGCATCGATGTCGGCCGCCTCGGAGACGAACGCGATTTCCTGCGGCGGCTTCAGGCCCGCGTCGACGAGGCGCGGCACGATCTCCTTCGCAGTGGCGTCCAATTGGTCCAGGCTGCCGGCCGCTTCCAGGGGGACGCAGATCCTGGGGGCCTCGCCGGTGCACACGGGCGGGTCGGTGCGGGCGCGCAGCGGCGGGTCGCCGTTCCAGTCGCGTACGGGCAGGATGGCCGCGACGGTGAACACGCTCAGGCAGACCAGGGACGCGGCGGCCGCGGCACCGACGCGCACGACGCGGGTGTGACGCCACCGGGCGATCTGGGCGCTGACCAGGACGGCCGTCAGGAAGCCTGTGGCCAGCACCATCGGTACGACGAGCGCCACCGGGTTCATGGTGATGGTGACGTCTCCGTAGGGGGCGGCGAGCCATCCGGTGAGTTCCCGCAGCCACATCGGGTCGACGACCGTGACGGGCATCACCAGGCACAGGTAGTCGATCACGAGGATCAGGGGCGTGGCCAGGATCCGCGGCAGCACCATGCCGAGCCCGTAGCCCAGGACGGTGTGGGCGGTGATGAGGTACCCGGCCATGGCCAGCACGCCCAGGTGGGGCCAGTCATGTGCGGCGCCGGTCTCCAGGCGCACGGTCAGCAGGCACATCATGACCCCGGCCACGCCGAGGAGTGCCACGGGCCACAGTGTGCCGACGGCGATGACGTATCTGCCGCGCACGGCCGCCAGTCGGTGGATGCCCGCCTTCCTCATGCGTCCGGCCTCCCAGGCCGCGAAGGCCGCGCAGGCGGGGGCGTAGAAGGGGAGGGTGTGTCCGACGAGAGCGGTGTTGCCGGCCCAGTAGGCCGGCTCGTTCGCCGCCTCGTGGCTGGTGACCAGCCACACCCAGGCGAGGACCAGAGGAGCGATCCAGATGACGCTGGTGGTGCGCAGTGCGGTTGTTATACGCACGCCGCCTCCTCCTGGACGGTGGCGTAGTAGGCGGCCTCCGCGAGGCGGCCCGGTGCGGTGCCGGACGGGGCCAGGGCGAGGAAGTCGCGTACCGCACCGGCGTAGCGGATGACGCCGCCGTCGAGGACGACGACGTGGTCGTAGGTGTCCTCCAGATCCGCGACGTCGTGGGTGGAGAGCAGCACGTGCTGGTCGAGGCCGCCGAGGATCTCGTGGAAGACGCGTCGCTGGCGCGGGTCCATGCCGGCGGTCGGCTCGTCGAGCAGGAGGACTTCGGCCTCGTGCACCAGTGACTGGGCGACGCCGACCCGGCGCTGCTGCCCGCCGGACATCCGGCGCACCTTCTGGTCGGCCATGTCGGCGAGTTCGACGCGCTCGAGAGCTGCGAGGGAGGCGTCCCAGGCGTCCCGGCGGTTCATGCCTTTCAGCCAGCCGACGTAGGCCACTTGTTCGCGGGCGGTGAGCCGGGGAACCGATTCGATGTGCTGAGGCAGCCACGCGATGCGCCGGCGGTACTCGGCCAGGTCGCCACGCCGGTCAGGCCTGCGCCTGCCGTAGGCGACGGTGCCGGCCTGCGGCCGTAGCACGGAGGCGGCCAGGGACAGGACCGTCGACTTGCCGGCGCCGTTGGGGCCGAGGAACACGGTCCGGCCGGGCGGGAAGGCGAAGGTGAAGTCTTGGATGACCGGACTGCGGCGGCGATAGCCGAACGCGGCCGCGTGGAAGCCGATGGGCATGGTGTGTGCTCTCTGAACGGTGGGGGGTGGAAGCCCGCACCGGTTCGGTGCGGGCCCTGAGCCGGCTCAGATCACCACATGTGCACGCGGCTGGCGCTCAGCGTCGGTCCGCTGCCGGCACCGTTCGTGCTCCCGTTCACCGACTTGATCTGGAAGAAGAGGTCATCGCCCTTCCTCCCGGTCCACTCTCCGTGGGACTGGCCTCCGTCGAAGCAGGCGGTGAAGGTCTTCGTCTCCCAGTATTCGTTCGGCGTGGTGTAGTTGTAGTTGATCAGCTGAAGCGAGGTCGACTCGTCGGTGTACCCGTGATCCGGGGTTCTGCAGTCGTAGAAGTCGATGATCGTCGGGGCTGTCCCGATGTCGGTCTTGCTGGACTGGAAGCCGGGCCGCACGCCCGAGAGGTAGCTGTCGATGGCCTGTACGGAGATCCCCTCCTGCTTGCCTCCGACGGCATCCTCGGCGGACGCGACTGGTGCGGCGACGAGCGGTAGCAGGGCGGCGCATGCAACAACCGCCGCAGCCTTCGTCATACTGAGAGAAGAACGCACGGATCACTCCTGGTGTGAGGCGTTCGCGAGGCCGGGATCGGCCTCGCCGTCCCCTTCGGGATTACGGCCCGGAGGGGACGCCAAGCTTCACTTGTGGTTCAGACCACACGGAAGATCATCTCCCTGAACGTGATCCTTCTGTGATCAACTCCCGTTCATGCAGGCGCATTTGTGTAGTTCCTCAACAGGGATCTGCTGATCGAGTGCCGAGTGCGAAGCCGCTCCGGCGCTGAGCCCGGTGGACACGTCGGCACTCCCGTTCGAGGCGACATGCCCAGTAAGCTGCGATTTCGCTGTTGCCGTACAGGTGCGGAGTCCGAGGATGGCCTCGGCTCCGGCAAGCCCGCCCGCTCCGCTCGGGCGCCGGTGATGTCGTGGCGGTGGCCGATGACGGCACGGCCGTTGCGGCCGGATAGGGGCGGAGGCCGCTGAGCCTCGCGACGCAGGCAAAGCGGAAGAGGAGACGGTGGTACCGGTACGGCGGTGACAGGACGAGCGATGGGCCACCCACCTCACCGCGGACCGCCAACTCCACACCCCCGAAAGCCACCTGCACGTTGCGAGGAAGACAGTGAAGGACGTCGCCGGCGAACAGATCAAGCTCGGGGCGTTCCTGGACAACGCCCGTCGTCGCATTGGAAGGTTGGGAGCAGCGGCGCACGGCGCTCGATGAACCCGGCATGCGCTGGTAGTCCTGTGGGTGCCGGCGAGGATCACTGCGAGGTGTTCTCGTCCAGCGCTTTGACGGTCACGCCTTGACAGGTCCGCTGCCCGGCTCCTTCACGATGCGATCGCCGACCGCGATCGACTTCCACAGTCCACGGTCGATGCGTACCTTGATGAACTGGCCGTCCGCACGCCTCACCTTGACGAAGTGGTACATGTTCGCGCCGTCGAGCATGCCCCGCGATTTGTCCTCAACGATGCCTTCCCAGGCATCGTCCGGTCCTGGTTTGCGAGATTTGAACATGCCGTAAGGCTACGGAGGGCGACAGGCGTGGTGCAGTGCCAAGGGGCACACATACGGCAGTACAGGTGTCACACAAGGAGCCCTACAAATGTCCTGAGCAGAGCAGTGCAGCAGCGAAAGCCCTCAGGGCACGACACGCCGGCCATGGCCAACGCTCCATCGGGAGACTGCCGCCGCATGTGACCGCGTGGCCGGTCGTGGATCCGCCGTCACCTGCTCCAGAGGACAGGCGGTGCGGGCTCAGGCCGCATGGAAATCGTCAGCGTGGCAGCGCATTGCAGCGGCTCGACCGGTTCGGCGTCCTGGCGGCACTTCGACGGGTGAGGCCTCTGAGCCGGGACGTCTCCACTCGCGAACGCTCCCCATTGCTGAGGCGTGTCCGGCGGACCAAGCTGCGATCGGCACGGTCTGGCAGGCCACGCACTACGATCACGTGATGTTTGAGTACCACGGTTGGATCACGGTCAGGGAGACCGCAGTTGGTGACGACGATGAGGCCCGTCTGCGACAGATCGTCGATGAGCTTCGGCTTCGCATCGCTCAGATGGACAGCCCGTACTTGCTTGACCTCAGGTGGATGAACGGCGAGCCGTTCATCCACCTCGGCGGCTGCGCCAATCACCGATCGTCGCCTGATGTCGCCGAACTGTTCGAGCATGTGGCGGTGGTTGCCCCTGGTTCCTACGGGCTCCTCCACGTTCGCGATGACGAAGAACCGGACCACGAAAACGAGGTACGCGTGCTCAGGCTCGTGAGGGGCGTGGTCACGCAGCACACGGAGGCGCTGCTGTGCGCCGGCTCGATGGCTGCGGCACCGCCTCCGCGTTCGCGCAGAGCCGGTCAGCGACAAGGCGGTCGCCCCTGACTTGCGGCAGCAGCCGCTCCTTGCCGTCCGGTCACGCCTGAGAACACCGGCCGACAGGTCGAGCACTGGGACGAGTCCCGTGACCGTCGGTGCAGGGGTTCAGGACTGTGCCGGGCTGCCGCACATGCGGTGCGGCCAGCCCTTGACGGAACCCGTCACAGGGTTCGGCTTGCGGTCCATCGCCGTGCACGGAAGCAGTGAGGACGTCACGGAACTCTTGGGGCGGGCGGCGCGGAGGGTATCGGCATCAGCCCTCGCCGCTCCGGTGCCGACCACCAGCACCGCCAGGGCCGCCCAGAGGGTCACAAAGGAGGCCACGACCTCCACCCGTCGGTTGCGGGCGGCCATGGGGCTCGTGCGGGTATCGGACATTTCACCACTCCGGGGATTGGGGGTCCTCCGCGGGAGCGCGAAGGCTTGTTCGGGGTTGGAGTCTCGCGAGAGGGCAAGTTCTGCATCGAGGAGCCCTGGAGGTCGCTCGCACGGGACGGCGATCAGGGCGGTAGCGCCACGTCGACCACGACGGAGGGCGACAAATAGGACAGTAGCGCTTACCTCGCACGCAAGTAAAGATTATGCTCTTAAAATGCGCAAAAGGTGAGATGGCGCACAAGGGGCACACTTCCGCGAGACCGCAATGTCCGGCGGGGCAGAGGGCGAACCGGCTCCGGGGCACCGAACCTCACAGCCTCGGCCGATGCCGGAGCGCGAGGCCGTGGCGGATGGGTGGCAGATGCGGTGAAAGCTCGGACGTGTACGCGTCGGCGATCTGTCCGGAGACCGTTCCCTGCGGGTCGGCGACGGGGCAGCCGGGTCAGGCTGCGGAGAGGTTGGCTGTCAGACGCTCGAGGAGGGACTTGGCATCCTCGATCTCCCAGGGACTGAAGCCGACAGCGTCCCTCATGGCGGCGGGGACGGCACGAGCGCGCTCGCGGAGCTCGGTCCTTTGCTCGGTGAGAGTGATCCGTACCGAGCCACTCAATGACTGTCCGTGCGAAGGCGCCCGCAGTGCGTGATCGTCGGGAGGGGTACGCACAGTACGCAGCTTCTCGGAACCTGGCCGGTCTCGCCTGCCCGGTGTCGGAGGGCTCCTGCATGAGGCCACCGTCGGGCGCGGGGGCAGTGCCGATCGACAGGCTGTGGCACGCCGCCCCGGCTTTCCCCGCGATCAGCGAGGTCCGGCTGAGGCTGCTGGAGACCCACCGAGGCTGACGGCGGTCGCTGCGGGTCGACCGGGCCCTGTCGGGTGGACGCCGCCTGCGGCAGTTTCCGCTCGCTATGCCCTGATCGCCGACGGCGAGCAGCCACACCCTTTGGGCTCACCTTGGCCGGACCTCCGATGCCGGGCTGCACGGCTCACGCTCCCGGCGCCGGAAGGCCTTGTCGGATGCGGGTGGCCAGCCACAGGTCGAAGCGGTCGTCGCCGTCGTCGAAGTTGCGGCCGGTCAGGCGCATGGCCTTGTCGATGCGGTTGCGGACGGTGTGACGGTGGACGGCAAGGCGGCGGGAGGTCTCGTCCCAGGAGCCGCCGGTGTCGAGCCAGGTCGCGAGGGTGCGGACCAGGCCGCCTGCCGGGTCGGCGGAGTCGAGGGGGGCGAGGACGGCATCGGCGTAACCGCGGAGCGCTTGGCGGTCGCCGAACCCCAGCAGCAGGCGCGCGGAACGCGCCTCGCGGGCCTCGGCGGGGTGGCCGAGCGCGCGGCTGACGCCGACCAGCGCGCGGGCCTGGCGCAGGGACCCCGTGGCTGCCTCCGGCGGGACGGCGGGGCCGATGCCCGCTGGAGAACCGGGTGCGAAGCGGGTGAGCACGTCGAGCAGGCCGAGGTCCTCCCCGACGACGGCCTCGACCAGGCCGTCGTGGACGCGGACCAGACCGCCCGGCACGGCGAGGGCGAGGTCGGCCGCCACGTCGGCGGGGGTGGCGCCGCCCGCCGGTTCGACGGCGACCGTACGGACGGTATCGGTGGACAGGCCCGCCACCGAGAGAACGTCGCGGGCG
Organism: Streptomyces sp. NPDC025784; assembly: GCF_055558435.1. NCBI lineage: Bacteria > Bacillati > Actinomycetota > Actinomycetes > Kitasatosporales > Streptomycetaceae > Streptomyces > Streptomyces sp. NPDC025784. Next base: position 18,679 of record NZ_JBVHMN010000030.1, read on the forward strand.
TGCTCCTGCGAGATGCCCTCGTCGAGCAGCCGGCGCAGCAGTGCCGAGCGGCGTCGCCGCTCGGGTTCGTCGGCCAGGTGGCGGCGCTCCAGTTCCAGTGAGAGCAGCGAGACCAGTCCGGAAGCCGGCATCCGGTCGTCCGGAGTGAGCGCGCCGACGAGCACGAGCAAGCCGCGCAGCCGGTTCGCACCCAGCGGCTGGACCTCGACGCCGAGGCTGCCCGCCGTGCTGCTGGCGGTGGCGCGTAGGCCGCGCGCGGCGACCTTGTGAACCAGTTCGGTGACGCGCGGCGGCAGGCCGTGTGGGCCGAACTGGTCGAGGCTCTCCAGTCCGACGGAGGCGATCGGGCGGCCGAGCAGGTCGGTGACGGCGGCGCCGACGCCGGTCGCGTCGACCCAGGCCTCCAGCGTCGCGGTCAGGCCGCGCCCCGAGGCCGCGGCGGCGGTCAGCCGGCGCTGGGCTTGGAAGGCCCGCTCCAGGGCGCGGTGCTGTTCGGCGGCCTTGGCGGCGAAGACGGCTTTGGTGATCGCGATGAACGGCACTTCGTCCGGGACGGTGAGCAGCGGCAGACCGACCTCCGCCGCGGCGGCGATCAGCGGGGCTGGGGCCTGTTGGTGCGGTAGGTCCTGACCGAGGCCGAGCACCAGCGCGCTGGCTCCGGCCGTCGCGCAGTCGAGCACGTAGGCGCGACAGGCTTGCGTCGTCATGGGGAGTAGCAGTCCGATGGTCATCAGCAGCTCACCCCCTTGCAGCCACTGTCCCGGGCGGAGTAGTTCGGAGACGTGGGCCGCCTCGACCGGACGGTCCAGCGGGTCCGGCGCGGCGACCACCGACAGGCGAAGCTCGGGTAGCGCGACCAGGTCGGCGAGGCGGAGGGACATGTACACAGTGTCCATCAGTCCGATCAAGAATCGACTCCGTGACCATCGTCCGGTGGCGGGAGGTCGCATACGTTCCTGCTACCACTCCGCCTCCGTGCAAGTCTGAAGGGCCTCATGGACCAGCACAGACACCACTCTCCGCATCTCGACGGCGGGTCTCGCGCCGAGAGTTCCAGTTCTGGTGGCGTCATTGAGACGCGCTCCATCGACTATGTGCCTGCCCGCGAGCGGCACGGCAGGGTCTGGCACCAGGGACCGTTCTGGTTCACCGGCAACTTCGTGCTGACCACGATGGTCACCGGCTTCATCGGCCCCTCGCTCGGGCTGGGCCTGCGCTGGTCGGTGCTGGCCGTCGTGCTGGGCGCCTGCTTCGGCACCTTCTTCATGGCCTTTCACGCCAACCAGGGCCCGCGGATGGGCCTGCCGCAGATGATCCAGTCGCGGGCCCAGTTCGGCATCCGCGGCGCGATTGTGCCGTTCGCGGCCGTGGTCTTCGTCTACATCGGCTTCAACGTCTTCAACGTGGTCCTGGCGACCCAGGGCCTGCAGACGATCCTGCCCGGCGGCACCACCCTGTGGTACGTGCTGCTGATCGGCCTGGCGATCGTGCTGGCCGTGGTCGGCCACGACCTGCTGCACGCGGTGCAGCGCTGGCTCACCTACGTGCTGATCGCCGTCTTCGGCGTTCTGACCGTCGGTGCGATCGTCCAGCTGCACCCGCACGCTGCGGCGGGTGGTTCGGGCGGCGGCGGGTTCACCGCGTTCCTGGTGGTCTTCTCGGCCGCGGCCGGTTACCAGATCAGCTACGCCGTCTACGTCTCGGACTACTCGCGCTACCTGCCCAAGGACGTTCCGGCCAAGAAGGTCATCTGGTGGACCTACCTCGGCGCGGCCGGGTCGGCCGTGTGGCTGATGTCGCTGGGCGCGCTGCTGGCCTCTTCGCTGCCGAACCCGGACGCGATCAGCGGACTGCGGCAGGTCGGCAACGACATCCTGCCCGGCTTCGGCACCTTCGCCGTGGTCGTCTCCTCGCTGGCCCTGATCTCGATCATGGCGGTCAACGCCTACGGCGCGATGCTGACCTCCACCAGCGCGGTCGACGCCTTCCGCAAGGTCCGTCCGACCGTGAAGTCCCGGATCGCCGGCATCGTCGTGATCGAACTGATCGTCTTCGTGGTCGCGCTCGCGCTGCCCGCCGACTACCTGGCGAACTTCAACAACTTCGTGCTGCTGATGCTCTACTTCCTGATCCCGTGGACCGCGGTCAACCTGGTGGACTTCTACTTCGTCCGCCGCGGCCACTACGCGATCACCTCGATCTTCGACCCACGCGGCATCTACGGCCGCTGGTCCTGGCAGGGCCTGACCGCCTACGTCGTGGGCTTCGCGGCGATGATCCCGTTCTTCGCCACCTCCTTCTGGACCGGCCCCGTCACCGAGGCGCTGGGCGGCGCGGACATCTCCTTCGCGGTCGGCCTGGTCGTCGCCGGCGTCCTGTACTACGTGCTCACCCGCGGCCTGGACCTGAGCGCCGAAAAGGCGGCGATCGCCGCGAGCGACCGTGAGCTGGAGGGCGAGGACGCGGGCGGTCCCGATGCCCGCAACGGCTCCCCGCTGGGGGCCTGACATGGCTGTCCCTCACGCCGACACCACCCGTGTCGCCTGCGCACAGCTCACGCTCGACGTCGGTCGTCCGGAGGGCAATCGCGCTGCGGCCCGCACGGCGATCGAGCGCGCCGCAGCAGCCGGGGCCGAGGTCGTGATCTTGCCCGAACTCACCAACAGCGGCTACGTCTTCCACGACTGGGCGCAGGCCGCCTCGCTCGCGGAACCCCTTCACGGCCCGACCGTCGCCGACTGGACCGCGCTCGCTCGGCGCCACCGGCTCGTCGTCGTCGGCGGCCTCTGCGAGCGCGGCGAAGACGGTCTGATCCGCAACTCGGCCGTCCTCGTCGACCCACAGGGCCTGCGGGCGGTCCACCGCAAGGCCCACCTCTTCGGCAGCGAGAAGGAATTCTTCGTCCCCGGCACGGAACCCCCGCCCGTGGTCGATACCGCCGTGGGCCGGGTCGGCCTGATGATCTGCTACGACCAGGAGTTCCCCGAGTATGTGCGCGCCCTCGCGCTGCAGGGGGCGGACCTGTTGTGTGTGCCGGTCAACTGGCCGCTGTTTCCCCGCCCCGACGGTGAGCGGCCATCCGAGGTGATCCGTGTGCAGGCGAACGCGGCGACCAACCGGATGTTCGTCGCCGTCTGCGACCGCGCCGGAACTGAGCGTGGCGTTTCGTGGACCGGTGGCTCGGTGATCGTCGACCTGGACGGCTTTCCCGTTGCCGGACCCGCGACCGAGACCGGCGGCGACCTGCTCATCGCCGACTGTGCGCTGGCCACCGCCCGCGACAAGGGTCTCGGCGAGCACAACGACGTCCTCGGTGACCGCCGTCCCGAGCTCTACCGCAGCATCGTCAGCTCCGCCGGCCCCGAAGAGGACGAGGCACGCTGAGCGCGACGCTCAGCGGCCCGATGGATGCCACCCGAGTCCCTCGCCAGGTCGACCATGTGGACGTGGCCGTTGTCGGCGTCCCGTTCGACAGCGGCGTCAGCTACCGCCTCGGCGCGCGCTTCGGCCCTGCCCATGTCCGCGCCTCGTCCAAGCTGCTGCTCTCCCCTACCACCCTGCACGGACAAGAGTCCGCTGCGAGCGTGCAGGGCCGTGCAGGGGGTGTCGGGTTCGGTGGTGCAGGGGCCCGTGGCTCTACGGCTGGGTCTGCGGCGGGGAGGGGGGTTCCAGGGCGTCTCGCAGCATGGCCCGGGAGGTGATGCCCAGTTTCGGATAGATTTGGTAGAGGTGGGCGCCGACGGTCCGGTGGGAGAGGAACAGGCGTTCCGCTATCTGCTTGTTGGTCAGTCCCTGGGCGGCGAGCCGGGCGATCTCCAGTTCCTGGGGGGTGAGCGTGCGCGCCTTCGGTGTGCCGGGCCGGCGTCTGCCGGAGCCGGCGGCGCGCAGTTCCGTCTCGGCGCGTTCTGCCCATGGCCGGGCCCCGAGGTGTTCGAAGGTGGCCAGTGCTGCGCTGAGCGGTCCTCTGGATTCCGTGGTCGCTCTCACGCGTCGCAACCGCTCGCCGTAGGCGAGCTGGACGCGGGCGAAGTCGAACAGCCATCGTTCGGCGTCCGCGGTCGTCAGGGCTTTCGTGAACAGGTCGAGGGCTTCGTCGTCGTCCGCGGTGGCCAGGGCGGCGCAGGCCTGTGTCAGCAGGGCGTGGCGTGAGGAGAGGGCGGCCACACCGGCTTCCCGCATCGCGCGCGCATGGGCGGCGGCCTCGGTGCGCCGGTCGGTGCGGACGGCGGCTTCCACCAGGTCCATCGTCGCCCACAGGGCGTGCGGCGCGTGTGAGGCGAGGCTTCCGGCCGGGCTGATGGCGCTGGCGTGCCCGTACGCGCCGGCGAAGTCACCGCGTCCCAGGGCTGCCACGGCCGCTGCGTGGTGGGCGTAGTGCGCGGCGCAGTTCGCCCTCTGGCGGGTGGCCCAGTGCATGATCCGCCGGGCTGTCGCGTCCGCCCGGTCCGCCTGTCCGCGTGCGGCGTCCAGGATGGCCTGCACGTAGAGGAAGTACCAGACGAAGGCGGTGTAGCCGTGTGTTTCGCACAGCTGGATTCCTTCGTCGGCCAGTTGGGACGCCTCGTCCCACTGGCCGGTGAGGTAGTCGTCCAGGCAGAGGTGGATCAGGCCGGACAGGTAACGGCGGGCCGGTCCGCCGTCGCGTCCCACGCGCACCACGCGCCACATCGCCTCGCGGGTGTCGCCGAGCCGGTCGAGGTAGAGGGCCGCCGTGCCGGTCCGCGTGATCTGGACGAAGTCGGTCGCCCGGGCCAACTGCGCGATGAGCTCGTCGAGTTCCTGTGAGGCCTGGGCGCCGGTGCGCGCGGGGTCGGAGAACGTCTTGCCCAGCGCGGACAGGAGCGTGGGCGCCCTGGGGGTCAGTTTCTCCAGTGCCCGGTAGTAGGGCTGCCACAGGTCTCGCCGGGCGCCGAAGAAGCAGATCAGTGCGAGCGTGTGCAGAGCGTCCACGATCGCCTTGTCGTCGGCGTCGTACGCGTGGATTCCGGTGTCGATGGCGGCCACCAGCAGGCTGTGGGCCGTGTCGACGTCGCCGTCGCCGTTGAGGAGGAGAAGGGCGGCGGCCGCCGCCGAGTGCAGGCAGCTGCGGGAGGCCGGGGCCGTGTGCCTGGCGTCGTCCAGGAGCCGTCGGGCGCTGGGCAGTGCTCCGGTGGACTCGGCGCCGACGTAGGCCGCTTCCGCGAGCCGGCGGCTGCGGGCGGGGCCGGGCGGGGTGAGGTGTGCTGTCCGGATCAGGGTGCGCATGCCGCCCACGGCATCGCCGCGGCGCAGGGTGATCCGCGCCGCGTGCTCCAGCAGGGCGGCCACGTCCTCGTCCGGTTCCAGGGTCGCCTCGCCCAGGTGCCAGGCCCGGCGCTCGGGCTGGTCCACCAGGACGTGGGCGAGCGCCGCGTGCACCGCACGTCGTTCGCCGCTGGTGGAGGCCTCCACCACTGCCGAGCGGATGAGCGGGTGGCGGAAGGTGAGCCGTCGTGCTCCTTCGTCGATGTGCACCAGCTGCCCGCGCTCGGCCGGTGCCAGGTCGTCCAGGTCGTATCCGTCGTCCGCCTGACGCGAGGCCGCCTGCAGCACCCCGAGATCACCGACGCCTTCCAGTGCGGCCAGCAGCAGGAAACGCTGCGACGACTGCGGCAGACTCGTGATCCGGGAGCCGAACACGGTCTTCAGGCGCCGGCTGAGCGGCAGCACGGCGGGGATGTCGTCGTGGAGGGGACCGTGCACCGCGGGCAGCGCGGACGGCAGCTCCAGCAGGGCCAGCGGGTTGCCGTGCGCCACGGCCAGCAGGCGCCGGCGTGCGCAGGTGACCAGGTCCGGGAACCTCGTGCTGACCAGGTGGTCCGCGGACTTGCCGTCCAGCGGCTGCAGCCAGTAGGTGGGCAGGACGCCGCTGTCGTGCAGGCTGTGGGAATCGGAACGCGACGTGGCGAGGAAGCTCACGCGGATGCCGGCGGCCCGCCGCGCGACGAAGACCAGCACCGCCGCGCTCGCCGGGTCGAGCCAGGGCAGGTCGTCGACGAGCAGGACGAGCGGGTCACCGGCCGCCACCTTCTGCAAAAGGAGCAGGACGGCGTTGGAGACCATGAGCTGTTCCGGCGGCGGGCCGCTTTCGAAACCGAGCGCGACGCGCAGGGCATCACGGAAGGGCGCCTGCAGTTCGCCAAGTGCGTCCTGGAAGGGGAAGAGGATCTGGTTGAGACCCGAGTAGCTGCAGTTCGCCTCGAACTCCACACCGGCGGCGCGCAGCACCCGGGGTCCCTGCGTCCGGGCCGTCTCGGCGAGGGCGTCCAGCACTGCCGTCTTGCCGACGCCCGCTTCTCCCGACAGCAAGAGCGCTCCGCCTGCGGTACCGAAGCCCACAAGGTCGCGGATCCGCTGAAGGTCCTGGTCCCGGCCGATCAATGGGCGGGCCGTGCCGCGTGGGCGGGAGTCACTGTCGATCATTACACGCTTTTCGTCGCTGTTCGCAGGCCAGCTCCATTTTGAACTAGTGCATAACAGTAATTGAAATAGGAGAATACACGGTCGATGGCGGGCTCTGCCGTCCGGTCCACGCCGCCGGCCACGGTCGGTCCTGGCCGGGCTCAGCTCCGGATGCTCGACGCCGCGGAGTGCACGCCCGTCGGCCGTCCGCGGCCCCGTGACGCGGTGGTGGTGGAGGGCCTGGGCCGGGGCGGCCTCTTCGGCCTCGTCCCCGCCCGGGGACTGCGGCCCGTCCCGGCCGGCGTCGACGACGAGGCCCTGCCCAACGACGTGGACGCGGCCCTCGGCAGGGTGCGGGGCGGCATGTCCCGCGAGCTCTCCAGCAACGCCGGAATGCGTCGCTGGGACCGCTGCGGGCCGGCTTCGGTCCCTACAGGAGCAGGGCAAGGCTCACACCACCGCACGTGCGGTGGTGTGAGCCTTGCCCTGCCTGCGGCGGGAGGGGGTGGGTCAGGGACCGGTGCCGAAGGCCTGCCTGAGTGTGGTGATGGCCTGGGCCGTTGCCCTGCGGGCCGGCTCGGTGGACGACAGCGCGTCGAGCATGACGAAGTCGTGGATGGTCCCGTCGTACCGGGTCGCGGTGACCGGCACACCCGCGGCGCGCAGTTTCGCCGCGTAGGCCTCGCCCTCGTCCCGTACGACGTCGGCCTCAGCGGTGATGACGAGCGCCGGGGGCAGATCGGTGAGCTGCTCAGCGGTGGCCCGCAGCGGGCTGGCAGTGATCTGCGCGCGGTGCGTCTCGTCGCTCGTGTACTGGTCCCACAACCACCGCATGACGTCGCGGCGCAGACCGTAGCCCTCGGCGAACCGGTGATAGGAGCCGGTGTCGAAACCCGCGTCGGTGACGGGATAGAACAGCACCTGCTGGACGAACGAGACGTCCCCGCGTTCCTTGGCCAGCAGCGTCAGGGCCGCAGCCATGTTGCCGCCCGCCGAGTCGCCGGCGACGGCCAGCCGGGCGGGATCGATGCCGTGGTCGCCTCCCTGGCGCGCCAGCCACCGGGCCACCGCGTAGCACTCCTCCAGCGCGACGGGATAGCGCGCTTCGGGCGACAGCGTGTACTCGGGGAAGACCAGCGCGCTGCGCGCGCCCACGGCCAGCTCACGCACCAGCCGGTCATGCGTGCGCGCACTGCCGAAGACCCAGCCGGCGCCGTGGATGTACAAGGTGGCGGGCAGCATGCCGACGACTCCTCTGGGGCGCAGGATGCGGACCGCGACACTGCCCTTGGGGCCGCCGGAGACCGCGACCCAACGCTCGTCCGTCTCCGGCTGGGCGGGCGGTGGGGACTGCGCCTTCTCCAGCGCCCTGCGGCCCTGCACCAATCCCAGGTCGAACAGGAACGGCGGGGACGCGGTCGCCTCGGCGAACTCGCGAGCGGCCGGTTCCAAAACCGGTTCCCCCGGGGGCAGGACGTAATCAGGCATCACACATTCCTTGGCGGGTCAGGGCACCGCGCGAGGCACGGGCGTCCCGACAGCGAACGCCCGTTGAGTGTCAAAAGGCCGGCCGTGGCCGCGCAGCGCGGGACTGCTGCAAGACAACTCCCCCAAGAACGTCTGTGCATCGGTCATGTGACTGCGGGCGTGCGGCTCCGTCCGGCCTCGAGCGCGCCGGGCAGCCAGGTGCCACGGCCGCTGCGGCCGCCCCGTGCAAAGCCGGCCGGTCCCGCCGGACCCGCTCCGGGTCCGTCCGGCGAAGCACCCGGCCCCCCGGGGTATCCCTGCGTCTTTGGTCAAGGTGTCTTTGGTCAGGGTGTCTTTGGTCAGGGTGTCTTTGGTCGAGCTGGTGGAGTGGGGGGGCGGGGCGCCTGCGACGATGTGTCCGTGCATGCTGATGATCAGGTTGGCGAGGGTGTCTCCGCGGAGCTCGCGGCCTTCCTGCGCAGTGCGGTCGACGGCCGCCCGGTGAAGATCGCGCCTTCTGTGTGTGGGTGCGGCGGCCGCGTGTTCTTGGTGCTGGTCAATGCGTCCGGAGCGGAACGGGTGTGTTCTGGCTGCGAAAGCCGTGCGTTCGTCGCGGACAGCGAGGAGTACTGGAACGAGGAGTCCTGGGAGGACGACGAGCCTGGTGCGGCCGGCTGTCCGTGCGGGAGCGAGGAGTTCGAGGCCGCGGTCGCGTTCTCGCTCGGCGACGACGGATCGGTCCGCTGGGTGACCGTGGGCCTGCGGTGCACCAGGGACGGATTCTGCGGGGTCTATGCCGACTGGAAGATCGACTACGGCCCCACGGATCACCTCCTGACCAGGGTCTAGGCCGGCCGGGCGATGGTCCGGACGGGCTGGGGTTCGTGGAAGGTTCCGTCGCGGAGCAGGGCGAACAGCACGTCGGCCCCTCGTCGGGCAAGGCGCCGGGCGATGGAGCACCGGCTGCTCAGGCGGACCTGTCGCTGCCGTTCAGGATGGAGAACAGCTGCAACGCCTCCACATAGATCCACACCAGGGTCAGGGTGAGGCCGAAGGCCGCCAGCCAGGACTCCTCGCGTGGGGCCCCGTGGGTGATGCCGTCCTCGACCTGCTTGAAGTCCAAGGCCAAGAAGCACGCGCCCAGAAGGATGCCGACGACGCCGAAGACGAGGCCGAGGCCACCGCTGCGCAGGCCCAGGCCGTCACCGCCGGCGAACGCGGAGACCAGCAGGTTGGCGGCGTTGAGCAGCACGAAGCCGATCGCGGCGGCCGTCACGAAGCCGTAGAAGCGCCGGGTGACACGGATCCAGCGCATCTTGTACGCGATCAGCACACCGGCGAAGACCGCCATCGTGCCGAGCACCGTCTGGATCACCACGCCGGAGCTGATGTAGGTGGAGGTGACGCTGGAGATGACTCCGAGGAAGACGCCTTCGAACGCCGCGTACGCCAGGATCAGTGCCGGGAGGGGCTTGGCCTTGAACGTCTGGACGAGTGAGAGGCCGAAGGCCAGCAGACCGGCTCCGATCGCGATGCCGTACGACCTGCTCAGGTCGGCCTCGTCGACGGGCAGGAGCACCCACGCGAGGACGGCGCAGAGCACGACCGTGGCGAGTGTCGTTGCGGTGCGGGCCACGACGTCGTCGATGGTCATCGCGCTCTGCGCAGCAGGCCGGGCATCAGGCATGGTGTCCGCGTCGTGTGCGTTCGCGCTGCGGCCGGCCGTGTCCTGCGCGTAGGGGTTGGTACCCATCGGGGTGTCATCGGTGTGCGGCTGCTGCCCGGTGTGGTGGAACGCCCGTCGTGAGAAGACGGGATTGCTGCTCTTCATCTCACTCTTTCCTCTGTGGTTCGCCCCGGGTCCGGTCTCGATGTGGATCTGAAGATCCGGGTACCGGGTCGGCGGGATGCCTCGAAACGGTTTGCGTCGATGGCTTGCGGCACGGGCGGCAGCTCACCGGCCTCGTGCAATCGGGTGTCTGAGGGGTGCGCGGGAGCGTGGGCCGCTTGCCTGGGGCCGGTGTGCTCGTGTGTTCGTTCTCGGCCACCGACCGTGCGGATGCGGAGCCGGCCGAAGCCCGGCGGGCCGCGCCGACCGGCCATGCGCTCACGGCCGGTGCCGCCAGGCCGGCGGTAGGCCGCCGGCGTTCCTCATCCGCGTCGGGACACGGCGGTTCGCCGGGCGTCGTCGGTGTGCACCCGGCCGGCGGCAGTGTCGCGGTCTCGGCGCGCAGCCCGCTCGCTCGCAAAAGCCCGGGGACCGTGGTCAGTCGAAAAGGCCGCGCCGGCATGCGGCATCGGTGAGCTTCCGGACCAGACGCAGGCGACCCTGACGCAGGTGCGCGGTCACGGTGCCCAGGGGCAGGCCCAGGATCTCCGCGATCTCCACGGGGGAAAAGTCCTCGGCGTCCGCCAGGTACACCACCATCCTCAGCGCGAGCGGAAGGTGCTCGAGCGCGGCCGTCACCTCATGGCCGGGCAACCGGTCCAGGGCCTGGACCCCGAGCGTCAGCAACGCCGGGGCATGCGGGCGTTGCCCTGCCGGCCGGCCGTCGCGGTCCTGGTCTGCCGGCCAGGCGGGGCGCGGCGGGCACGGCCGCCCGCCACAGGCGCTAAGCGCGCTGTCGTCCAGGGTCCGGAACATCCAGACCCTGAGGTCGGTGATCTTTGCGCCCGACCCGAGCGCGTCGAGGGTGCGGCGATACGTCTGATGGACCAGGCCTTCCGCGCAGGCGCCGGTGCATGTCATCTGTCTCGCGGCTGCGTACAACCGGTCCAGCAGCGGCACGGCCTCGCGCTCGAACCGTGCGAGTGCGGCACGCGTGAGGGTTGTCGGCGGGCTTCCGTGCCCGCCTGCGCTCTCACCGTCGTCCTCGCCCGTACGACGTTGCCGGCCGAGGTGCCCGGCAGGGCAGGGGGTGGGGTTCACGTCTGCGGCTGTGCGGGATCGTGAACGGCCAGGTGGCGGTGGCGGCCCCGGCCGGGACGTCTGAGGTCCCACACGCGTTCGGGCGCCGCTCCCCCACGGTGGCGGCCTTGCGCGCGATCGGTGCTCCCCGACCGCCACGGGGCGTCGGCAGTCAGAGATATTGCTGAGGACATGGCGTTCTCCAGAAGGCGAAACAGAATGCGTCCCGCGAAAGGGCGATGGACGCAGGAAGCCTGGCCGCCGGGCAGGCGGCGACAGGAAAGTCATCGGATGGAGTGGATTGCGTGGTCCGGGGCGCTCTGCCGGGCAGCGGGCACGCCTCGGCGCCGGATGCGCACACCGACGTCACAGCGCCGGCGCGCCGGCCGGCCCGTGCACGGGCCGAATCCGCACCGACCCTGCCGGAACAGGCAGCACCGCCCCTCCCCCACCGCTCACGCACATGCGCGTGCGTGGAACATCACGCCGCACGGACGCCCAACGCACCCGCATGCCAGGTGTCTTGAGGCACCGTCGGGCATCCGGCCCGGCGGCCGGCGTCGGGGGCGGACGCGGCATGCGGCGTGGCCGCGTGGCCCGGGGTGGCCGAGGGACCCGGGGTCGAGTCGCTCGGCCACCCCGTGGAGCCGGAACCGCTGCCCAGGGTCGGGCACGGCCGGGCACGGTCTGCTAGCGAAGGGACCGGAAACCGGCGCGGAGCTCGTCGACGAACAGGGCCGGCTGCTCCCAGGCCGCGAAGTGGCCGCCCACAGGGAGCCGGTTGTAGTGGACGAGGTTCGGGTAGGCCTGCTCGGTCCAGCTCTTCGGGGGCTGGAAGAGCTCGTCGGGGAAGACACTCACGGCAACCGGGAGCTTGACGCCCTTCGGGGCGAAGAACGGGGAGATCCGGTTCTCGGCGTAGAGACGGGACGCGGACACACCCGTGTTCGTCAGCCAGTAGAGCGTGATGTTGTCCAGGACGTCGTCCCGGGACAGGCCCTCGACCGCCCCGTCGAACGCCCGGGAGATCATGGCCAGGCTGGCCGCGTCGTGGTCGAGCAGGAAGGCCGCCAGGCCGACCGGGGAATCCGCCAGCCCGGTCAGCGTCTGCGGACGGGAGGCCATCATGAGGGCGTAGTAGACGTGCTTGTAGAAGAAGTCCAGCTGCTCGACAGCGGCCTTCTCCTCGTCGTCGGCCAGAACGACGTCGGACGGCAGCGGGTTGCCCACCGCCACGGCCTGCTCGATGGCGGGCGGGAACACGCACGCCAGGTTGGTGTGGATGCCGACAAGACCCTCGGGTTCCTGCACACCCATCATCTCGGTGATGAGCGCACCCCAGTCGCCGCCCTGGGCCACGTACTTGGTGTAGCCCAGGCGCTTCATCAGCTCGGCCCAGGCCACGGCGATGCGCTCGGGGTCCCAGCCGGTCGAGGTCGGCTTGCCGGAGAAGCCGTAACCGGGCATCGACGGGATCACCACGTGGAAGGCGTCCGAGGCGTCCCCGCCGTGGGCCGTCGGGTTGGTGAGCGGCTCGATCAGCTTCATCTGCTCGATGACCGTCCCCGGCCAGCCGTGCGTGACGATCAGCGGCAGGGCATCCTCATGCTTGGAACGGACGTGGATGAAGTGGATGTCCAGACCGTCGATCTCGGTGATGAAATGCGGCAGCGCCTTCAGCTTCGCCTCGGCCTTGCTCCAGTCGTACTCCGAGGCCCAGTACCGCGCCAGTTCCTGGAGGGTGGCCAAAGGGGTGCCCTGCGACTGGTCGGTGACGGTCTCCTTCTCGGGAAAACGCGTCGCGACGATCCGCGCACGCAGGTCCTCGAGCTCCGCCTGGGAGAACTCGAACGTGAACGGGCGGATCGCTTCCCGGTCAGGGGTGACGGACATGATGGCCTCCATGATGTCTCAGCTAGGTGCAGGAGAAGTCGGGATTCGACGCTGAGTTCGCAGATGAATGTGCGACGTGTCGATCCCGTCGGCCGGCACTGCGGGCTGCGGCCCGCACTTCCTTCCGGCGCATTTCCATGATGGGCCAGGGCCGCCCCATCAGTAATCTGGAAAGTGACCTAGATTCCACAGAGGCGGTGGCATTTTCTTCTAGGTAACGTGACGCGGCGCCACCGGCAGACGGCATGACAGTCATGTGACCCAATCCCGCCCGACCCGCCATGACGACGGACTGGGCAAGGGAGTTGCCGCATGATCGGGTGCCGTCCGGCAAAAAAAGGGGGGATCACGCAGCACAGCAAAACCCCGGACGCCCCCGTACTTTGACCCGCTTGCTTCGACGCCGGCGCCATGGACCGGAAGAAACTCCGTGATCCTCACTCATGGCCAAGTAGCCACCGATCGACGCCGATTACGGGAGCGACCTCGACCGCTCACGCCGGTCACTGCCCTGCGCACCGGGACGGGATCGGGGGCAGGCGCCTGATCAGCTCGGCCGGGGCCAGAGCCGGGACGCGCGGCTGCGGCTGCGGCTACGGCGGAGGGGTCGATGGGGCCGGACGCGCCGGACGCTCTGCGGGCCCGGCGCCCAGGGCGACCACCGCGGTCACGAGGACCTGGTTCTGCCGCAGGTACCGGGCAAGCCGGCAGCCGTGGGCTCCGGTGCCCTCGACCCCCACCGGCAGGTGGGTGCCGGCTGGTGGCAACAACGCACCTTTACGTCTGTGGGCGATGCGCGGACATGTGTGAGCGCCGACGACCGTGAACTGCGCGGCCTGGACCTGGAAGAGGCGCACAAACGCCCGTCGCCCGTCGCCTGTCGGGCGACGGGCGACGAACGACGGACGACGGACGACGGGCTGGGACCATGTGACACCAGGGCAGCTGCACGGCCGGGTGGCGTGGAACGACGGTCTCTGCACACCGGAGCCTCGGCGAAGGCGTGCGGGTGGGGCGGTGAGCCGCCGACGCAGCCTGAAGGCCGCCCCTGCAGGCAGCGGGCTCTGGCCGAACAGGGACAGCGGGCGGCTGTGTTGCAACGGAGCCGCCCGCAACACCCTGAAGGGGCCCCGCCTGCTAGCAGGCGGGGCCCCTTCACGCGGGTACGACACCACTGCCTCAGATGCCGTCCCCGTGCGCCGCAGGTTGCTTGGTGACGTTGCGCGCACCTTATGGGTTGCCACCGATACAGCAGGCTTGGGCCGGCTCAGCTTCTGAGCCGGCGGGAGCCGATGAGGGCGGCGGCTGTGCCGGCGAGAGCAAGGAAGTGCTCGGCCTTGCGCTCGTAGCGGCGGTGCAGGCGTCGGCATCCGGCGAGCAAGGACACGGTTGTCTCAACGACCCAGCGGTGGCGGCCCGGTCCCGTGCGTTGTCCGGCTTCGCCTGGCGCGCGTCATGCCGCCCGGGGGAAGGGTCAGGCGGCGTGGTGGACGGCCACGGGTTCGCCGGGTGCAGGGTGGTGGGCCACGCTCGGGTGCGCGCGAGGGGCGGTGCGGTCGGTGGCCGCGCTCTGCGGCCGGTGCCGTGCGAAGACGACGAGGCGCAGCACCGCGAACCGCGCGATGCCGACGAGCGCGGAGGCCGACAGGTAGACGATCTGCACGAGCACGACGCCGGGTGCCACCACAAGTTGCTGCAGGATGAACATCGCCCCGCAGGTCGCCACATAGGCGGCCGCCGCGGACCCGGCGGACTGCGCATGCTGGCGCCGGGTCGCGCGGGTGCCCCCGCCGAAGGTGAAGCGGGCGTACAGCTCGGTGGCCAGGAGCGTGGAGACCACGGCGACCAGGGCGTTGGCCAGGCTCCAGGCGATCAAGGAAGCCAGGGCCGTCACGGCGAAGCTGGAGGCGAGTCCCACGGCGCCGCCGCAGAGCACGAATCGGGCGAAGGCGGTGACGTTGCCGGGTTCCGCCGGCTGCTGTCTCGGCGCTGTGTACATGTTCTGCCCCCTGTGAGAGCCCGCCCCGCACAGCGCGCACTTCCCGCCCCCGCAGGGCTCTCTCGCGTGTGGCGGATGAAGGAGGCGCCACGGTGCGTTCATGTCGCGGGCGATCTGCCTGTTGCGCACGGCCCGTATGTCCGCAGGCGGTGCCGGAGTGGTCATCGCGATGGTTCGGCTTCGACGCGACGAACGAATGTGGAGTCCCTTGCGATGCCCGACGTGTCGGGGAAGGGGCCCTGTCCCGTCACCTGCCGGAGGGCGGCGGCCCCAGGTGTTCCTGGTGCGGACGCCGCCTCCGGCACCCCGCGGGTGCCGCACCCGTCACCCGTGGCCGGCAAGGCCGCAGGGTCAGGAGTCCGCCCGTCTCGGCAGCCGCCAGTTCGGGCGCACGAAGTGACAGGTGTAGCCGTCCGGATAGCGCCTGAGGTAGTCCTGGTGCTCCGGCTCGGCTTCCCAGAAGGTGTCGGCCGGCACGACTTCGGTCACCACGCGTCCCGGCCACAGGCCCGACGCGTCGACGTCGGCGATGGTGTCCTCGGCGATGCGCCGCTGCTCGGCGTCGTGGTAGAAGATGGCGGAGCGGTAGTCGACGCCGACGTCGTTTCCCTGCCGGTATCTCGTCGTCGGGTCATGGATCTGGAAGAAGTACTCCAGGACGGTGCGGTAGTCGGTGGCGGCAGGGTCGAAAACGATCTCGATCGACTCCGCGTGGTTGCCGTGTTCGAAGTAGGTCGGGTGGCGCATGATGCCGCCGCTGTATCCCACCCTCGTGCTCACGACGCCGGGGAGGGTGCGGAGCAGATCCTGCATGCCCCAGAAACAGCCGCCCGCGAGCCATGCTTTGTGCTGGACTTCACTCATAACCTGTTCGCCTTTCTTCGATGTTCGAGAACACCCGTGCATCCGGGCCGGTGCGCGTTAGGGTCGGCGGCCGGCCAACGCCCGGGCGTCCTGTAGTGATTGCGGGCAGCTCACGCGCCGGGCCGGTTCGCGGTGCTGCACTCTCGCCGGTGTGACGGCGGCACACACGGGCCCGCGAAGGCCCCGTGCGCGGGCCCGTACCCCCACATCGCCGCTGTCTGCGCCCATGACCAGACCCAGGTGGGGTCCGGCCACCCGCCGCAGCGGCCGACACCGAACGTCGGGGGCCGTTGGCACAGCCCGCCCCAGGCGGTCGGGGCATCGCAGGGACGGCGCAGGCTGTGTGGGGGTGTGTCTGTCGCGGGTGGCACGCTCTGCCCGCCCTTTCCGGGGTGTCTCATCCGCGCGCGGGGGCGGTGACGGGCTCAGGAAAAGAAGACGGGTCCCGCGCTCCGGTCCCCCGCTGTCGGGCGCGGGGCCGAAGCCGGGGGTTGCGGGACCCGCCGGTCGAGGGGGCCCTAGGAGGGTCGGCCCGGTACCCGGCCTCCAGGCGTCGGCGTTCGGGTGCTCATGGCCCGGGCGCGTGGCGTGGCCGGGTGACCCCGGGGCGGCCGAGTGGCCCGCGAAAAGGCCGCTCGATCGCCCCGGTGCGTCAGCGCCCGTGCAGTGGTCCGTAGACGACGGACTAGCGCAGGGAGCGGAAGCCCGCACGGACCTCGTTCACGAGCTGCTCCGGCTGCTCCCAGGCGGCGAAGTGGCCGCCCTCCTCGAGCCGGTTGTAGTGGACGAGGTTCGGGTACGCCTGCTCGGCCCAGCTCTTGGGGGCTTGGTAGACCTCGTCCGGGAAGACACTGACGGCGACCGGGAGCTTGACGCCCTTGGCGCCGAGGAACGGGGTCTTGTTCTCCGCGTACAGACGCGCCGCGGACACGCCGGTGTTCGTCAGCCAGAACAGCGTGATGTTGTCCAGGACGTCGTCCCGGGTGAGGCCCTCGACCTGTCCGGCGAAGGCCCGGGCGATCATCTGAAGGCTCGGCGCGTCGTGGTCGAGCAGGTAGGTCGCCAGGCCGACGGGCGAGTCCGCGAGTGCGGCCAGCGTCTGCGGGCGCGAGGCCATCATGAGGAACTGGGCGATGTTCTGGTACAGGTGGCCGACCTGCTCGACCGCACGCTTCTCCTCGTCGTCGGCCACCACGAAGTCGGCGGGCAGCGGGTTGCCGACCGCGAGCGCCTGCTCGACGGCGGGCGGAACGGTGCCGGGCAGGTTGACGTGGATGCCCGCCAGGCCCTCGGGCTCCTGCACGCCCATGAGGTCCGAGATGATGGCACCCCAGTCGCCGCCCTGCGCCACGTACTTGGTGTAGCCCAGGCGCTTCATCAGCTCGCCCCAGGCACGCGCGATGTGCTCGGCGTCCCAGCCGGCCGAGGTCGGCTTGCCGGAGAACCCGTAGCCCGGCATCGACGGGATCACCAGGTGGAAGGCGTCCGAGGCGTCCCCGCCGTGAGCCGTCGGGTTGGTGAGCGGTTCGATGATCTTCAGCTGCTCGATGATCGACCCGGGCCAGCCGTGCGTGACGATCAGCGGCAGGGCGTCCTCATGCTTGGAACGGACGTGGATGAAGTGGATGTCCAGGCCGTCGATCTCGGTGATGAAGTGCGGCAGCGCCTTCAGCTTCGCCTCGACCTTGCGCCAGTCGTACTCCGACGCCCAGTAGCGGGCGAGTTCCTGCACCGTCTCCAGCGGCACACCCTGCGAATGGTCTGCGACAGTCTCCTTCTCGGGAAAGCGCGTCGCCTGAATGCGCGCACGCATCTCCTCGAGCTCCGCCTCGGGGAACTCGAACGTGAACGGACGAATTGCGGACATGTTGGTCTCCACGATGTCTGAAGTGTTTTCAGCAGAGGGGGCGGGATTCGACGCCGAGTTCGGATGTTTCCGTAACTCGTCTCTCCCGCCGGCCGAAGCCAGGGACCGTGTGACCCGGTCCTGCTTTCCGGCGCACTTCCATGATGGGCCCGGGGTGCCGCCCCGGTAATCCGGAACGTGACCTAGATTCCGCACGGGGCGGTGTCGTTCTTCCCCGGTAACCTGACGCGGTACGTCACGCATGTCGCGGGCAGTCATTCGACTTACAGCGGCTCACACAAGGAGATAGCCCGGCCACGATGACGGCCGGCAAGACCGCACACGTCCTCGCCCTCGCCCTCGCCTGCACAACCACAGCCCTCACCGGCCACCGACGGCTGATCCGGTGAGCCGGTCGAGCGGGAGCACAGACCGGCCCACACCGGTGGTGTCAGTGACGGCCCGTAGGGTGCGCTGGTATTCGACGAGGAGGTTCCATGGGCTTTTCCGGTCATCTGGTCTTTGCACGCAGCGAGCGCCCGCTGCGGGAAGCACCCCTGTTCGACAGCACCGATCCAGAGCTGAACGACGAGGTGTATGAGTGGCCGCCGCGACCGGGCGGCTGGCAGACCCTGCAACTGGACCACGGCATCTGGGAGGACGAGGACCTGCCCGACCTGGTCGAATGGACGGGTGCGCCGGCTTGCGTCGCCGACATCTCCGACAGCAGCATCGCCCTCGTGACCGCACTGGACACCACCGGCCGACGCTGGCAGGCATGGCTCAACCTCGACAACGCCGCGGCCCTCCTCGTCGAGGAACCCGAGGACGTGGACGACATGAGCCTGTGGATGGCCACCCCGGAGTTCGACGAGGCCATCAGACACAAACTCGCCGAACTCGATGCAGAGGTTCCCGCCGACGCCGAAGGCGCCCTCGCGTGGGCCTCAGCAGCCGGCGTCCCGGCCACGGCACAGCAATCCCGGATCGAGGAACTGCTGCGTTCTCACGAAACCTTCGCGGAGGAACTGTTCGACGCACTACTGGACGAACTGGGCTTCCCCGAAGCCGCCCAGTCCTCACCACAGCCATAGGAAACGACGTATCAGCCCAACTCCTTCACGACGGCCCGCCCGTTTCCTCGGCGGGCCGTCCCGGCCGCCCGGAGCAACACAAACACACTGCGGACCCCGCCCGGACACGCCGGCCGTGCCACCGTCGCAGCACGACGACCGGGCAGGTTCGGCCGCCGGGCGCGCCGTCGCGGATCCCCCTGTCCACCCCGGCGCTCACCGTCCGACCGAGGACCGCACCCGCACCCGCACCCGCACCCGCAGGACGGCTCGACGCGTGAATCCTCCCCCTCACAGCGAGAGGACCTCTCGCCTACCGGTGAGAGCCTTCACGACGCACCAGCCCGGCCTGCCGGCCCTCTCGGCTCGGAGGCATGTGCTGCGGAAACACCGGTGGATCCGGGCTCAGCCGTTCTTCTCATGCCTGCTGTCGTCCATGTCATCACATAGGACACCCTCTTCAGTCAGCTGACTGATGCCCAGGATGTGGTCGTGGAGCCAAGGTGGACGAAATTCCCGCATCGAAAGGGGCGTCGCCCCATGCCATACGAGAAGCCGGGCCTTTCGGCTCGCGGCCGGTCCGCTCACCGCACGCGCCCGCTGCGCCTGCACATCGACAGGATTCTTTGCCCGTCGGTCCGTATCCCGCTCAAGGCCGAGTTCCATTACACCGAGGCGGACCCCCTCGTCGTGCTGATGGAACTGCACCCGGCACAGGGCGGGGTGGTCCCGTGGGCCCTCTCACGCGACCTGCTCTTCGACGGCACCGAAGAACCCAGCGGCATGGGGGACGTACGGCTGTGGCCGTCCATCGCCCACGGACGCCGTGTGGTGCACATGAAACTGGAGGCACATGGCCGGTCGTGCCTGCTCGAGATGGACCGGGGGCGGCTGGAGGAATGGCTGCTGGAGACCTTCGACCTGGTCCACCCCGGCACGGAGTTCCACCGGATGGACTGGGCCGCCGGTGTGGCCTCTCTCGTCGAGGGGAAGCGGAATCAGCCGTGAACCGGGCGGCACAGAGCGTGCGGGTCAGGGCGTGCACGGGCATGCCGTGTGCGGGAGTCGGCGGGCGAAGCCGCGCTCACCGGGGGTAGGCAGATCCTGGCCGGCGTTCCCGGCCGCAGGGGTTCGCGGCCGGCCAGCGGCGCGACCGAAAAGTGGCACCGGCATGCGCCCGCGGCTCGGCGAACAAACCCGCGGCAGTGCGAACAAAGGGATGCACGCCGCAGGGCGGCGGTTTCACCGTTCCGCGGTGGTGGCGTGTGAAGGATGCAGTGCCCATCCGCAGTCACATGACTGATGCGCAGACGCTCCCGCAGGAGTCGGGGCGCACGCAGTTGCGTACGACTGCTGCACCGCCACGGCCCTTGACGGTCACTGGACATCGTCTGCCCGGCGCCGGATTCCGGTGCCTGTGCACACTGGTCCCGCCCGTCACCGACACCGATTTCGAGGCCGGCGCCTGTCACCGGTTGGCTGAGGGCTGTGTCCTGCGCCGCGATGCCGTGCAGTGGTTGTGGGACCCGCACACGAGCGGCGAGATGCGCCGCGCGCAGATCACCGCCGGCCCGCTGCGGGCCGGCCAGGAGCAGTCCAGCCGTCTGCCCCCGGTACTTGTCGTCACCGCACAGGCCGACGTCGTACGGGATGAGGGCAAGGCTCTGCGCGGCGAAGCCGCGCGCTGCGGGCGTGCCGGTCACCGTGCCCCATACGACGGGACCATCCACGACGTCGTCATGCTCGACGCGCTGTCGTCCACCGAGGCGGCCCGCAGGGCAACGGCCCAGGCCATCACCACACTCCGGCAGGCCCTCGGTGCCGGTGTGCCGGTCTCTGACCCGCCGGGACCCGGGCCGCGGGCGGGGCAAGGCGCCGGACGCCCGATGCCATCCGTCAGCCAAAACGCCCGGTGCGGTGCGGGCGGATCGCGGCGGTGACGGCGTCGGCCAGGGCCGGCACCTCGTCCGCCGTCAGGGGCGAGATGGTGATGCGGATGCCGGGCGGTGAAGCGAGCCGGAAGCGAGCGCCGGGCGCGACCGCCCAGCCGGCCTGCAGCAGCCGGGTCACCGCCCCAGTCTCATCGGGAACCGGCACCCACACATTCATGCTGCTGCGGCCATACGCCGTCACACCGCGGTCGGCCAGTGCCTGCACGAGCGTGTCGCGGCGCGCGGCATAGGCGGCGGACACCGCCGCCACGTCCACCGCGCCGGTGCGCCACAGATGGGTCACGGTGTGCTGGAGCAGGTGACTGACCCAGCCCGGGCCCAGGCGGTAGCGGCCGCGGATCCGGTCCACGGTGAGGGGATCGCCGGTCAGGACGGCCATGCGCAGGTCCGGGCCGTAGGCCTTGGCCATCGAACGGACGAGCATCCAGTGCCGGGTGCTGCCGGCGAGCGGATGAAGCGGCAGTTCGGTCAGTCCGTGCACATGGTCGTCGTCGATGACGAGGACCTGCGGGTGATCCGCAAGCAGGGCGCGCAGGTCCTGGGCGCGGGCGGCGGAGATCGTGGCGCCGGTGGGGTTCTGGCCGCGGTCGGTGACGATCAGCGCCCGCGCCCCCTGCCGCAGGGCGCTGTCCACGTCGTGGGGCAGCGGGCCGTCGTCGTCCACGCCGACGGGGACGGGCCGCAGGCCGAGGGCGGGGACGAGGTCGAAGAGGCTGCCCCAGCCCGGGTCCTCGACCGCCACCGCGTCACCGGGCCGCAGATGCGCGGCAAGCGCGCGCTCCATGGCGTCCAGTGATCCGGAGCTGAGCCCGACGGGGCCGTCGGGGACGCCGTCGGCGTCGAAGGCAGCGCGGGCCAGACGGCCGAGCTCGTCGTCGACCGGGGCCTGGCCGTACAGCATGGGCTGCCGGGTGTGCCGGGCACCGGCCTCGGCCAGGGCCTCGCCGAGCGGGGGCAGCAACGCGGTGTCGGGATTGCCGTCGGACAGGTCACGCACGCCGGGCGGCACCTCCAGACGGATCTCGTCGTGCGCGGTGATGGCCGGGCGCGGCCGCACCCGGCTGCCGCGCCGGCCCGCGGTCTCGATGACGCCACGGTCACGCAGCAGGCGGTAGGCAGCGGCGACCGTGTTGGGGTTGACGCCGAGTGCGCCGGCGAGCTCCCGCAGCGGCGGGAGCGCGGCGCCCGGCGCGAGGGTGCCCTGCCCGATGGCCTCCTCGACGCTCGCTGCGATCTCCGCCGCACCCCGACCCGTGAACGTGTACTCTCCTATCACAACACCCATTATGCACTAGTTCAAAAGGATTGCGCTATATCTTCCCCGCCCCCCACCGGCAACGCCTACACCGCCACGGACCGCACCGTCCCCACCCGCATCCGCCGGCACGCCTCCTACGATCGTGAACTGGTGCACGCGATCCTCGACGCGGACTACCTCTGCCACCTCGGCTTCGTCCGCGACGGCGCCCCCGTCGTCCTGCCGACCCTCTACGCCCGCGTCGCAGAACGGCTCTACATGCACGGCTCCGTCGGCTCCCGGCCGCTGCGCTGCGCCGGCGAGGACACCGGCATCGCCGTGTGCCTGACCGTCACACACGTGGACGGACTCGTGCTGGCCCGCTCCGCCATCCACCACGCCATCAATTACCGCTCCGTCATCGTGCACGGCACCGCCCGCCAGGTCACCGACCCCGTCGAACGCTCCACCGCGCTGAACGCCCTGATCGAGAACATCGTGCCCGGCCGCGCCGCCGACTCCCGCCCCGCGAACGCCAAGGAACTCGCCGCCACCGCCGTCGTCGCCCTCGACCTCGACGAGGTCTGCGCCAAGGTACGCACCGGCGACCCCAACGACGACCCCGAAGACCTCGCCCTGCCCCACTGGACAGGCGTCCTGCCCGTCCAACGGACCTACGGCACACCCACGCCGGCCGGGGACCTCGACCCCACGATCACCACCCCCGACTACCTCACCAACCGCTGAAACACCACCCCCCTGAAGCACAGCGGACGCGGGGCTGCCGTACGACGAGGCACAGGAAACCACGGGCGTCACCGGAAGCCGCAGGCGCGCTCGCCGGGGTTCGATCGCACGAACGGGAACGCCCCCGCCGGAAGTGTCCGGCAGGGGGCATCCCATATGCGCGCCGTGGCGTTTCGGTACGGCCACTGGCCGTATCGAAACGCCGCGGCACCGGTCATCTGCCCGACAGGGCGACGTCGGCCTTCGCCGGGCTGTTGCGCTTCACACTCACCTTCTTGCTGCGCTTGCCGTGCCCCTGGTCGCTGACGGTGACGGTGACGGTGACGGCCGGCGCGGTCGCCTTCAGCCACACGTCGTACCCGCCCCGGCTGTCGGTCGTGACCGTGACCGGATGCCCGCCCGCATGCGACACGGCAACCCTCGCTCCGGGAAGGGCCCTGCCGGTGGCCTCATCGGTGACCTTGCCGGAGATCTCCGCCCAGGAAGCGGGAGCGTCCGCCTGCAGAGCGACGGGGACGGGCCGGTACACGTACGGCGAGTCGGTGATCATGGAGAGGGTGGCCGCGTATCCGCCCGGGGCCGCGAGGACCTTGGCGTCTGCGGTGACCCGGATCCGTGCCGAGCGGCCGGGTGCCAGCTTCACCGTCGTGCGGCTCTCCGACAGCCAGCTCACATCGTCGCCGCCGCACTGGTCGAACCCGGGCAGGATCGCCGCGCCGGTCGTGCCGTCCTGGAAGTACCCCGGATTCTTCGTCCCGCCGATCTGGGCAATCCCGCAACCGGTGCCCGTCCCGCCGGAGACGACGCTCTCGGGTGCACTGGGCAGATGGGTCCAGACATCGGCGACCGGGTCGTACTGCACCACGCGGTCTGTGCGCTCCATCGCGTGGCTGACGGGGCCGTACGCCAAGCCCCCGACCGCCTGGAGGCGGCCGTTGGCGGAACTGTAGGACGCGCCGGACACGGCGTAGGGCATGTCGGCGCCCCGCGACCAGGTGTCGGTCCTGGGGTGGTAGAGGTACGTGGCCGCCACGACCTCCAAGTCCTGGCCGCCCGCGCACACGATCGCGCCGACGACCCCGCCGCACCCGCCCGAATGCAGGGCGGTCGGGTAGTCGGCAATCCGGCTCCAGGTGTCGCGAGCGGGGTCGTAGCGGTAGACGGCTGAGCTTACGGACGAGTGGGCATTGAGACCGCCGGCCACGTACAGCTTGCCGTCGAGCACGGCAGCGAAGGCGCTCTCCAGCGGCTCGGGCACGTCCGCCACCCGCGACCAGCTGTCACTGCCCGGGTGGTAGGCGTAGGTGGTGGCGGTGACGATGCCGCTCTGGCCGCGCTCCGGCACGTAGGTGCCGCCGGCCACGTACAGGGTGCCGTCCACGAACGCGCCCGCGGCACCGGCGCGCGGCTGCGGAAGGTCGGCGATCGGTGACCAGGACGCGGCGCCGGGCGCGTAGACGTAACCGCTTCGGCGCGGTTCGCCTCCCCAGTTGTGGTCGAGGCCGCCCACCGAGTACGTCCTGCCCGCGTGGGAGCCGACAACGTTGGAGAAGACCGGCTCGGGGTAGTCGGGCAGTTTCTGCCACGACCCGTCGGCGGGGGCCGCCTTCGGTGTGGTTCTCGGCACGGCGCTCTGCTCGGCCACCGTGACCCTCAGGGGTGCGTGTCCGGTGTTGGTGAGGGTGAGGTCCTGGCTCACGCTGCCGCCCAGTGCGGTCTTCAGCGAGACCTCGCCGGGTGTGACCTTCAACCGTCCTGCCTGCAGTGTGGGGTGGTAGGTGAAGACCGTGTCGGAGACCGTGACGTCAGATCGGGCCGTCGTGTACCGCGGCGCGGTCGTGGTGAGTGTGTGGCGGGCCGCCGTCGAGCTGTACAGCCAGTAGAAGCCGTCAGCCAGGCCGGGGTCGTCGGGGGTGGCCGAGCTGACCGCGGTGGTGTAGGCGTCGGTGACCTGGGCGGAGGTGTCCGTGACGGTGGCGTCGTTGACGGGCCGGCCGGTGTTGGCGTCGCGGATTCCGGGAACAGCGGCCGCAGCGTGCCGGCCAACGCCGACAGGTGCAGGCCCGCCACATCGGCGCCGCTGGGTGCGGCTTGGCGGGCCATGTCGACGATCGGGCCGAGGGTCAGCGCCTCACGAAACGGCGGGCACACCGCCACCAGCGTGCGCGCACCTTCGTCGGCAAGTGCCGCCAAGGCCTCCTGCACCAGGCGGCTCTTGCCGATGCCCGCCTCGCCCTCCACCAACACCAGTGCAGGCACATGCTGCAGCGCCTGCGTCACACGCGTCAGTTCCGCGTCGCGCCCGACAAAACGGGGGCGGCCACACGCAGGGGATGTCGACAGTGCGGTCATGGATCTGAAGCAACGCTCCCAACTCGTTCAGCAGGTGCCGTGGGGACGACGATGGCCCGTATCCAGATGCGGATGCGGATGTGTCGGGGCTGCCCTCGGGGACCAGGGCATGTCCCTGGACCCCGACGGATGGTGGCCTTTGTCCGGATGGCCGCCAGGGGGTGCTCACCGCATCTGCGGCCGGTCGGCGGCCTTTGCGCAGTGCCGGGCGGGGCCGCCTCCTTGCGGCCCCGCCCGGCGGGGTTTGCTGCATCCGATGACGTCAGCGCAGGCCGAAGGCCCGGGTGATCGTCTGCGAGACGCGGTTGCCGGCGCTGTCCTTGGCGGTGACCTTGAGCGTGGCGAAGCCGGCCGACTTCGGGGCGTGCAGGGCGGTCTGCCATCCCGCACCCTTGCCGCTCAGGGTGGCCTTGTGCCAGGTCGCCCCGTCGTCGTAGGAGACCTCGAGTGAAGGCTTGCCGACGGCGGCGGTGGTGCCGGGCAGGTGGGAGGCGGTCACCGTCAGCTCGGCACGCCGGTCCGCCCGGCCCGCCGTGTCGGTGTCCACCGCGTAGTCGAGCTGGATCAGCGCAAGCGGCTCGGCCGACTCGACGCCGGTGGCCGCGGAGGTGAAGTTCCACTCGGTCAGCGTGTGCGTCGAGTACGGGCCGGCCCAGGCCGCCCGGTCGTTGTCGACCACCAGCCGGTAGGGCAGCCGCTCGGCGGCGCGCCCGGGAACCGACAGGAACTCGGCGTCGCCCCAGTCGAGCTGCTCATCACCCTGGTAGAGCGACATCCAGTCCTTGACGTCGTAGTTGCCGTGGGCCTCTCCGACGTGGCCGCCCGCGTCACCCCACCCCGGTGCGGGGATGTACAGGGTGTCGAGGTAGCGCACGGGCTGATAGCCCCGCGGCCCCATCCGGGGCCGCTGGATGGGCCCGAACCAGTTGGTCTTGGCCCTCTTGCCGGCCGGGTAGTGCAGGATGTCGATCGAGTGCTGCCCCATCTCGGAGGGGATGAAGGCGTCTTCCACCCAGTCGGTGCCTGCGGTGACCCAGTCGGTCCGCTCACCCTGGGCAGGAGCCGACACCATGTTCGCGATGATCCAGCCCCGCCACACGTCGGTGCGGAACTCCATCGCCTTGCCCGGCCGGTGGTTGCGGAACGAGACGTCCACGCGGGCCAGATCGCTGCGCTTGACCTGCCAGGTCGGGTCCGCCGGAACGGCGCCCGTCCAGTGGTGCACCACGTCGTAGAGGTAGTCGGTGGTGGGGTGTGAGGTGGCCTTCAGCGTGACCGCTCCCTTCTGGAGCGCGTCGATCAGGTCACCGCCCTGGTCGGCATCGAGCGTCGCCACCGTCAGCGGAGCGGGCTTTTGCGGGCCCCACAGCGTTTCGTCCCAGGGCTGCAGCCGGCCGATGCCGTCGTTGACCACCAGCAGCAGTTGTGCGCCCGCGGCCGCAGCGGCCTTCGCCTGCTCCTCGATGGTGACGGTGTTGCTGCGCCGCACCACCACGGCCTTGCCGCGGACGGTGCGTGCGGCGACCTGCTCGGGCGTGCCCTCGCCGGCGAAGACGGCGGTCAGTTGCCGGGTGCCGGCCGGCAGCGGCTCGGCCGCGCGCTTGACCAGCGGGTCATGGAAGGTCTGCGTCTTCGTGGCCAGGCTCAGTGCCGGCTGCTCGAGGCGGAAACGGGCACCGAACTCGAACTCGCCGTCGGTGACCTTCTTGCCGGTCGGCAGCGCCCACACGCTGTCGTAGGCCTCGCCGGGCAGCATCGAGGTCTCATCGAAGCGGCCTGCGCCCCAGCGGCGGCTGATGTCCAGCCGCGGAGCGACCGCGGTGGTCTGCTGCGGCGTGCGGGCCAGGATCTGACGGGCCTTGCGGGCGTCCAGGGTCACGGTCCGGTCCTGGTCCAGCTGGACGTCGGTGAAGCTGAGCATCGCCATACCCAGCGAGTGGGGCCCGTTGGCCCCCTGCACGTCGGCGATGAGCCATCCGCTGTAGCTGCCGGCGGGCACCCGCAGGGTGTCGGTGCCGGACTCGTCGAGACGGTAGGTGCCGGAGAAGTGCTCCGCGGTGAGGACGAAGTAGCCGCTCAGCGGCGCGCCCCAACGGTCCTTCGCCACCACCTTCAGGTGGTGGCGCGCGCCCTCCTTGGCAGCGCCGATCAGGGTCCGGGCCCGGATTGCTCCGGTGCTGTCCGTACCGGTGATCATGCCGCTGACCGGCCGGTCGGCGGGCACCAGGTCCAGTTGCGCGGTCAGGGTTATGGAGGTGTTGTCGTGCGCGGGGATGCTGATCCGGTTCTCGGAGAGGGTGAACGCCCCCGCGGGCGCGGCTGCGTCGACGGCGAGGTCGAGGCTGACCGCAGCATCGCCGGTATTGGTGTAGGTCACCTTCTGCACGTCGCTCTGCGCGGGCTTCGTGGGCCAGGCGTGGAAGCCGGAGTAGGCGCTGGCGGTCGCGAAGACCGAGGCGTGCACGGCCGCGAGGGCGTCCAGGCGCCCGCTGCCCGCCTGGTACGGCGTGTACGCCTTGGTGGCCTTGGTGCTGCTGACCAGCGCGTCCTTGAGCTGCGGGCCGCTCCAGTCGGGGTGAGTGGCGGCGAGCAGTGCGGCAGCACCAGCCACATGCGGGGTGGCCATCGACGTGCCGCTCATCGTGGTGTACGGGCCCGAGCCGGAACTGTCCTTGGAACGGGCCGCCACGATGTCGACGCCGGGGGCGGTGATCTCGGGCTTCAGCCCTGCGTCGCCGCTGCGCGGGCCCTGGCTGGAGAACTCGGCGAGCTTGTCCTCGGCGTCGACGGCGCCGACGGTCAGCGCGGCGTCCGCAACACCGGGGCTGCCGACCGAGTACGGGTCGGGGCCGCTGTTGCCCGCCGCGATGACGAAGAGCGCGCCGGTCTCCCGGCTGAGCCGGTCGACCGCCTGGCTCATCGGGTCGTCGGCGTCGCCGCCTCCGCCCAGACTCATGTTGATGATCTTGGCCTGTGCGTCGCGGGCGGCCCATTCCATGCCCGCGAGGATCCAGGACTCCTGTCCGCTGCCCCGCCGGTCGAGGACCTTGCCGACCTCCAGTCGGGCGCCGGGCGCAACACCCCGCTCCTTCCCGTCGGAAGCCTTGCCGCTGCCGGCGATCGTCGAGGCGACATGGGTGCCGTGGCCGACGTAGTCGGTCATCTCCTCATCGTCCGGCACGAAACTGGTGGTGGCATCGATCTGCCCGGCCAGGTCGGGGTGTTCGGTGTCCACGCCCGTGTCGAGCACGGCGACCTTGACGCCCTTGCCCGTGTTGCCTTCCGTCCAGACCTGCGGCGCGCCGATCTGGGCGGTCGAGTCGGCCAGGGCCGCCTTCACCTTGCCATCGAGCCAGATCTTGGCGATGCCGCCCGCGAAGGCCGGCTTCGCCGCCGATCGGGCCGTCGTCGCGGAACCTGCGGTGAGCGCGGACCAGAACACCGGCGCCTGCCCGCGCTTTTGCTTCAGCGCCGCGCCCTGGATGCTGTCCAGCCGGCGCACAGCAGTCGCCCCGGCCGGCTTCGGCCGAATCCGCGACCTGGCGGCGGCATCGGTGTAGCGGACGATGAGCGGCAACGCAGCGGCGTGCGCGTCGTCATAGCCGTCAGCGATCAACTGCGTCACGTTGAACAGCCGCTTGTCGAGCTTGCCGGCACTCACATAGGGCAGCGCGGCGTCGGGATAGACATACGTCGCACCCTCGACGACCGAGGTGTGGAAACCGGTCGCCCTGCCGTCCGCGCCTTCGAAGGACCGGACAGTGGTGCCGTCGCCGGCGGTGCCGATCGTGACCTTGTCACCGGTGATCAGGGTGACACTGCGGGTGCCACCGCCTTCGGGTGACTGGTGTCCGGCACCGGCAAAGGACAGGGCACCGGTGTCCGCGCGCGCCGCGGCGGTGGCCGGTAGGACCCCTATCGCCAGAGCAGCGACCGCGGCAAACACGATCGGCCCCGGCCGGGAAATGGGAACGCTGGGCAAGAAGACCCCTCGAGTGGAGCGAAAACGCAAAAGCCCGCACGCCGCCGAGCATCCCGCACCATCGCCTGGGGGCTCATGCTTCCGACCATGCGCCCGGACCCAGGGTTCACACCGGTCATGCGACTGCATGACCGACTCGTGGCCGCCCAGATACCCGCGCGCCGTCG
This sequence comes from Streptomyces sp. NPDC025784, assembly GCF_055558435.1. Classification (NCBI taxonomy): domain Bacteria; kingdom Bacillati; phylum Actinomycetota; class Actinomycetes; order Kitasatosporales; family Streptomycetaceae; genus Streptomyces; species Streptomyces sp. NPDC025784. Next base: position 47,586 of record NZ_JBVHMN010000030.1, read on the forward strand.
ACTCCTGCTGACTGTGCGCTCACCCTCACCCATCAACGCCACCGACTCGACCTGATTCGGCCTGACCCGAACAACGACATTCCACAAGGACCACACCAGACCGCCCGGTTCGGCCTCACCCGAACAGCGGCAATGCGCAAGGACCACACCAGGCCGTCATCACGTGCCGGGCGGCATGGCGTAACCCGTACAGGCCGGTGACCGTCCCCTTCACACAGACACCCGCAACTCCCCACACACAGCCAGGGCTTCACACGCAAAGAGACGACACCCCCCCTCGCCGAACGGGAGCCTTTGGGGAACCAGCAAGCACACCACCGCCGGCCGGCGGACTGAATGTCGGACCCGTTCCTGTGTGCCGTTTGGACGGGCGCCGACACGGCCGGCCGGGCCCAAGCACCGTCGGCGCCGGCCCGGACTATCTCACCGCGCCCGGCACCTGCGGCCGCCTCGCTCACGGGCAAGTTCATCGTGAACAACCCGGCCTCCGTCGCGCGTACTCAACGCCGGGTCGTGAGCTACTGGAGCTGCTGCCACCGGGGCACCTACGCAAGTTTTCGGGGCCACCCGGGGTGCACTCTTGTGGACCTCCTACGGTCCGCTGCCTTTGACGGAGCAGGACGTCCCTGGCCCAGCCTCACTGCGACCGGCGCCAAGCCGGACGGCTACTGCCAGCGGTCGGCGCGTTCCACGAAGAGGTCACGCAGGTGGGCAAGGCTCCGCTCGGCCAACGGGCGCAGGGCCGGGGCAGCGGCGCGGGCGTCCGCCTGCAGCCGGGCCACGGCATCGGGGCCAAGGACGTCCCTGGCCTCGCCGGCGAACGACGTCTGGGCGAGCCACTCGTCCAGAAGGCCGGCAGTGACCTCCAGATGGAACTGAAGGCCCCAGGCGGCCGGCCCGGCCCGAAATGCCTGGCACAAGGTGGTGTCGGTGCGGGCCAGAACGCGAATGCCGTCAGCGGGCACGATGCGGTCGCCGTGCCAATGGAGCACGGCGGGGGCATCAGCCAGCGGGCCGACGACCGGATCGTCACGGTCCACGCCGTCCAGCGGAAACCAGCCGATCTCGCGTCCGTGACCGAGCTCGGCACCCGTCCGTACCGCCAGGCCCAGGGCACGGGCCAGGAGTTGAGCTCCCAGACACACCCCCAGCGTCGGAGTCCCGGACCTCAGCGCCTGGGCCAAGAGCTCCCGCTCCCACTTCAAGGCCGGATGTCCCGCCAGGTCATCAGCGTTCATGGGACCACCCATCACAACCAGCCCCGCCAGCTCGGACACGAGCGGCAGATCACTCGCCGAGGCGCCCGGCGTGTCGACCAGGTTGCGGATGTCGACGTCGAGACCGCTGCCGCCCAACACCTCCAGGATCAGCCCCGGCCTTTCGACCTCAAGGTGCTGCAGGACCAGGACACGACGCGCGGGCACAGGGGGATCTCCTCGCACAAACGGGGAACCACAGACAGGGCTTTGTCCCTGCAGATTGTCCCATGCAACGGTCCAGGTGAGCGTTGACGGTGATCGACGCCAAGACGTCGACGACGGTCCTTGTGGTCCATGAAAAGGGCCGTACCGAGCCCGCCTTCCCCACTCGGGTCCAGACAGCCCGATCGGCGTGTCGGCTCCGCGCGCGGCCCGATCATCCTCAGCACGGTCGGTAGATCGCCGGTCACGGCGCCTCGCGCGAATGCGGCGGTGGGCCCTCGCCGCAGCCAGGCGAACCAGGCTGCACCAAGCGCCCGCAAGCCGACACCCCGATCATGTCCCAAGGGCCCCAGGCGTCGTCGTTCCGGCATGGTGACGGTCGGGCGCCTGGTGTCCGACGGCCCGTGGAAGCTGTTCGAGGATGCGGTGCCGCGAGCACCGCATCGCCGCAGGGCGGCGGACGACGACGCTTCGGTGACCGCGAGACGCCGGCGACGATCTTGTATACGGCCACATCCGGCCGCACCGGACAGCAGTTGCCGCCCCGCCACAACGCATCTCCGCCGAGCCGGGCAGACGGAACCCGGACACGATGAACCCACCCGTTCACAGCACCCGCCACAGGCGCGCGTCCTCAGCCGTCCCCCGGCACATCGAGGAGGGCCCGGCCGAGGGGAGTAAGGCTGTGCAGCACTGAATTGCGGTGGCGCAGCGAGCAGATCAGTCCGGCTTCGCGAAGAACGGTGGCGTGTTCGCTGGCACTCGCCGGTGCGATACCCGCACGAGCGGCCAGCTCCTTGGTGGAACACCCTTCGTGCTCCGCGATGGTGGTGAGCACCGCCGTACGCGTGCGGCCCAAAAGCATCGACACACCTGGCACACGCCCCTGACCCGGCACACACGCACGGGGGGTGAGGTCACCGGGACGTTGGTCCGGACAGGCCGGGTAACTCACCACAAGAGGCCGGCCCCCGGTCACGGCGGCGCGGGCGCCGAACATCGACGGAACGAGCAGCAGCCCCTCACCGTCCAGGAAAACATCCCGCTCGGATCCGCTGACCATCCGGACCTCCAGAACCGGCGCCTTCCACCGCATCCACTGAGGATTGGCCCGGGTCAGCAACTCCTCGACACCACCGGTCAGCAACTGCTGCAGACGCAGCGTCCGGTCGACCGCCAACTGCTCGGTGAACCGGCCCCACTGCGGAGCGAGCAGACACGCATGGAGATCACCGAGCCCCGTGCACAGCTCGGCGAACAACGCGGCATCGTCCGCCAGACGGCGCGCCCACACGGGCAGCGAAGGACGACACCGCGCCGTCTCCAGCACACTCGCCCTGACCTGCTCACGCGGTGTGCTGCGCACCTGCTCCAAAAGCTCCTCGATCGCCCCCGCCCTGGCCGGGCTGAGGAAGCCCGGCGAACAGCCCACAGCAGGCATCAAAGCCAGCACCGCGCGAGCCTGGGCGGACAGCTGTGCGCGGGCACGACGGCGCCAGGCATCCAGCCGGGCGGGCCGACACCGGCTCTGCAGGGCCCGCGCCGCAAGCTCCAGCTCGTGCAACGGCATCGGCGCCTGCGCCACACGCGTCCGGGCCAGATCTTGAACCGTGAAATGAATGCGGTAGACCATGACAGCCTGGGCGATCCTTCCAAAAGTCGTCCTTCGGGCCAGGCCGAATCAGAGCGAGAAACGTATCGATCAAAGAGAAAAGCCGGCGCCGGCCCTCCGGCCGGCCGACATGCTAAACCGCCCGAACACGTGCAGGCGAAGACACACGGTGATGCCCCGGCCCGGCACCGGCACACGCACACACGCACACACGCACACCTACGACATACACCCGCAGTTCCGGGAAAGGTTGGTTGTCTGCGGGCCGAACACCACGGCACCCACCCCGACAACACCGGCCAAGAACAGGTCCGCCCCACACCCCGCCGCCGCACACGGGCACGCGGACCGGACGGGACGGCAATCCCCTCGCGAACACCGGGGCCACCGGCACAGCAGCCCTGACCTGTACGGCTCCCGGCAACCGACCAGCCGATTGTGCAGGCACTCCCCCAACCACCGGGCCTGCACACGGTCCGCCGCCGCCCAAGGGCGCCACACCCGCAGACAACCGCCGGCCGAGCCACCCGATCACCAGTAATGCCGCCCCGGCCAGCGCTGTCAAGACTGCACCCACCCGGGCACACCGATGACTGAGGGCCTGCCCGGCGACCGACACGTCACGTGACCTAGGAAGCCCGACATCGCCCGCCCTGCAACACAGTCACCCGGCTGATCCCCAGAGCGCCCGCCCGGATCCATCATGAGACGGCGACGGACAACAGGAGCAAGGCCGCACCAGGCCGCGCCGATCAACCGGAGCAACGGCCCGATGTCCCACCCCCACCCTGTACGCCCCCTGCGAAACCGACGCCGAACACACCCCTCCGGGACGCCCAAGAGTTCAACACGATGTGAAGGCCTGGCGGCCCAGACGGCCGGCGGCCCTGACGGGCCGGGCGTCATCCACACAGAAGTTGGTTCCCGCCCCTCTGAGGGTGGATCGGAAAAGCGAGCGAGCGCAATGAGCAACACCCGCACCACAACGCCACGGGACCTGCTGATCACCGCTCTCGACCAGGACGACAGCCGAGCCGTGCGTACGGGTGAACTGTCACTCGCCCTCGCAGGCGCCGAACTGATCGATCTCCTGAAAGCCCCGACCATCCGCCTCGACGGCGGCCGTATCGTCCCGGGCCACCTGCCCGCTCCGGCGGACCCCCTCCTGAAAGAAGCAGCCGCCTCCTTCGTCATGACCGAACCCTACGAAACGATCGCCGACTTCCTGTGGCGCCGGGGCACACACCTGACCGACACATACATGGCCGCCCTCGAAACAGAAGGGGTCCTCGCACGACGCCGCGGACACCTCCTCCGCAAGAAGCAGACAGTCCTCGTCGACTCACCACCCCGCCATCACGCGGCCGAACGCTGGGATACGGCAGAACCCGTCCTGAGCACCCTCGCCGAAAACCTCGGCATCCGACACCCCCACACCACAGATCCACCCGACATCAGCGACTACGCCGTGCAGAGCGTGCTCGACGCCGTGAGTGCAGCCCTCCAGGAACTCGAAGCCGAACGACAACGCCGCCGCATCGAACAGGCAGCCTTCGACAACATATGGCGCAACCTCGACGACTGACCCCACACCCAGCACCAGGTGCCCACCCCACCCGCCCCTCCCCCAGGCGTTCTTGTATGAGAGGTCCCCGCACGGGACACAAACCGCCGACGACCCCCTCACGAGACACACGCCGCAGACGACCCTCGCCCCAGCCGCCGGTACCGACGCCGGCGACCACCCCTGCGCCGCACTGGCCGTGCCCAACCCCGGCACGGACACCACCCCGCACGCCCCCAGTCCCCCGGGGTCTGCTGCGCGGAAACCCCCGAGCCCCTCGCGGGCCACCCTCCGAAGGAAGAGCACCATGCCCTACGACCTGCTCCCGGACCGCACCCTGGACAAACGCGAACTCCAGGAACTCGTCGACACCCTCGCCACCCGCCCCGACCTCTGGCGCGAGCAGGTCGCCTTCTGTGACGAGGCACGGCACTACGCCTCCCTGCACCGTGACGAGTACGTCGACGTGTGGCTGCTGTGCTGGACCCGGGCGAACGACACCGGCTGGCACGACCACGACATCTCGTCCGGCGCGGTCAGCGTGGTGCAGGGCGCGCTGAGCGAGTCCAACCCACGCATAGGCGGCAGTCACCTGTCCGTCACCGTCGGGACCGGCGAGTCCTTCAGCTTCGGCCCCGAGCACATCCACCGGCTCACCGGGGCCACCGACGACGCGGTGTCCATCCACGCGTACTCGCCGCCGCTGTGGCGTCTGGGCCAGTACGACATCACCGAGGACGGCCTGATGCGCCGCATCTCCGTCTCGTACGCGGACGAACTGCGCCCCCCGGACAACCCGGCCGCCTGACACCCCTCCCCGCCACGACGACCAGTACGCCGCGGTGAAACACACACCTTCCCGACTCATTTGTGAGGACCGATCTCTGTGCCGTATGACATCGAAAAGCCCGACGAGCAGTGGCGCGCCGAGCTGACCCCTTCCGAGTACCAAGTCCTACGCCGCGCCGCTACAGAGATGGCCTTCACCGGCGAATACACCGACACCAAGACGCGAGGCGTCTACTCCTGCCGCGCCTGCGGCGCCGAACTGTTCACCTCGACAGAGAAGTTCGACTCCGGCTGCGGCTGGCCCTCCTTCTACGGCCCCAAGAACAACGACGCAGTCGAACTCACCGAAGACCGCGCCCACGGCATCGTGCAGACCGAAGTACGGTGCGCCCGCTGCGGATCACACCTCGGACACGTCTTCGAAGGAGAAGGCTTCCCCACCCCCACCGACCAGCGCTATTGCATCAACAGCCTCTCCCTCCACCTCACCCCCCACGACAACTGACAGCAGCAGACGAGAACTGATCACCCATGTCAGTGCACAAGGTCAACCCCGGCATCGTGCCGGATCGCAGTGTCCACTCAACTGCCGGACAAGACCTGCACAGTGCGTTCTGCGTGCAAGCGGTGTCCCAGCGGGATGAAGCGCCCGCAGCACATCCCACCGGCCCGGCCCCCGGCCGGCCGCGACACCTGCGGGGTCGGGTCCCTTGCGTGCGGGACTCCTCACGCAGGCGACCCGACCCCGCGCAGACACACACCACAAGTCATCCCTGCGATCAGCACGTCGCATGACTGGCCGCCACGCGAGCGGAATACCGCGTCACGGTACCCAGGGAGAACGACACCACCCCCGCAGGATCTAGGTCACATGACAGATTCCGAGGACCGCATCCCACACTCCATACTGCGACGTGTATGGTCCTCCGGCCATGAGGCTCTTCCGACCGCGCGCCAAGCGGAATAGTGAACCCCCTGTGTCGCGGGCCATGGACCTGTACAGGGCCGGGCGCTACGCAGAGGCGGTGACCGAGGCCCGCGCCGTGGCCCGGTCGCTGCCACCCGATGACACGTACACACCGCTGGCACTGAGCATCACCGCGAACGCGACGGGCGCCCAGGGCCGCCATGCCGACGCACTCGCCATATACGACGAAGTGCTGCCGGCCGTCGGAAAGACTTTCGGAGCTGATCACTGGCAGACCCTCAAACTGCGCTCCGACCGCGCCCAGACGCTGGCCGCGCTCGGTCAGTACGCCGAGTGTGAGGCAGAGTGCGCGGCCGTCGCCCAGATGGCGAGCCGCGGTACAGGGGAGTTGAAAAACGTAGTCAGGGCCGCCAGTAACGGGCTGGTCTTCGCTCTCAGCGCGCAGGGGCGCCACCCGGAGGCCGAGGAACGCGCCCGCGAGGCCCTGGGCGCCCATCCTGAACCGGACCGGCTGACTCTGGCATTGCGGCTCGGCCTGGCACGCAGCCTCAACGGCCAAGCCCGCCACGAGGAGGCCCTCGCCGAGGCGGAGCACGTCCACGGGCTGTGCCGCAGCCTGCCCGCGGGAGAGATCCGCCCAGAGACCGGCGCCATCGAGGTGGTCGTAGCCGCCGCCCTCCTGGGACTGCACCGCTACACCGAAGCTCGGATTCAGGCCGCAGCCGCTCACGAGGCCTGTCTCGCCTCATTCGGCCCGGACCATCGCCGCACAGTCGAGGCTCAGGCTCTGCTCGACCGAATCGACGCCGCTTGATCGGACCGAGCACTGCGACTCCGGACAGGAGTGTCCCAGGTGTCCAGCGGCCGGTCATAGCCCTGAACTGCACGGACCCCCGGACAGCTATGTTTCCAACTGACCGGGGTGTCCGGGAGTCGGCTTCACCGACGGGCCGCAACGTGTTCTGCAGGCCACTGTGCCCTCAGTGGCGACGGCGTCGGCCCGGCCCGGCTACACCCGGACACTCGACACGCTCTGCTGGGACTCAGCCCGACTGCAGGCCGGGGAACAGCGCCCGACTTGCGAGTTCGTCCGGCCACACGCGCTCGGCCACAGGGGAAGCAGGACCGCGCAGTTGCGGCATCACCCGCTGAAGATCCCTACGAATCCGATCAGCCTCATCACGCACCTGCGCCGGAATATCGCCGCGCTCCGTGATGAGCTGTCGGTAGATCGGGGCTTCCTGGAACACGAACAACGCGTCCTTCCTACTTGGCGGCCCACGCGGACGCGGAGGCAGCTGCCGGGTGTACGGGCGAACCAGAAGCGGACTCCGCGCAGTCTCGCCAAGTACCTTCCCTAACCGTGGTCGTCGACCGATCCCCGTTCAAGCGTTGATGCGGACGACAACGGCGCGCCAGCAGGGGTGAACCGGACTACGATGCCACCACCATCGTCTCCAGGTGCTCCACGTGCCTCCGCACATCTCTCAGTTCGGTCCGCTGTTCTTGTTGACGCACGGGAAGCCGTTCCCTTGTGGTGGCGAATTCCTCCAGACGCCCTGGCGCCAGACGCCGTGCGGACAACGCAAGGAGTCGAGGAAACATCCTGTGCGCTCACGCGTCCCTGGGCTGTCCGAACCCGAGACGAGCTGTTGGAGGCCGGCCCGGTACAGGTCGTGCTCCACTGACACCACGGCTACGGGCAGGTGCTGTTACCGGACGCTGCGCATCGCTCCAGGGTGCGCAGGGAGGTGCTGACCCACATTCGCTGTCGGTGGTGTCTTCTACTGTCTCCCTCATGGGAAACCACTTCCAAACCATCGTTGATCTGGACGCCACGCGTGCAGACGTCCGAAGTCGGGCAGCCAGTGGCCTCGAGTGGCTGGTGAGGGAAGGGATAGTCCGAGCTGAACTCACCGATTGCGTTCTCGGGGCTCCGCTGGGGCATCCGCCCGGGCCCTTCTGGACCAAGGCGGTCGGCCAAGAGGACTGGGAGCCCAGCGACGGCCTCAACATCGAGACTGGCCGAACCGTCTTCACCGGTGGCCAGGGTGATGCCATGTTCGCAGTGTGCCCCCACTGTGCCGGCCGGGTAGACCTGTACACCGACGAGTGGGACACCATCGAAGGCGCGTGGGAACCCTTCGGAAAGGCCATAGGAGCCTGGCACGACACAGGCGACGCCACCGTTGCCTGCCCACGTTGCCGGCGACCTGGTGACTTGACTGCGTGGACTTGGGCCGATGACTATTACGCCTTCGGATACCTCGGCTTTGAGTTTTGGGACTGGCCCGAGTTCAGCCCCAGCTTCCTCAACGGATTCTCACGCGCACTGGGCGGCCACCGCACGGTCCTCGTCGGGGGCAAGCTCTGACCTTGTCTTCAACCTTTACATCGGTTGACGCCTGAGGCATGAGGTGTGCCGGGGCACGGCAGAGGCGACAGCCACCCCAGATGCACGCATGCGTGATGCCGGGATCCTCCAGCTCGCTGAGCAAACAGCCGACCTTAGCCCGGATCAATGGCTGCTGAAGTTCGCAGAGCTCTTGGTCCAGGCAAAGAGTCCTGAGCACCAGACGACCGCTGTTCAGCGAACAGACCGCCCGGCACCGGTCGGCCCTGCCTCGCCCTGTTCGAGACGCCCTCACCGCCTACCACCGCCAAGCCACCGATCAAGTGGAGCCTCGTAGGGTCACTCGTTGCTCGTGCTGGCCAGGTCGTCCCACACCCGAAAAGGAACTGAGGTACGGCGACCCCTGGCGGATGACCTCGGCGTCCGCCGCCCCCTTCGGCGCGACCTGTCGTCACTGCAAGATGACGTTGACGCCCCGGCCCGCGAAAATCTCCAGGATCCCATCGAACAGGATCACCTCGCCGCCATCCCTGGTGGGCCAAAGCTCGGCCGACGAGGCCCTGGTCGTGGCCACCCGCTACGACAAGCTCGCGGTCCGCCATGAGGCCACTGTCCTCGTAGCGGCCATCAACGAGTGGCTGTGATCAGCACGTGTCCCTAGAGCTCGTAGTCCTGGGCCAGCTCCTCCCAGCAAATGCTGCGAAGAGCAAGATCAGCAATCTCGCCCGACGGGACATCCGGGGTGGCCTGGAACCAGGCCACGATGAGAGCGGAGCGGTGCAGCACTGCGTCGAGTTCAGGATCGACTGCTGTAGAGCCGAAAACACCGATGCAAGCTACGGAAGGCAGCACCTCAACGGGGCCGAAGGCGCCAGCAGTCTGGTCCGGATACTCGCGGGAGGGCAAAACGAGATGTACCGGCGCGAAGGAGTACGCGTGCTCGGCCTGTCGCAGGAGGCCACTGACCTTCATGTCGTTGATGCGCTGGCACGGATAGCCCTCCAGCATCCCCCCATAGGTCGAAGACATCCGCAGCTCGGTGAGCTCGATCGAACGACCGGACGAGAGGGCTATGTGGCTCAGCGACATGCCGACACCCTATGTACATGATCCGCTTCCGATACACGCCCTAGGCCAATTGGATCGTTCCGGAGCAGCAGAACAGCAGCGCTCTCCAGCGGGCAGCAGCCATGCGGCCGCCATGTGGCGAGGTCAGCTCGCCTTGCGCAACGGTGCTGCCTGACCGTTCCTGTCGGACCGGCTCCAGCAGTTCGTCTTCGAGATCGTCAGAACACTGGCCGACTGGCCCCCGTGCGCCAAGTAGCACCCGAGAGCCCACCCTGCCTTACCACCGGCGCGGGCTCTCCCGTCTTCGGAACATCAGCCCCTCGTGTCGATCAGATAGCGCGATCGGCGCTCCGCCTCTGAGGGTCCTACCGACTTTGCCCCCTGGTGCGGCTCGGCTGGATCCCCCCGACCTCTAGGCCCAGTCCTCGTCGTCGTCAACAGGTTCTGGCTCCCGGCTGTAGGCGAGGTCCAAGATGTACCGTTCGGTGACGGGGCAGTTGTCCCATGCCTCTGTGAGCCAGTTGTCGGGGGCCTCTTCGGGGAGCTGGGCAATGGTGGTGTCGTAGTAGGCGCCTGCCGCTTGCCGGTCGGTCCACCAGACGTGGCCCTCGTAGACGCCTGGACGGGGCAGGATGACGTCGTCGGGGGCGGGGCCGCGGTCGAGCTGTCCCACGACGAGGATGCCCGTTTCGGACTCGAGGCTGATGTCGACGTGGCCTTCGGCGTCGGCCGACGGCTTGGGCGGAGTCTCCCAGATGCGGATGGTGATCTGGACGGGCATGTCGGGTTGCAGGCTGAGGAGGTACAGGTGGTACCGGTTTCCCGCCACCACCTGTACCTCGGCGGCGTCCAGGGCGGCGCTGTCGCCGAGGAAGGCGTCCGCGTCGTAGACCTCCAGGACGCGGCGGCCGGGGGTTGCAGTGATGTGATGCTCGGCGAGAAGCGCCATGACTAATCGGAGCCTTTCAGCTAGTTCGTGATCTTCACGTAGAAGGGGTCGCCGTTCTGTACCCGGTTGAGTGTGTACACCGCGTTGACGTACTCGCCGCCGAGTCGCTCGAGAGGTCTTCTCGTGATCCATGTTGATCTGAATTGATGTCACTGGGTCGCTGCGGCAGCCGTCAGTGCTCCGGGAGCGGATCATCGGTCCTCGACGTGAGAGGGTGGCTCGCAGTTCCTGCCGGGGTGTTCTTTGAAGTGGTGCAGGAGAGGCGGGTGCCCAGCTGGAGGCATAGTTGAAGCGCGCTGACATGTCCCATAGTGCCCGTCTGGCCGCCCACGGTGCCGTTTCCACATCGCTGGCGCTGTGCAGTGATCGCAGACTGCGCGAGCTAGTGAACGCCGCCACACCGATCGGTTCCGGCATCGGCGGGAAGGCCGTACTGCTTGAAGTCGACGGAGCCTCGGTCTTTGTCAAGCAGATACGCCTGACCGATCTGGAGCGGCGGTCGGAGAACGTTCACTCCACGGCGAATCTGTGCGGACTGCCGGTCTTCTGTCACTACGGCGTCGGCAGTATCGGCGGCCCGGGGTTCGGAGCCTGGCGGGAGCTATCCGTGCACACCATGACGACGAACTGGGTGATCACCGGAGACTACGAGGGTTTCCCCCTGATGTACCACTGGCGGGTGCTCCCAGATCTTGGCCAGCCGCTTCCCGAGGAACTGGCCGATGTGGAACGAGCTGTCGCCTACTGGGGAGGCGGAGCGGAGGTACGCAGCCGGATCGAGGCTCTTCAACAGTCCTCGGCCAGTCTCATGCTGTTCCTGGAGTACATCCCGCAGAACTTGCACGACTGGTTGGGCGTCCAGATGGGCGCCGGTGACGAGGTGGCCGAGCGGGCCTGCGCCATGGTGGACAACGAGCTGCAAGCCGGAATCTCGTTCATGAACGCCCGCGGGCTGCTCCACTTCGATGCCCACTTCGAGAACATCCTGACCGACGGCCGGCGGCTCTTCTTCGCCGACTACGGCCTCGCGATCTCTTCTCGCTTCGAGCTCACACAGGACGAGGTCGACTTCTTCGACCGGCACCGCACCTACGACCAGTGCTACGCCGTCACGTATTTGGTGAACTGGCTGGCCGTCGCTCTGCATGGATACCAACCGGAAGAACGCAAAGCGTTTGTGCGCACCTGCGCACAGGGGGTCTCCCCGGGAAAGATCCCAGCGGCGGTCGCGGCAGTACTTGTCCGCTACGCGCCGATCGCCGAAGTGATGGGGGACTTCTATCACCAATTCCAGCAGGAGAGCCGGGCAACCCCCTTCCCGCTGGAGGCGATCCGCCAGATCGGACAGCAAGAACAGTCCGCCTGAGGCTGCGACGGGGCGAGGCTGCGCGACTCGTGCACAACCTCGCGTCTGACTCGAACGTGCAAGTGAGGCAGTTGGAGGTGGTGGCCATCTTCAGGGCTCTGTCCGCAGTTCCGTGAATCCCCAGGTCAGCGCCAGGAACGCGGGATCGTTTGGGCTACCTGAGCTCGACGGAGTAGGGGCTTCCGTCGCCGGTCCACCCGTCGGTTCCTTCGCCGATGTCATCCACGATGACGTCGTCGATGAAGTGGTCCTCGAAGTCGTCGTCGGTGAGCTCGCCGCATTCCGGAGCGCTTCGATCTCGTCCGAGCAGCGACGTTCGTCCAGGGCGGCGAGGAGGAAGTCCATCGGGGGTGGCCGGCTTCGGCGGACCAACTGAGCATCCTGCTGCAGGAGACCGAGCGATTGGACGACGATCACCGGCGTTGCCTGGTGGGATTCCTCGTGCCCGAGTTGGCGCTTCCGCACATGCGTCCGGGAGCCGAACTGCTGGTGCTGGAAGGGCCGGGCACGGTCGCCCGCGTGCGGATCGAGACCGTGCCCGGCCAGGGGTAGAGGGTGCCCCGCTCCGGATCAGGCTGCTGCCGCGAGCCCGGGCATGAGGGCGGGGGCAGCCACGCGCCGGTCGTGAAGAGCATCCTTCTTGCTGATGTCCACACCGGCGTAGCGTTCGAGTAACACCACGTCCCCGCTCCCTCCCTCACCGGCCGGCCCAGCGGTCTGCCCTTCCGGGAGGGCCAGGGTGAACTTTTGGGACCACAGCGGGAACACCGACGCCGGCCTCCCGTCATGGCGCGCTGTGTTCCACGCAAGAACAAGTTCGGGGAGATCACCAGTTACCAGGTGACGTGGCGAGACGGTGGCTCGACGTCCGGCGACTGGCAGACGGAGCGTTCGATCCCATCGCCTGCCATGCCGGTTGCGAGCAGTGCCGTCGTCGGCGTGCGTTCGGTGCCGGGATGCGGCCTCACCGCTCCGCGGAGGCTGCGGTCGAGGGCGTGAACGGCTGGCCGCCGTTGAGTTCCGCCGCGGCCGCCGCATCACCGGGAACCTTGCATGATGTCAGCGGCCGGGGAGCCGCTCGGTGATCTCCTGGAGCACCCAGCCGTTGCCATCCGGGTCGTTGAAGGTGCAGAAGGAGCCGTAGGAGGCGCGCTCGGGCTGCGGGCCGACGAGCCGTTGCTGGTCCTCGAGGTGGTGGGTGACCTCTCCGGCCTCGTGGCCGTGGTAGAAGAAGTCGGCGTCGTGGAAGATCTCACTCACCTCGATGCCGCGGTCGACGAGCTTCGCGCGGGCCTCCTCGATGTCGGAGACGACCAGGTACAGGCCTTGAGCCGAGCCTGGCGCGGCCGAAGTGATCCCGTTGCCGAAGATGATCGAGCACTCGGAGCCGGGCGGCGTGAACTGCACGCCGCGCCAGTCCTCGTTGGCGGTCTTGTCGAGGTCCAGGCGGAATCCGACCTTCTCGTAGAAGGCCTTGGCCCGGTCGACGTCGGAGACGGGCAGCACGATGACTTCGAGTTTCAGATCCATGGGAATGTCCTTACCTTCTTGTCGAGTGGACCGGTCGTCTGCTCGGATGGCAGGCGTCCGGATGTTCGGTCTGCCGGGCGCTGGGGTGTTCTTGTTGCGGTCCGAACAGGACGTACTCGGGCAGATCGGAGGGCGGCCGACAGGTGCATCTGCGGCTCAGTGGCCGGCGCTCTGGCCGCCGTCCACGTGGAGGATCTCGCCGGTGACGAACGGGGCGTTCTCCAGGTAGAGCACTGCGTCGACCACGTCGCTGACCTCGCCCATCCGGCCGACCGGGTGCAGGGCGGCGAGCACGTCCCAATACCCCTCGGTCATGGGGGTCTTGATGGTGCCAAGAGCGACGGCGTTGCTGCGGATGCCGCGGGTGGCGTACTCGATGGCCAGTGCCTTGGTCGCGGACTGCAGACCGCCCTTGGTCAGCGAGGCCAGCACGGAGGGCACCGCCGAGCTGGCGTGGTCGACCAGGCTGGTGGTGATCTGGACGACGTGGCCGCCACCCTGGCGGATCATCTGCTCGATCGCGAGCTGGCTGATGCGGAAGAAACCTCTCAGGTTGACGCCGGTAACCGCGTCGTAGTCCTCCAGCGTGTACTCGGTGAACGGCTTGCCGACGAAGACGCCGGCGTTGTTGACCAGGGTTTCGATGCGGCCGAAGCGTTCCAGACCGGCTGCGATGACGCGCTCGGCGGTCGCCGGGTCGGAGATGTCGCCCTGGACGGTGAGGACGTCGGAGTCTTCGGAGGGAGCGATGTTGCGCGAGGTCGCGACGACGGCGTAGCCGAGCTTGCGGTAGGCCTCGACCAATCCGGCACCGATGCCCTGGGACGCACCGGTGATGACCGCGACCTTCGGAACAGAGGAGTTCATGGCTGTCCTTCCGGCGGGAGGACCAGCCGCCAGTCGACCGGTCACATATGGAAAGTAGACGACCGGTCGACATATTTCGAACCCCGGCAGCGCGCCACACGGAATCTCCCCGACCTGTGGTGAATGGCCTGCCCTGGCAGAAGGGAAAGCCATTCGCAGCCGCCGACACCTCGGCCGCCCCTCGGTCGGGGAAAGTGCGGCCAGGTCGGGTTGGAGTTGTTCGGCATCGCGCCTCCCCGGTCGGATCGGGTGACGACGGCTTGTCCTGCTACCACGGTCGCGCGCTGCCAGCCCCTTCGCAGCCGGGACAGTCCCCTGGCCGGTACATGAGACAGTCCCTCCGGGGCGATGCCGCACCCCGTGCCGGTGACCTTGAAGACTCCCTCACCCTTGTCGATCGGGTGGAGAGCACCTGACTGCCTTGTACGGGATCCGACCGGGCGGGCGGCTAGCACGCCCCGAAACTATTCGGCGGCCGCGCCCAAGCCGTGCGGGTCAGCCCCACAGTCCCCTTCGTGCGGTCCTCCGAATGGGGCAGCCCGTGGCGGGCGAGGTCCCAGGCATGCGTTCCGGATCGCCTTGTTGTCCCGGTGGCCGCACACGTCAGCCGACGGGTCTGATCGGCCGTGGCCACCTTCGGCACACCAATCGCCGCCAGACGCGGCCGCGCACCGCGCTCATCTCGGCCGAGGCCGGCGCCCTCTGCAACGCAGAACACGGCCAGGTCAGCGCGGAGAGAGTCAACCACTGCAACGGCTACCGCTCGCGTGAAGGGGACACCCGGACGGTCACCATCGAGCCAGCCGCTTATCCAGTACTACGACCCCACGTCCGGTGACCGGGCCCCCTGCCCTGTGCATCAGGCGCTGGGAACGCCGGCCCAGAAGTCGATCAGCGCCTCCGCCGTCTCGGCGGCCATCTGCAGATTGGGCGAGTGCCCCGCGCCCGCCAGCACCGTGCGACGGGCGCCCAGTCGCGTGGCCATGTCCTCCAGCAGTTCCGTCGTCCAGGTGTCGTCCTGGTCGCCGTACAGGACGTGCTTGGGCACTGTGGTGCGTGCGAGTTCCGCCGTCCGGTCAGGTTCGGACATCAGCTGCCGTCCCACCACACGCAGGTGCGAGGGGTGGGTGCGCAGCCAGCGCGCGCGGAGGCGTTCTGTGTCGCCCGGCGACGCGTTCACGGGCCGGAGCTTGCGCATCGCCTCCCACACCTGGGCCATCGTCATGGTGTCGAGTGCTCCGAGGAGCAGCTTCAGTTGAAGCTGCCGCTCCTCGCCGACCTGGGCCGGGCCCGAGGACAGCAGGGTGAGGGACAGGAAGGGGCCCGGGTCCGTCAACACCGCCGCTCGCGCGAGGAGGCCGCCCATCGAGTGCCCCAGCAGATGCACCGGCCCGCCGAGAGCCTCGGCCTGTGCCAGAACATCCGCGGCCAGGGCGTCTTGCCGGTACGCGTCCTCCTCGTCGGGGCCGGTCGTCCCATCCTGGCCTCGGGCGTCGACCGCGACCGCGCGGTAGCCGGCATCGACGACGTGGGACAGGAGGGGAAGGAACTCCTCCTTGCTCCCGGTGTATCCCGGGAGCAGCAGAACGGTGCCGCGAGGGCCGTTCCTGGGAGTCGCCGCCAGCCCGGCGAACGTGCCGCGCCGGGTGCTCACCTCAAGGGAGCGGACATGCTGCGGCAGGGAAGAGTGAGTCATGGGGTGAGGAGCCTGCTGATCGCGTCGGTGCTGGGGGTGGCGACGGCGGCGTCTACGGCACTAGCCGTGATCACGTCGCGCCGCCTGCCGATGTCTCGACACCGGGGTGGGTGTCTGCCTCAGCGGCTTCGCGGGCCGCGTGCCGGGCGTCGACCGTGGACCGCAGGGCCAGCTCGGCAAGGTGCACGCCGGTGTGGGGTACGTCCGCGTCGTCCTTACGCATGGCCTTCGTCTCGCTCTTGAGGATCCGCAGCGACTGACCGAAGGAGCGGGCCATCTCGGGAAGGCGCTTGGCGCCGAACAGGATGAGGACGACGACGAGAAGGATGAGGAGCTCTGGTGCTCCGAGCTTGTTGAACATGGGCGTTTCCTTTCCGAGGGACTAAGGCACGAGAGCGGTGACTCCTGTGCGGCCGGCCTCGCTGCCGGCAAACGCGGGATCCGTGCTCTGAGTGCCGGTCGATGCCTCGACGTGCCGGGCCGGCGGGCCGGCGGCGCGCAGAGGGAACCGGCCGCACAACGGTGTAAGGCCCCTGTGCTGCCGGCCGGGATCCCTGCTGCGACGACATGAGGTGGCGTTCGGCCTTGCCGTGTCAGGAGGCTCGGGCCCTGCGGACCAACCCGGCCGTGACGTCGACGACGAGGAATCCCAAGAGGGTGATCCCCAGAACGGGAAGCGCCCAGCAGAGTGCGGCGACGGCCGGGACACCAAGGACCAGCACCGGCAGGGGCAGGCGTCGCCAGGTGCCGCGTGCCGGGGCTTTGCCGAGCGGCGCGGTGCGGTTTTCGCGTGTGGGGCGGCGCTGCCACCACATCCGGTAGCCCCAGCCGATGACGAGGACCAGGCCGAGCGCGATCACCGCCAGCGCGATCTGGTTGACGATCCCGAACAGCAGGCCCTTGTGGCCCTGCACACCGAGTTTGCTGAGCTTCGCCAGGACCGGGTAGTCCGCCCACCGGCTCTCGGAGGTGACCTCGCCCTTCACGACGTCGACGGCGACCTGGTCGTAGTGCACGGGCCACCTGTCGTCGTCCTGGGCGACGGTCCAGGCGGTCGTCGCGTCGGCGGGCGGCGTCAGCTCCACCATGCCGGCGAGCCCGGCGTTCCGCGCCAGCGCGAGGACCGTGTCGAAGTCGGCCGGGTCCGCCGACCCTGTGGCCTGACCACCGGCGGTGTGCCCCGCGTGTTCATGGTGTCCTTCCCCGGTCGGCGCCTGCGCGCCGGGCAGGTCGGTGTCGAGTTCCGGCGCGTGGCCCTGGGCCGCGTCGAGCAGCTGCCCGAACCGGTCACCCGAGTAGTGCGACCAGGTCAGGCCGGTCGCGCTGAGGAAGAGCAGACCCAGGGCGATCCACACACCCGTGGCGGCGTGCCGACTGCGCGTACGTCGCACGCGGCGCGCGGAGCGGTCGGGCAGCAGGACGCCGCGCGCGGATCTGGCACGCTGTCCGCGGGCGCGCCCGAGCCAGAGCACGAGTCCGCCGGTGACGAGAACCCAGAGCCAACTCGCGGCGACCTCGGAGTACAGGCGGCCGGTCTCGCCGAAATGGAGATTGCGGTGGAGGTCGTCCAGCCATGTGGTGAGGGGTGTGGAGCCCCATGAGGTGGTCAGCTCGCCCTTCACCTCGGCGGTGTAGGGGTTGACGAACACCGTGCGTTGCTTGTCACCCAGCTCCGGGACGGAGAGCACCACCCGCGTGGTGTCCTGCGGTCCTGGCGGGGTGATCACCGAGGCGAGTGTGCCTTCCGGGTGGGTGGCCCGGGCGGCGGCGATCTGCTCCACGAGCGGGCGCGGTTCATCACCCGGTTCCTCCACGCGCAGCCGGTCGCCGTACATGAGTTGGTCGAGTTGCGGGGTGAAGGTGTAGGCCAGGCCGGTCAGCGCGGCCACGAGCAGGAAAGGGGCGGCGAATACCCCGGCGTAGAAGTGCAGGCGGACGAGGAGTGCCCGTACGCCCTCCCATGAACGGGCCGGCTGTGCGGGTCCGGTTCCCGCGGCGGGCGGGGGCGCGGCAGGGTCTGCGGCCCCTGCCGCGGCCACGCCGGCCCCACCGAGGTCGTTCTGCGGTGTGTGTTCTCGTGTCGAAGACATGTGGGATTCCCGATCGGCACCCACGCTCGAGCAGTGGGTGTGAAGAAGCCGGCGAGTTGGTCGCCGGAGGGGTGGAACGGTGGGACACGGCGGCATTCGCAGCCCCGGGCCAGGTGAACTTCAGGTTGGGCCATCCTCATTTCGTCGGCGGCGTGGTCCGGGTTCCACCCATGGCGGCGTGCGGCCGTCGGACTTCGCCGACCTCTCCCGACCTCGCGGTCGCACAGGTGCTTCGGTTCATGTCAGTGCTGAGCGCCGGTGGCTCGGACCCACACACGTGGATCCGAGCCACCGGGCCCCGACCCGGAAATGGACTTCCCGTCCGGCTTCGGATGGTCGACCGAATGTCCGCTGAGCGCGTCGGCTTGCGGTCACCCGCAGGGTGGGACCGGTCGTCAGGCCCTGCCTCACCCCGGGGCCATCTCGGTACCGTGCCGTGAGGCCGACTCTCCGAATCCATGGCTCGGCATCATGGCTCGGCCGGTTCACCGGCCATCGAGCAGGATCGACGATGAGCGCGCGGTCCGCACGGACGAGGAGCCCATGACCGGGTTACATCGCGTGCTCGCCGTGCATCCCCATCAGGCTGCTGTGGATCTCGTGCACGGCCGGCGGCATGACCACGAAGGGACGCATCATGCCCTCGTCCTCGTGGTCGAAGAGGTGGCAGTGGTACATGGCCCGGCCGGTCTGCTCAACGATCTTTCCGCCGAGCGTGACCATCGTGTTCGCGTTGACGGTGATGGTGTCCTTCCAGCCGGACTCCTCAGGGGCGACGGGCAGCGCATCGCCGATGGTGATGGGCGCCGTGGTGCCTCCGGCGGCGAAGTCCATACCGCTGACGTCGATCGCACGCCGGTCCACCACCTGGAAGTCCATCAGGTGTATGTGGAACGGGTGGTAGATCGGTACGTTGGGCGGTGCGACGCTGATGACGTTCCACTTCTCCCAGGTGCTGGACACCGAGAAGAAGGTGGTGGGGTCCTCGAAGATCGAGGCCACACGGCGGAGGGTCTTCGTGCCACCAGGCAGGGCGATCTGCACGACACCCTCGCCGGATGCCTCGCCGGAGACCTTTTTCATCTCCCAGATCACCGGCATGCCCTTGTCAATGGTGAGCACGACGAACCGCTCGACGGCGCCCTCGGGAACGTCGGCGAGGGTGAGCTTCTTGAAGCGGCCGGACAGCTTCGCCGGAACGGTGTAGGTCTCGTTCCGCTTGGTCCCGACGCGGAACTGCATGACCTCGGGGAAGGGAATGGTGAAGTCCGGGAGGGCAGCTCCGGGGGTCTGGCCCGGAATGGTGTTGACCAGCTTGAGCTTCTTGCCCGGGAAGGCAGCGAAGTCGATCACAATGTCGGCACGTTCCGCGGGGGAGAGCGACAGTGCCTCGTCGACGGTCTGGGGAGCGCCGAGCAGGCCCAGGTCGGTGCCGACGACCTTCATGGCCCCCCGCATCACCTTGCCGGTCTCCTCGTCCACCACGGCGATCCGGTAGATGCGGGCCGGCGAGATGTTCATCAAGCGGAAGCGGTAGGCACGGGCCTCTACGTTCACATACGGCCACACCACACCGTTCACCATGGTGAACGGGCCGAAGCCCGCAAAAGACGGCGGGATCATCCCCGGCTCAGGCTTCGCCAGGGAGATCTTCTTGTTGAGGATCTGCCCGGTCAGCCGCCCTTGGTCATCCGTGTCGAAGTTGACGTCCTGGATCGCCAGCGGCATCTCGTAGGCGCCGCTGGGCAGGCCGAGCTGGTCCTCCACCTCGTCGCGGATGATGTAGTGGCCCATCAGTCCGGCCTGCACATTCAACGCGGTGACCGCCATGGCGTGGTCATGGTAAAAGAGGTGCGCAGCGGCCTGGTCGTTGCCGTATTCGGCCAACTGCGCGCTTCCAGGCGTGACCGCGAGGTCCGCACCGCCGTCGTGCAGGGCGTGGTTGTGGCCGCCGTGCAGGTGGACCGTGGTCCAGGCAGTCAGCTTGTTGACCTCGGGGCGCGCGGTCGCACCGTCGGCTCCCGGGCTGTTGTAGGGCAGCAGGCCGGGCCCGGGGCCTTCCGGGTCCACGAATACGGCCTTGAGGGGGATGGTGCCCGTCAGCTTGTTCTTCCAGGCGATGCGAGCCCGCTGCCCCCTGCGCACGTCGATGGTCGGACCGGGGAAGTGGCCCATGTAGGTCCACAGGCGGGTAGCCGGCATCTGGGAGTGCAGACGGATCTGGGACTCCATCAGGTCGATCTTCGTGATCGCTTCGTCGCCGGGGCGCAGCGTCGGAGGGATGCGCAGCGGGTCCTTGAACGGAGTCAGCTTCTTGAACTCCGGGGAGCTCACGCCGTCGAGCGGCTTGCTGCCGCCGTCAAGCGTCTCGCTGGCTTGTGCGCTCCCCTGGAACAGGCCGGTCGCGCTGTAGAGGCCCGCGCCGGCCACGGTGGCAGCGACCGCGGTGCCGCCCGCCATACCGAGGAATGTCCGTCGATTATGCTTCATATTGATTGATTTCCTGTACTGAATGGTGTTGTTATGGGTGCCTGTTTGGGCACCGTCGAAGGGAACTGCAGCCCGATGTGTCAGCGAATTCAGCAATGTGACGCGGCGTACGGTCATCCGAAGTCGCCGTGTTCTCGAGATGGCTGTCAGCCTTGAGCTACGGCGCGACACGAGCTCAGGCAGTTTTCTGCCTCAGGAAGAAGATCCCGGCCTCGCCTGAATGAGGCGCCCCCCGACGCCTCGCGTTACACCCTGTGCAAGCGATACTTGGTCCCCGCACAGGCGCCCCCGGCCCTGTAACTGCCTTTCCCCCAGAGTGCTTGTGGCCCCTGCGGCGCTGCCGATGTCAGTCGCATCGGTGCTCACTGTGTCGCCGCCTCAGGCCCGCCGGCGCCTTACTGCCGGTCGCCCTCGATGTCGAACCCCTGGTCCAAGCCGCCCCGCCGATGCCGAACGGCAACTGATACGGCTGGAAAACCGCCCGCGAGGTCCGACAATTTCCCCTCCCCTCCGAAGTCTTCATGAGTCGCACCCAATCTCAACGTTCCGCAGGACCGTTTCGGGAGAGAGCGCTACGGGCCCGTACGTGAGCTCGAAGCGGGTTTCGCGTCGAGCGCGCAACAGAGCGACGACGATCTTCCGGAAGGTCTCCGGAGAACCGACGTGATGAGAATCGTATGCATCGCAGCGACGACAGCCGGAGCGCCCTTGTCACCAAATACTTGCTCAAATCGCCATGTTCCACCCCAATAGAGGCCTTACCTCGCTGTGGGTACCCACGCCGTGGGTACCCACAGCCGGCCTTCGGGCAGCACTCCGACCAGCCAGAACCTCCCCGCCTGGAGAAACACCCGCCAGGCGGCCACATCTACGCCCGCCCAGGCCGGCCTCGGATTCAGGGCTCCAAGCCGCCGAATGACTCGGACGGCGGATTCAAGGGCTCGAAGCTTCTGGGGCGATCACCTGCCCCGCATGTTTCATCACAGGGCCGTCAGCCTGCGCTCGAAGGCTGCCGAGGTGCTCCCAGGGCCTCCCCTGTAGGGTCTTCCCGCCCCGGCCAGGCTTGGGGCAGGGGCAGCCCGCGCCACTCTTGCCCTCATCAACTTACGAGCATATGCTCTTAATATGGGCAAAAGGCGGAACACCGAGCTCGGAGACTTCCTCCGCGCCCGACGGGCAGCACTCTCACCCACGGATGCCGGGATCGCTACCTGCGGTTCGCTCCGCCGAGTACCGGGTCTGCGGCGCGAGGAGGTCGCGTGGCTCGCCGGAATGAGCGTGAACTACTACGCCCGCATCGAGCAGGGGGAGGACCACCACTTGTCCGGTGCGGTGATGGACGCGATCGCAGGCGCGCTGCGCCTGAACGAGATCGAGCGGCTCCATCTGCTGCGCTTGGCATGGCCCCCACCCATCGGGCAACTTCAGGCCGGGCCCGAAGAGGTGCGGGACTCGGTCATCGCCCTGGTCGAGAGCACCACCCAGCAGGGGGTGTGCATCGTAGGGAGGCGCACAGACCTGCTCGGCGGCAACCGGCTGGGATTCGCACTGTTCGGCCTGAGCGCGGACCAGCGGCCGAACCTGGCAAGGCAAACGTTCCTCGAATCAGCGATGCGTGACCTGATCGTGGACTGGAATGACTGGGCGCGCAATATGGTCGGCTATCTGCGGGCGGCGTCGACGGAGTACCCCGGTGATCTGCAAATGGTCGAGCTGATCAGCGAACTGAAGGCCAGAAGCCGGGATTTCATGGAATTCTGGGATACCCAACCGGTGGCCGAGTGGACGCACCAGGTCCGGGAGTTCAATCACCCACTCGTCGGACACCTCACTCTCAACAAGGAGGTCGCGCGACTTCCGGGTCCCTCCGGCCAACGCATCATCTTCTACGGCGCCACCCCCGGCTCCGAAACCGCCAAGCGACTCAGACTGCTGGACTCGCTGGTCTCTGAAGACGCGCCACAAGCGGAAATCGGTAGCCGTTTCGACAGGCGGCAAGCGCTGCCATGACCAGTACGGTACGGACGTATCGGTGGGTGGCCGCGCGGTGGCCGAAGGACCAGCGGCAGGAGGACGTCTCCTTCGAGGCGCACCACGTCCTGGCGTCGGCGCCGGACGCGTCCGAGCTGATCCGGCCCCCGCCGCTCGACGAGCGCACGGGTGAGTGCCGGCGGAGCGGGGATGCTGCTCGCGATACCACCACCGCCCCGCGGGCAGGCCACCACTCTGCGTACCGAATACCACCGGCGCACCGCTGGGATCACGAGAGTCCGCCGGCTGCTCGGGGGCACCGACCTGGTGTCGCCGATCGCGTGTGACTGTCGGACTGAGGGCAGACCGGTAGGTGGCCAGTCAGGCTGAGGTGGGTCGACCAGGTGCCGGCGACGCTTTCGGGGAACGGGGGGAACGCAAGGTCAAGCGCCTCAGAAGTAGGCCTTCCGGAGACGTGCTCAGCAACTCGCCTACGCCTCCAACCCATGGCTACCCAGCACTGTCCCGGCAACTGAGAGATGAGGAATCGGCCAGATCTGCCGTGGAGGCGCAACCAACGGCAATGGCCGTGCGTGAAGAAGGCCGGAGGGTGCCCAGAACCAGGGCATCTGGGGAGGCCTGTGGTGTCGCTGCACGATGACGATCCGACCGAAGTGGGCGGATACAAGCTGGAAAGGCGCCTTGGTGTGGGTGGGATGGGCGTGGTGTACCTCGCCCGTTCCTCGCAAGGAACGCCTGTGGCTCTGAAGGTGGTTCGGCGTGAATGGGCCGAAGACAAAGCGTTCCGGGCAAGGTTCGAGCTCGAGGTCGCTGCCGCGAGGATGGTTCACAGCCGGTACACCGCGCCCGTCGTCGACGCCAGCCCGCGGGGACCGCAGCCCTGGATGGCCACGCTCTACGTGCCGGGCCAAAGCCTCGCCGCGCAGGTGTCGCAGAACGGCCCCCTGAGTTTGTCAGAGCTGACCGAACTGGCCTGCGGGTTAGCCCAGGCTCTCGCTGACATCCACCGTGCCGGAGTGATCCACCGCGACCTCAAGCCCAGCAATGTTCTGCTCACCGAGGATGGGCCCCGGGTCATCGACTTCGGAGTCGCCCAAGCAACCGACGGCCTGGGGCTCACCGAGACTGGTCACGTCGTGGGTACGCCGGCCTTCATGGCGCCGGAGCAACTGCAGGCACTCGGCACCATCGGGCTGGAGGCGGACGTCTTCGCCCTGGGCTGCGTCCTGACCTACGCAGCAACCGGATACGGACCGTTCAGGGCACAAGGCGCGTTCGGCATCGCCTACCAGGCGGTCTACGAGGATCCGGAACTCACTGATGTGCCGGATCCCCTGAGGGGACTGGTGGCCGACTGCCTCATGAAAGAGCCTGCGAATCGCCCGACGCCCGCGGCCGTACTGAGACGGCTCACCGCTCCCCCGGCCCCGCCGCCAGCACCAGTGAATCGGGGACTGTCCGCACGGCGTCGGTGGGCCGTTCTCAAACAGGTGGTGACCCGGCGTGTACCTGTCTGGGCGGTCGCCGCAGCCATCCTGGCCACCGTGCCACTGACGCTGATCGCAGAGGGCACCGGCAACGAGTACCGGCCCGCTTCTGCGAAACCGGAACACCCGGGCATCGTGTTGGCGCACCAACAATCCTGGGCATCGAGCGTGCGCAGGGTGGCCCCCGGCGAGCAGTGCGTGCCCGGCGATCCCGCCTCAAAGATCCGGGCGTTCCTCTACTGCCTGGCCGGCGGTCAGGTCCTCAGCATCGAGGTCTATCACGGCAAGACCATGTGGGAGCACATGCGCCCTGACGAATATGCCGAGGGGCAGGCCACACTGCTCGGTGTCCGCGGAAAAGAACTCTTCTACACAACGAGTACGGAAGACCGACAAGTCCTCCGGTGCCTAGACGTCAAGACTGGACGACTTCTGTGGACGAGGACGTTCAAGAATCACCCCTCGCAGATCGTTCTGTCCCGCGACAGCTTCCTCATGATCTCCAGCCGTCGGATCGAGGGCCTTGATCCGACGGCCCGGAAGACGCTCTGGCAGCGGCCTCTCACTGGCGAGGCGTCCATCGCGGTGCTCGGGGAGAAGACTTACCTGATCGTGCGCGGGAAGCACCGCACAGACGTGACCCTGCTGAATCCCTCAACGGGCGCGATTGAAAGACCCGTTGCCCTTGAACAGAACCTTCACCTCCTGGCGGCGGCAAACGGCCTCATTGCTCTCGGGAACCGGAGTGCCGCCAAGGCGGACTCCACCCTCTTGATCGTTCTCGACACTGCAACCAACACGACGTCCCGCCTCCCCCTCCGGGGCTCGAAATTCCGGCTTACCCTGAGCCGAGGCACCGTACTGCTCGCCTACGAGGACGGCCGCATCTCGGCCATCAACGCCCACAACGGCAAAGAGCGCTGGAGCGCCTCCGCGCATGGCGCCATAATTGCCGACCCGGTATACGCCAACCGGCAGTTCCTCGTCATGACAGACGAAGGGAACGTCAGCGCCTTCAGCGCCGACAGCGGCACCCGAAGGGACGTGCACCACCCGCGCGACAGCTCAGGGGAAAAGGCATCGTTTCACCGGCCGGAAATCATCAGAGACAACGATAATGACTTCTACGCCCTCACCCCGGACGGGCTGCTGTACACGTTGCCTGTCCGCTCTCCCCAAAGCCCGCCAACCTCGGAACGTTGACAAGCGCGCACGCCTAGGGTCGACGTGTATACCGAGATCTGTTCTCGTGGATCGGCTTGAGCTCGGCGTACTCCCTCCGCAGGCGCTTGAGCTCGGCCGACTCCTCCGTCGTGGTGCCCGGCGGGGCACCACTGTCGATCTGGTCCTGGCGAACCCACTTGCGCAGCGTTTCGGTCGTCCCGATCCCCAGTCTCGCCGCGATCGCCTTCATCGCGGACCACTCCGTGTCGTACTCGGGCCGCACCTCGGCGACCATGCGGACCACCCGCTTGCGCAGCTCAAGGGGGTAAGGGGAAGGACGTGCCATGACTCGATCCTCTCAGGGGGAAAGACGTTCGCGAAGGCTCCTGTCGCGGATGATTGGATGGCGCCCCCCCCCCCGCCGCGCCGAACTCCGGTGTGAAGCAGGCGGACCACTTCTCGAAGCCAGCCGGGGCGGGATCTTCGTGGACATCCTTCTGTCGGCAGACCTGGATCACCCGCTGGAAGGCGGCAGTGATGACGCGGGTGGCTACTTGCTCCTCCGTGCACGTCCGGGCTGCCAAAATGAATTTCCGATGACTTACGGGAGCGGAGGCTTGGCGATGGACGGCGGATCTCCTGAGCTACTTCGATTCGAGGTGCTCGGACCGCTACGGGCATGGCGGGGCGGGACGCCGCTGGAGCTGGGGCCGGTCAAGCGGCAGGCCGTACTGGCCGCGCTGCTGCTGCGCAAAGGGGCTGTGGTGAGTCATGAGCGGCTGCTCGACGCGGTGTGGGGGCCGGAACCGCCCGCGGGCGGCCGCAAGGTACTGCCGACTCACGTCAACTCGCTGCGCAGGGCACTCGATCCGGAAGGCACCCTGCCCGCCGAGTCGGTGATCCGCAGCGGCAAGGGCTGGTACCGCTTCGTCGTCGAGGGAGCCCGGCTCGACACGGCGGATCTGGACGCGCAGGGCGACGAGGCACTGCGCACCGTCGCGTCGGGTGACCTGGCCACCGCGGCCGACCAGTTGTCCGCGGCCTTCGAGTTGTTCCGGGGCGAGCCTCTGTCCAACCTGCCGGGACCCTTCGCACAGGAGGAACGGCAGCGATGGGTAGAGCGGCGGCGCGCACTCCAACTGGAGTGGCTCAAGTGCCTGCTTGTGCTGGGCCGATTCGGGGAAACACTCGACAACCTTGGCGGGCTGTCGTCCGCGTCCGACCGCTACGACGAGTCGCTGACGGCCCTGCGCATGCGGGCCCTGTACGGCTGCGGGCGTCAGGCAGAAGCGCTCAGAGCGTACGAGGACATGCGCGTACGACTGCGTGATGAGCTCGGAGTCGACCCCGACGCGGAACTGCGCCGGGTGCACGAAGCGGTGCTGCACCAGGACGACACTTTCCTCCTGCGTCCGCCGGTCCCTTCCCCACCCAGGCTCGCCAAGCCGGACGAGAGCGCCGTTCCCGCCGAACTCCCGCACAACGCACAGGGCTTCGTCGGTCGCACCGGCGAACTCGGACGGCTCCACGCACTGCTTCCGCCCGTGCAGGAGCGGGGGGCGGCGCACACCGTGGTCATCTCCGCCATCGGCGGCGCCGCCGGCATCGGCAAGACCGCGCTGGCCGTGCACTGGGCGCACCAGGTCCGCAACCGCTTCCCGGACGGCCAGCTCTACGTCAACCTCCACGGCTTCGACCACGACCGTCAGCCCCTTGAGCCCCGCGAGGCGCTCGAGTTGCTGCTGCGCAGCCTGGGGCTCCCGGCGTCGGAGATCCCCCCGGGTCACGAGGCCCAGGGCCGCGTCTTCCGGACCCTGCTGGCCGACCGGCGCATGCTCGTCGTGCTGGACAACGCGGCCTCGGCCGACCAGGTACGTCCGCTGCTGCCGTCCAGCGCGACCTGCTGCGTCGTCGTCACCAGCCGCAACCGGCTCGGCGACCTCGTCGCCCACGACGGTGCCCATGCCCTGCCGCTGGATCTCCTCCAGCTGGACGAGGCCCGCGCGCTGCTCAGCCGGGCACTCGGTGCGGACCGGGTCGCCGGCGACGAGCGCGCGGTCGACGAACTGATCCGGCTGTGCGGCAGCCTTCCGCTGGCGCTGCGCCTGGCCGCCGCCCGGCTGGCGGGCGATCCGAGCCTGCGGACAGCCGATCTGGTCACCGAGATGACCGGGGGCAACAGACTGGTGGCGCTGGCACCGGAGGACCAGGCCAACTCCCCCTTACGGACAGCCTTTTCGGTGTCGTACCAGGTCCTGGCGCCAGGAATGCGCCGGCTGTTCCGCCTGCTCGGCCTGTTCCCCGGTGCGGAGTTCACCGCCGAGGCCGCGGCAGCCCTCCTGGAGGCGCCGCTGTCCCAGGCCCGGCGTCTGCTCGGCGCGCTGGCCGCGGCGCATCTGATTGAACCCGCGATGGCGGGCCGGTACCGCTTCCACGATCTCCTCCGCGAGTACGCGCAGGAGTGTGTGCTGATGGAGGAGACGGCGGCGAACCGTGAAGCCGCTCTCGAACGGCTCCTGATCTGGTACCTGCACGCTGCCCGCGCCGCCTCGGGGACCTGGCTCTTTCCGGAGCTGCCGCCCGGGCTCAGGGCCAACGACCAGCAGGTGTTGCCGTCCCACGTCGAGGCCACGGTGTGGCTGGAGGCGGAACGGGCCAATCTGCTGGCCCTCATCAACCATGCCGCCCGGCACGGTCCGCGCCCCGTCTCCTGGCACTTGGCCTCCGTACTGTTCGGAGACTTCTGGCTCCATCTACCGCGGGCGACGTGGCTGGCCGTCGCGCAGACCGCGCTGGACGCGGCGGAGGCCGAGGGCGATCCGTACGGTGCGGCGGCCATGCACCAGGCCCTCGGGGTGATCGGGTGGGACTGGGGGCATGCGCGGGAGGCGATGGAGCACAACGCGCGCGTGAGGGACATCAGTCGGGAGCTGGGCTGGGCGGAAGGCGAGGCAGCATCCCTGGGCGGCCGGGGCTTCGTGGCCTGGAGCATGGCGCGTCTCCACCGTGCGCACGAGCACTTCACCACCGGCGTGCGGGTCACCCGTGACATCGGGAACCCTCACGTCGAGGCGTTCGGGCTGGTCGGCCTCGGTATGGTCTGCCGGGACATGGGCCGGCTACGCGAGGCTGCCACCCACCTCGAATTGGCCATCAGCCGCAGCAGGAAGCTCAGCTGGTGGGACGACAGCCTGGCGCTGCAGATTCTGGGCTGGGTGTACTCGGAACTCGGCCGTCTCTCCGACGGCCTCGACGTCCTCGGCCCCTGGGCGGCCCCCGGTGAAAGGAGTGGCTACCGCAACGGCCGCGCGATGATGCTCAGCGCCGCCGCGAAGATCAATATCGAGCTCGGCCGCCACGACGAGGGACTGGAACAGGCCGAGCGTGCCTTCGCCATGGTCAAGAACGAGGGACGGCTCTGGATCCAGGCGATTCTCCTCAACACCGTCTCCACCGCCCACCGGGAGCTGGAACACATCGACCGGTCACTGCAGGCCGACACGCAGGCCCTCGCCCTCTCCCACCAGGCGAGATACCGACGCACCGAGGCGGACAGCCTCCTGGGCCTCTCCCTCACCCACCAGCATCAGGGCTGGCACGACAAGGCCCGCGCCTATGCCGAACAGGCACTGAGCCTGGCCCGCGACCACTCGTTCCGCGTGGTGGAGGGCCAGGCCCTGACAGCCCTGTGCGAGACGGCGGAGGCCGAGGAAGCCCACGGCACCGCCGTCAAGCTCGCCGCGGAGGCCCTGGCCGTACACCGCGAGACCGGCCACCGACTCGGCGAGGCCCGCACCCTCATGGCACTTGCCCGCGCCCACCAGAAAACCGACGGCGCCACCGCTGAACTGAGGAGGCAGCAGGCACGGGACATCTTCTCGGACATCGGCGTACCCGAGACGGAGTATGGAGATCCCGACCGGTGACACCTCCGCAGCCGTGCACGTCAGTCCTGCCTTCGGGACGCGAGGAGTCTGGCGCGATCACACGATGCTTGCTTGACTCATTTCTCTGAAACCGGCAAGAGGGGTGGACAGATTGGCGCGCTTCACCCCCAGAACGGCTGCGAACTTGGCAACGCACATCGGGGGGCTGAGATGCGAAGCTGGCTATGCACGATGGTGGCGATTGCCCTCATAGGCATAGGTATTTCGGGATGCTCGAAGCCCAGCAGCCGGTTGCTACTCACAGTCGACTCCCCGGTGGCACTGGCAGACCGAGCCGTGCATGTACGGATCAGCGGCCTGGAGCCCGGCCAGACGGTTGCCGTCGCCTCGCGGACGGTGGACCGACAGGGTAGGCCGTGGCACGGCTTCGCGAGCTTCACGGCAGACACGCAGGGCCTCGTCTCCTTGGACACGGCCACACCGAAGTCCGGTAGCTACAGGCACCCAGACGGCATGGGCTTGTTCTGGTCCATGATCCCCGAAACCGGCGACCGGGAGCTTGCCTACTTCTCCCCACCGGCCTCCCCACAACACAACTACCGCGTCACCCTCACCGCCACAGCACACGGGTACCAGTCGGCCTCCCGCACGCTGACACGTGCCTGGCTCGGCAAAGGGGTGACCAGTAGACAGCTCTCCGTCGCAGCCGACAAGGTTTCCGGAAACCTGTTTCTGCCGGCTCCTGACACGCAGCACCACCCTGCAGTGCTGGTCTTCGGCGGTTCGGAAGGAGGCAACAGCAGCACATCCACCGCGGCCCTCCTCGCTTCGCACGGCTATCCGGCCATGGCACTTGGCTACTTCAGAAGCCGTGTCTCAACCGATCACGGAACGTGCAAGTCGAACAGGTTTCTCGCCGGGGTGATCTTCTGGCGGTCGACGCATGAAGACAGGGCC
>NZ_JBVHMN010000031.1:0-72751 GCF_055558435.1 Streptomyces sp. NPDC025784
GCCCCCCCGCCCCACCCCCCCCACCACCCGGGGGGGGCGCGCGGCCGGCCCCCCCCCCCGGGGCGCGGCCCCCCCCCACACCCCCCGGGGCCGGGGCCCCCCCCCCCCGGGGGGGGGGGCGGCCCCACGGCTGCATGCGTGCGGGTACGACGCGCCGCGCGGGCCCGTGCCGGACGCTCGATCCGGCGTGTCGGTCAGTGGGCCAGTTCCCCGATGTGCGGCACGACCCGGGTCAGCCTCACCACGCCCCACAGGATCAGCCCGACGCCGACGGCCTCGGGCAGCAGCCACCAGCCGGTGCGGACGCTCTCCTCGAACAGGACGACGCCCAGCAACAGGCTGACCGTCGCGTCGCCGATGGTGAGGGCGGGCTGCGACGCGGCGAGGGGACCCGCCTGCAGGGCGTTCTCCAGCAGCAGGATGGCGCCGACGCCGGTCACCGCGAAGCCGTACGTCTGCCACGCGCCGAGGAAGGCGTCGAAGCCGTGGTCGGCGAGTGCCCCGGCGGACGATTTCAGCAGCGCGGCCGTCAGCGCGTTGCTGACGGCCGACGCCGAGCCGAGCACGGCGGCCCGGAACAGCGGCGGTCGCCCCGGCCGGGCCAGCGCGATCGCGCAGCCGACGGCTCCGAGGCACACCACCAGCACCGGGACCCACCGAGTCATCGGCGCCTGGTGTGTCGCGCCCGACGGCGCCGCCGAGCCGAGGACCAGTCCGAGGCCCACGACCACTCCCGCGACGGCCCACCAGCCCGCGCCGGGCAGACGCCGGTGCAGCAACGGGATGGCGAACAGCAGGGCGAAGGGCAGTTCCAGGATGAACAGCGGCTGCACGAGTGCCAGCGGCCCGTTCACGAGGGCCAGGGCCTGGAAGGCCGCGGCCCCGATCACTCCCGCGATGCCGATCAGCCAGGCGGGCTGCCGTGCCAGTGCGATCAGCAGACGCAGACCGCCGCCGGTCGGGACGGTGGATGCCGCCTTGCGCTGGAACGCCGTCCCCATCGCGTTACTCGCGGCCCCCAGCAGGGCGAACAGCACAGCCAGCACGGTCACTCCTCCACCATGCCCTCCGGAACGGCCCCGGGCCTCCCGGGGCGGCGGGGGCACACCCGCGCGGAGCAGCCCGGGGACCGCTCCGGAGCTCTAGAAGGGCGTCAGGGTGAGCCGGATCTCCGTGGGGGCGGTGTCCTGGACGTACGAGGCGAAGTCGGCGACGTCGTCGAAGGCGAAGCCGTACGCCTTGCCGTCCTCGGTCGCCGCGTGGATCGCCTTGGCGTAGTGGTTGGTCAGGTCGGTCCGGTAGAAGTCGCTCGCGGCCGTGCTGGGCTGGGCCGGCACGCTGAGCAGGGTGGAGCGGTTGAATCCGGCACCGAGGACCGCGGCGACCGGACCGGTCGTGCCGTCGTTGGGTGCGGCGAGGTTGCCGTCGCAGAACAGGACGTCGCGGGTGGTGGGCCTGCTGAAGGACACCGCGGCGGGCCCATCAAAGGTGAACTTGTCGGCGCGCACGCGGCCGGTGAACGTGCCGGCGTTCGTGGTGACGGTGAGGTCCTTCCCGGTGTAGGTGCTCCAGACCTCGTCGATGTACGGGGCGAAGTAGTCCTTGCCGAAGAGACCGGCGTCGAGACCGTGTCCGGGAGCGATGACGCGCACGTCGTCCACGACCAGCGGGGCGAACTCCTCGGCCTCGCGCACGGCAGCGAAGGCGGCGGCTCGTCCACCCTCGCGCAGGGTGCCCGTGGTCTGCTGCTCGTCCCCGGTCAGCCGGATGCTGAGGGGCACACTGAACATGTCGACCATCGTCGTGTTGCAGAACATCCCGGACGGGTTGTGGGTGAACTCCGCACAGTCGTGCAGCACGCCGTAGTTGGGGTCGGAGGCGACCCACCCGGCGGGGTACTGGAGCGCCGCGTTGCCGTTGCCGTCCGCCACGGCCTTGAACTTGAGCTTCTCGCCGAGGGACACGTAGACGCGCCCGGACAGGTACGGCAGGGAGAGTCGGGTCTCGCCGCCGGCGGAGAGGCTGAGAGCGTAGTCCGTGAAGCCGTCCGCGCCGTTGTCGGAGAGGGATACGGGGGCCAGGGTGCCGTCCTGGGTGACGCGGACCTGCTGTCCGTCCTGATTGCCGACGATGTAGACGTGCACGGACGCGTTGTCGAAGGAGCCGCTGTCGTTGACGATCGTCAGCGGGAGCGAGCCCGCGGCGGTCTTCGTGGTGCGGTCCGTCGTCCCGGCCAGGGCATGCGGCGCGACGGCGGCGATCGCCGGTGCCGCCACGGCCATGCCGCCGAGCGCGACGAACAGCTTGCGACGGGAGAGGTTGCGCTGGTGACGAGGCGTCATGTGTGCGGTGCTCCTCGGTACTTGTGCCTCAGCGAGGCGGTGGGGGGAGAATTGAGAGCGCTCTCAAACGTGGGGTGAGCGGCACCAATGGGCCCCGATGTTATGCACGAGACCTCCCGGGGCCAACCCTTCGGCCCGCCGGTCGACCCGCCCCGGGACGTGGATATTTGAACTATGTCCCGGTCTCCCCAGGGGCTTGATGCGCCCTTAATCCTCAGTTAGGGAAGGCGGACTCACTCCTGGCCGAGCGTCAGGGACAGCCGCACGGCGGTGCTCGAAGTCGTCGTGAACTCCTGGCAGTCGACCACCGCACGCAGCGACTGAGACGCCGCTCTGACGAGGTCCAGCCGTACCGGGGTCCCGTCCCGGGCGACGACGAGCCGGGCCTCCACCCAGGTCGCGGTCGTGCCCACGTCGGTGCGGTCCGTGCGCCGCCCGGTGAGCCATCGCGTCGCGCCCCGCACACCGGTGCTGCGCAGAGCGGGGATCTCCGGGACGTCGGCGGTGAGACGGCCGTCGTCGTGCAGTGTCCAGTGCGCCTGCCGCATACGGTCCCCGAAATTCGCAGCCTGCCGTGCGCGGGTTCCCGACAGCGGTTCGAGGGAGGTGACGGCGACGGCGTGGAAGGTCCGGGTCGCGTCCGCGGGCAGCGACACCGTGCTCCCCGGCGACGGCCCGTCGGTGAAGGACGGCAGCCCCCGCGGACGCGGCGGCGCGGCCGGTGCCGAAGGGCTGGGACACGCCGTGGGGGTCCCGCCCGCTCCGCCGGACCTTCCGCTCGGTGTGCCCGTGGGCGCCGGGCGGCGCTCGTTCGCGTCGTCGGCGAACACTCCTCCCGAAGGGCGGGACACCAGGGGCAGCAGTCCGACGACCAGGACCGTCGCGGGGAACAGGACCGCCGCCGCGTGGACCCTTGCCGAGGTGACCGCGAACCGGGCGCCGTAGGCGACGCGGACGCGCCTCACCAGCGGCCACAGCAGGACGACCGCGAGTGTCACCCACCATGCGGGGTCGGCGGTGAGCGCGTGATGGGCGAGCGCCAGCGCCTCCCGGGTCGCGCGTTCCCGGGACGCGCCCAGCAGTACGTACGCCGGTACGGCGCCCAGTACGGCCAGGAGGAGCTGGGCGAGAAGGGCGCTCGGCCACAGCAGCGCCTCCAGGAGTTGCACCGCGCCGCTCTCCTCCCGTGTCGCGCACCAGATGCGCAGTCGTACGGGCGGGTGGTGAAGCCGGGCCGGACCGCCCTGGTCGCCCTGCTCCAGACGGCGCAGGGCGCGGACGAGGCCGTCCGGACCGGCGGTGTGCACGGCCCATCGGTCGGCGTCGAGCTCCGCCGACCACAGCGCGGCCACGACGAGGAGCAGCACCTTGGGCACGCTGAACAGCACCAGGATCACCTCGGCGAGCGTCAGCGTGGCGGTCGCGTTGCCCGTGCCGAGGAGCAGGGCGACGGGGACGACGACGAACACCACCAGCACGTACGGCCAGACTCGGACCAGGGCGGTGAACGGGCTGCCGAGTCCGGCGACATGCTGCTCGCCGCGGCGCAGATGTCCGATCTCGTGCAGGAGCACCACACGGGCCGCCGCCACGTCCGTGTCCCACAGATGCACGAGCGGGGCGAAGACCCCGACCCGTGTCGCCCGCCGGCCGCCCGGATAGACGCGGGCGGACAGGCCGGACCGTGTGCTGATGCGCAACCGGGCGCCCGGCGCGTGCTCGTCCAGGAAGGCCTGCATCTGCTGGTGGAAGTGCGGTGCGGGCGTACCGGACGGTGCCGGCCGGACGTCCGGCTCCGTCGGCGGTCCGGTCGGCGCGGGCGAGGGTGCCGGCGGCGGAGCGACCAGCGGATGCTCCGGGGGCAGGAGTCCGTGGCGCCGCTCGATG
The DNA here is from genome assembly GCF_055558435.1 of Streptomyces sp. NPDC025784. Classification (NCBI taxonomy): domain Bacteria; kingdom Bacillati; phylum Actinomycetota; class Actinomycetes; order Kitasatosporales; family Streptomycetaceae; genus Streptomyces; species Streptomyces sp. NPDC025784. Next base: position 4,230 of record NZ_JBVHMN010000031.1, read on the forward strand.
GCGCGGCAGCGGACCGCCGGGAAGAGGAGCACGAGGACGGCGGCCAGCAGGAAGAACAGCGGCAACAACTGCACCAGGCTGAGCACCGCGGTGACGAAGCGGCCCCGGCCCGCCGCGTCGAGCCGGCGCAGGCCGTCGCCCACTCCGAAGGCGTGGCCGATCAGTGCGGGGACCTGCACGACGAAGAGGGCCAGGGTCACCCACAGCCACGGGGGTGACTCCCCCGCACGCGCCGACGGCCGGACTGCTGTCGGCCCGCTCATGGCATCGCGCGGCGCTGGCGGGTCACCACGCCCGGACGGCTCCGGCGCCGCGGTCGGGTCGGACGGAACGCTCCCAGCTGTCGGTTCGCTCGGATCGGACCCGGCAGTCGCCCGGGCCGAGGCGGGGACGCCCACACCGGTCGGTTCGATCGGGACGGACTCGGCCCGATCGGTCGATCCGGTCGCCGCGGACCGGGCAGGCGCCCCGGCCGTGGTCGGGGCGACCGCATCGGCCGGTTCGACGGCCGCGGTCGGGACGGACCTCTCCGTCGTCCCGGCCTCGGTCGGGACGACGGCATCGGTCGGTTCGGTCGAACGGGGCGCCGCGCCGGGCCCGGTCCGCGAGTGCGCCCGGCCCCGGCCTCGGTCATCCGCGGCCGGCTCCGTCCGGGTCCTGCGGGGGCCGTGGATCGGCCCCGGCGCGCGGACGACGGGGCCGGGAACGCAGGCCGGGTGCCGCGGAGATGAGCCGGCGCAGGCGCGGCCGGATGCCACGCGAGGTCGGCCGCGGCGGTTCCTCGCCCACGAGGGCGTCCAGGAACGCCGCCGCCTCGTCCGGTTCGCCCTCCGCCAGCAGCCGGGCGGTCACCTCGGCGGCGAGGTCGTCGGCCGCAGCCGGGTCCATGCCCCGGGCCCGGAGCCGTTCGCTCATCCTCAGGGCGGCCCGCACGGCCTCGACGGCGGGTGCGGGCGAGGGCGTCGGCCGGGGAGCGGTCCCGGACGAAGCGGCGTCTCCGGACGGGGAGTCGGCCGCGCCCCCGGAAGGGCTGCCGGATGCGGAGGCACCCGCGGGTCGGGGAGGGCGCTCGGGTCCTTCCGGTTCCGGCTCTCCGCCGGTCCGGGCGCCGTCCGTCGGCGCGGGCCGCGGCGGATCGGTCCCGTCGTCCGGTGAGGCGCCCGCGGAACGCTGCGCGCGCAGGCCGATCAGCAGGCCGGAGACGGACAGCACGTTGCCCAACTGCGGGCTGCCCAAGGCCGACTTGAGGGCGTCCGCGGCGTACGCCAGCGCGTCCAGGACGTCGGGCAGCACGGAGACCGTACCGCCCCCCATGCCGCCGGGTGCGGGACGGACGCCGGAGAAGAGGCCACGGCGCGTGGCGCCGCCCGCCGCGTACGTCCGTGCGGTCTGCGCGGCCAGTGCGGACTCGCCGGGCGCGGCCCACTCGGCGATCAGGACGCTCCACCGGTCGAGAAGTGCGGTCGCCGTCATGGCGCCTCCCGGTGCCGGGTGTGCGGGATGCCGCGGGTCACGAGGCCGTTCCCTCGAACTCGATGCGGAACTCGACGAGACCGTCCGTGCTGGTGCCCTCCGCCGTGAGGGATGCGGTGGAGGCGTCGAGAGGGCCCCGGAAGGTCGTGCCGGTGGCCAGGGCGTGCGGGTAGCCGCCGGGCAGCGAGCCCAGGTCGTTCCGGCAGGCCACGACCGGGCTGGACCAGTTGATGAGGTTGAGGGCGACCGCTTCCCGGGTGTGCGGGTCGGTGAGCCTGGCGTCGAGTTCGCCGCCGGACCAGTCCACGTCCCAGTAGGTCAGCAGCAGGTGCGGATCGCGGGGGTTGCCCGCCAGGTCCTGGCCGCTGGTCGTGCTGACGGCGGAGGACCAGAAGGACACGGCGCCGGACCGGGCGGGGTCGCCCGCGGCGAACAGCAGGGAGAACGGGTTGTCCTCGGTCTCGTCGCCGCCCGTGCGCGGTCGGCTCAGATCGAGCGTGCTGTTCGCCGAATAGGTCTGGCTGTCCGCGAGGCGGCGGGAGCCGTCCGCGTTGCAGTAGTCGTAGACGCGGACGGAGATGTCGGCGGTGCCGCCGTACTTCTTGCCCCAGAGTGCCGAGGCCTCCCCGTCGCCCTGTGCGAGCGTCTCCTCGTCCGGCGTGGCGGTGACCGTGTCGGCGGCTTCGGTCGTCGGCGTGTCGCTGATCGAGGGCGTCGGATCGGGGGGCGTGCTCGGCGAGGGCGGGCCGGAGGACGGTGGCGTGGCCGCGATCGTGCTCGCCGCCGCCGACGTTCCCCCGGCGTCCGGGTCCCCGTTCCCGCACGCCGTCAGCGCCGCGCACAGAATCCCCAGGCCCATCGCCGCCACGAGCCGGGTCCGGACGGATCCGGGCAGCCCGGTGGCACCTGTCCTGACGGACATGACATCCCCCTCCCCCGCCTGAAGGCTCCCCCACGAGCCCCAGGAGGCAGGACGTTACGCTTCGCGGTCACTCCGTCACGCGATACGTGTCCTTCGTTACCTTTTCGTGCCTGCGACCGCGCGCCGGTCCGGTCGTCGGCGCCCTGACCGGCGGCCCGGGCCCGCGGTGCCGCGCTCAGTCGGCCGGGCGGTTCAGCCGGGCCCGCTCCTTGGCCGCCTGTACCGCCGCCGTGAGGCTCTCGATGTCGTACGCGCCGTGGTGGCGGCGGCCGTTGACGAAGAACGTCGGTGTCCCCGAGACGCCGCTCAGGTCGGCGGACTCGACGTCCTCGGCGACGCGCGCGGCGCCGGAGTGGAGGCGCAGGGCCTTGTGGAAGCGTTCGGTGTCGAGGCCCAGTTGCTCGGCGTACCGGAGCAGGTCGACCGCCCGCAGGGCGCCTTGGTGGTCGAGGAGCAGGTCGTGCATCTCCCAGAACGCGCCCTGCTCGGCGGCGGCCTCCGCGGCCTCGGCTGCGAGTTCGGCGTGCGGGTGCACGTCGTCGAGGGGCAGGTGGCGAAAGACGTAGCGGACGTCTCCGTAGTCGGCCAGCAGTTCACGGATGACGGGCTCCGCGAGCCCGCAGTACGGGCATTCGAAGTCGGCGAACTCGACGACCGTCACGGGCGCGTCCAGGGGACCGCGGACGTGGTCGCGGTCGACGTCGACCGGCGGGACCAGGTCGACGATCGTGGCCCCGGTGCCGAGCAGGGCACGGGAGCGCGTCCGACCCGGCAGGTGGCCGACGATCCAGGTGACCAGCCACGTCGTCGCGAAGGCGCAGACGACCGCGCTCAGTACGCCGATCTTGGCCTGGGTCAGCCGCTCTCCCGAGAAGGCGAGGGTCGCGATCAGCAGGGAGACCGTGAACCCGACCCCGGCGATGGCCCCTCCTGCCGTGGTCGCGCCCCAGCCGACCGGCGGGCGCAGATTGCCGCGGCTGAACCGGGAGACGAGCCAGGAGGCGCCGACGATGCCCACGGGCTTGCCCACCACGTAGCCGGCCAGGATGCCCAGGGTGATCGGCGACGTGTACGCCTCGGCGAGCCGTCCGCCGTCGACGGTGATCCCGGCGTTGGCCAGCGCGAACAGCGGAACGATCACGTAGCTGGTCCACGGGTGGTACATCCGCTGGAGCCGCTCGTTGGGCGAGATCGCCGAGGCGAGACCGAGTCGTACCGACCGTTCCAGCTCCGGCGTCGGCTGCTCGCGGAACAGCCGGAACAGCCCGCTCGCCCGCTCCAGGTCGCTGCGGCTGGCCGGGTACGCGTAGGTCAGCAGCCCCATGGCCAGTCCGACGACGACCGGGTCGACGCCGGACCTCTCCAGGGCCACCCAGGTCGCGACGGCCAGCACCGCGTACACCGCGCCGCGCCGGACGTGCCCGGCCCGCACCGCGAGGATGACGACGAACAGGCCGAGGGCGGTCCACAGGGCCGGCCAGTCGATGGGGCCGCTGTAGGCGACGGCGATGACGACCAGGGCCACGAAGTCGTCGACCACCGCGACGGTGAGAATGAAGACCCGCAGGCCCGCGGGCAGGCGGCTGCCGAGCAGTGCCAGCATGCCGAGCGCGAAGGCCGTGTCGGTCGACATCGCCGCGCCCCAGCCCTGCGTGGAGGACTCGCCCATGTTGAGCGCGAGGTAGATCAGGACCGGCACGAGCATGCCTGCCAGTCCGGCGATCACCGGCAGGGTGACCCGTCTGCGTTCGCGCAGTTCGCCCATGTCGAACTCGCGCCGCGCCTCCAGGCCGACGACGAAGAAGAACAGCGTCATCAGACCGCTGTTCATCCACTCGCGCAGATCGAGGGCCACCCCTCGCGCGCCGAGGTGGACGGACAGCTCGGTCCCCCAGAACGTCTCGTAGCCACCTGGGGCGAGATTGGCCCAGGCCATCGCGGCGAGGGCGGCGGCGAGCAGGACGGCGGCGCTGCCCGTCTCCGTGCGCAGGAAGTCGCGCAGCGGTGTGTGCATGTCCGAGCCGCACTCGGTCCGCCCGGTCAGGTGGGGCGCCGTCGGCGGCATGCTCGTCTCCCGTTCCTGCCGCTCCGTGCCTGTCGCCGACCGGTTCGGCGTGGCCGGCGTCCGGGTCGGGAAGACGCGGTCCGAGCGGCTTGGTCGTATGTCGAGGTGAACCCTCACCCATCGCGCTCTGTTCCGGGCCGAGGCGCGCGGAGCCGCCGACAGTGCCAACACCAGCGGCGGCCCGGTGACACGCCCGAGCCCCACGTGCTCTGTTCCTGACCACGAGCCGACGCCCCGACTCCGGGTCGGCACACCTCGGCCCACCCGGCGTCCCGAGGGGCCGGCGAGGCCGGTCCGCGCGCGCAGGGGCACACACAGCGCGACAACCGCCGCACAGGTGCGTCAACCTCGATCACGACCAGACGGTCGTCTGCTCTTTTCCGTCATGTTCCGCAGCAGGCACACGAAAACTACACAGAGCCATCACTATGTGACGCGACGAAAGCGTTGACGACCGGCGTCTGAGGGGGGCACCGGCGTCACGCAAGGGGGTGCGTCCGCTCCGTGGGAGCAGTGCTCACCCCTGCCCGGGGAGGGAACTTCACCGCATGAAGCGGACCATTGGCTCGACCGCGCTCAGCGTGGGCACACTCGTCGCCCCGCTCGGCTCACCGGCCGAGGCGGCGCACTCCGACACCACCGCACCGCGCATCGACCCGCGGGTCCCGGTCGTGAGGGGCGGCGGCCCGGCCACCGGCGCGCTCGCGTCCGAACCGGGTGCAACCGCCGGCGTCCCCGAGCAGGACACGCCCGGCGGAGCTCCACGCACACGGGTACCCGCCGGAGTGACCGAGCAGGTGCCCTGCGCCCCGGACAACTGAACGGCGCACCGACCGAAGGTCCCGGCCGCACGCGGCGGCCGGGAAGGCCTGACCACCCCACACCTCGGCCGTGGAGCACATCCATGCACGTTCCCCACGCCGCGCGACGCCCCAGCGCGACGCGCGTCACCCTGCTCACCGAAGGCACATACCCGCACAGTCACGGCGGCGTGAGCGTCTGGTGCGACCAACTCGTCGCCGGCATGCCCGACATGGACTTCGACGTCATCGCCGTCACCGGAACCGGACGTGAACCGATCGTGTGGGACGTGCCCGACCACGTCTCGCGCGTCGTCGGGGTCCCGATGTGGGGACCGCCGCCCGAGGGCAGTCCGCCGCGCGGGCGCCGCCGCGACCGGCTGTCCGCCGCCTACGAACAGTTCCTGACCGCTCTGCTCGACCCGTGTGCAGAGGACCGGTTCGGCACCGCCCTGTACGAGTTGGCGTCCGCGGCGGCCGACGGGCAGCTGAGTCCCTTCCTGCGCGGCGACCGGGCCATCGCGATCCTCGCCTCCGTGTGGAACCGCCCGGGGCTCGCCGTGCGCGAGGCCCGGCCGACCCTGCACGACGCCATCACCGCCACCGCCCTGCTGGAGCACGCCCTGCGTCCGCTGGCCGCACCGCCGCCCGAGCACGGAGTGGCGCACGCCGTCAGCGGCGGCGTCGCCGTCCTGCCGGGACTGGCCGCGCTCCAACAGCACGGGGTGCCCCTGCTGTTGACGGAGCACGGGGTGTATCTGCGCGAGCGCTACCTCGGCTACCGCACCGCTCCCTACCGCTGGCCGGTCAAGGCCGTCGTCCTGGGCTTCTTCCGGCTGCTCGCCGAGGAGACCTACCGGCGGGCCGCGCTGATCACGCCGGGCAACCGCTACAACCGGCTGTGGGAGGAACAGGGCGGCGCCGATCCCGCGTCCATCCGCACCGTCTACAACGGCGTGGACCCGAGCGCCTTCCCGCCGGCCGGTCCCGAGCCGGAGGAACCCACGCTCAGCTGGGCGGGCCGGGTCGACCCGATCAAGGACCTGGAGACCCTCGTCCGCGCGCTCGCGCTCGTCCGGGCTCAACTGCCCGCGGCGCGGCTGCGGTTGTTCGGCGGCACCCCACCCGGCGGCGAGGCCTACCGTGAACGGTGCGAGGCCCTGGCCGCCGAGCTCGGACATGCGGACGCGGTCACCTTCGAGGGCCGCGTCGACGACATCAAGGACGCGTACGCGGCGGGCAACGTCGTGATGCTGTCCAGCATCAGCGAAGGATTTCCCTTCACCCTGATCGAGGCCATGTCGTGCGGGCGGGCGACCGTCTCCACGGACGTGGGCGGCGTACGGGAGGCCGTGGGCGACACCGGACTCGTCGTCCCGCCGCGCGATCCCGCCGCCATGGCCGCGGCGGCGCTGGAACTGCTCGCCGATCCCGGGCGGCGCCGCACGATGGGCGAGGGAGCCCGGCTCCGGGTGGTCGAACAGTTCACCCTGCGCCAGACCGTCGACACCTTCCGCTCGATCTATCTGGAGCTGTCGGCACTCGGCGGCTTCACCCTGCGCGATCCGTGGGAGGCCGGCACCGCCGCCGACCTCGCTCCGACGGGCGAGCCGCGGACCGTCCTGCCGAGGAGTCTGGCCGGATGAGCGGACCGATGGCCCTCGAACCCGGCGGCGCGGAGGGCGACATGCTGTCGCAGCGGCTCGCCGGCCACCGCGCACCGGCCTCGGCGGCGCCGGACCGCCCGGGACAGGCGGACCACCCGGAACGGGACGCGGTCGACCGGCTCGCCGCGGAACTCGCCGACCGCGTCGGCCCGGCCGTCCACCCCTACGAGGTGGCCGCGCTGCTGGAGTCCGAGGGCCTGACCGCCGAGGTGATCCACGAGCGGTACGGGCACCCGAACCTGTTCTCCCTCGCCTCCGCGCTGTACGAGCGGGTGCCGCGCACCTTTCCCGAGCCCGCGGCGCCACCCGACCCGTGGCGGCCGGACCATGTGCGCTGTGCCCTGCGCGGCGCGCTGTTCGCCCTGCCGGGACTCGCCTATCTGCTCACCGCCCGGCTGTGGCACGCCGCGCGCGACACCGACGTCCTGGTCGTGGCCGGGCTGGTGTCGTGGGCCTGGGGCCAGGCGCTCGGGCACCGGGCCTACCTGCGGATGGCCGCGGGACGGCGCGAGGCGGGTCTCACCCTGCGGGCCGGCGCGCCGCTGGGCGCCGCCGTGGCGACGGCCGTGGGGGCCCCGTTCGCCGGCACCGGCACGGCGGTGGCCGTGGCCACCGCGCAATCGGTGTATCTCGCGGCGGCCGGGGTCCTGCTGGTGCTGGACGGAGAACGGCTGCTGCTGGCCGCGCTGGCCCCGGTGGTCGCCGGATCGGTGGTGCTGCCGTGGTGGGAGCCGGGCACCGTCCTGCGTGTCGCCCTGCCGCTGCTGTCCATGGTGGGCACCGTCGGCGCGGCGGGCTGGGCGCTGCGGACCACCCGGTCGGTCGCGTCCGCGCCGGGCGCCGTCCGACCCCCGCTGCTGCCCTCCCTGCCGTACGGGCTGTTCGGCCTGGCCGCCGGGGTGCTGGTCCTGCTGGAGGGACGGCAGCACCCGTACGCCGTGATCGTGCTGACGGTCAGCATGGGGCCCGCCGAGTGGCTGCTGTACCGGTACCGGGGGATGTCGGTCGCGGCGCTGCGGGCGACCGCGACACCGGCCGCCTTCCTGTTCCGGTCCACCGGTGTGCTCGCTCTGTGCCTGTGCGCCTATCTGCTGCCGCTGCTGCCCGCGGCGCTGCTGACCGATGCCGAGCCGATACCACTGCTGCTGCTCGCGGCGACGCTGTGGACCGCGCTGCTCCTCCAGGCCTTCGGGGCCGCATGGCCGCCCGCCGGGGTGTGCCTGGCCGCCGCGGCCGGTGCCGCGGCGACGACTCTGTCGTACCTGCCGAAGGGCCCGGGACCGCTGTCGCTGTGCTGCGGCGCCGCCGCGCTGTGTCTCACGGCATGTGTGCTGCGGCTGCTGGGCCGGCCCGCACCGCACTCCTGAAGCACCCCGCCCTCTCCGACTTCTCATCCCGTCCGCTGTGTCGCACCGCTCGCATCCGGCATCCCGCCGGGACGACCGGACACCACCGCGGCCGTCGCGGGACGCCCGCGACACCGTCGCCAGACGCGGACACCACCTGCGCAACCCGACCGGAAGGACCAAGAGTTGACCACCGCACCGCTCGCCGCCGTCACCGGAGCCGAAGGCTTCATCGGTTCCCACCTCACCGAGGCGCTGGTCGCCTCAGGGTGCCGGGTGAGGGCCATGGCGCAGTACAACTCCTTCTCCTCCTACGGCTGGCTGGAGACGCTGCACCCCGACGTCCTCGACCAGGTCGAGATCGTCCTCGGCGACGTCCGCGACCCCGGCTCGGTCCGGGGTCTGGTCGAAGACGCGGACTGCGTCTACCACTTGGCCGCCCTCATCGCCATCCCGTACTCCTACCGGGCGCCGCACAGCTATGTGGACACCAATGTCACCGGCACGCTCAACGTGCTGGAGGCGGTGCGCGCACTGGGCACGCCCCGGCTGGTGCACACCTCCACCAGCGAGACCTACGGCACCGCCCGGACCGTGCCGATCACCGAGGGTCACCCCATCAACACCCAGTCCCCGTACGCGGCTTCGAAGGCGGGCGGGGACCGGCTGGCCGACAGCTACCACGCGAGCTTCGACACCCCGGTAGTCACCCTGCGGCCGTTCAACACCTTCGGCCCGCGCCAGTCCATGCGGGCCGTCATCCCCAGCGTCATCGGCCAGGTCGCGGCGGGCGAACGCACCCTCACCCTCGGCGATCTGCGCCCGACCCGCGACTTCACCTACGTCGAGGACACCGCGCGGGCGTTCCTCGCGGTGGGTACCGCACCCGCCGACCGGGTCGTCGGCAGGACCTTCAACGCCGGTACCGGCGGCGAGATCTCGGTCGGCGACCTGGTCGCGCTGATCGGCAAGGTGATGGACACGTCCCTCGACGTACGGGAGGACTCCCGGCGCATCCGGCCCGCCAACTCCGAGGTGATGCGGCTGGTCGCAGACGCGACCCGGCTCACCGCGGCCACCGGCTGGAGTCCGGCCCACGACCTCGAACAAGGCCTGGCCCGCACCGTGGAGTTCTTCCGTGACCCGGCCAACCTCGCCCGCTACAAGACCGGCATCTACAACATCTGACCCACCGGTACGTCCACGAAGGAGGAGTCCCATGCACGCAGTGATCCTGGCGGGAGGCAAGGGCGTCCGGCTGCGGCCCTACACCACCGCACTGCCCAAGCCGCTCGTGCCCATCGGCGATCAGCACGCGATCCTGGAGATCGTGCTGCGTCAGCTCGCCACGGCCGGATTCACCGGCTGCACCATCGCCATCGGCCATCTGGGCGAGATCATCCGCGCCTACGTCGGCGACGGCTCCCAGTGGGGCATGGCCGTCGACTACGCCACCGAGGAGAGCCCGCTCGGCACGATGGGCCCCCTGCTCACCATGCGCGAGCGTCTGCCGGAGTCGTTCCTCGTGATGAACGGCGACGTGCTCACCGACCTCGACTACGCCGACGTCCTGGGGCAACACCGCGTCTCCGGTGCGCCGCTGACGATCGCCACGTACGCGCGCAAGGTGCTCATCGACTTCGGGGTCCTGACCACCGACGCGAGCAAGGTCGTCGCCTTCACGGAGAAGCCGAGCATGGACTATCGCGTCTCCATGGGCGTGTACGGGCTGTCCCGGTCGACGCTCGACGGCTACACCCCGGGACTGCCGCTCGGCTTCGACGAGCTGGTGCTCGATCTGCTCCGGATCGAGAACCCCCCGCACGCCTACGAGTTCGACGGGTACTGGCTCGACATCGGCCGCCCCGACGACTACGACCGGGCCAACGCCGAGTTCACCACCCGCAAGTCACTGCTGCTCAAGGGAGCCTGACCACCGTATGCGCATTCTCGTCCTGGGCCTCACCGGCTATCTGGGCGGTCACGTCGCCGACCACCTGCACGCCCTCGTGGGCGTGCGGGTGCTCGGCGGCGGCCGCTCGGCCGCCGCCGAGGTCGGCATCGACCTCGCCACCGACCGCACGGACCAGGTGGCGAAGGCCCTCGCGTCGGCGGCACCCGACGCGGTCATCAACTGCGCGGGAGCGACCGGCGGCGACGCCGTGACGCTGGCCGAGGTCAACTCCCGCGGCCCTGCCGTGCTGTGCGCGGCTCTGCGCGACGCCGCTCCCACGGCACGCCTCGTCCATCTCGGCTCGGCCGCCGAGTACGGTCCCGGCACCCGGGACGTCGACGTCGCGGAGTCGGCCGCCACCCGCCCCGTCACGCCGTACGGAGCCACCAAGCTCGCCGGGACCGTCACGGTGACCGCTTCCGGTCTCGACACGGTGGTCCTTCGCGTGGGCAACCCGGTGGGACCCGGCGCCCCGCCCGCGGGGCTGCCCGGCCGGATCGCCGGGCTGCTGCGCGAGGCCGGCGGGGACCCGGACGCGGTGATCCGGCTGGGTGACCTGTCCGCCCACCGCGACTTCGTGGACGTACGGGACGTGGCACGAGCGGCGGCCCGGGCCGCGACGGCGCCCGCTCCGCTGCCCCGCGTGCTCAACATCGGCGGCGGGCAGGCCGTTCCGGTGCGCGACCTGGTGCGGGCCCTGGCCCGGATCGCCGGGTTCCGGGGGCGCATCGAGGAGAAGGGCGGCGGGTCCGTGCGCTCGGGGGACGTGTCGTGGCAGTGCTCCGACATCACCTCCGCCGCCGACGCCCTCGACTGGCGGCCGTCGTACTCGCTCGACGAGTCGCTGTCCGCGCTGTGGGCCGCGGTCACGGAACCTGCCGGCCAGGAGCGGGAGGGCGACCGCACACCATGAGCCTGCTGATCCCGCTGTACGTCCATCCGGGCGAGGACCCGGCCGCCTGGCATCGTCTGATCACCGCGGCGGACCGGACGTACGCGGTGATCCTCAACCCCGCCGACGGACCGGGTCCGAGCCCCGATCCGGCGTTCACCGCGGCGGCCGGCGCGCTGCGGGACTCGGGGGCCCGGCTGCTCGGCTACGTGGACACCGACTACGGCGCCAGGGGCCCGGACCAGGTCGCGGACGACGTCGCCCGGCACCGGGAGTGGTACGCGACGGACGGCTGCTTCCTCGACCGGGTGCCGTCGGGGCGGGCCGAACTGTCCGCCGTCAGAAGGCTGGTACGGACGGCGCGGCGGCTCGGTGCGGCTCCCGTCGTCCTCAATCCGGGCGTCCACCCGGCACCGGGGTACGCGCGGCTCGCGGATCTGGTCGTCACGTTCGAGGGCCATTGGTCCACGTACGTCTCGGCGTTCAGCAGACCGGAGTGGACCTCGCGCCATTCCGCCGACCACTTCTGCCATCTCGTGTACGGCGTGCCCGAGGCCCTCGTGCCGCTGGCCGTCCGTACCGCCCGTGACCGGGGCGCGGCGGTCTGCGGACCGGTCACGGGCGAACTGCCCAATCCCTGGTCGCGGTTGACGCCCGCGCTGGAGCAGGCGCTCGACTGAGGGCCGCGCTTCGATGTGACCGTCCGGACGGGACGGTCGTGTCGCCCGGGAGCACGGCCGTCCCGTCCGGCGCCGGGAGCCGACCCGGCGAGGCGGCGTCCCCGGCCGGTCGGCCACGGGGCCCGGGCGACGCGCTCCCGCCGGACCGGGAGGAGTCCGAAGTACGCGGAAGTACACGGCTTTTACCCGTACCTGATGGCATGGACCGGTCAAATCTGCGACGCTTCCCGCAGTCGCCGCCCCGGCTGCGGGGCGGCACGGAAGAACTCCCCAGCAATCACGCAACCGTCAGGCACAAGCCCCTGACCGCCCACGGCACACCCACGCCGTGGGCGGCACCGAGCAGGCCGCGATCCCGGCCGCCTCAAAGGAGTTTCGCGTGAGACCAACCCCCCGCAAGGCCATCGCCGCGAGCGCACTCGCCGTCACGGCGCTGGCCACCCTGTCGCTCCCCGGCACACCGGCGGCCGCCGCGCCGCCCGCAGCCCCCGTGGCCGCCGCCTGCACCCCGACGCAGGTGGTCGCCAACGGCGGCTTCGAGAGCGGCACTTCGCCCTGGAGCCAGTCGTCGACCAGGGTGATCACCAACCGCGCCGGCCAGACCGCCCACGGCGGCACCAGTTTCGCGTGGCTCGGCGGCGTGGGCAGCACCCACACCGACACGCTCTCGCAGAGCGTCACCGTCCCGTCCGGCTGCAGCAGCGCCACCCTCACCTTCTGGCTGCACATCGACACCGCCGAGACGACGTCGTCCATCGCGTACGACAAACTGACAGCGAAGATCGGCAGCACCACGCTGGCGACCTACTCGAACCTCGACAAGAACACCGGTTACGCGCAGAAGTCGTTCGACCTGTCGGCGTTCGCCGGCCAGACCGTGACCCTTGCCTTCACCGGCACCGAGGACTCCAGCCTCCAGTCCAGCTTCGTCGTCGACGACGTCGCGCTCGACACCTCCGGCGGTACGACCCCGCCGGCCGACTCCACCCGTACTCCGGCCGCCCCCTCGTACACCGTCAGCCTGAGCAGCGACACGAGCGGCACGGTCTGGTCGGGCCACGAGAGCGCCACCTTCACCAACGCCTCGTCCACCCCGCTGAGCGAGGTCCACCTGAGGCTGTGGGACAACTACCACGGCACCTGCTCGGCCATGCCGATCAAGGTCAGCAACGTCACCGGCGGCACCGCGGGTGCCCTGTCGGTCGGCTGCACCGCCCTGGAGATAGACCTGCCCGCCCCGCTGACGCAGGGCCAGAGCGCCACGATCGGCTTCGACCTGGGCATCACCGTCCCCAGTGGCGCCGACCGGTTCGGCCACGACGGCGCGTTCAGCTTCATCGGCAACGCCCTGCCCGTCCTCGCCGTCAAGGACGGCGCCGGCTGGCACCTGGACCCGTACACGAACAACGGCGAGTCGTTCTACTCCCTGGCCGCCGACTTCAAGGTGACCCTCGACCACCCGAGCACCCTGCTGGTCCCGGCGACCGGCACCTCGGTCGACACCCCCGGCTCCAGCGGACGCACGGTCACCACGGCCACCGCCTCCAAGGTGCGCGACTTCGCCTGGGCGGCGGGCCCCTTCAGCAAGATCTCCGGTACCTCCACCGCCGGCACCCGCGTCAACGTCTACTCCGTCTCGGCCATCAGCTCCGCCGACGCGCAGTCGATGCTCACCACGGCGAAGTCCGCGGTGGACGCCCACGCCTCGCGGTTCGGCGCCTACCCCTACGGCGAGCTGGACGCGGTGATCGACAACAACTACTGGTTCGGCGGCATGGAGTACCCGGGCTTCGTCCTCGACCTGGTCAGCACCACGGCGCTGACCCATGAGATCGGCCACCAGTGGTGGTACGGGATCGTCGGCGACGACGAATACACCAGTCCCTGGCTCGACGAGGCGTTCACCGACTACGCCACCGATCTGGCCCTGAACAAGACCGGCACCAACTGCTGGAACAGCGTCTCCTGGGCCTCAACGGCAGAGAAGATCACCAACTCGATGGCGTACTGGGACGCCCACTCGTCGCGATACTCCACCGTCGTCTACGGGTACGGGAAGTGCGCCCTGCACGATCTGCGGCGCCTCATCGGCGACACGGCCATGACCAAGCTGCTGAAGGACTACGCGACCGCTCACTGGTACGGCGTATCGACCACGGCCGAGTTCAAGGCAGCCGCCCAGGCGGCCACCAGCACGGACCTGACCTCCTTCTGGAGCACGCACCGCATCGACGGCTGACGCCGTACCGGCTCGCCGCGGTGGGCGCTCCCGGCGCCACCCGCGGCGAGCCGACGCCGCACGGCGTTCTGCCGCGTGCCGTCACCGATCGCGGCCGTTCCCGCACACGACGCGCCTCCGCGGGCTCGCCCGGGCGAGCCCGGCCCCCATGGCCCCGTCCACCCGTTTGCCGGCCGACCGGAATGCGCCGCCCGGCCGAATGGTGGAGCGTGGTGGGTGAGGAGGAGCGCTATGGCCGGGAGGGCCGGGTCGGGGCGGCGGAACGGGAAGCAGGGCTGGCTGCGCGGCTCGCCGCCTCCGCGTTGGGTACGGGCGCTACCGCCGGGCCTGCTGGTGGCGATCTGCGCGACCGAGCTCGGGATCGACCACCCGCTCGACGTCGGCTTTCTGCTCGGCGTCATCCCGACCATGGCCGTGCTCTCCTACGGCCCCCTGGCCACGGCTCTCTTCGGAACCGCCGTCGTGCTGCTGCTGAACGTCCCCGCCCTGGGACTGAACCGACCGGGCAACACCGACCTGCTGACCATCACCTTCATCGCCGTGCTCAGCGTGTTCGTGTCCCTGGTGCGCACTCGCCGGGACGCCCAGCTGGTTACGGTGCGCAGCGTCGCCGAAGCCGCCCAGCTCGCCGTCCTGCCACCGCTCGCCGAGCGGGTCGGGACGGTGCGCTGCTCCGGTCTGTACCGGGCGGCACAGAGCGAGACGCTGGTCGGCGGGGACTTCTTCGACGTGCGGGCGGGGCCCTTCGGCGTGCGGGCCCTGATGGGCGACGTGCAGGGGCACGGGCTGTCTGCCGTGGGCACCGTCGCCTCGCTGCTCGGGGCGTTCCGGGAGACCGTGCTCGACCAGCGGGACCTCAAGGCCACCGCGGCGCGCCTCGAACGCAGACTGGTGACGGACTCGGCGGGCGACCATCCCGCCGAGATGTTCGCCACCGCTCTGCTCCTGGACTTCCCGCCGGGGACCGGCGCGGTCCGGCTGGTGTCCTGCGGGCATCCGTACCCCCTGCTGCTGCGCGGCACGAAGGCGTTCGAGCTCGAACTCGAAACGGGGGCGCCCCTTGGGGCGGGGCTGTTCGACATCGCTCCGCCGGAGACCCGCACCGTCCGTCTGGAGCCGGGTGACCGGCTGTTCCTGGCGTCCGACGGCGTGTCCGAGAGCCGGGACAGGAACGGGACCTTCTATCCCCTGGCCGAGCGGCTGACCGCGCTCGCCGAGGAGTCGCCCGTCTCTCTCGTCGACAGCGTCTGGGAGGACCTCACCCGGTTCTGTCCCTCGATCCGCGACGACGTCACCATGCTGCTCCTGACGCCGGGCGAGGAGGAGACCAACCGTACCGACTAGTACGTAGGGTCAGGACGCGGTGGCCGCCGCGATGTCCAGGGCCGCGATGTGACCGAAGGTCATCGCGGGGCCGATCGTCGAGCCCGCGCCCGCGTAGCTGTGCCCCATGACCGCCGCGCCGGCGTTCCCCGCCGCGTAGAGGCCGCGGATCACCGAGCCGTCCGGGCGCAGCACGCGCGCCCGCGCGTCCGTACGCAGGCCGCCTTTGGTGCCCAGGT
Organism: Streptomyces sp. NPDC025784; assembly: GCF_055558435.1. Classification (NCBI taxonomy): domain Bacteria; kingdom Bacillati; phylum Actinomycetota; class Actinomycetes; order Kitasatosporales; family Streptomycetaceae; genus Streptomyces; species Streptomyces sp. NPDC025784. Next base: position 19,830 of record NZ_JBVHMN010000031.1, read on the forward strand.
CGCCCGGGACGATCCGGAAGGCGTGGAAGGGGGCGAGCCAGAGGGGCGCCAGACAGGAGTTGGGGAGGATCGCCGGGTCCGTGTAGTAGTGGTCGTAGACACTGTCACCGCGGTGGAAATCGGGGTCCCGCCCGCTCAGGGCGAGGCCGTTGAAGCGGCTGACCGTGGCGCGCAGGGCAGCCGCGGGCACGTGGATGGCCGCGGCGAGGGCGTCGAGCATCCAGGCCTTGTACGCGGCGCCCGAGGTGTACCAGGCGTCGGGGAACGCGAAGGTCGGCGCGACGTCCTTGAACAGGTACCGGTTGCGGTAGTTCTGGTCGACGATCAGCCAGGCCGGGATGTCGGGCGCGGTCGCGTTCCGTGCGTACATGGTGTGCACGACGTCGCTGTAGGGGGCGGCCTCGTTCACGAAGCGGGCACCGGCCGCGTCGACCAGCAGACCGCCGGGGAGGGTGCGCTCGGCGAGGCAGAAGTAGGGCTGGTCGGGCAGCGGGATCGCCGGCCCCCACCAGGCGTCGTCCATCAGGTCGAGCGCCGCGCCCGCCCGCTCCCCCGCCCGGATTCCGTCGCCGGTGTTCTCCTTGGCGCCGACCGTCCACTCGGTGCCGATGGGCTGTTGCTGGTAGCGGGCACGCATGGCCGCGTTGTGCTCGAAGCCGCCGGAACCGACGATCACCCCGCGCCGGGCACGGACCAGGCCCGGAGTTCCGTTCCGGGTGACCACCGCGCCGGTGACGGCACCGTCCTGCGTGTACAGGTCGGTGAGCGGGCTGTTCAGCCACACCGGGACCTGCGCGGAGAGCAGACCGGCGCGCAGGCCGGCCGCCAGCGACTGGCCCATCGTCAGGGGCTTCTGCCCGAGGAGGGCCGCCTTCGTACCGCGGGCCAGGCATTCGGCGGCCACCGCCGCGCCCTTCGCGCTCACGGCGGCGAGAGTGAGCCACTTGTAGTCCGCACTGAAGACGACCATGCCGGCCGGGACCGGCATGTACGGCGGGTTCAGGTGCGCGAGTTCGGCGCCCAGGACGGTGCCGTCGAGCTGGTCCGGCTCCATCGACCGGCCGCGGGGCAGTCCACCGGGGAGCTCCGGGTAGTAGTCGCTGTAGCCCTCCATCCAACGGAAGCGGAGCGGGCTGTTCGCCATGACGAAGGAGATCATGGCGGGTCCGTGGTCCAGGAAGGCCTGCCGGCGCTCGGCGGACACCTCGGGGCCCACCACGGCCGCGAGGTAGGCGGCGGCCTTCTCGGGGGTGTCCGGGACTCCGGCGGCGAGGACGACCGGGTTGTTCGGGATCCAGATGCCCGCTCCGGAGCGTGCCGCCGAGCCGCCGAAGGTGGGGGCCTTCTCCACGACCACGCAGCTGAGCCCCTGCCGGGCGGCTGTCAGCGCGGCGGTCATGCCCGCCGCGCCGGAGCCGATCACCACGACGTCGAAGGTGCCGAGCCGGGGGAGGTCGGCCGCCGCGGCGGTGCCCGGCAGACCCGCGGCGAGCGCGAGCCCGGCACCCGTCGCGGCGCCGAGCACATGGCGCCGTGAGGGCCCGGGTGCCGGGGAGGGTGCGGTGGTACGTCCGACGGGTTCCGCGCTCGGGGACATGGCAGGGCACTCCAGCAGGGCGAGGGAACGTGGGGGCGTGCGGGTGCTCCGGGAGGCAGCGGGCGCCTGCCGTCACGGTTTCTGATGCGGAGTCAGGAATGTCGCGCGAGGGTCTTGTGAAGTCAAGGGGCGCGGACACCGACCCCCTAACACCCCAAGATCGGACAGAAGTTACCAACCGGTATGTAGTGACTTGACAAGCAAGTATCAGTAGAACGTGTTCTCACCCATCGACAGTGAGGAGCGTCACATGGGTGAGACTGTCCAGTACAACAACGAGTCCAGGGGTGTCTCGCGGCGAAGATTCATTGCTGGAACTGGTTCTATTGTTGGAGCGATGACGCTGGCGGGACATGCCGCCGCGGCGCCGCAGAGGTCGCTCACCGCCGCCGGTCCGATCCCCTCCGGAGCACACGTCCCCGTCCTGGTGATCGGCACCGGATATGGCGGATCCGTCACGGCGCTGCGCCTCGCCCAGGCCGGTGTCGACGTCCAGATGGTCGAGATGGGCATGGCCTGGGACACCCCGGGCTCGGACGGCAAGATCTTCGCCAACACGACCAGCCCGGACTACCGGTCCTTCTGGCTGCGGACCAGGACCAAGCAGCCCATCAGCAATTTCCTCGGCTTCCCGATCGACAAGAACGTGCCCCGCTACACCGGGATCCTGGACGCCGAGGAGATGGGCGGGATCATCGTCTACCAGGGCCGCGGCGTCGGCGGCGGCTCGCTCGTCAACGGCGGCATGGCCGTCACCCCCAAGCGGGAGAACTTCGGCGCCGTGCTCCCGTCGGTGAACGCCGACGAGATGTACGCGACGTACTACCCGCGCGCCAACGCCGGTCTCGGCGTGGGCACCGTCGACCCGACGTGGTTCGACAGCGCGGACTGCTACCAGTACGCGCGGGTCGGCCGTAAGCAGGCCCAGCGCTCCGGCTTCCCGTTCGTCTTCGTGCCCGACGTGTACGACTGGGACTACATGGAACAGGAGGCTGCCGGAACCGTCCCCAAGTCGGCCCTGGCCGGCGAGATCCTGTACGGCAACAACTACGGCAAGAAGTCGCTGCAGAAGACCTACCTCGCCCAGGCCGCGGCCACCGGGCGGGTCACGGTCTCACCGCTGCACAAGGTCACCTCGGTCTCCCCGGCCTCCGGCGGCGGCTACACGGTCCTCATCGACCAGATCAACACCACCGGGGACACCACCGCCACCAAGACCGTGACCGCGGACCGGGTGTTCTTCGCCGCCGGCAGCGTCGGCACGAGCAAGTTGCTGGTCAAGCTGAAGGCCACCGGGGCACTGCCCGGCCTGAACGACCAGATCGGCAAGGGCTGGGGCGACAACGGCAACGTCATGTGCGGTCGCGCCAACCACCTCTGGGACCCGACCGGCGCCCTCCAGGCCAGCATTCCGTGCGGCGGCATCGACAACTGGACCGCAGGGGGCGCGTTCGCCGAGGTCGCACCGCTGCCCACCGGCATCGAGACCTTCGCGTCGTTCTACCTGTCCATCACCAAGAACCCGAACCGCGCCGAGTTCTCCTGGAACGCCGGCACGGGCACCGTCGGCCTGAACTGGCAGACCGCCTGGAAGCAGCCGTCCATCGACATGGCCAAGTCGATCTTCGACAAGATCAACGCGAAGGAGGGGACGATCTACCGCACCGATCTCTTCGGCACGTACAAGATCTGGGGCGACCACCTCACCTACCACCCGCTCGGCGGCGCGGTCCTCGACAGGGCCACCGACAACTACGGCCGTCTGCACGGCCATCCGGGCCTGTACGTCATCGACGGTGCGCTCATCCCGGGCAACACCAGCGTCAACCCGTTCGTCACCATCACGGCGCTCGCCGAACGCAACATCGAGAAGATCATCGCCACCGACCTGTAACGGTCACCGGGCCGGCCGAGCGACCCGGACCCGTCAGTGGGTGGGCAGCACGCACACGGCGTCCAGGCCCAGCACATGGTTGAGCCGGCCGAACGCCAGCCAGGAGCCGATGCTCATGCTCAGCTCCACGATCTCGTGCTGGCTGTAATGCGCGGTCATCCGAGTCCAGAACTCGTCGTCCAGACCGTGGTGATCCAGTGCGTACCGCTCGGCGTACTCCGCGGCCAGCCTGGTGCGGTCGTCGAAGGCGTCGGTGGTACGCCACTGGGTCACCGCGTCGGCGAACTCCTCCTCGACCTTCCGCCCGTCCCGCTCGGTGCGCCAGTCGAGACAGAACAGACACCCGTTGATCTGTGCGATGCGCAGCCGCGCCGCCTCGAACTCGCGCAGCCCCAGGGTCGTGTGCTCGTACACCGACAGCGAGAAGTTCGCGGCGGCCATTCCGATGCCGGGGACCATCTCGCCCCACACGTAGCCGATCGGTTCCTGGCCCTCGGGAATGTCGATGTGCATGGTCGTGGTCACTTCCTTCCGAGTCGGCCGACTGCGGGACGCAGCGGGACGTCGAGTGCGTCGTAGAGTCCGGGTTCCGCGTCCACCAGCCAGTCGATGGCGCCGACCAGCCGTCCGACGGCGGTGGCATTGCCGCCGGCGGAGCGGTTCTCGCCCTCGTCGGTGGCCTCGACGGTCACCTGGATGCGCGGCCGGCCCTCGATGATCACGCGATGGGCGCCGTCGCCGTCGGGCGGCTCCGGCCAGTCCGGTGCGCAGGACGGATGGATGCGGGTCACGTGCTCGATGACGATCCTCGGTTCTCCGCCGACGATCCCCTGCACCTCGAACCGCACCGCACCCTGGGTGCCCGCCTCGAACTCGCCCATCGTCCGGGTGCGCACGGTGTCGGTGAGCGCGCGCCGGTCCGTGGTCTCCCGGATCTCGTCGAGTTCGACGCCGAGCGCCCGGGCCATCAGCCGGATCTGCCCGCCCCACACCATGGTGGGAACGGAGGGCGCGAGCATCAGCGGCTCGTAGTCCATCGGGTGCCCCATGCCGATGAGCTGACGGACGGAATCCTCCTGGTCGTACGTCGAGTAGTCGAAGATCTCCTGGCAGCGGACGGCGTCCACCGTGGTGCCGAGTCCGCTGATCAGCAGGGGCAGGACGTCGTTGCCCCACCCGGGATCGACACCGGAGACGAAGAGGGAGCCGCCGCCCTCGGCGACGGCGGCGAGCATCGGGTCCCGGAACTCCGGCGGGGCGTTGCGCTGGTCGTAGAGCGGATAGAGAGCCGGGGTGACCACCACCGCACCGGCGCGGATCGCCCTGCCGATGTCGGCGAGGGCCTCGTCGGGACGGATGTCGCCGGTCGCCGCGTACACCACGGCCCCCGGTGAGCCGGCCAGGACGGCGTCGACGTCATCGGTCGCCGCGACCCCCAGGCCGTGGTCGAGCCCGGCGAGTTCGCCCGCGTCGCGGCCGACCTTGCCGGGGTTGTGGACGAGCACCGCGGCGAGTTTCAGAGCCGGGTGCGCCTCGACGGCGCGGATGGCCGCGCGGCCGACATTTCCGGTACCCCACACCACCGTGGAAATCATGCGCGGAGGGTAGCCAGAGGACCTCGAGGTTCATAGAGCCGTGAGCGGTGAAATGTCCCGGGCTGTGCGCCGCCGGTGCGTCCGGGCCGTGCGCCGGTCGTCCTGGCGGCTCGGCGGCGGATCTAAGCTCGGTGTATGGCCAAGTACTTCGACGTGCACCCGGAGAACCCGCAACGGCGCATCATCGGCCAGGTGGCCGAGATCGTCCGTTCCGGAGGGCTCATCGTCTACCCGACGGACTCCTGCTTCGCGCTCGGGTGCCAGCTGGGCAACCGGGAGGGGATCGACCGCATCCGCTCGATCCGCCGGCTCGACGAGCGTCACCACTTCACCCTGATGTGCCAGGACTTCGCGCAACTGGGCCACTTCGTACGCCTCGACAACACCACGTTCCGCACCATCAAGGCGGCGACGCCGGGCAGTTACACCTTCATCCTCCCGGCGACGAAGGAGGCGCCGCGCCGGATGCTGCACCCGAAGAAGCGGACGGTCGGGGTCAGGATTCCCGACCATGTCGTCGCCCAGGCGATTCTCGCCGAGCTCGGCGAGCCGCTGCTGTCCAGCACCCTGCTCCTGCCGGACGAGGAGAAGCCCCTCACGCAGGGCTGGGAGATCAAGGAGGAGCTCGACCACGTGGTGGACGCGGTCATCGACTCCGGGGACTGCGGCACCGAACCGACGACCGTCATCGACTTCTCCGGCGGGGAGCCGGAGATCGTCCGCCTGGGGGCGGGGGATCCCTCCCGCTTCGAGTGAACCTCAGAGCATGCGAGTGACACCTTCCCGGTCTCCGCTCCCCCGGCCGACATGACGGAGCCGCGACGTGGGCCGTCCTCACGGAGGACCCACGCCGCGGCGGATGCGCGGTGGTTCAGGCCGTGCCGGTCAGCTGGTCGTCAGGGCGGTGTCGTCGACGACGAAGCTGGTCTGCAGGGAGGAGTCCTCGACGCCGCTGAACTTCAGCGTGACGGTGGAACCGGCGAGCGAGGACAGGTCGAAGGTCTTCAGGGTGTACCCCGAGGCCTTGTTGAGGTTGGAGTAGGTCGCCAGCGTCTTCGACCCGGCAGTGACCGTCAGCTTGTCGTACTGGGTGCTGGTCGTCGTCTCCGCGGAGTCGATGTGCAGGTAGAAGGTGAGCGTGGCCTTGCAGCCGCTCGGGATGGTCACCGACTGGGACAGCGTGTCCGTGTTGGTGGTGCCGTAGCCGTCCAGCCAGGCCTTGTAGGAACCGCCGTGCGCCGCCTGGCTGCTGGAGTTGGTGATGACGCCGCTGGTCGCGGTCCAGGTGGTGTTGCCGGACTCGAAGCCGGGGTTGCCGAGCAGCTGGGTCGAGGTGCAGGTGCCGCCGCCCGAGGGGCTGACGGTCCAGGTGAAGGACGCGGTGCCGGTGGCGCCCGTGCTGTCGGTCACCGTGACGGTCGTGCTGTACGTGCCGGCCGTCGTGGGAGTGCCGGAGATGACGCCGGTGGAGCTGTTGATGGACAGCCCGGTGGGCAGACCGGACGCGGCGTACGACAGGGCGCCGCTGTTGGTGCTGCCGGCCGAGATCTGCAGGCTCACCGCGGTCCCCACGGTGGAGGACTGGCTGCCCGGGTTGGTGACCGTCACGCCCGAGGACGGCGGTGTGATGTGGCTGCCGACGTTGATGCCCGCGAAGGCGTTGCCCACACCGGCGTACTGGGTGGAGTTGGTGCCGTACAGCGCGGCGGCGGCGTTGAGCGCCGCGGTGCGGGCGCCCGCGTAGTTGGTGCTGGACGTCATGTACGTCGTCAGCGCCTTGTACCAGATCTGCAGCGCCGCGGCCCGGCCGATGCCGGTGACGGCGACACCGTCGGACGTCGGCGAGTTGTAGGTGACGCCGTTGATGACCTTGGTGCCACTGCCCTCGGAGAGCAGGTAGAACATGTGGTTCGCCGGGCCCGAGGAGTAGTGCACGTCGAGGTTGCCGACACCGGAGTACCAGCTGTCGGCGGAGCCGCCGTCCTTGCTGGGCTTGTCCATGTAGCGCAGCGGGGTGCCGTCGCCGTTGATGTCGATCTTCTCGCCGATGAGGTAGTCACCGACGTCGCTGCTGTTGTTGGAGTAGAACTCCACGCCGGTGCCGAAGATGTCCGAGGTCGCCTCGTTCAGGCCGCCGGACTCGCCGGAGTACTCCAGGCCCGCGGTGTTGGAGGTGACGCCGTGGCTCATCTCGTGGCCGGCCACGTCGAGCGAGGTGAGGGCGTGGGTGCCGCCCGATCCGTCGCCGTAGGTCATGCAGAAGCAGTCGTCGTCCCAGAAGGCGTTCACGTACGCGGTGCTGTAGTGGACGCGCGAGTAGGCCGCGACCCCGTCGTTCTTGATGCCGCTGCGGCCGAAGGTGTTCTTGTAGAAGTCCCAGGTCATCTGGGCGCCGTAGGCGGCGTCGGCTCCGGCGGTCTGGGTGTTGGAGCCGGAACCGGTGCCCCAGGTGTCGTCGGCGTCGGTCATCAGCGTGCCGGTGCCGGACGTGCCGTTGTTGAGGCTGTACGTCTTGTGCCCGCCGCGCGTGCCGTCGGTCAACTGGTACGTCGAGCCGGACAGCGTGGTGTTCAGGGTCACCGTGCCGCTGTACTGCGTGTTGCCGGTGCCGGTCTGGACGCCCTCGTAGCGGTAGAGCTCCTTGCCGGTGGTGGCGTCGGTGACGACGTGCAGTTTGCTCGGCGTGCCGTCGTCCTGGAGGCCGCTGACGACGGTCTCCCAGGCGAGCCGCGGGGTGCCGCTGCCGGCCCAGATCACCTTGCGGGCGCTGTCGGCGGCGGGCTTGTGCGCGTCGAGGGCCTTGGCGGCCTTCAGCGCCTTGTCCGCGGCCGCCGACTTGGTGACCTTCGCCGTGGTGGAGGCGACCTTGATGGCGCGCTTGTTGTTGAAGGTGGTGCTCACCGTGCCGGAGGCCAGGGAGGCGGGCGGGGTGTGGACGACGAGGTCGCCGCCCAGCACCGGCAGGCCGGCGTAGGTGCGTTCGTAGCGGGTGTGGAGGGTGCCGTCCTTGTCCTTGACGACGTCCTTGACGACCAGTTTCTCCTTGGCACCGAGGCCGAGGGAGTCGGCGGTCGCCGCGGTCCGCTGCGTTGCGTTCTTCAACAGCGCGGTGTGCTGGGCCGGGGTGAGTGCGGCCTCCAGTCCCCCGGTGCGCAGGGGGCTGGTGTGGGGGGCGGGCTTGGCGGCTGCCGGGACCGTCTGTATGCCGACGGCCAGGAAAGCGGCGGTGGCCACCAGGGCTCCGGCCGCGGTCGCCTGACGGGGGATACGTCTCACTCGTACTCCTACTGCTTCGGCCGCGTAGGGGCGGCCGCTGACAGACCGGGCAGACGGGGTTGTGCTGTCCGGGACGAGCTGAGCTGGGGCGTGCGGGAACGCGACCGTGGGCAGGCCGGGTGAGGCCTGCGCGACAGGTGGGGGAAGGATTGCACTGTTGACCGATGCATGACATGGCGTTGCGGTCGATCGAGGGGCGATCGAGGGTTATCCCTACGCCACGCCCTCAGCGCCCCCTGTCCGCCACCGCCCGGCGGGGCAGGACGCCCACGCGACGGCCGACAATCGGCACATGGACGTCCTCGAACTGCTCGAATCCGCTGCGCTGTTGGTGCCCGAGGACCGGGCGTCCGGGAACGACGTCACGGTGAGCGACGTGTGGGAGTACCTCGCGGCAGACGACTGGGAGCTCGCCGTCGGACTGCTGGAGGAGCTGACGGACACCGGTCCGCTTCCTGAGCCGTTCTGGGAATCGCTCGCCGCTGCCGCCGAGGGGCTTCGGCTGGAGCGGAGCGCCGCCTGGTGCCACTGGCGGTGCTCCGAGCTCCGCAACGGCGTGGTGCTGGCCGATCTGACGCTGCGTCCGGCCGCGGAGGGGCCACGCACCACTCCCGTCCCCGGCGCGGGCGTACTCCGCCCGATGTGGGACCTCGGAGAGCGGACCGCCGATGGCGAGCCGGCGGTCCGCATCGCCGGGATGTGGGTGGAGCGCACCGCCCTCCTGGAACCGGGCGGACAGGGCCGGGTCCGGCTCGTGCCGCTGGTGCCGTCAGGCTGGCTGCACGTCGAGCCGGGTCAGGAGATCACGATGTACGAGACCCGGGTCGCGGCCGGGACAGCGGTCGTCGTGGACGTCCGTCTCCCTGCCGGGCAGGGTGGCTGACCCGCGGGGGCGACTCCGCAAGGCGGACAGCGCCACGGGGGACGACTCCCCCACAGCGGACGGAGCTTCGACACGCAGCCTCCCCAAGGACGACTTCCCACAACCGACGGCGCATTGACGCCCGGCCCTACCGAGGGTGCCCTCACGGCCGGCCGGCCCCCGGCACCTCGACCTCGACGGCCAGCACCTGGCCGTTTGCGGGCGTGACCATCTCGGACTCCGTCATTCCTCGCCATTCCGCGGCCACGACGAACAGGGTCGTGCCGTCCGGTCCGCCCAGTGCGCAGGTGAAGCCGCCGCGGTCGAGGTCGACGCGGTCCAGCACCTCGCCGCCCTCCGCGACGCGCACGCAGCAGCGGTTGGGCACGTCGGCGTACCAGACCGCCCGTCGCGCGTCGACGCAGATGCCGTCCGGGGTGCCGTCGCCGAGGTCGGCCCAGACGCGCCGGCCGGACAAGCCGCCGTCCGGGGCGATGTCGAAGGCCAGCAGGCGGTGCCGGTACGAGTCCGCGACGACGAGCGTGGCCTCGTCGGGCGTCACCGCCATCCCGTTGGGGAAGGCGATGTCGTCGGCGACCCTGCGCACCGAGCCGTCCGGGGCGACCGCCGAGACCCAGCCCGGCCTGAAGTCCTCCCCCGCCGTCGGGTCGAAGTCCGCACGGTTCACGTAGGCGGTGCCGCGCCCGTCGATCACGATGTCGTTCCAGCCGGACCTGCCCCGTTCTGCGTACGTGGTCAGCGAGCCGGCGGCCTCGCGGCGCAGCAGCTACCCGTCCGGCGAGGAGACGATCACCATCCGGCCGTCGGGATGCCAGGCGGTGCACAGCGGCAGCGACGCCGCACGGGCGAACACCTCGACCTGCCCGGCCAGGTCGACGCGGACCACCTCCCCGGCCGTCCAGTCGGAGACGTACAGCCGGTCGCCGTGCCGGCGCGGCGATTCGAGAAGTCCTCGCCGGTCGAGCAGTGTCCGTACCTCGCGCATCCTCACCACAGCCCTCGTCCGGCACCGGCACGGCGCCGGCGTCTCGCCCTCTGGACGAACGCGCACCGGCGGAATCGACAGGTTCCCTCCGCACGGGGCCGGCCGGCACAAATCCGGTCGCCACGTGGAACCGCCGCTGCCTAGCATGACCGGATGCCCGAACTCGAACGCCTCCGCCCCGAACACGCCCCGGCTCTCCTGCAGTTCGAGCGGGAGAACAGGGCGTATTTCGCCGCGTCGATCCCCGACCGCGGCGACGACTACTTCGCCCGCTTCGACGCGCGCCACGCCGAGCTGCTCGCCGACCAGGCGGCGGGCCTGGACATCTTCCACCTGGTCGTGGGAGACGGCGGCGAGGTCCTGGGGCGGGTCAACCTGGTCGACGTGGCGGACGGTTCGGCCGAACTGGGATACCGCATCGCCGAACGCGCGGCCGGGCGTGGCCTGGCGACCGCCGCGGTGCACGCGGTCTGCTCCCTGGCCGTCGCGGAGTACGGTCTGCGCGAGCTGCGGGCCAGGACCACCGTCGACAACGCCGGTTCACGGACCGTCCTCGCCCGTACAGGATTCGTGTCCGTCGGCGACGTCGAGTTGAGCGGTCGCCCCGGGATTCGTTACGTGCGAAAGCTTCGGGACGCCGACTCCTCGGCGGCCCGAAGCCTCCGGCAGGTTCAGGGAATCGGTTCGGCGGACGGGTTGCGCGGCGATTGATAGGCGCCGCTCGCCAGCATGCGCACCTCACCCGCCGGGGTGATCTCGGCACGGAGTATGCCTGTGGGATCGCTGTACACCGGGTGGCCACCCGGCCCGAGACTCTCGGTCCGCTCGACGACCACCTCGTCGGTCACGACGCTGGCACCGCCCGATCCCGGATGGGTGAAGGACAGCCGGAAACGGTCCGGGTTCTTCATGACGACCTCCCGCGCTCAAGCCACAAATGCGGGCAAAAACTTCCTTCTCCATCATGCGGCCAGATCCTCGTGAAGGCAGCCCCGCCGCGGCGGCAACAGCAGTTCCGCCTCTACGGCGTAGGGGCGGGCCCGTTGTGCGGACCGGCATCCGCGGCCCCTCACGTTGCGTGATGCCTCTCGCCTCCGGGCGCCGGGCAGTGTAGACATAGCACATGGTCGGACTATTGGGTCGAACCCGGGCTCAGTCGACCCGCCGCACCACCACACCGCTCCCTCAGCGTGGGTCGAACGAGGGCAAGCACCGTCGCGGCGCGTCCGCCGGGCCCCGGTCGGCACTCAGTGTGCGCAGTGTCGCCGGACAGGTGTTCGTCCTTCAGGTCGTGATCGTGCTGCTGCTGGTGGTGTCCGCAGTGGTGGCCCTGGTGCTTCAGGTGCGCCACGACAGCACCCAGGAGGCCCGCAACCGCTCCCTCGCGGTGGCCGAGACGTTCGCCAACGCTCCGGGCACCCGGGCGGCGCTGAGCTCCCCCGACCCCACCGCCGTCCTCCAGCCGAGCGCGGAGGCGGCCCGCAAGGCCTCGAACGTGGACTTCATCGTCGTGATGAGCACCGACGGCATCCGGTACACCCATCCCAAGCCCGACCGGATCGGCAAGAAGTTCGTCGGCACGATCGCGCCCGCGGTGGCCGGCAAGTCGGTCGTCGAGGAGGTCAACGGCACCATCGGTCCGCTGGTGCAGGCGACGGTGCCCGTCGAGGACCCCGGCGGCAAGGTCGTGGGCCTGGTGTCGGCCGGCATCACCACGGCGAACGTGGGCGGCGTGGCCGACCGGCAGCTGCCGATCGTCCTGGCCTCCGCGGGTGTCGCACTCGCCCTGGCCACCGCGGGCACCGCGCTCGTGAGCCGGCGGCTGCTGCGCCAGACACGCGGCCTCGGCCCCTACGAGATGACCCGGATGTACGAGCACCACGACGCGGTGCTGCACGCCGTCCGCGAGGGAGTGATCATCGTCAGCGGCGAGGGACGGCTCGTGCTCGCCAACGACGAGGCCAACCGGCTGCTCGACCTGCCCGAGGACGCCGAGGGACGGCACGTGCTCGACCTGGGGCTCGACGCGGACACCGCGGACCTGCTGGCCTCGGGGCAGATCGTCACCGACGAGGTGCACCTGGTCGGCGACCGCCTGCTCGCCGTCAACCAGCGACCCACCGACCTCCAGGGAGGCCCGCCGGGCAGCGTCGCGACCCTGCGCGACTCGACGGAGCTGCGCGCACTGTCCGGACGGGCGGAGGTGGCACGCGAGCGCCTGAAGCTGCTGTACGACGCCGGAGTGGGCATCGGCACGAGCCTGGACGTGCGACGGACCGCCGAGGAGCTCGCCGAGGTGGCCGTCCCGCGCTTCGCCGACTTCGTGACCGTGGACCTCGCCGACGCCGTCCTGAACGGGCAGGAGCCGGACCCCGTCAACGGGCTGCGCCGCACCGCGTCGGGCGGCATCCGCGGGGACGCACCGCTGTATCCCGTGGGCCACCACATCGGCTTCGTGGCCACCTCCCCCCAGGCCCACAGCCTGCGCACCGGGCAGGCGGTCATCGAACCCGCCCTCGGCGACGCCCCCGGGTGGCTCGCGCAGGACGTCCAGCGCACCGCGCGGGTCGTGGACTACGGAATCCACTCGCTGATCGCCGTGCCCCTGCGCGTGGGCCCGCTGATGATGGGCGTGGTCAACTTCTGGCGCTCGGAGAAGCCCGAGCCCTTCGACTCGGAGGATCTGGCCCTCGCCGAGGAGCTGGTCGCGCGCGCGGCGGTCTCCATCGACAACGCGCGCCGCTACACCCGCGAGCACACGATGGCGGTGACGCTCCAGCGCAGCCTGCTGCCGCGCAACCTGCCCGAGCAGAACGCGCTCGACATCGCCTACCGCTACCTGCCCGCCCAGGCCGGGGTGGGCGGGGACTGGTTCGACGTGCTGCCGCTGCCCGGTGCCCGGGTCGCGGTCGTGGTGGGCGACGTGGTCGGCCACGGGCTGCTGGCCGCGGCGACGATGGGGCGCCTGCGCACCGCGGTCCACAACTTCTCCGCCCTCGATCTGCCGCCGGACGAGCTCCTCGGCCTCCTGGACGAGCTGGTCGGCCGGATCGACCAGGACGAGCTGTCCGAGGAGGGCAGGTCCGCCGTCACCGGCGCCACCTGCCTGTACGCCATCTACGACCCGACGTCGCGGCGGTGCACGGTGGCGCGGGCCGGGCACCCGCCGCCCGCGGTGGTGCGGCCGGACGGCAGTGTGGAGTTCCCGGACGTGCCGGCCGGTCCGCCGCTCGGCCTCGGCGGCCTGCCGTTCGAGACGGCCGAGCTCGACCTGGAGGAGGGCAGCCGGCTGGTCCTGTACACGGACGGCCTCGTCGAGGACCGGGAACGGGACATCGACGAGGGCCTGGGACTGCTGCGTACCGCCCTGGCCGGGGCGGACCGCTCGCCCGAGGAGACCTGCCGCGCCGTGCTCCACGCTCTGCTGCCCGCCCGGCCGAGCGACGACATCGCACTGATCGTCGCCCGTACCCACGCCCTGGGCGAGGACCGGATCGCCGACTGGCAGGTCCCCTCGGACCCGGCGGCCGTCGGCGAGGTGCGCGCCTCGGTGACCCGTCGGCTGGCGGAGTGGGGGCTGGAGGAGATGGCGTTCACCACCGAGCTCGTCATCAGCGAACTGGTCACCAACGCGATCCGCTACGGCAACGGCCCGATCCGCGTCCGTGTGCTGCTCGACCGCACGCTGATCTGCGAGGTCTCCGACGGCAGCAGCACCTCACCCCACCTGCGCTACGCGGCGTCCATGGACGAGGGCGGGCGCGGCCTCTTCCTGGTCGCGCAGCTCGCCGAACGCTGGGGCACCCGCTACACGCCCGGCGGGAAGGTGATCTGGGCCGAGCAGCCGCTGCAGTGACCCGGCGCGGTGGCGTGCGCCGGGTACGCGGTGCGGACACGCTCAGCGGGCCAGCCGGCCGAGCAGGGACGAGGCGGACAGGATGCCGAGCGCCGCGGCCACGACCAGGACGCCGTAGTCCAGGGCTAGGTGGGCGGGCGTGCCGAGCAGCAGTCCTCGCAGGGCGTCGACCTGGTAGCTCAGGGGGTTGACCATGCTGACGGCCTGGAGCCAGCCGGGCATGACAGCGACCGGGTAGAGCGCGTTGGAGCCGAAGAACAGTGGCATCGTGATGGCCTGGCCGATGCCCATCAGGCGGTCCCGGGTGAGCACGATGCCGGCGATCGTCATGGACAGGCAGGAGAAGAAGGCCGAACCGAGGACGACGGCCACCGCGACGCCCAGCAGCCGCAGCGGGTTCCAGGTCATCGCCACCCCGAGCAGCGCGGCGATGACGACCACCACGACGGCCTGGATCAGCGCCTTCACGCCCGCGGCGAAGGCCTTGCCGGTGATCAGCGCCGAGCGCGGGGTCGGCGTGACGAGGAGTTTCGTGAGGATCCCGGCGTCCCGCTCCCAGATGATCATGATGCCGTAGAAGATCGCGATGAACATCGCGGACTGGGCGATGATGCCGGGTGCCAGGTAGTCGAGGTAGGGGATGCCCCCGGTGGGTATCGCGCGGATCCGCGTGAAGGTCTCGCCGAAGATCAGCAGCCACAGAGCGGGCTGGATCGCCCGGGTGTACAGCTCGGTGCGGTCGTGGCGGAGTTTCTGCAGTTCGACGGCGCACATCGCGCCGACCCGGGCGGGCAGCACCCGCCAACCGGTGCGGGCCCGCGGCGGGACCACGAGCAGGTCCAGTTCCCCCGTCGGCCGCACGCCGTCAGCCGACACGGGACGCGGTGCGGCGGGTGCTTCGCACATCGCTGAACTCTCCTGACCGGTCGTCGAGGCCACTGCCGGCGATGTCACGGAAGACGTCCTCCAGCGTGGGCAGTTCACCGTCCCCGGCGGTTCCCCGCCGTTCGCCGAGGCCCGTCCTCAGCTCGTCCGGGGTGCCGAGGGCGCGGATCCGCCCGCGGTGCATCAGCGCGACCCGGTCGCAGTACTGGTCGGCCTCGTCCATGTAGTGGGTCGTCACGAGGACCGTCATCCCGGTGGCCGCCCGTACCGCGTTGATGTGGTCCCACACGTTGGTCCTGGCGATCGGGTCGAGGCCGATGGTCGGCTCGTCGAGGATCAGCAGGCGGGGCGCGCTGACCAGTGCCTGGGCCAGTTCCAGGCGCCGGACCATGCCTCCGGAGTACGTCTTGGCCAGCCGGTCGGCCGCGTCGGTCAGGTCGACCGCCGCGAGTGCCTGGTCGACGCGCGCCGTGCGCTCGCGGCGGGGGACGTCGAAGACGCGGGCGAACAGGGACACGTTCTCCCGTCCCGTGAGTCCGGAGTCGGCGGAGAGCTGCTGCGGCACGTAGCCGAGCAGTCGGCGCACGGCCATGCGTTCGCCGGCGGCGTCGTGCCCGAAGACGCGGATCGTGCCGGCCGGGACGGGCAGCAGCGTGGTGATGCAGCGGATGGCGGTCGTCTTGCCGGCGCCGTTGGGTCCGAGCAGGCCGAACACCTCGCCGTCGCGGACGGAGAGTTCGAGCCCGTCGACCGCGGTGGTCTCGCCGAAGGTGTGGACGAGTCCGGTGCAGGTGAGGGCGTAACCGTCCGCCTCCGGCGGCTCCGGGGCCGCCCGGCCGGCCGTCTGAGGCCGGCCCTCGGCCGCAGCGGGGCCGCCTGTTCCGTCCGGCGCTTCGGAGCCGTGGTCGGCCCGTCGGGCGGGGTCTCCCCCGTCGGTGCTGTACCGCCTCATGTCTCCTCGGCCTCCTCGTGCAGGTTCGCCGCCAGCTTGCGCAGCGCCGGGATCGCCGCCTCCAGGGCCGCGCGGTCGGCGTCGTCCAGGCGGTCCACCTGGCGGCGTACGAGTGCCGCCCGGCGCTCGCGCCAGTCGCGCAGCCGGGATTCGGCCGCCGGTGTGGGCAGCAGGCGCGCGGCGCGCCGGTCGGCCGGGTCCGTCTCACGGTGCAGATAGCCGTCCCGCGCCAGCCGGTTGACCAGCGTCGAGACGGAGTTGCCCGCGAGACAGAGCTCCTTGGCCGCTTCCGACACACCGATGCCGGGACGGGCGACGAGCAGACGCAGCAGTTCGACCTCGGCGCCGCGCAGCCGCGGGGCGGTCATGCCACCGCGCAGCCGGCGCCGGATGAGGCGCTGCACCCCGGCCAGGGTGTCCGCGAGTGTGTCGGGAAAGGTCTCTGGCTCCACGGTGCGACGATAGCTCTGTGACAGAGGTATTTCGGGAAAGGGAGGGTCAAGAGCACGCAACCCTTCGGAACCCGTCCGTGCGCGAAAGATCCGGGTGTGCACCGCATTTCGAGGGGTACCCGGTGACGTGCTCGCCGGCGTCCCGCACGCCGGAAGGATTCCGACGGGTCAGTGTCCATTGGAGGGAAACCGTGCCGGCCGAACCAGCTCCCGTGTCCATCGACGTGACACTGCCCCGGGAGGGCATCGCCCTGGTCACCGTCGAGGGGGACCTGGACGTCGAGACCGCCCCCGAACTCCGTCATCATCTGTCCGGCCAGGTCCGCGCCGGCCGTCGGCACCTGCTGATCGACCTGGCCGCGGTCCCGTTCATGGACTCGTCCGGCATCAACGCCATACTCAAGGCCCTCGAGGAGACCCGGCTGGCGGGCGGGAGCATACGTCTCGTCTCGCCCGCGCCGGCCGTCCGGCGCGTCCTCGACCTGACCGGCGTCAACCTGGCGATCGCGTCCTCGGACAGCGTGGACGCCGCACTGGCTCTCGTGGCCGAGGACGCCACACCCCGCTAGCAGCACCGGCTCCGCCGGCAACGGCGAACCGTCGCCCTCGTGGGCTCAATAGTTGTCATTTGACAACTATAGCCGTGAGGCAACAAAGTGATCGACGTCGGAATGCGGAAAGGACCTGAGACATTGCAGTGGGTGAACTCGGCTGCCCACTCGGGAGATCAGCCGCACAGGGACCGGGACACACCGGCGCCCGCCTGCCGGGGACGTGCCGGTCAGGCCGTACGGGCGTCCATCGTGTCGTCCTCGTGCAGCTGCGCCGCCGCGGCCGCGCAGAAGGCCTCCAACCCTTCCACGAGCGCGTTCCGCTTGGCCGCGGGCATCTGCGCCAGCACGGCCTCCAGGGCCTGCTCGCGACGTGTCCGCAGCTCCTCGAGGAACGAGGTGCCCCGAGGGCTGAGGAAGAGGCGCAGTTCACGGCGGCTGGTGGAGCTGGGCCTCCGGTCGACGTACCCCACCGCCTGGAGCCGGTCGCAGAGCCTGCTCGTCGAGGGCGGAGTGGAGCCGAGCGCGTCGGCGAGCGTCCGCAGATTGATTCCCTCGTTGTGCTCCAGGATGAACAGCACGCGCAGCTGGGAAGCCGAGACGGGGGCCGTCGAGGCGCGCCCCCAGAGGATCTCCAGCAGTTCGGCCGCCTCGGAGGTCACACGAGCCACCTCGCTGGGCTGCGGACGCGGGCCGGAGTAAGTCACCGTCTCACTCTCCCAGTCTTCATGCGCGCTGTCAGCCTGCAAAGGCTCCCACACGACCAAACAATAGACAGCGGTACCCATCAGTGACCGAGCCGCTCCCCCAGGAGCGTGGACCGGGCATCGTACTAGTCGAAGAATGGCATATCCGACATCGTGAACAGATTCGTGGCCGCGGAGCGGGCATTGCGCACGGCGGCACCCCACCAGTTGCTGGACGCGGTCCGTGCCGTGCTGTGTCGTCATTACGCGGCCGAGTCCGTCGAACTCTTCATGGCCGACTACGGACTCACCGTGCTCCAGCCCGTCTCCGTCCTGCCGCACACACTCGAACCCGTGGGAGTGCACAGCAGCCCGCAGGGCCGGGCCTTCGGCGCCCAGGAGACCTTCGTCGAACCGCACAGCGGCGACCGCCGCCAGGTGCACCTCCCGGTCACCGTGCGCGGCGACCGGCTCGGCGTCCTGTCCGTCATGCTGCCCCTGCGGGCCTGCGACACGGAAGCGCTGACCGAGCTCGCCGACATCGCGGAAGTCCTCGCTCACGAGGTGCTCGTGGCCGAACGGGACACCGACCTGTACCTCCAGGCGCGCCGCAAGGACCGGCTGACGCTGGCGGCCGAGATGCAGTGGCAACTGCTCCCGGGGCGTTCCTGCTCGCGGCCCGAGTACGAACTCGGCGCCCAACTGGAGCCCGCGTACGCGATCTTCGGCGACAACTTCGACTGGTCGTCCAGCGCCGACCGCCTGCTGCTCTACATCACCAACGGGATGGGCGAGGGCATCGAGGCCTCGCTGCTGACCAATCTGGGCATCAACGCGCTGCGCAACGCCCGGCGCGCCGGCATTCCCCTCCACGACCAGGCAGCCCTCGCCGACCAGGCGATCTACGCCCAGTACCGTGGCTCCTCGTACCTGTCGGTCCTCATGCTCGACTTCGACCTGTCCACCGGACGCATGCGGGTCATCGACGCGGGCTCGCCCCAGATGGTGCGCCTGCGCGGCAGGACCGTCGAGCGGGTCGACTTCGAGGCGCAGCTGCCCCTCGGCATGTTCGAGGAGACCGACTACATCGTGCAGGAGTTCGAGGTGGAACCCGGCGACCGACTGCTGTTCGTCAGTGACGGCGTGTACGCGGTCACCGGACCGGGCGGCGAGAAGTACGGAGAGAACGCGCTGGCCAAGGCGATCACCTCCACGAGACTGCTGCCCGCCACCGAGGTGCCGCGCGCCGTCCTGCGCGAGCTGTCGGGGCACCGCGGCAGACCCAGGCCGGAGGACGACGCCCTGGTCGTGTGCCTGGACTGGCACGGTCGCCGGCCGGCCGGGGAAGCGGGCCCGGAGAACGACCCCGGGCAGGCCACGGAAGCCCCCTCCCCCTGACGGTGATCTCCACGAGCCGAGCGGGTGTCGTCCGCGCGCGGGCCGTGGCTACAGTTGTCGCACGACAAGAGATCATGCCGTGGCAGTAGTCCCGGCGCCGGCAGGCGTACACAGATCCGAAGGAGACGAGCAGGTGGCGGACCACGAGGCAGCGGAAGAGCGGAATTCGTCGGCACAGGAGGTGGGGGAGTTCCTGCGTCGCCGGCGCGAGCAGATCGCCCAGCGCTGGGCCGACGAGACGCTGTTCCGCACCGTCTTCACGATGTCCCGGGACGAGGCCGTGGAGGCCTGCCGGGCCGTGGTGGAGGCGCTGGCCGCGGTGGCCGTGGCGGACCAGGTCGAGAACCTGGGGGCGGCGGGCTTCATCGCCGTGCGCGACCAGCTGGGACGCATGGTGGCGTCGCGCACCCGCACGGGAGCCGGTTCCACCCAGATCGCCGACGAGGTTGCCGCGCTGCGGACGCCGGTCGCCGAACTGCTGCGCTCCGAACTCGACGGTTCGCCCTCCGGACGGGCCGAGGAGTGTTCGGTCACCCTCACCGCCCTGTTGGGAACCCTGCGGCTGGTCGTCCTGGAGACGGCACTCAACGCGGGGCAGGAACTCATCGACCGGCAGCGCCTCCAGCTGCTGGAGGTGGCCACCCCCGTCATCAAACTCTGGGACGGCGTCGTCGCCGTCCCGCTGATCGGCACCCTCGACAGCGCACGCAGCCAGGTCGTGATGGAGAGCCTGCTCGACGCCGTCGTCAGCCAGCAGGCCCGGTTCGCCATCCTGGACATCACCGGGGTGCCGACCGTGGACTCCCTCGTCGCCCAACACCTGATGAAGACCGTGGCGGCAGCCCGCCTCATGGGGGCCGAGTGCATCGTGTCGGGCATCCGCCCCGCCATCGCCCAGACCATCGTCCACCTCGGCATCGACCTCGGATCGGTGATCACCCGGGCCAGCCTCGCCGATGCCCTCGCGTACGCGCTGCACGAGCAGGGCAGCGTGGTCGTGGACAGGAACCGCACCGGTACGAGCGCGCGATGACCGGCCCGATCCACGGCTCCCCGGGCACCCATGTGCCCGTGCTCAAACTCGGCAACGTCCTGCTGGTCACGCTCCAGGGCGAGCTGCACGACCGCGCCGCCGAACAGCTGCAGCAGGACATCGGCGAGGCCATCGAGGCCAGTTCCGTCACCGGCGTCGTCATCGACATCTCCGGCGTCGAGATGGTCGACTCGTTCCTCGGCCGTGTGTTCGCGGAGATCGCCGCCCAGGCGAAACTGCTCGCGGCGCAGACGGTCGTCGCGGGCATGCGGCCCGCCGTCGCCATCACCCTGGTCGAGCTGGGACTCACCCTGCCCGGTCTGTGCACCGCGCTCGATGCCCAGCAGGCCATGCTGATGCTCGGCCGGGCGTCCGCGCCCGTCCCCCACAGTCCAGTACGCCGGGAGAGCCCGTGACGGAAACTTCCGGCTCCGTCACCGCCTGCCTGCCGATCCACTCGGACATGGATCTCGCGTGGGTGCGCCAGCACGTACGCCAGGCAGCGGCCCAGCTCGGATTCGGCCTCGTCGAGCAGACGAAGCTGGTCACCGCGGCGAGCGAACTCGCCCGCAACACCCTGGTGCACGGCGGAGGAGGCCAGGTCGAGTCCACCGCACTGACGAACGGGATCTCTCGGGGCCTGTGTCTGACGTTCAGGGACGAGGGGCCCGGCATCACCGACGTCCAGCGGGCGCTCAGCGACGGTTTCACCTCCGGCGGCGGCCTCGGGCTGGGACTGGGCGGAGCCCGGCGCCTGGTCCACGAGTTCTCCATCGACAGCCGTCCCGGCGAGGGCACCGCCGTCACGGTGATCTGCTGGGTCGGCGGTCCGCCCCACCCGCGCCAGGAGGGCCGATGACGCGTGTGTGGGACGTCCCCGTCCACGACTCCACCCGGATCCGCGACGTCCGGGTGGCCGCCGAGGCCGCGTCCGGCCAGGCCGGGCTCGACCAGGGCCGCACGGCCGTGGCCGCGCTCGTCGCCACGGAACTCGCCACCAACCTGCTCAAGCACGCGGGCGGCGGTCAGATCCTGATCGACACCCCGGTGGCCGACCTCTCGTTCTCGGGCGACGAGCAGGGACCCGGGCTCCAGATCGTGGCGCTCGACCACGGACCGGGCATGGCCGACCTCGCGGCGGCACTGCGCGACGGGTATTCGACGACGGCCTCGCTGGGCGCCGGACTCGGCACCTGCCGTCGTATCGCCGACGGCTTCGGCGTGCACACGGTGCCGGGGCAGGGCACGGTGGCGGTGGCCCGTGTCCACGCGGCCCGCGGGGAGCAGCAGCCCGCACGTGTCGCGGCGGCGGGCTCGCCGGTGCGGGCGGGCGGCGTCAACATCCCGCTGCGGGCTGCCGAGCACTCCGGCGACGCCTGGGCCTGCATACGCTCCGGCGACTTCGTGACCCTGCTGCTGGCCGACGGGCTCGGCCACGGCCCGGCCGCCGCGGAAGCGTCCGACGCGGCCGTACGACTCCTGCGCCGGCGTGCGCACCTGCCGCCGCCGGACCTGCTCGGGGAGTTGCACGGCGCGCTGCGCGACACCCGGGGAGCAGCGATCGCGGTGGCCCGGCTGGATCTCGCCGCCGGACAGCTGGACTTCGCCGGCATCGGCAACGTCGGCGCCCGGCTGGGCGCCGACGGCACCTGGCGGCCACTGCTGTCGCACCCCGGAATCGTGGGCGCGCATCGTCCGGCCCGGCTGCCCGGTTCCCGGACCCCCTGGACCTCCGACAGCGTGCTCGTCCTGCACAGCGACGGTCTGCCCAGCCGCTGGGCTCCCCCACCCGTCGCCGCGCTCGCCTCCCTGGACCCCACCGTGTCGGCAGCCGTGATCGTGCGCGATTCGAGCAGTGCGGCCCGCCCCGCGCGGGACGACACCACCGTGGCCGTGCTGAACCCCACCCCACTGGACCCTCAGACATGACGCAGACCTGGCAGATCACCACGGTCGGCGACGCGGCCCGGGCCCGCGTCGCCACGGCCCGGCTCGCCGCCGCCCACGGTGTCTCCCCCCTCGACCGCACGCGCCTCGTCACCGCCCTCAGCGCGCAGCTGCGTCAGTGCCTCGTCAAGGGCGGCGACTGGCAGTTGACCCTGCGGACCACGGCGCCATCGGCCCGGGAACGCGGCGGGCGGCTCACGGTCGTCGTCCGACAGCAGGAGGCGAACGGCTCGGCGGACAAGCCGGGTTGGCAGACCTCGGTCGGCCTCCCGGACGACGGCAGCGGCGCGATCCCGGCACAACTGCCCGGCGGCCGCGCGGTCCTGGCCGATGCCCTGCTCAGCGCCGACGAGGACACCTCGCTCGTCCTGGACAAGCTCGCCGAGCAGGAGGAACTGGTCGCCTTCCACCGCGAGGAACTGCACCAGACCAACCAGGGCGTCCTGGCGCTGCACGCGGAACTCGACGCGGCCGGGCGAGTGCAGCGCGAGCTGTTCACCGCCGAACGCGAGGCCCGTACGGAGGCGGAGAGCTCCCGGCGCAGACTGACGTTCCTCGCCGACGCCAGCGCGGACCTCACCGCCTCGCTCAACCACGAGGAGATCCTGCGCCGCCTGCCTGAACTCCTGGTGCCCGCCTACGCCCAGAGCGCGGAGGTGTGGCTCTTCACCGAGGAGAGCACGGGCCACAAGCAGGACCCCCACCCCGCGGCCGCCGTCGCCGCCGCGCGCACCGGCCGCCCCCAGTACGCCGCCGACCACCCGGGCGGTCTGCCCGGCGTGGACGACCATCCGCCCTCGGTGCTGCACCCGACGCAGGCCCTGCTGTGCATCCCGCTGCCGGCCCGCACCGCGCCCCTGGGGGTGGTGACGCTGACGTCGCCGCAGGAGCGCTGGAAGGCCGACGACGTCATCATGCTCGTCGAACTCGCCCGCCGGGCCGGCATCGCGATAGACCACGCCCAGCGCTTCGAGCACAGCCGGGACATCGCGGAGACGCTGCAACGCGCCCTTCTCACCGACCTGCCGACCACTCCCGGCCTCAGCCTCGCGGCGCGCTACCTCCCGGCCACCCATGGCCTGAACATCGGCGGCGACTGGTACGACGCCTTCCGGCAGCCCGACGGGGGCCTCGTGGCGGTCATGGGCGACGTCACCGGCCACGGCCTGCACGCGGCCGTCATGATGAGCCAGTTGCGCACCGCGCTGCGCGCCTACGCGGTCGCCGGAGGAACACCGGGCCGGCTGCTCACCCAACTGCACTCGTTCCTGCACCACTTGCAGCCCGACCTGTACGCGACCGCGGTCATCGCCCGCTTCCATCCCGACGAGACGACCGTCACCTGGGCCGCCGCCGGACATCCGCCGCCGCTGCTGCGCGGCCCGGACGGCCGGGTGCGGGTCCTGGACGCCAAGCCGGGCGCGATGCTGGGCATACCGCTGCACCAGGACATCCGCGACCACACGGAACACATGCCGCCGGGGTCGACGCTCGCCCTCTACACGGACGGTCTGGTGGAGCGCCGGGCCCAGGGCATCGACCCGGGCATCCGGCGCCTGGCCGACACACTCGCGGCCCAGCGCACCTCCGACCTGGAACACCATCTGGAGCAAGCCGCCGACCGCATCCTCGATCCGATGCTGTACGACTCGCAGCGGGACGACGACGTCTGTCTGCTCCTGTGCCACATCGGCGGGTCGTCGGTCACCGCGCCCGCCGTGGACGGGTCCCGCGCGGCCTCCGCCTGACCGTGCGAGGGCCTGACCGTACGAGGCCCTGACCGTACGAGGCGACGGGCCGGCTCCCGATCGGCCCTAATCGTCCGCCCCGCTGCCGACGCCGGGAGAGTGACGGGCGTCTCGGAACGCCCGCAACCCCTCGTCCAGCGCGGTTCGTTGGACGGGGCTCATGGCCGCAAGGACGGCGGCCAGGCTCAGCGTCCTGCGCTCACCGATCTCCATGAGGAGCCGGCCGCCCTGTGGTGTGAGCAGGAGTTGCAGAGCGCGCCGGTTGTGGGGATGCGGGACGCGCTGCACCAGACCCGCGGCCTCCAGGCGATCGCACAGCCGGCTCGCGGCGGGCAGCGCGATGCCGACCGTGTCGGCCAACTCGGTGAGGTTGAGTTCGGAGTGGCCCCCGACGGCCCTCAGGGCCTTCAACTGATGTGCGGACAGCCGGGGTGTGACCATCTCGCCCGAGGAGGTCCACAGTTCGACGAGGGTCTCCACGGCGTCGGCCATCCGGCCCGCCACGGCTTCCGGGCGGCTTCCCGGCTCCAGGGGGCTGCCGGGTTCCGGACGACGGCCCGCGTCGTGTCGGCTCCCTGACTCCGGACGACTGCCCGCGTGGTGACGGCTGCCGGGCTCCGGACGACCGCCCGCGTCCGCACGGCTGCCGGGCTCCGGGCGACGGTGGTCTCCGGGCTCCACGGCGTGCTGCACGTCCCCGTCATCCGCCACGGGTCATCACGCGCTCCCCCGGGGCCGGTTCACGACACGCTCCCGGCCGACGGAGGACTCCGTCACGGCGGGTGTCGCTGCTGGATCGCGAATGATGCTTCGTCCTCGGGTTCTCAGAAGGGCACGACGGCACGGACGGTCTTGCCGTCCGGGCGGAAGTTCACGGTCAGTTCGGCGGACAGACGCCGCACCATGGGCCAGCCGAAGCCGCCCTGCCCCGTGTAGTCGACGCGGCGCGGGCGGGGTGGCGAGGGGTCCTCGTCGGAGACGGATATGCCGACCCCGTACCCCATGTCCTGGAGGGCGACGCGGCACCAGCGGCCGCGCGCGTGGCGTACGGCGTTGGTCACCAGTTCCGACACCACCAGCGTGATGGCCTCGGCGACGTCCCGCGGCACGTGCCCCGGCAGGCCGCCGACGAACGTCCGCACCATGCGTCGTGCGCGTTCCGCCGCCTGTGGCTCGCGCTCCAGCCTCGCATCGCAGACCGAGCCGGAGCCAGGGAGCGGTTCGACGGTCGTCATGCCTCGGCCTCCCTCGCCGTGTCGATGTCGATGGCGTGCACCGCGTGCACGCGACGCCACCCGGTGTCCGGCCGACGTGCCGGGCGGGCTGCAGCCCTCCTTCCCGCCTCCCGCAAGCCCATGTCATGAGATCACTCACCTTCACATCCCGGTCACACCTGGGCACCGCGCCGCAGGATCCGGGGTGCCCCGCGAACTGTGCGCCGAAGCCGGGCGGGCGCCTCCGTCGCACCGGGCGGGCAGTGTCTCCTCACCCGGGCCCCGGCACCGGCTACGTGGGTTTCTCGCCCGTCTCGCAGATGCGGCGGGCGATCTCGCGCAGCTTGATGTTGTGGTCCTGCGAGGCCTTCTTCAGGACCTTGAACGCGTCGTCCTCGCTCAGGCCGTGCCGCTCCATGAGGATGCCCATGGCCTCGCCGATCTCGTGACGGGTCTCCAGGGCGTGCCCGAGCTGCTGGTGGGTGCGGGCGGCCGAGAAGGCGACGGCCGCGTGGGAGGCGAGTATCCAGCCGGCGGTCTGGGCCGACTCGTCGAAGGTGCGCGGCGCGTGGGAGTACACGTTCAGCGCGCCGAGCTCGTCCTCGTCCGTGAAGAGCAGGAAGCCCATCATGCTGCCGAAGCCGAGCTTCCTCATCTCGGGCGCGAATCTCGACCACCGCTCGTGCGGCTGGCGCAGGTCCTCGATGGCGTAGAGCTGCTGTCGGTCGGTGACGGCGTCGAAGCACGGGCCCTCGCGCAGATCCTGCTGGATCCGGTCCGCCATGCGCACCACGTCACTGGTCGCCGCCAGGGCGCTCACCTCGCCCCGGCGCACCGTGAGGATGCCGGCCTCGTCGCATCCGTTGATCAGTACGGTCGCGTGCTCGACGATCCGGTCCAAGGTGGCCTGGACCGAATCCTGAGCCAGCAGATCACGTGCCATGTCCGCCAGGGCGACGGAGAACTCCTGCCACACTTCGCCGGACTCGTGCGCCATGTCCCACCTGCTCATCCGTCGGAACGCCGCCCGCGTTCACCTGGGATTCCATCTTGCCACCCGGCCGCGCGCGCCGTGCCGGGCCCGCGTTTTCGTCCGCTGCCGGGCCGGGGTGCGGGGGCCTGATACCGGTGGCCCGAGGTCGTGCCACCGGAGTCCGTTCGCACCTCGCCCGTTTCACCCGGGCGATCAAGGGTGACCCGGGAAGAGACCGAACCCACGAGTACCACCCTTCGCGACCAAGGAGGTCCTATGAGCGACTGGCGAGAATCCGCTGCCTGCCGATCCGTCGACCCCGACCTGTTCTTCCCCATCGGCAACACGGGCCCCGCCGTGTTGCAGATCGAGGAGGCGAAGGCCGTCTGCCGCGCCTGCCCCGTACGTGACGCGTGCCTGCGCTGGGCGCTCGACACGGGCCAGGCCATCGGCGTCTGGGGCGGCACGAGCGAGGCCGAACGGCGCGCGCTGGCGCGGCGCGAGGCCCGTCGCCGATCGCGGGACACCACGGCGTAGAGGGGCGACGGGAGGCCGGTCCCGGTCCGCGCCCGCGGGCCCCACACCGCGCGGCAGTACGGAATCCGGCCGACGAGATCCGGGAAGGCGCGATGGAAATCGAACCCAGTCGGGACAAGAACCGGTCGGGTGCGGAGACCGAGACTCTCACCATGACCTTCGCGGGTCGGCTGCAGAACGTGACCGACGCGCGCCTGGCCGCCGAGGGCTTTCTGCGCGACCTCGCGCGGGCGTCTCCGCCGTCGGCGGCGGAGCACTGGGACGACGTCCTGCTCGTGGTGACGGAACTGGCCGCGAACACGATCCAGTACGCGCCCGGCCCCTTCGAGCTCCATATGCGCCCCACCATCACCCGCGACGGCGTGCACGTGACGTTGCGCGACGGCAGCAGCACCCCGCCGACCCCGCGCCGCTTCCGTCCCTCCGAGGGCGGCGGGGGCATCGGCTGGCACCTCGTCCACGCGCTCTGTGACGAGGTGAGCGTGGTGACGCGGTCCGACGGCAAGGACGTGCACGCCTTCCTCCCCTGGTGAACGCCCCGGCCCGCGGTCCCGGGCGGCCACCGCTCGCAGGGACGTTCTTCCGTCGACAGGTGTCGGTGCTGCTCACGGGGGCAGACGGGACTGCCTGAGGAGTCATCACTCGCCGGTACGCGAACGAGGTGGAGCAGTGAGCCTGCAGCAGGACCGAATGCCGGACCCCGCCCCCGGCGGCGCCACGGGCGACGCCGGGGCGCATCCCTCCGAGCAGGAGCACGCCGCCTGGTCGCAGGTACGCCGTACGGCGACGGGGATGGGACATCACGCGGCCAAGAACGCGCTGGCCGCCGCCAGGAAGGCGGCCGACGACGATTCGCTCATCGGCCGGGACGCGTTCCTCGCGCGCGCTGTGGCGGAGGAGTGGGAGCGGATCACCGAGTCCCTGGCCGACCACGCGGGGACGTACGACCCTGCCGACGATCCCTTCGTCCAGGGCGAGCTCGCGGCCCGTGCCCATCGGGAAGAGACGGCGGTCCACGAACACTGACCGGAACGGCCACACGCGCCTCGCGCCGGGCACGCCGCGGCTCCTGGCGGTGCCCACGGGCACCGCCCGACCGCATTGTCAGTGCCCTGAGGAACAATGCTGAGCAGCGAGAACGTCACCGCCCAGACGGCAGGTGATCCGCCCCGTCCGTCGAAAGGCCGCATGGAGATGACGCCCACCCCGCACCGCCGCGCCGTGCCGCGAGTCCTGAGCGGAGGCCGGTGACGATGCTCCGCGCGCTTTCCCGCCCGCACGCGCCGCTGGGCGCCGGTGGTGCCGAGATCCTGCGACTGATCACGGAGCGGCGATTCCCGGTGTTCCTCACCGTGCACACCAACGGCCGCCGCCGGTACGGCTATTGGCAGCCCTCCCCCACCGGGGCCGGACGGGGTGGCTGCCACGTCGCGCTGCCCACGGACGAATGCGACGCCCTGCACGCCGCCGGCCGGATCGTGCTGGGGGATCCGCTGGAGGATCCGGGCAAGACCACGTATCCCGTGCGGGCCGCAGCCGTCACGGCGCGCGGCGCGGCAGGTGTCGCGCGTGCGTCCCGGCACGCCTTGACGGCCTGAGTACGACGCGCCTCACGCGGTGCCGGCGCCGACCCGGCGAGGGCGCTGCCGCTCGAACCGACGCTCGCGGGGGTGCGGCCATGCGTCCCAGCGCCGTTTCCGGTGACCGCCGCACTCGCATGGCCCCTACGGGGATCGCAGTGCGTGCATGGCCCATACCGGGACCGCTGCGCGTGCATGACGTCTGCCGCTCACCGAGGTTCTCCGTGCGTGCACGCCACGGGGCCCGCCGCGACTTCGCGCTGCGGGCCCCGTGAACGGTTCGGACGCCATTGGACCGCCGATACCGGATTCCGTGACGTTCGGTATCGGATTCAGTGCGTGTTGCCACCTGATTCGGTGCCGGTCGTCCGTGACGAATTCAGTGACGGAATACGTCCTTCGTCTTTTCCTTGGCCTGCCGGGCGTCACCCTTCGCCTGCTCGGTCCGGCCTTCGGCGGTCAACCGCTCGTTGCCGACCGCGCGTCCGGCGGTCTCCTTGGCCTTGCCCTTGGCCTGCTCCATCTTGGCTTTGGCCTTCTGGTCCTTGGCCACAGCAGTTCACATCCTCACTGCCTCGACAAATGCGATCCACCTCCACGACTCACCGTGAAAGGAAACTCCAAACGCCGTAGGCCGTGAATTCCTGAGGATTCCCGCACACCGTCGTGAGCGCCGTGCCGGTACATGCCCGGGTGAGCGGGCCCCGCCCCAATGCGGATGGTGGGCGGGACCCGTTCACCCTTCCATTTTCTGTATGCGTTCGAGCTGTCGGCAGCGAGTGGGACCAGCCACCTGCGCACAACCGCGTACACCCCGTGTGCGGACCGTGCGCCCGGTGTGCGTCCGCGACGAGATCGAGCCGGTCGCGCCGTGACGGTCGACGACCGGCCGGAAGGCCGGACGGAAGGAAGGCGCGCGCAGGCGGACAGGCGGGCAGGCGCGCAGGGAGCGTACGCAGGCGTCTTCCGCGGCCCGGAATCGCGTGCACCCCGTACCCCCCTTCCACTTACCGTCCAGTAATATCGCGCGTCAGTGTCCCCCTGAGGAGGAACCGTGCCACGGTCGGAACGCTCACCCCTGCTGCTCGCCGGCCTGCTGGCCACAGCGGGCGTAGCCCATTTCGTCTCTCCGCGCCAGTTCGACGCGACCATCCCGCGGGCCCTGCCGGGCGCCCCACGGACCTGGACATACGCGAGCGGTGTCGCCGAACTGGCCCTGGCCGCCGGTCTGGTGTCGCCCCGCACGCGCCGCGCCGCCGCGCGCGCCGCCACCGCCTTCTTCGTCGGTGTGTTCCCCGCCAACGTGCAGATGGCCGTCGACTGGCGGGACCGCCCCGCGCCGCAGCGGACCGCGGCACTGGCACGCCTTCCGCTCCAGGTGCCGCTGGTCCTGTGGGCGCGCGGCGTCGCCCGGAACGCGCCGGGGCAGTCATGACGGGCCGGGTGAACGTCGGGGACACGGTCGAGGACTTCACGCTGCCGGACGAGAGCGGAACGGACCGGCGCCTGTCGGAGCTCCTCTCCGACGGACCCGTGGTGCTGTTCTTCTACCCGGCCGCCCTCACCCCGGGCTGCACCGCCGAGGCCTGTCATTTCCGTGATCTGGCCGCGGAGTTCGCCGCCGCGGGAGCGAGTCCCGTCGGGATAAGCGGTGACCCGGTCGACCGGCAGCAGGAGTTCGCCGACCGGCACACGCTCGGGTTCCCCCTGCTCTCCGACCCCGAGGGCGTCGTCCGCGAACGCTTCGGTGTCAAGCGCGGCTTCTCCCTGGCCCCCACGAAGCGGGCCACTTTCGTGATCGCGCAGGACCGGACGGTCCTGGAGATCGTCCGGAGCGAGCTGCGGATGAGCGCGCACGCCGACCGCGCCCTCGCGGTCCTGCGCGACCACAAAGGCTGACACGGCCCCAAGGGCTGACCGGAGCGCTCCGGGCGGCACGGCCGCTCCTCGGGTCACCGCCCGCGCCTCCTCCGACGGGCGTCCTCCGTCGGCACCCCGGCGTCCCCCGTACGGCCGCACAGCGTCCGGCGGGGTGACGTCGGTCCCACCCGCACGGACCCGGTAGCGATCCGGACGAGCGCGTGCGGGGGGCCTCTTCAGGGCCGAAGCTGGGGTCGAGACCAGCGAGGCGCGCGGTGCTGCCGCCGCGCGCGTGCCGAACGAGGAGGACACACCCGCGTGCCTGCCAAGAACGTCTCCGTCAATCGCGCGGCCCTCGGGCACCGCGTCGCCTACGCGCTGCGCCACCCCGAGCGGGTGCCTCGTCATCTCGCCCGTGCCGCCCGCGACGCATGGCTGCGCCACCGCTGGCCGGACCACATCTCGTACTACCGCGCGGTGATGCGCTCCGACACGCGTGCCGACCCGGACGCGGCCGTCGGAAGCCGCAGCCACGAGCGGTGGCTCGCCCTGGGCGCCCTGCAGTTCGACTACCTGCTCGGCCACGGCCTGCGCCCCGAGCACCGGATGCTGGAGATCGGTTGCGGCAATCTGCGGGCGGGCTGGCGGTTCATCAGGCACCTGGAACCCGGGCACTACTACGGCATCGACATCTCCCCCGACATCCTGCTGGCCGCGCAGGACACGATGGTGCGCATGGAGCTCCAGAAGCGGCTCCCCACACTGACCCCGGTGCGCGACCTGAAGCTCGGCTTCCTGCCGGACGCCCACTTCGACGTGGTGCACGCGCACAGCGTCTTCTCCCACTCCCCGCTCCCCGTCATCGAGGAGTGCTTCGCCCACGTCGGCAGGGTGCTGGCCCCCGGAGGCTGGTTCGACTTCACCTTCGACCGCACCGAGGGCGAGGAGCACCACGTGCTGCGCGAGGACTTCTACTACCGCACCGAGACCCTCCTCGCCCTGGCCGAGAAGCACGGACTGGCCGGACGCTTCATGGACGACTGGGAGCAACTGCCGCACGGTCAGTCGAAGATCCGCGTCACCCACCGCGACGCGCCCTGTCCGGCGAAGGGCCCACGCGTCATGCTGGACCCCGACGAATCGACCACACGATCGACGGAGCCCACATGACGGACCAGGTCGCACGACTCGAAGTGAAGCCGGCCGCCGGACACATCGGCGCCGAAATCACCGGAGTCGACCTGGCCGACGAGTTGGACGACACGGTCGTCGCCCGTGTCCGGGAGGCGGTGCTGCGATGGAAGGTGGTGTTCTTCCGGGGCCAGCGCCTCGACCACGCCTCCCACATCGCGTTCGCGCGGCGGTTCGGCGAGCCGGTCCGCCTCCGTTCGCGCGGCG
Organism: Streptomyces sp. NPDC025784; assembly: GCF_055558435.1. Classification (NCBI taxonomy): domain Bacteria; kingdom Bacillati; phylum Actinomycetota; class Actinomycetes; order Kitasatosporales; family Streptomycetaceae; genus Streptomyces; species Streptomyces sp. NPDC025784. Next base: position 51,130 of record NZ_JBVHMN010000031.1, read on the forward strand.
GCGCGTCGCCGAAGGACTTCCCCGAGGTGGAGACCACCGCCGACCGGCTGGAACTGGGCGGGCGTTACGGCATGGGCCACGAGGAGTGGCTGCGCCGGCGGCGCCATTCGCTCCTGCGGGGCTGGCACTGCGACCACGGTGCCCGGGTCGATCCGCCCGCCGCGACCATCCTGCGTGCCGAGACCGTGCCGCCGTACGGCGGAGACACCACCTGGTCCAATCTGGCCGTCGCCTACGCGGGCCTGTCGGAACCGGTGCGGGAGTTCGTCGACGGGCTGCGCGCCGAGCACCGGCTCGGTGTCGGCTATCAGACGCGCCCCGGGGACGACGCGTACCTGCGCCATCTGCTGGACCATCAGATCGCCTCCGACCACCCGCTGGTGCGGGTGCACCCGGAGACCGGCGAACGGGTCCTGTTCGTCAACGGCTACTACATCGAGCAGATCCTCGGGCTGTCCCGGCCGGAGAGCGGGGCGATCCTGGAGATGCTGCTGGAGCAGGCCACCCGCCCCGAGTACACGGTCCGGTTCCGGTGGGAGCCGGGCAGCGTGGCCTTCTGGGACAACCGGGCCACGATCCATCTCGCGCCGGGGGACACCGCGCACGTGGACCATCCGCGGATCATGCACCGGGTGATGCTCGCCGGGGACGTCCCGGTCGGTACGGACGGCAAGCCGTCCGTACCGATCGTGGGCAGCGAGCCGCAGCGTTGGTGAGCGGTGCCCACGGGCGCCGGCCCGCGGGCACCGGGGGTGACCGGCGGCGCTCCGGGACGTGGCTCCGTCAGAAGATGCCCTGGCCCGGTACGAGGATGCCGCGCGGGTCGTAGGTGTGCCGGGCGGTGGCCAGCCGGCGCCAGGCGGGCCCGAAGTGCTCCCGCCAGTCGGCGGATGCGAAGGGGACGGAGCCGACCGGGTAGTGGGTGCCGCCGGCCGCGTGGACGGTGTCGTAGGCGGCCCGGTTGGCGGCGAGCAGACGGTCGACGGTGGCCGTGTCGTCGGGCGGAGTGGTACGCAGGACGGCCAGCAGGTACGGCACCGGGTCGTCGGGCATGCGCAGCAGCGGAGTGCCGAGCCGGTCGCGCAGCAGCGGGTAGAGGAGGACGACTCCCGGGCCGAGGTCCTCGGGGGTGAGGTCGTCCAGCACGGCTCCGGCGACGGCGGCGGCCGTACGGCCGGGCAGCAGCAGGTTGAGCCACGGGTGGGCGTACGCCCACAGGCCCGCCTCCTTCAGGGCGGCGACGCTCGGCGCGAGCCGGTCGAGGAAGTCGTAGTACGCGAGGTCCGACTTCTGCACGCCCGATTGCTCGTGGCGCAGCCCGCTCAGCAGTCGGGCGTCGTCCGGGGCGGGCCCGACGGGCGGGCCGTAGGCGACCGCTTCGAGGAGGTAGCCGCGGAAGGCTCCTGCGGCGTCCGGAACGACCTGCCCCTCGACGTAGGCGAAGCGGCCCTCCTCGACGAGCCGTCGCTGGTCGTCGAGGAAGACCCGCAGATCGTCGTACGGGAGGAGGTAGTGGCGCACGGTCTCGGGTGCGCGGACCAGTCGCAGGGTGGCCCCGACGACGACGGCGCACTGGCCGAGTCCCGCGAGCACGGCGAGGAACAGGTCGCGGTGGCGGGTCGGCGAGCACCGCACGAGTTCGCCCGCGCCGGTGACGACCTGGAGTTCGGTGACGTTGTCGACCTGGGCGCCCTGCCGGTGGGTCTGGCCGCCCAGACCACCGACCGAAAGAGTGCCACCCACGGAGAGTTCGAGGTAGTCGGTGAAGGTGGGCGGTGTGAGTCCGTGGGCGATCGTGGCCTTGGCGACGTCGCTCCACTTGGCGCCCGCCCCGACCGTGACCGTCCTGCTGCCCGGTCCGACCGGGCCGATGTCCGCGAGTGGCGTGGTCTCGATGACCAGGCCTCCGTCGACCTGGGCCTGCCCCTGGGTGGCGTGGCCCTGGCCCCTGGGAGCGACCTCGACACGGTGCGTGTTGCAGAAGCGGATCATCGCGACGACGTCCTGGACCGAGCCCGGTCGCAGGACGGCGACGGGACGCCGGTGGACGATGTGCCCGAAGTCGTCGGAGGCGGCCCCGAGCGAGGCGTCGTCGGTGTGGATGGTCCCGTCCAGCGGCGGGAGACCCGTCAGCGGCCGGGCGGACGCGGTGGTCGCCCAACTGCGGGTGAAGGGGTCGAATCCGATGACCGCGGCTCCGGCGGCCGCGAGGCCGTGCAGTGCGGTACGTCGCGAAGGGGTCCGGGGCACGCGCTCCTCCTGGGGCGGGCGGGATGCAGCGGTCGACTGCCGCCGATCATAAGGCAGTTGGGTCTTGGACCAAGGGAAAACGATGTTGCGGGTGTCGCACCCGCCACGAGGCCCGGCCTCCCCCGCTCCGGCACGAACCGGCGACGCCTCCGCCCACCGGACCCGAGGCCCGGTCTCCCCCCGGCACGGACCGGGCGACGCGTCCGCCCACCGGTGCAGCGTGCCTGCCACCGGGGCCCGAGCGCATGGCCCCCGCCGGCGCTCGGACCGGCCGGGTCACGCCCAGGGGGCCGGAGCCCCGTACGGCCCCGACCGCGTTGCGCGGACGCCGCCGGAGTCCGGGCTCCCGGCCGCCGTCGGACGACGGCGGCCGGGTTTCACCGTGCCGCGCGCAAAGGCGTGCGCCGACGCGCCCGGGGTCGTACGGGGTGGCGGTCGGCGGTCACTCGTCGACGGCGGCACCGAAGCGGGCGTCGCCGCCCGGCGCCCCCAGCGCACTGGCCCCGAAGAGCCAGGAACCGTCGGCCACCAGGCCCTTGGTACCGGCGGGCAGGTGCCAGACCACGCCGTCCGCGGTGTCCTCGCCGGGCGCGGCGGCCAGAAGCTCGCCGCGGCCGTCGGCGTCCGTGTCGGCGAGCCGGACCTGCGCGCCCCACGTGTCGTCCATCTCGGCGGTGCCGGGGATGCCCGGAGTGTTCTGGTCGAAGGACTGCGCGCCCGTCGCGGTCAGGCCGTCCACGGAGCCGCGCAGCAGCCACACCGCGCCGGCGTCCGACACGGTGCCGATGTCCTCGCCGGGTGCGCCGACGGCCACGTCCGCGTAGCCGTCGCCGTCGCTGTCGCCGACGGACAGTTCCGTGCCCCACGCGTCGCCGTGCTCCCCGGTGCCGGGCACCCCCGACGAATTCTGGGTCCACCACAGGGGGGTGCTGCCGGGTCCGTCCTGGCCCTCGGGGCCGTCCTCGCCGCCGTAGTAGACACCGACGAGTCCGCCGGTCAGGCCCTCCGCCTCGTCGTCGGGGCTGCTGTTCTGCCCGGTGACGAGGTCGTCGTAGCCGTCGTTGTCGATGTCGCCCGAGGCCGTGGAGATGCCGCCGCGCAGGTCGCGCAGGTGGGTCAGGCCGTGTGCGCCGCCCGAGTAGACCGCCGACCAGCCCTGCGTGTAGTCGTCGTCGGGGCTGTAGCCGGAGACGACGAGGTCGGCATAACCGTCGCGGTCGTAGTCACCCGTGGTCACGTAGGCCGGCCGGATGGCCCGGCCGGCCGGGTGCGCGGTCGTGTCGAGCGTGCCGGTGTGGTGCAGTGCGCCGCCGCTGTACGTGAACAACTGCGCGCCCTGCTGGTCGAGTACGGCGACGACGTCAGCGGGCGTGTCCCCCGTCAGCCGCGCGGCCGTGACGGCGGCGCCGAAGCGGGCTCCGGCCGCCGGGGCGGCGGAGGCGAACGTGACGCTCCGGGCCGGGCCGAGTCCGCTCCTGGAGCCGTACAGCACCGTCACGCGGCCAGCGTCCTCCAGGGATCCGACGTCCTCGCCGGGCGCCGCGACGACCGCGTCGTCGTAGCCGTCGCCGTCGAGGTCTCCGGTGGCGACGGCCGCGCCGAAGGAGTCGTAGGTCTCCGAGGTGCCCGGGACGCCGGCGGTGGACTGGCTGAAGACGGCGGTACGCGCCTTGGGGACGCTGTTGCCGACACCGATGCCGTTCGCCGCCCCGTACTGGACGGTGACGAAGCCGGCACCCTTCTTGCCGTCGACGGTGCCGTCCGGCGCGCCGATGAGGACGTCGTCGTAGCCGTCGCCGTCGAAGTCGGAGTTGCGGTCCTTCGCCTGGGTGCCGCCGGGGGTGCCCGCGTAGGAGGCGGGTGCGGCGGCGATGCCGAGGCCCGCGAGCAGCAGGAAGGACGCGGCTGCCAGGGCGGCCGTGCCCCTTCTGCGGCGGGCACCCGTGGTGCCGGTGGTGGAGGTCGTCGTGCCGGTCGCACGCTGCGCGCTGGTCATGTGCTGCTCCCCGTGTGATGAAGACGCGGCCGGGTCGAATGGCCGGGCTTGGTGGTCAATGTGGGGAAAGGACCAAGTTCCTTTCACTCACGCCCAGTTCGACACGACACGTACCCGGGGAGTTGTGGTGCCCCGAGGGGCCGTGACACAGCAGTGACAAGTGTTGCGCAACGCGGACCTCCGGGCGGGTGCTGAGCCCGCCCGGACGCTTCAGGCCTGGCCGGTCCGGCCGTTCTGCGGTCCGGCCTCCTCGGTGTCCTCGTCCGGTGTGCGGGTGTAGCCCTGGAGTGCGAGCGGGACGTCCGCCGTGTCGGGGCGGCTGTCGGGATTCTGCCCGTTCAGGTTCTGCCGGACGGAGTCCAGGATCGTCAGACCCTGGGCGACCAGTCCCGCCGCGATCTCGCCGAGGCCGTCCGCGCCGTTGAGGACGTTCACGTTGGCTCCGGCGAGCCCGCCCGCCGCCTCCTTGACGATCTGCGGCAGCTGGTCGATCAGCATCCGGTCGAGCGCGACACGGTCGTGCGAGGCGGCGGCCTCGGCCTGGATCTTCATGCGCTCGGCGTCGGCGACGGCGAGCACCCTGATCCGCTCGGCCTCGGCCTCGGCGGGCTTCACGATCTCGGCCACCAGTTGCTGCTGCCGCAACGCCGCCTGCTTCTGGGCCAGTTCGGTCTGCGCGGCGAGGACCTCCTGCTGGGCGTGGGCCTGCGCCAGCGGTCCGGCCTGGGCGGCCTGGGCCTGGGCCCGGTCCACCTCGGCCGAGTACTCCGCCTTCACCACGGCGGTCTGCCGCGCGTACTCGGCCTGGTTGCGCGCCGCGACCTGCTCGGCCTCGACCGCCGCCTGGGTGGCCTGGGCCTGGGCGATCTGGGCCTGCCGCTGGATCGCCGCCTTGTGCGGTGCGGACATGGCGTCGATGTATCCGGTGTCGCCGTCGTCGATCGACTGGATCTGCAACGAGTCGACGATCAGCCCGATCTTCGCCATCTCGGTCTTGGAGGTGTCCAGGACCTCCGCGGCGAGCTTCTGCCGTTCGGTGACGATCTCCTCCACCGTCATCGAGCCGATGATGGCGCGCAGATGACCGGCGAAGATACGCCCGGTGAGCACCGACATCTGGTCCTGGTCGGAGAGGAACCGCTGTCCGGCGTTGATGATGCTCTCGGTGTCGTTGCCCACCTTGAACGCGATCACGGCGCGGACGTGCAGGGAGATGCCCTGCTTGGTGACACAGGTCTCGGTGACCTCGGACTCGCACATCGACAGCGTGAGGAAGCGCGTCTTGCGGAAGACGGGCAGGACGAACTTGCCATGGCCCGTCACCACCCGGAACGGCGCTCCCCCGAGTCCCCGTCTCCCTCCCGAGATCAGCATCGCCTGGTCGGGAGCGGGAACGCGGTATCCGAACATCGTTGTCCATCCTCCTCAGCCTGCGCCGGCGGGATGACCGCCCAACGCCTCCAGAGGGTCGGCCCACGTGATGACGTCGACCGCACGGCATCCGCGGGATGCGACCACGAGCACGGTCGCCCCTGTCGGCAGGGGCTCCGGCGACCAGGCGAGGAAGGTCTCGGATCCGCCCCGGACCCGCACGAGGATCTCGCCGGGACCGGCGGATCCGCGTGTGCCGATGAGCAGTTCCCCCGTGCAGCCGATCACGGCGTCGTCCTCCACCACAGTCGGCCGCCCCCCATCACCCTGGTACAGCTACCGACAGTAGACCTCCCCGTGCCCGGCGCCTACGCCCCTGCCGATCTCCGGTCCGCACCGGCGCCCCGGCCGCGGGCCGCACCGCCGTCGGCGCGCCTCAACTCCTGGTGAACTTGTAGGTCTTGCTGTCGGTCAGGACGCAGAAGCCCGGCGACACGACGATCACCCGCAGGGTGCCGGTACGCCGGTCGTAGTCGATCCCCTCGGCCTCGAACGTGCCCGAGCAGCCGCTGCGCAGCGGGAGTTGACGCAGAGCGGTGACGTGACCGGACACGTCCGCCGTGCCGTTGGGCTCGCCAGACAGGTCGATCTGGAGCAGCGGCTTGGTGATCCCGAAGAGGGTGCCCGCGGGATCGTCGGACGAACACAGCAGCCGCGTCGCGGTGACGAAGTCGCAGCCCTGCACGTCGCGTACGGCGTGGTCCAGGTTGATGGTGGACGCCTGCGGGAGGTTCGCCGCGGGCGACGTACCCGGGTTGACGCCGGGCGTCGGGAACACCAGGAGCCGGTTCATCGTGCCCCACTCGCCGGACACCATCCAGGAGCCGTCGGGCGAGATGGTGACGAACGAGTTGTTGAGGGCCTCGCCCGGGCTCAGCGCGTGGACGTACTCCGACCAGGCGCCGCCCGGCGCCTGGACCCGGAACATCTTGGCGCTGCCGGAGTCGCTCTGGTACGGCTCGATGTAGTAGCCGTTGTAGGAGGCGTCCGGGTCGCCGACGTGGTTCCAGCCGCGGCTGCTGACACCGATGGGAATGGTCCCGATGCCCGTGTAGTGGTTGGGGCTGCCTGCCGGGACCTCGACCGAGGCGAGGCCCTGGCTCTCGGTCAGCGGATCGGCGCGGTCGGAACCCGTCTCGGTCCAGGTGTCGGCGGCCTGGGCGGGCCCGGTGGTGGCGACGGACACGACGACGGCGGTGGCGAGCGTGACGATCCCTGCCAGGACCGCGTGACAACGTTGCCGTGCGGGCATGCGCATGAGGTCTGCTCCTCGTTGGGGGGTGGGCTGCTCGGCGCACAGTCTGGCCGGTCCCGATGGTCATGTACAGACCAATGAATGGACACCACGCGTCGACTCACCGTCCACGAGGCGACGCGCCGCACGCCGTCCGGGAAGGGGCCCGGGACACGCCGCCGCCGCCACGCCCCGCGCGGGCGGCCCCGCCGGACTCGCACCGGCCGGAGCCACGCCGACGAGGGCCACGCCAACGCCACCCGTACCAAGGGCAGTTGCACCAACGAAAACACACCGACCACACCACGCACCGCTCACCGGTGACGACCAGGGGACCCCGGCGACACGGCGGGGTCCCCGCCCGGGAGCGGACAAGCGTCCGCCGGGCAGGGAAATCCCTGCCCGGCGGACGTGACCGTTCAGTCAGGCAAGGAAGCCCCTGCCCGGCACACGCGACGGCTTCGTCAGTCGGCCGTGCAGGTGTTGTCGGTCGCCGGGTTCAGCAGGCCCAGCACGTCGATGGAGTCGCCGCAGAGGTTGAGACCCAGGTCCACGGGGATCTGGATCACATTGCCGGACAGAAGTCCGGGGCTGTTCGCGGCGACGCCGACCGGGTCGGGGTCGTCCGCGGCGGCAGTCCCGGCCGTGGCCACAAGAGCCACGGTCGCCAGGCCGGCGGCGGCCATCAGACGAATGCGCATGTCAAGCTCCCATCATTCGCAGGGGTGCGAGTTCCTCCACCATCACCCGCACGGGCCGCGACCGATATCGCTGTACGCCCGAACGGGGTGCCCCTCCCGTACGGCCCCGCCGGCTTGCGTCCGGGATCGAGACGCACCTGCGGACCGTGTCGCGCGGGCGCTGCGGAATGCCCGTAGCGTGAGAACAGGTCACGTGGAACAGGGAGAGATCATGTCAACGAGCCAACCCGATGCGTCCGCGCCGTCCGACGACAGGGCGACCCCCGACTCGCTGCTGCACACCGGTGCAGGGGGCGCCGTGACCGCTGAGGACCTGGTACTCGCGGCGGGACGCGACATCAACCCGCGCAACCTCGCCTGGGCCGAGCGCAAGCTCAAGGAGGAAGGTCCGGCGGCCCTCGACAAGCTGCTTCCCTGACGCGGCCGGCTCCGATGCGGCGGAGCCGGTCGACGAACCCCCGGTGCCCGGCCGGCTCCGACACGACGGAGCCGGCCGGGCCCGCGCGCGTTCAGCCCCGGGAGCCAGGGGTCAGGAGCTCGGGCACTCCTTCCAGGCCAGGTGGTAGACGGTGCTGATGTCGCCGTCCGTCGAGTCCATGGTCATGAAGCTGGAGCTGCCGGGAGTGGACGTCCCCGCGTTGACGCGGAGTTCGGTGTTGATGTTGAAGTTCCGCTGAACGCCACAGGGCGCCCACACCAGTTGGGCCCAGTCGGTGGCGTCCGTGGCCTGCCAGTTGTCGTTGTAGGGGCCCCGGAAGGGGTGGGTGATGGCGGCCGTGTTCGGAGAGCCCTGGAAGTAGTACGAGGCCTTCTCGGTGCTGCTCGCTCCCTGCTGGAGCGCGGCGAAGCCGCGGTAGTCGGCGCTGGCGATGGCGTAGGTGAAGCCCTGCGGCACGTGGACGATCAGGTTGAGCTGGCAGTTCTTGCGGAACGCGGTGGGGTCGGCATTGCCGCCGACCTGCGCGAGGTAGTCGCTGTAGGTCACCGTGAACGCCGTGTTGTCCGGCGAGACCGCGACGGCCGCGGTGCCCTGGGGACATCCCGAGCCGTTCACCGTGGCGACCTTGATGACGATCTTGTCCGGGGGCGGGTCGACGATCCCGGAGGACGGGTCGTGCGCGGGGAGTGCCGAGGCGAACAGGGCGGCGATGGCGCCACCCAGTAGCAGCCCACCAGTCATGGGGCTCCAATCCATTGCGTCGGTGTTCCGGCGGCGGCACGCGAGGTACGCCGCCCTGGAATGGGGGGTGCGGCTCCCCGCGGGCGAGGAGCCGTCGCAGACCAGTGCGTTGGATCAAGGTGTGGTTGAACATGCGCATGTCAAGCAGGCATGCGCATCCCCCGGGCTGTGAAGGAGCTGTGAAGACCGGGAGTGACGGCATCGTACGAAGCGGCGACCGGGGCGGCCAGGGCGATCTCCGGCCATTCACCGCCCGGCCGCCGGTCACCTGCCGTAGCGACCGACCAACGTCCCCGAAGCCGTGACGTGCCCGGCCAGCGCGCGTTGCACATCGCCTGCCGCGGCCCCCTCGGGGAGAGTCGGTTTCACGTCGGCCGCGAACACGGAGAAGACGTAGTGGTGCGCCTTCCCCTCCGGCGGGCAGGGGCCGCCGTATCCGAGCTTCCCGAAGCCGTTGCGGCCCTGCACGGCTCCGTGCGGCACGGCGCCCGCCGCCAGCGCCGTCTCGTGCGGATCGATGTCCCACACGGTCCAGTGCACGAAGGTGCCGCCCGGGGCGTCCGGGTCCTCGACCAGCACGACCAGTCCTGCGGCGCCCCGCGGCACCCCGGACAAGTCCAGTGGCGGTGAGACGTTCTCGCCGTCGCAGGTGTAGCGGCGCGGAATCGTGCCGCCGTCCGCGAACGCGGGGCTCGACACCCCGATCTTCGACGACGCCCGGAGCTCGGGGGTCGACGACGACGCGGCGCCTCCTGCCCCACCGCCGCAGCCGGCCGCGCTCAGCGCGAGAAGCGCCCCGAGGATTCCGGCCCGCCGCCGGCCTTGATGCCGCATACGCGTCACGCTAGCGCCGCGGTGGCCGGCGGGCGGCGCGACACGGACGGCGCGACGCCACCCGCCCGCGACGCGGCGGGCGCGCGGAACGGACCGTGTGCCAGGTGAGCGGGCGGTAAGGCTCCGGCGCAGCGGTAAGGCTCCGGCGCAGCCCACGTGCCCCACGCACGGGCGGCGCGACGCCCCGCGCAGGATTCGTGACACGTGCCGCACGCCGCACCCGGGGACCTCGCGACGTCTGGCCAAAAGCCGTATGCAGAAGCGGAGTTCGGCGAGTGAACCCGCGCGGGGCGCCGCATCACCTGGTGGGCGCACAGGGTCCGTCGGACGTCGTCCGCACACGTCGACGGGAACTGATTCGCCCGCTGACCTCGGAGGTGCCTCCGGCCGGTGCGGGAGACGGCGACACCCACCGCGGAGCCGGCCGCAGGACCCGTGGCGCGGCCGGGCGGGAATCGCCCCGCCGCCTCATCACGGCGCCGGTGTGCCTGCGACACTGAGCCCCATGGATCCACGACACCTGAGGCTCGGCCGCCGTCGCATAGGGATGTGCAGCGCTGTCTGTTTTCTGGTGCTCGGCCCGGTCGGGTGGTTCCTGGGCGGATGGATTCCCGTGCTGCTGCTGGCCGTCGCACTCACCGCGGCCACCATGGTCCTGCACTGGAAGGCCCCCTCGTGGCTGGCCCCCGCCATCGCGAAGGGGCAGCGGCAGAGCCGCCAGGACGTGTCCGCCTTCTGTGCGGTCATCGCGGTCAGCGGCTACGCCCAGCCCCCGGCGGCCACCGACAGCTCCTCCCGTGACATGGCCGGGCTGCGTCTCGAGGCGTACCGCGCCGCCGCCGACGACGATCTGTCCGAGGATCTGCGCCGGCTGGCGGCCGACGCGCTGGCCGCCGCCGACCACGCCCACGACGAGGACACCCCCGCGGAGTGGCGCGCCGCGCGTGCGAGCGCGGAGCGGCTGGCGCACGCCGCGCAGGACGGCAACCCGTACGTGCGTCAGCTCCTCATCCAGTGGGTGGAGGGGAATCCGGCCGGGGAGCGTTAGGCCCTGTCGCCGTCGCGGCTCAGGACTCGGCCTCTCTGCGGAGAAAGTTGCTCACCTGGCAGGCCAGGCTGTCGCGGGCCGTGTCGGGACGGGCGCCCGCCTCGACAGTGGTCTCGTACGGGTCGATGCCGCCCGCCCACAGGTACCGCTCGGTCCACTCGTCGTCGACCTTCAGCTGGACCTGGATGTCCACGCGGTGCAGGGACGCCTCCGCTCCCGCGGCGAAGAGGACGGCGGTGGCCCGGCGCAGCGGGTAGACGTCGAAGCCCTCGATGAACTGAGAGTTCCGCCAGTCCAGGAAGGCGCTCTCGCCGTCGGCGCCGATGCGGATGTCGATCTGGCCGTCTTCGAGGTGGATCCCGAAATGCTCGGTCGTGCGATTTTCGACCGTCACTCGAAAAGCGAAGTAGGCGAGTCCGTCGGCGGCGTCGTCGCGTCCTCGCGGCGGCTCCGCCTTTTCCACTCCATGGACGCGGACACGCAGACCGGCATGCTCGTCGTACTCCTGCCAGTCCCCGACCACGTTCGGCTCGCGCACGGTCCACCTCTCCACTTCAGAGAGCTTTTCCTATCTGTGGCCTCAATGAGGTGTCAAATGCGCCGAACATGCCATGGCCAGGGATTTCGCCTTTCTTGATCGGCGATCAAGCCGTGCGCAGCCAGAACCTTTCCCCGGCCGCCGCGGAGAGTTTTTCCCGCGTGCTGCACATCACGTCCCGAGGCCTCTCATCCACCGGCCCGCAGCCGGCGAAGCTGCTCGTCGAGGGGGCCGAGGCCGACGTCGCGCCGGCGCTCGTCGAGGGTCTGCCCCCGACGCACGGGGTACGGGCGCAGCGTCGCGGGGTCGACGCGGGTTCCGTAGTACTGGGGGCGGCCCAGTTCCACGGCGCAGTGGTCGGCGATGTACGCGTGGTGGAGGGCCGGGCAACGCCCGTCGGCCGCGGCGTCGGCGATCAGGTCGCGGCACTTCAGCTGGAAGTCCAGGCAGGGGGCGTGCAGCAGGATCATCAGCGCCGCCGTGGAAGCGGGGAGGCCGACCAGGTCGGCGGAGGGCCAGCCGTACCGGTGGACGACGGTGGCGAGGGCCTCTGCACCGTCCTCACGGCACCGGGCGAGGGCGGGGTGCCACCGAGGGTCGGATGCCGTCCGTGCCTGCCGCATCAGGCGTCGTTCCTCGTCCACCCGGCGCAGCAGTTCCGCGGCCAGCGCCGCCGCGAGTCCCGGAACCATCGGCCGGCCGGTGGTGAGCCCGGGCGATGCCGCTGCGGCGCCCACCGGGGGATCGGACCGCGTCTGCCGGCCGGGCCCCGGGGCCGCCTCCCGGCCGACTGCCTCCGGGGACCCGGGCGCCTGCCCGCCGATCGCCGAAGACGCGGTCTCAGGCACGGGCAAGGGCCGCGGGGGCTCGCGGACCGCCGCGGGCGCGAGCGGTGAGCCGTCGGCCGGCGAGGGGGGCCGCACGGGTCGGCCGACCTCCGGGAACGCGGGCGGTCCCGCGCCTGCCGTGGGCGGCGCGGGCCGCACCTCCCCATCGACCGCCGGAGGGGCGGACAGCCCCTCCGAGCCGGTCGCCGGGCGCGTCGGCGACCGGTTCACGGCAGTCCCTGGAGCGCCAGCGTGAACCACACCTTCTTGCCGGTGAGGCCCGGGTCGGGCGGGGCCACGCCCCAGTCGTCGGTCACGGCGGCCACGATGGCCAGCCCGCGTCCCGACTCCTCGGCCCCGTCCGCGGTGCGCGGCCGCGGCAGGGCGGGCGAGCGGTCGGCGACGGTGATGCGCAGCTCTGACCGGGTGTACTCGACGGTGACGGTCACCGTGTCGCCGCGGTCGGGGCTGCCGTGCTTGAGCGCGTTGCCGAACAGTTCGTCCGTCGCGAGGACAGCGTTGTCCAAGTGCTCGGGCGCGAGCCGGAGGTGCCTGAGGTGGTCGGTGACCATCGCCCGCAGGCGTGGCGAGCGGGAGGGGTGGGCGGGGACGGTGGTGCGCAGGAGGTGGGCCTGGTCCACGGGCCCCGCGGGAGTCGCCCCGGACGCCGGCGCCAGGAGCGGCACGGCGGGCACCGCGGTGCGGGGGATGCCGGCCGCCGCCTCGGCGGGCCGGGGCCGCGCCGTGGGCGTCCGGTCGTCCGCCCCGTGGTCGTCGCCCGCCGAGGCGCGGCCGTCGGGCAGCCGCGCGTGGACGTCATCCGCCGGTGAGGGCGACGGCCCGCGGCGATGCGCCCTGGATGCCGTCATCGATCCTCCTTCGGAGGCAGCACGGGTGGGGGGTCGGTCTGGATGGCTGCCCCAGCAGCCAACACGCCGGAGTAGCCGGGCGACCAGGGGGTATTCGGGTTGTCCGGTTGCAGGCACGTAGTGGCATGGGATGTATGTTCGATCACGTGAGGAACGCGGACGGGGGGCGGGCGACGGTGTACGCGGAAGGCGGCACCGGCTGGTCCGGCGTGCGCGGAAAGCGCGTACTGGTCACCGGCGGCACCCGGGGGCTCGGCGAGCAGATCGTGCGGCTGCTGTCCGCCGAGGGCGCGCGGGTGGCGACCTGCGCCCGCACGGCCCGCGACCTGGAGGAACTGACGGCGTCACTGGACGCGGAGACGTTCACCCGGCCGCTCGACGTCACCGCGCCCGGCTCACTGGAAGACTTTGTCGCGGCTACGGCGAAACGTTTCGGCGGCCTGGACGGAGTGGTGGCCTGCGCGGGCGGATCCCGCGGCGGCGGCATCGAACAGGCGGCCCCCGACGACTGGGCGGCCACCTGGGCGGTCAACGTCGGCCACGCGGCCCGGCTGGTACGGGCGGCCGTCCCGCACCTGCGGGCGGCCGGCGGCGGCTCGGTCGTGGTGATCTCGTCGATCTCCGGCTGGAAGCCCGGTCCGCCGGCCCAGTACGGGGTCGCGAAGTCCGCGCAGATCCATCTGGCCGCCTCGCTCGCCCGGGAGCTCGGCCCGGACAACATCAGGGTGAACGCCGTCTCCCCCGGCTCCATGCTCATCCCGGGCCGGCGCTGGGACCGGATGCGCCGGGAGGACCCCGAGGCGTTCGCCCACTTCGTCGCGGCGGAGCTGCCGGGCGGCGGGCCGGTGGCGCCGCAGGAGGTGGCCAGGGTGGTGGCTTTCCTGCTGTCCGACTGGTCGAGCGGGATCTCCGGTGCCCACCTGCCGGTGGACCGGGCTCAGAACGCCCCGTCCCCGGACGGCTATTGAGGCACCGGATCCGCGACCGGCGCACCGGGAGGACCGGCGGCGCACCGGTCCCGGGTCACGCCGCCACCCCCAGCACGACACGCGACCTGCGCTCGAACTCCTGCACCACGGGCTCGTGACGGCGTGGCTCCAACCGCCTGCGGAAGTCCCGCAGGGCCTGGATCGACCGCTCGCTGTGCACGGTGCTGAGGGTGTCGAGCGCCTCGGTCGCGGTGCCGACCGCCTCGTCCAGGCGGTCCTGCTGGAGATGGGCGGTCGCCAGGACCGAGCGGCTGATGGCCTGGCGCCGGCGCCGGTCGGGGTTGGCGCTGAGCGACTCGCTCGCCGTGCGCTCCGCCTGCGCGGCCAGACCCAGGTCGCGGAAGCACAGGGCGGACTCGGCCTGGAGATAGTGGTGATCGAGATAGCGGACCCACACCGACTCCTGCGCGGGCCCCTTGCTCGCCTCCAGTTGCCGGTCGGCCAGGCGCAGCGCCTCGGAGGCCTCGCCGTGGCGGCCCTGCGCGGCGTGACCGCGGGCAGCCATGGCGTGCAGGCGCATCAACCCCAGCGGACTGCCCGACCCCTGCGCGGTGACGATCCCCGCGCGGGCGAGGGCCACCCCTTCGTCCGGCCGCCCGAGATTGGTGGCCAGGTGGGAGAGGCCGGCCAGGATCTGACCGCCGAGCACCCGGTCGCGGCCCTCCGCGCACAGTCTCAGGGCTTGCGTCATATAGCGCTGCGCCAAGCCGTACTCCCCCGCGTCGTACGAGCTCCAGCCGGCCATCGCGGCGAGGCGCGCGGCGGCGGCGTACAGCTGTCGGCGCAGGTGGGACGGCGTGCCGCGGCGCTGGAGCATGGGGACGACCTCGGTGGAGAGGTAGTGCACGATGCTGGTGCGCACTCCACCGCCGCCGTAGTGGTTGTCCATCTGGTCGAACATGGCGATCATCGCGTGCACCTGCTCGACCGGTCCGTCGCTCGCCGCCGGCGTCGGACGCCCGGACTCCTGCTGCTCCAACAGCCACAGCAGCCATTCGCGTTGTGGATGGGTCAGTGCGGCGGCCACGAAGGGGACCGAGCCGAGGAGGCTGCGGCGGGAGATGTCGGTGGACCCCAGTTCCGCCAGGGTGTGAAGGGTTTCTGCCACGTCTTCGCCATAGACGAGCGCCCTGCTCGCGACGGGGCGCTGCTGATCGGAATGGAAGCCCAGGTCCGCGGGGGACACGGCCCGGCCGAGCCGCTCGGACAGCACGGCTGCGATCAACTCCGGTGTGGTTCCGCGCGGTTGCTGACCCTGGAGCCAGCGGGTGACCGATGCCTTGTCGTAGTGGGAGTCCGTGCCCTGACGGCGGTTGAGCTCGTTGACCCGCAGGGCGAGCGAGGCGTAGGAACAGCCGGCCTCCTTGAGGGTGGCCGCCAGCACCTTGTTGCCCCCGGTAGGGGCATTGCCGGCGTTCCTTGCTTGTCCGTCGGTCACGGTGGCCATCCCCGTCTCGCCTCACGTCCGCGTGCGTCTGCGCCGGTAGGTTCATCTGGCGGGACGTCATGTCCCGTACCGGCGGGCGCAGTTGTCTGTGACCGAAGCCGAATGTGCGGCAGGTCACTCGATCACTATGGTCGCCGACAGACTCAACGTGCAAGCTGCGTTCTGATAATTTCAGAACGATTCGCATCGCTCTGTCTCTGTCAGGAAGCACATGGCACACTGCACGCTGTGGCAGCCGTCCCGGGAGGTAGGACGTGAGCGAGAACCGCCCTGGCGGCAGCGCGCCGACCGTCCTGCGGATGGTCCTCGGAAAACGACTGCGTCACCTGAGGGAACAGGCGGGCGTCTCGTTCGAGGACGCGGCACGCGCGATCGAGGTCACTCCCCTGACGGTGCGGCGGATCGAGAAGGCCGAGGTCGGACTCCGCATCCCGTACGTGCGGGAGTTGCTGCACACGTACGGCGTGCCGGCCGCGGAGATCGACGACTTCCTCGCCCTGGCCAGGGAGGCCAACCAGCCCGGCTGGTGGTACAAGTACCGCGACGTGCTGCCCGAGTGGTTCAGCGCCTATGTGAGCCTGGAGAGCGAGGCGAGCGTCATCCGCCTCTACGAACCCCACTACGTGCCCGGCCTGTTGCAGACGCACGAGTACGCCACCGCGCTCATGCGCGTCGGCTTTCCCAACGAGTCGGAGGAGGAGATCGCCCGCCGCGTCGCCCTGCGGGTCAAACGTCAGGACCTGCTCGCCAAGCCGGACGCGCCCGCCGTCTGGGCCATTCTGGACGAGACGGTACTGCGCCGGCCGGTGGGCGGAGCCGAGGTGATGCGCGCCCAGATCGACCGGTTGCACGAGGCTCTGGACATGCCGAAGGTCCGGATCCAGATCATGCGCTTCGGCGTGGGTGCGCACCCGGGTGCGTTCGGGCCCTTCCACCACTTCCGCTTCGGCTTCTCCGAACTCCCCGACGTCGTCTACACGGAGAGCCTGGCCGGCGCGGTCTACGTCGACCGGCCGGACGACGTCGTCAGCTATCTAGAGGTACTGGACCGGATGTCCGTGCAGGCGGAACCGGTCGCTCGGACCAGGGCCATCCTGGGTGAACTGCGTAAGGAGTTGTGATCCATGGGATCCGTCCACAGCGGCATGTCCGCCGCCGAACTGGGAACCGAGGGCTGGGTCAAGCCCTGGAGCGGCACGAACGGCGGAAGCTGTGTCGAGGCCAAGCGGCTGCCGGACGGCAGTGTCGCCCTGCGTCAGTCCAAGGATCCCGAGGGGCCCGCGCTGGTCTACTCCCGCGACGAGATGATCGCGTTCCTCCAGGGCGCCAAGTCCGGCCAGGCCGACTTCCTCGTCGCCTGAACCGCAGCACCGCACGGGGCCGCAACAGGCCCGCCGGGCGCGCGACCCTGACGGAGTTCCGCGTTCCGCACCGGCCCCGCACCACTACGCCCGCACAACCGGACAACCCGCACGCACACTCCCGGCGTGCGGGTTGCCGCCTTCACACTGGTGGCGTCGTTCGTCCAGGAGGGTGCAGGAGGGGAGTGGGTGCGGGGATGATCCTCCACCAGGCCCTCGCGCGGTGCCGGACACTGGTCGTCGAGGGCCCCGACGGCATCGGCAGGAGCGGTCTGATCGCGGACCTGGCCCGGGAAGGCTTCCTGATCCGCCGCTCCCGCGGACATCTCCACCACGTGGACCCCACCCAGCCTTACCGTGAACTCCTGGCCGCCCCGGGCCGGTTGGCCATCGACGGCAGCCTCGTCCATGAACTGGTCTACGGGCCGCTGCGCCGAGGGCGCTCGCGGGTCACATGGATCCAGGCGCTCGACTTCGCGGAGGCGGTGGCCGAACGCGACGGCGTCCTCCTGCACGTCACCGGCGAGGCCGACGACACCGAGGCGGTCGACGCGTACGAGCGGGCCCTGCGCACCCTTTCCCAGCACGTCCCCGTGATCACCCTCGACACCATGGACCCGGGCCGCCAGGTCCGCGCCCCCGCACCTCCCTCTATCTCCCAACTCGACTGTTCTACAAAGACGTTGACGATAAATTGATGACCGACCGCGTGACGCACGGCAGGAGACTCCCCATGGCAGACGGCCAGTCCACCCCCGACCAAGAGGCGCTGTCCAAGATCGACACCACGGTGCCGCACTCCGCCCGCATCTGGAACTACTGGATGGGCGGCAAGGACAACTACGAAGTCGACCGGGTGGCGGGCGACGCCTACCGTGAGGTCGCCCCCAACATCGAGACGATGGCCCGCGCCTCACGCGGCTATCTGATCCGCACGGTCACCTTCGTGGCCGAGGAGCTCGGCATCCGCCAGTTCCTCGACATCGGCACCGGCCTTCCCACGTACGACAACACCCACCAGGTCGCACAGCGCGTGGCACCGGAGTCCCGCATCGTCTACGTCGACAACGACCCGCTGGTGCTCCGTCACGCGCAGGCGCTGCTCACCAGCACGCCCGAGGGCGTCACCGACTACATCGACGCGGACCTGCACGAGCCCGAGAAGATCATCGAGACGGCGAGCCGCATCCTGGACTTCGACCGGCCCGTCGCCCTCATGCTCATGGGCATCCTGGGCCACATCCAGGACTACGAGGAGGCCAAGTCGATCGTCCGCCGGCTCCAGGCCGCCCTGCCCTCCGGCAGCTACTTCGTGCACTACGACAGCACGGACACCGACGCGGCGCTCAAGGAGGCCCAGCAGGGGTACGACGACACCGGCGCGATTCCGTACGTGCTGCGCAGCCCCGACCAGATCACGGCCTACTACGAGGGCCTCGAACTGATCGAGCCCGGCATCGTGTCGTGCCCGCTGTGGCGCCCGGAGCCCGGTACGACGCCCGAGCCCACGGACGTCCACGGAGGCGTGGCCCGCAAGCCGTGATCAGGCCTGCGGCGGCTGGATGTTCTGGTTCAGCCGGAACAGGTTGCCCGGGTCGTACGCGGCCTTGACCTGGGCCAGCCGGGCATAGTTGTCGCGATAGCTGGCCCGCACCCGCTCCTGGCCCTCGTCCATCATCATGTTCACGTAGCCGCCGCCCGCGGAGTACGGCTGCAGGGCGTCGGAGTAGTCGACGCTCCACTGTTTGACGAGGTCGGCGTTGGCCGGGTCGGGGTCCACGCCCGCGTAGACGGCCGACCAGCCGGAGCTGCGGTAGCTCCACGCGGTGTCCGTCGGCGCATGGTCGTGCACGGCCCCGTCGATGGGGTACATGTGCATCGTCGACTTCCAGGTCGGCATCTCGGCGCCGAACTTGGCGTGCAGGTCGATCGCCTCGGCGGGGAGCGCGTCGATGAAGCCCGCTCGCCAGTACCACTGGTCGCCGGGCGGGTAGACCCCGTCGAACGCGGACTGGAGCGCGGGGTGCGGCATCGGCGCCGGGCCGTGCAGCAGCGGTTCGGGCAGGGCGTCGAGGAGCGGCGCCATGTCCCGGGCCGCCGCGTCCGTGTCGTCGCCGATGCGGCACCACATGACGCCGCACACCTTGCGCAGGTGGAGTTCCTCCGGGAACGGCGGCGCGGGCGGCACCGAGGCGAACAGGAAGAAGCCGCCGAGTTCGCGGGGCGCGTGCGGGATGAAGTCCCGGTAGGCGGTGAGGACTTCGGCGCCCATGTCGACGGGCCAGAAGGTGGGGCCGGCAACGACCGTGTTCACGTCGTGCAGCCCGAACAGGAACGAGGTGACGACTCCGAAGTTCCCGCCGCCCCCGCGGAGCGCCCAGTACAGGTCGGGGTTCTCGTCGGCGCTCGCGCGCACCTTCTCCCCGCTCGCCAGGACGACATCGGCGGCGAGGAGGTTGTCGATGGACAGCCCGCACTTGCGGGTGAGGTGTCCTAGTCCGCCGCCGAGCGTGATGCCGCCGACGCCCGTCGTGGAGATGATGCCGCTGGGCACGGCGAGCCCGTGCTCGTGGGTGGCACGGTCGACCTCGCCGAGACGGCAGCCGCCGCCGACGCGCGCGGTACGGGCCTGCGGATCGACCTCGATGCCGTTCATCGGTGTGAGGTCGAGGACCACCCCGTCGTCGCACGTTCCCATTCCCGCGCCGTGATGGCCGCCGCCGCGCACTGCCAGGCGAAGGTCATGGTCCCGGGCGAAGCCGATGACCAGGGCGACGTCCTCGGGAGTGGTGCAACTCGCCACCAGGGCCGGCCTGCGGTCGATCATCGCATTGTAGACGGCGCGCGCCTCGTCGTACCCGGGATCGTCGGGACCGATCAACTGCCCCTGGAAGGCGGGAAGTTCCTGCCGTGCCGCCTGTGCCGGTGTAGTGGACATGTGCATCCCCCCGCGTCTGGGGACCGGTTCCGGGGCGCCAGGTCCGGGCCCCGGCTCCAGTTTCCCCCCAATGCGCGCCTCGTGCCTGTTCTGGTCTCCGGCCGCAGCGAGCCGACCCCGCCCACCGAGCCCGAACGGCCCGCCCGTCGCGGGGAACGCCGAACGCGTCGATCCGTGCTGGATCGACGCGTTCGGCGTTCGGGTGGCCGGGCGGTCCGGCGCCGTCAGGGGATCACCCCAGAACGGCGACCGCCTCGACCTTGTCCCGCGAGACCGACAGCGCGGGCTCCGGGAGCGGGACCTGGCGGGGCGTCCGTCGGGCCTCCCGCAGGCTCGGGGCGGGGGCCGGGGGGACCAGCGGGGCACGCTCGGCGGCCCGCGCCCGCCACGAGAACCAGATGATCTTCCCGCCGGCGCCTGTGGCGCAGCAGCCCCAGCCGTCGCTCAGCGCGGCGATCTGGGCAAGGCAGCCCTGCGGTGCCTTGTGCGGGCCGATGTCCTGACTGTTGTCCGAGACTGCGGTGATGAGGTGCTGACCGTTCCACCACATCTCGATGGTCGTGTTCTTGTCCGCGGCGTGCTCCTCGATCGTCCGGAGCAGCGCCTCGGCGCAGTGACAGACGGACTCGACGAGGATCTCCAGGTTCCAGTACCGGATGTGCGCGGCCAGGATGCGTTTGACCTGTCCCACTCGTTCCGGGCTGACCTCTACGTCGAGGTGGTAGTAGCAGGGCACTGCAGGTTTCATCGTCGTTGGCTCCTCACCGGCGAAGCTCCCGCTTCTTCTCGCCCGGATGGGCCGAGCCCCGAACACGAAGCGTGAGCGGTGATCGCTTCTGAGTCAGTCTCAGAGTGAGAGCACTACTCCATTCGCGCAACTCGAGCGGGCGCCCAAATGTTGTTGAAGGGCCAACAAGACGCTGGGTGTCCATACAGGCACCATGAGTGAGGGCGTCGGTCTCCACGTGGGGCCGGTGCCCCTGCGTGTACGGCCTTCACCCGCCAGCCAGGCAAGCCGTGCACGGTCCGATGAGTGGGAAGGTGACCGGCGTGATGCTGCTGCCTGCCAAACCCGAGGTCGCCAGGCATCTGGAGAGATACCGGGCCTGGGAACGCCTGCTGCTCGCCGCCCCCGCCGACCATGTGGTGCGGGGCAATTTCGAGAACACCGGCTACACCCTGTGCGTCCTGATGGGGAAGCGCTGCGCACGGGAGGCCGCGGACGCGGCCGAGCACTACCTGCAGGACGTTCCCGCAGGAGTGTGAATCACCCGATCGGGCCCAGATGGGGCGGAGGCGAAACCCAAGACGTCGGAGGCAGGACCCATGGACGCGAACACGCACACCGGCCGTATCCCCCTGGTGGATGTACGGCCGGTCGTCGACTGCGGCAGACGCCCCGCGAAGGCGGTCGCCGGTGAGACCTTCCGGATCACGGCGACCCTCTTCGGCGAGGGCCACGACTGCGTCGGCGCCAACGTCGTGCTGTGCGATCCCGCCGGGTCCCCCGGCCCCTGGACCCCGATGCGGGAACTGACCCCCGGCAGCGACCGCTGGGGCGCCGAGGTCACTCCGTCGGAGGCAGGTCACTGGTCCTACCGGGTGGAGGCCTGGAGCGATCCGGTGACCGCGTGGCGGCGCGCCGCCGAGATCAAGATCCCGGCCGGGATGGACACGGGGCTGGTCCTGGAGGAGGGCGCCGAACTGTACGAGCGGGCCGCCGCCGCGATGCCGGACGGAGCCGACCGGGACGCGGTGGCCGCCGCCGCGAACGCCCTGCGCGACGAGTCCCGTTCACCCGGGGAACGGCTCGCCGGCGCGCTGACCGCACGGGCCGACGCGGCCCTCGCACAGCACCCGCTGCGGGAACGGCTCACCCGTTCGGAGCCGTTGCCGCTGCTGGTGGAGCGTGAGCGCGCCCTGTACGGGTCCTGGTACGAGTTCTTCCCGCGGTCGGAGAGCGGCCGGTCCGAGGGCGA
>NZ_JBVHMN010000032.1:0-65121 GCF_055558435.1 Streptomyces sp. NPDC025784
GGGGCCCTGTCTTCATGCGTCGACCGCCAGAAGATCACCCCGGCGAGAAACCTGTTCGACTTGCACGTTCCGTGATCGGTTGAGACACGGCTTCTCAAGCGGCCAACGCCCCATCGGATGGGCGAGACTCGCAGCCATGCGCCTTTGGGTCCACAACCGGGATCTTCTGTGCGGATCGGGATGCGGTCCGGGGACGCTGGCCCGAAGGGCAGTCGTTCGTTCTACAGGACGGGCATTCGGGATGCTGATGCGCCATGTTCGCCGCTTTGCATGCCAAGCGGCGGACTGGCGTGTCGGCACTGCGCAGCAGTGATGGGAGATGCATCAGCGGCGTCGTGGAATCCGTCTTGGCTGAGTCGAGTCGAGTCGAGCAGTACAGCCTGACGTTCCGCCGAAGCACGGGCTGTGTGATCGGCCGTCGAGCCACGAGTCGGCCCTACCGAGGGTCTCCGGCCCGCATGACGCCGGCCACAAGTGAACGGGCACATCTCCTCGACGTTGCCCGGCATCCGTTTCCACCCGGCCGTTACGGCGGCCCTGCGGCGGTTCGGCGCGGGCAGAACCGACGAGGCCCAGGAAACCACAGCCCAGTAGGCCAGGAGCCGCCCACGACGGCCGAGTCGCAAGACAGTGCTGTGCGGGAGCGACATACGAAGGACTTGATCAGCCCCAGATCCCCCAGGCGCAGGCTAAGTTCTCGGAACCGGTCGCCGATCAGGCCCAGAATCCTTCTCACAGGCGACGGCGTCCATCACGCGGTGATCGACTTCGCCCATCTGCACAACCCTGCGCCACAGTGCGTGGCACTTCCTGGAACCGAGCAGTCGCAAACCGCACCTGCGAACGTCGCCAACGCAGAGCAAACCAACACCCCACGTGATCATCAACACTTGAGAGGCAGGATTGCCCTGGTCAACGAGACGGGAATTGATCACGGCGCCAATCACTGTGAAGGGACAGAGCAAACGCCGTGACAACCGCAGCGCCTCCTCCCATACCCAAGGCGGCGGGATCCCTCCCGCTGCTCGGCCACGCGATACCGCTCATGCGCGACAACCTCGGTTTCATCGCTTCCCTGCGCAACTACGGGCCCCTCGTCGAGATCCGTCTCCAGCCGCAGCAGCCGACGATCGTGATCAACGATCCGGCCCTCATCCGCACCATGCTGGTCGACGTCGCCCCCACACTCGACAAGGGCCGCTTCTTCGAGAAGATGGGTCAGCTCCTCGGCGACAGCGTCGTCACCGCCGCCGGCGTCGAACACGTCCGCAAGCGACGCCAGTTGCAGCCGGCCTTCCGGCACACCGAGATCGCCCGCTACGTCGACCTCATGCGCGACCAGGTCTTGGCGACCGCCGCGGGATGGAAGCCCGGACAGGTCCTCGACGTGCGTGAAGCCATGGTCAAGCTCTCCCTGGACATGCTCGCCGCGACCGTGTTCTCCTCCAGCATCGAGCCGCAGGCCTTCGACCAGCTGCGCCACGACCTGTCAGTGGTGATGAACGGGGTCGGCACCCGCGTCATGCTGCCGGACTGGGTGGAGAAGCTACCGCTGCCCGCCAACCGGCGCTTCACCGCGGCACGGGACGCGGTGCGCGCCACCATCAACGACGCGGTCGACCAGCTGCGCGTCTCCGGCCGCGACACCGGCGACATGCTGTCCCTGCTCCTCAAGACCGAAGACGAGGCCACCGGCCAGCGGCTGTCACCGCACCAGATCTGCTCCGAGATCCTCACCCTCGCCGTCGCCGGCACCGAGACCACCGCCTCCGTACTGGCTTGGGTGCTGTACGAGCTCGCCCGCCACCCCGACATCGACGAACGCATCCACGCCGAGCTCGACGAGGTCCTGGGCGAACGTCCGGTCACCTTCGACGGCCTCACGCAGCTGCCCTACCTGGGCCGGGTCATCACCGAGGCCACCCGCCTGCACCACACAGGCTGGCTGGTCACACGCCGCACCCTCCAACAGACCCGCATCGGCCAGTGGGACATCCCGGCCGGCACCGAGCTCGCCTACTGCCAGCACGCCCTGCACCGCGACCCCGCGTTCTTCCCGGACCCGCTGGCCTTCAACCCGGACCGCTGGCTGGACGGCGGCCAACCAGCCCTGCCCGACGGCGCCTTCCTGCCCTTCGGCGCGGGCAAGCACAAGTGCATCGGAGACCGTTTCGCCCAGGCCGAGATCACCACGGCGATCGCCACGCTCGTCCGGGCGTGGCGGCTCGAACTGGCTCCCGGCCAGAAGATCCGTCCCGTTGCCCGGGCCACGGTCCGGCCCAGCACCCTGCACATGACCGCCCGCGGCCGCGAAGACAGCCGGGAGACCGCATCTGCCGGTTCATCCTGACCAGGCAGCCCCACGCCCAGGAGCGGGCACGGACGCCGCAGATCATTTCCGGCCTCGTTGAGCTGAGGACGGGTATCCGGTCCCGGGACCGGGACGACGACCGTGTCGCCGCGAAGTTGAAAGGGTCCCTATGTTCCCCTTCGCGCTGCCCCCGCCGTCGCACGGTGCCTCGCCATCGGCAGGATGCTGAGGAAGCCCTTCTCGAACCGCGCGCCCAAGTCGAAGAGGCACCGGTAGGCCGGACTGGGGCAGGCGCCTTCGTGTCTGCGATCCTCTGCAGTAACGACGAAATCCCCGCGCCCACGGCGCGGGGACTTCGCGTGCGTCCGGCCTCTCACGTCTGCCGGTGAGCCGTCCGTTCCACTGGCAGGCGGATGCGACAGCTTGACGGTATCCAGTACCGCGGGGAGCAACTCCAGCAGCAGCTCCGGGTTCTGGCGGATGTCCTCCGAGCTGCGAGCCGCCACCGCCTGGACGCCGCCCGCCTGAAGCTCAGCCACCTTCTTGACGATCGAGAGCTGCTGGAAGACCGGCCGGATCTGATTCGCCAGGGCCTCATCCTCGCTGAGCGAGCAAAACCCTACCGGTGCGCCGAAGAACCGCTCCAAGCGGGCAGCATGCTCGCGGTTAGGCTCACTGCGGCCGTTGAAAAGGTAGGAGACCATGCCGACCGAGATGCCGGTGCCCCTGGCGATTGATGTTCGGGGCGCTCCTGCGGGAGATGACCGGCAGGATCCGCACCGGCAACTTGTGAAGTATCTGGAGGGCCGAGAGCGCGGGAAGAGACACCATCACCGTCCACAGTCGACCACAGCAGCGAGCGGCAAGCATCTGAGGGGGCGTCACTTTCGACTGTCAGACGACAAGGCGTACGCCCTCTCACACGATCCAGTCTCCTCGCAATCGAACATCGAGGCAACGCTCCGAGACCGCTCCCCAAGATCTGTGGCAGAACCGGGAACGGACAGCGAATGTTCACCACTTCGGGAAGCGGCAGAGCTCGCTCTTGTTCGACTCTCTACAGCTGCTGCAGAGAGAGGTGCGATGGGTACTGACGCCGTGCCCTCCGATCGATATCAAGGGGCAGAACTGCTGACGACTTCCGCCAGTTCGTCAGCGGCCTCGGGGGTCAGGCGGTAGAACCCCTGAAGGCTGATCGATCTTTCGAGGCGGCCATCCACCACGTACTTCAGGCCGCGGGTCTGCCCTCGCCGGTTGCGCCAGGTAAGCCTGGTAAGCAGTTCACCACAGACGGGTACGTCGAAGCGCACGGGCGTCGCGTCCACGTGCACTGCCTGAGCCCCGCATCCGCCGGCGCCGAGCATCGACCAGTCGTCATGCCCGGGATACGCCGGGTCCTCCCAGGTGGCGGGGGCCATGCCGCAGCAGTCGCGACGCTCCACGTCGATCACTCGCATCTGACTCACCACGAACAATTCGCGTTGCTTGACGTGCAGCGCGTACACCTCGTCCCCGGCACGAGCGCCCGACCAGGCGGGTAGGGAGGAGTGAGCACCGCTGAAAGCAACCGGCGGTCGCTCGCCCACTCGCCCTGCCTTGCGCAGCGCTCGGCACGTGTCGTGGGTCCACAAGACGGTGAAGGCATCAGTCATGCCGTGATCCTACGAAGAGGGACTGACAGCCTCCTGCGGGAGGCCCGCCCCGCTGGCCTGTGAGATGGCACGGCGAGCAGCGGAGGTGGAGTTGCTCGACGGCGAGCCCCTTGCCCCGCGTCGCTCGGGCCGCCGCCCGCGCCCCTAGCCGAGGCGGCAGGTGCTGTCGCGGGGAGGCGCTCAACACCATTGGCGCGGTTGCCTTTTGCCGTGAGCGCCGGGCAGTCTCGGTCAGAATGTTTGGGCTCAAATTTGATGTGCCACACCCCTTGACACTCCTGCGGCCCGGCTGTCTATTTGGGCCCAAACAAACAGGAGGCTGGGACATGACGCGCGAGCCCCAAGCTGTCATCGCCCGGGTAAGCGTTGCCACTCGGCACTGGATCCACGGCGACCGCGTCATCTCCAACGAGACGTTCACTGACATCTCACCGATCGACGGCAGAGTTCTGGGCGAGATCTCGAGGGGCACTGCGATGGAGGCGGCAGCCGCGGTGGCCGCCGCGAAAGCCGCTATCTCCGGCTGGGCTGCGCCCTCGCACACTGAGCGCGCCCGGATCCTGCACGCAATCGCCGACGGCGCAGAGAAGCGGATCGAGAACCTGGCGATCGTCGAGACCACAGGAAACGGGGCACTGCTGATCGAGGGGTTGGGACGCCTGACCAACCGCATCGTCACCGGTCCCACCCTCATCCGCATCGAGGAGCCCAGGCCACCGAGCCCGAAGAAGTCCTGTCCACCGCGCTCTGCAGGGACTGGGAGCAGACTGCGGGGGGCGCTCGGCCCGCAGATGGGGCCGAGCGCGGGGTCCACGCTCGTCGCGGAGTTCAGGGTGCCGACGATCCGGACAGACAGGGGCTTGCCGTGGAGGCCGTCCAGCGTCAGGGTCCGGCCCACGTAGGCGGCCGGGGGACCGGCGGCGAGCGCCGGCAACACGGTCGAGTGGTCGTGCATTTGCGGCGGTTGGAGCCGGGCGTCGAGCAGAGCAGCGGCAGCCGGGGACCGGGGGGCGGCGGCACGCAAATGCTGCGGGTCGAGGCCCATCAGGCTCGTCGTGTCCCGCACCTGCCCGTCGGTGGCCGTGCCGAGCCCGACGTCAGCGCGCCGCACGGCCAGAGCGTGCCTGACACCCCGGACGTGCGTGAACTCCCCGGCCGTCCGCGGACCCGCCTGCGGGGCGACGACCGCGGCCCGACCGCCCGCGTTCCAGGCGGCGGCACGTTCGCGGCCCTGGGCGGCGCTGGAGGAGATCAGACCGCCGAACACCGCGATGGCCAGCGTCACAACGAGCACCAGCAGCACCAGGAGCCGGCCCCCCGCGCCCCGCCCCACGCGGGCCAGCGCGACAAAGGCAACGGCGCCGCGTCCGGCATGCGCCCGGTCGGCGAGGAACCGCACCGGCAGCGGATACAGTCGCATCAGCACCACAGCGGTGGCCGTCCCCAACAAGAGGGGAAGTGAGGAAAGTTGGGGGTCGACGCCCGATGTTCCGCCGCTCGCCCCACCGCCACGTACCCGCATCGCGGCGACCAGCGCGACGGTCAGCAGGAGCACCGCGGCCTCCACCAGCAGCCGCCGGACCGGGACCATCCCGCGATCGCCGCCGCGCCGGCCCGGTGTGGCCGTTCGCTCCCGTACCGAGAACCAGGTGAGCGCCGGCGACGCGCCGGCGGCGAGCGCGACGACGACAACGAGCCCACGCAACCCGCTGTCGGCGTCCGCGCCGAGCACCGCCCGCGTGCCCGCGTACCCTGCAGCGGCGCCCAGCAGCACGGTGGGACCGGTCTGCAGCAGCCGGGCCAGCGCCACCTGTGCCGCGGTGGCGCCTCGGGAACGCTGCAGCCGGTCGGTGAACCGGCCGTGCTGCACCGCGAGTTGCGCGGTGACGACGACGGTGGCCAGCGCCACGGCGAGCAGACCGGCGACGGCGAAAGCGGACAGCGCTCTCGCCTGCGCGCCGTCACGCTCGAAGCCGCTGATGACGCCGGTCAGCTCATTGCGGGTGGCGGGCTGACGCAGCTGCCGGCCGGCGACGTAACACGGCTCGCCACCCACGGTGTCCGGGCACAGCCCCGCAAAAGCGTCGCTGTGAAACCGGCTGAGGGCACGCTTCAGCGCGGCGCCGCCGTCGGCGGTGGCGATGGCTTGGGCCTGCTCCACCCGGGTCTGCCACACCACCTGCACGTTGAGGTCGTGGCGCTGCTGAACTACCTCGAGGCCGGTGCCGCCCAGCACGGCCACGGCCTGCCGCATCCCGACACCGTCGCCTTGGGGCTCCGTCGAAGGCGCGGCCAGTCCGGGCTGCCGGCGAAACAGCGGTGAGGCGATGAGCCGTTCACTCACCCGGAAGAACCCGGACAGCACCACCCGGTCGCCGATGCCGCCCGCCAGGTCCAGTCGCTGGCCGAGCTTCAGTCCAAAGGCGTCCCGTACCCGGGTGGAGACCGCCACCGGGATCGGGCGGCCGTCCTTCAGCGCCGTGCGCGGCAGCCGGGGCGGCGGAGTGCCCTCGACGTAGTCGGAGGACGCCGGCGCGTCATCCGCGTACAGCAGCGACAGCTGCGCCCGCGGACTCCGGGGGACCCCACCGCGGATGTCGGCCGCATCCAGCCGGGCCCGCAGCGAACCGTGCCGCAGCAGCGCGCGCACCGGCGGGTGCGCGGCCGCCCGGATCTGCTGTCCGGCCTTGTCCAGGGCCGGCGCCAGCACACCGAACTCGGGCTGCTCGACGGTGGCGGCCGAGCCGAAGCCGACCTTCTCGTACGACGACACCGTCGCCGTCGTCGCCAGCGCCTCGCCCTGCCGCTGCGCCGCGGCCACCCGGTCGGCGAGCGCCTCGCCCGCCAGCCGGCCCATCAGCACCGGCCCGGCCAGCGCGATCGAGCCGAGGACGGCCGTCAGCATGAACAGACAGGCCAGCAGGGGCACCTGGCCCTTGAGGTCGCGGGCCACCCAACGCGCGTTGACCATCACCGTTCCCCCGCCCGCATCACTCGTGCGAGATCCACCCGGGCCAGCATCCGGGACATCACGATCACCATCAAGGTGATGAACACGGCGGTGCCGGCGGTCGTCAGCGCCACCCGCCCCCAGGGCACGGTCGTGAGCACCGTGGGGTAGACGGGGTGGCCCTGTTCGTCGACGGTCACCAGCGGCACGATCAGCCCGGCCAGCGCGGTGCCCAGCGCCGCGCCGAGCACCACCGAGACCAACGCGATCAGCAGCTGCTCGGTCAACAGCAGCCCCGTGAACTGACGTTTGCGTACGCCCAAGGCTCGCAGCAGGGCGAATTCCTGCCGGCGTTCCCGGGTGGAGAGCACGGCATGCATGGTGAAGCCGATGACAGCGAAGGCCGGGGCGAGGAGCAGGCAAAGTGTGAGCACCCCGCGGGTGCCGTGCTGCAGCGGATCACCGCGCAGCGTCTTCTCGGCCTGCGGGGTATCCAGGGCGGTGCCGACGCCGTCCGCGTTGCGTATCGCGGCCACCGCGGGCGCGGGGTCGCCGCCGCGGGCGGACAGCCACCAAAAGTCCTCCTGAGGAGGCAGCGCCCCGCGCGGGACCAGCGATGCGGCCAACGCCCGGCTGTCGACGAGCAGCCGTCCTCCCTCACGCGGGAAACCGGGGACCCCGCCGATACGGCCGATCACCTTGACGGCAAACGTCGTTCCGTCGTTCGTCTGGACCGTGAGCTCCTTGCCCACCCGGGCCCGGCGGGAGTTCAGCAGTGCGTTATCGGCGAGGGCCGGGAGGGCGGGGATGCCGCCGAAGCGGACCGGGCCGAACTCGACCAGCGTGTCGGACTGTGTATCCGCCCCGGAGGGTCCCAGCAGCCGCGTCTTGAACCCGTTCGGCGGCTGCTCCTTCGCCATGTCGCACACTCCGGCGCTGCTGACGGTCGCCGCGACGGGAGCGTCACAGCCCAGGTTGACAGGGGTGGGCGGCTCGGGTTCCACGTCCTGCCAGCTGGCGCCCCCGGGCCCGGGAGCCACCGACCCGGCCGAGCCGGAAGCGAAGTGGTCGACGGTCAACTCGTAATGGCGCCGGACCGGTTCGCGTTCGAAGTCCACGCCGATACGGATGACGGTGAGGGGATAGTCCCGGGCCAGGCCGCCGCCGCCCGGCACGGCGAGCGCAAAGGTGACTGTGTGTCGCTTGCCGTCCGCTTCCGGCAGCCGCGCGACGACCGCGTCCGTGTGACCGGAGGCGTCCTGCACCGTGAGGACGAGCCGGGGCACCTGCGCGGAGCCGCCGCCGTCCGCCTTCAACGTCACCGCCGCGTCGATCGACCGCGGCCTGCCGGGCAGCACCGCACCGGCGCGCGGCACGTTCTGCCCCAACGCGGCGAGCTGCTGCGGAAGATGCCTGTCGCCCAGATCCGCGCGCAGCGCCGGCATGGGCCCCGAGGCCGCCCCCGGCCGGACAGTGGGCGCCGCCTCGGCCATGTCGACGGCAGTGACGCCCGCCACGTCGCCGTCGATCTGCACCGGCAGATCGGTGACCGGCGTGGCCGCCGCGATGCCGGGCAGCACCCGGTAGGCGCTGTGCCGCACCGCGCTTGGCAGCGACTGCGCACCGAACTCGTCCGGCGTGAGCCGCACATCGGCACCGATGGCGTACTGGGCACGGTCGTGAGCACTGCGGTCGACCATGGTGAGGGCGAAGGTCGTGAGCGCGCCCACCGCGAGCGCCAGCACCATCAGCAGGGCAGGACCCGCATGGCGGGTCGCCCGCCGACTCACCTGCCAGCCGCCCAGCGCCAGCACCAGGCCGGCACTGCGCCGCGCCAGCCACACCGCACCGCGCTCGGCGAGCGGCAGCAGCCGCAACGTGAACAGCGTCGCCGCGACAGCTATGACGACCGGCACCAGCACCAGCACCGGGTCGACCGACGCCCCCGCGTGCCCGCCTGCAGCCGGCGACCGGTACCGCGTCAACTGCAGCCACCCCAGCACCGCCACCGCGGCCAGCACCACATCTGCGCCGGCCTTCTGCAGCACCGCAACCCGGGCCCCGCGCCGCCGCAACCGTGAGACGGCCCGCCCGTCCCGCACCACCGGCAGGAGCGCCGCCCCTCCGTGCACCGCCAGCACCAGTAGCGCTGCCACCCACCCGGCAGACGACAACGCGGAACGCGGCACCTCACCGGGCAGCAGCCCGGCATCGCCCAGTACACCGAGCAAGGGACCGGCCAGGAACGGAGCGGCCACCGCGGCAGGCACCGTCACCAGCGCCCACTCGGCGCCCGCCGCGGCCAGTATCCGTGATGTGCCCGCTCCCCGAGCACCGAGGAGCGCCGTGTCCGCACGCCGGTGCTCCGCAAGCTGGCGAGCCGTCAGAACCAGCGCCGCCACGGCCAGCGCGGCCAGCAGCGACGCCGGGATGTACATGCCGGAGCGAGCCACCACCATGGGAGTTTGCAGACGGTCCATCGTGTCGACCAGCGGCGCCTCGACGACGACACCCCTCACGCCGACGGGCCGGCCGTGGAAGACGGTGCGGTCCGGGTCACCGGCCGCCATGGCGGCGAGACGGTCACGCAGCGACCCCAATTCGGCCACCGGCATCCGGTCGGTGACGGGAAGACCGAGCCACACGGCGAGGGCATCACCGCAGAGCGCAGGGCTGGCCTCGAACGCCGGCACGGACACCACTGCCAAACTGTCGGGACCGCCGAAGCTGCTGGTCAATCCATGCAGCAGCTCGGCTTCCCGGCCGGTGTCCCGCCACAGCCCGGTCACTTCCAGCCGCACCTTGCGCACCGTGTTGCCCCGGGAGGCGGACAACACCACCGTGTCGCCGACCACGACGTGCAGTCGGCGCGCCAGTGCGATGTGGAGGGCCGCCTCCAGCGTGTCGCTCGCGCCTCTCGCCGCCCCCTTCGGCCACGCGCCGGCGCTCAACCGGGCGTTTCCGCGCATCGAATCCACAGCGACGACCCCGACCTTGTCAGCCGGCCGTGGCCTGCCCGCCGCCTCTATCACCGGCAGGTCGTACGACCGCGCGGCCGGGGCGCGCAGTGCGGTGTGCACGGTCACCGGGACGTGTCCGAACGCTTCACGCAGCGCATCCCGCACCCGTCCGTCGGCGGCCGGGACACCGCTCGCCCGGTAATGCGCCGTGATCCGCACGATGCCCTGCGGGTCGGACGCGATCCTCGCCTGCGCACCTTGGTCCACGGCCGATCCGACGAGAACCCCGAGGGCGGCGAGCGCGGTGCTGGCGACCAGTACGGTGAGGGCGGCGGCCACCAACACGAGGCCGTGCTGGGCGCATCTGCGCATGATCCGTGGCAAAACCGGCCCGCGGGCTCCCCCTGCGGGTCTCCTTTCGGGGTGCGTTTCGAGCGTTCCGGCCACGAGCCTGCCTTCCCCCCGTTCGGACCTGCTGCGCGTGGCATCTGGCGTGGCGCGGCCCATGAACTGGAATAGACCTCCAACCTGACCGGAGCGTACGGTTATTGGATCCCACCCGTCGCATGCGTCCGGTCACTTGATCTATTCGTTACGGGGCAACGGGGCGATGTGGCGACGTGCGGTCCGCAGCGGCCCCCGGTTTCGGATTCGAGCGTGATGGTGGTGTGGCCTTCGGTGTCGGCCGGCGGGGTGGGCGGGGTGCCCCAGATGCGGATGGTGACCTGGACGGTGATGTCGGGCTGAAGGCTCATCAGGTACAGGTGGTGGCCGTTGCCGGCTATTACCTGCTGTTCTGCGGCGTCCACGAGGCGGTGTCCAGGCTCAGCATGCGCCCCGGCCTCTTGGCGGCTGTGTGCCATATCGCACTGAGGCGGAGTGAGGGCTCATGACCCCACGAAGACGAATCCGGCCCAGTGGACGGGGTGGGCGAATTCCTTTCGGTCCGGGGTGCGTCGGATGAGTGTCCGCCGGAGCGGCCGGGTGGCCTCGCGGGGGAGGGCGCTGTGGTCTCCAGGGCGCGGATAGTCGGCCTTCTCGATGTTGGTGGTATCCCGTAGCCAGCGCTGCGGTGCCCGGCAGCCCTGAGCCGCGGGTCAGGATCTTGTCGCCGGTCGGATGAACCGCAGGGAGGATTGGGCGCTATGCGTATCGCCAACTGCCCATTGCTTTCCAGGGTTCGGCGTCATGGGCAAACGAAACGAGCGGGGCCCCTGTGCGTGGTTCCCTCGCACAGGGGCCCGGGAGACCCGGAGTGCTGGCCTGCCGATGCCGGCCGGTCAGCTGTTGGCGTTGAGCAGAGGGTAGAAGCCGGAGGCGTGACCGGTGGCGGTGGGGTGGTAAGACTCCCAGGTCGGCGAGATGACGATCGAGTGCAGCCAGTCGTCGCCGGAGCACAGCTCGTGCCCGTTGAAGGTTGTACGGACGTCACCGAAGACGAAGCCATGTGCGGCGGCCCTACCCTGGATGACGCTGTCAAGGACGTCGGAGGCCTCGTCGATCTTGCGGTGCTTGGTGTCGCTGAGCCCGATGCAGAAGACGTTGAGGGTGTAGAGGTGCGGGTAACCCAGCACGACCACCTTGGCGTTGGGGGCCTTGGCCCGGATCGCGTTGTACGTGGCGTCAAGGCGGGCAGGCAGTGTGTTCCGCGCGTAGCTCTCGGCCTGGTTGACCCGGTTGACGCAGTCGGAGTCCGAGTCCGTTGCGCAGGCCGTCATGACGTCGGCGAATCCGGCGTCATTGCCGCCAATGGTGAGGGAGACCAGGGTGGTGGAGGCGTTCAGGGGGCCGAGCTGAGAGTTCGTCACGTCCGTGGTGACGGCACCCGAACAAGCCGTGTCCGCGAAGGAGGACGGGGCGTGCGCGTTCTTCCACAGGTACGGGTAGGCGCTGAAGCTGCGGTGGCAGTTTCCACTCGCGCTGTCGTAGTTGCCCGCGCCGTTGCCGGCTGAGTACGAGTCACCGAGGGCGACGTACACGGCGCCGGCGGCCTGCGCCGGAGCGGTCAGGCCCAGGCTGATCAGCACTACGGCGCCCAGGGTTGCAAGTACGGACAGCACCTTGGTCGATCTCACGAGACCTCCAGAAATGGAATGTTGTCTTCCGTCAGACGCAGATGACAGGACTGTGCGTGTGGGTGAGGTGGACATGACAGATCAGCCTTTTGCTTGACTCCGTGTTCACGTCCTGATCTCACGCGAATGAGGCCGGGAGCGGGTCGAACAGGAAGGCCGCCGCAAGAAGGCGGAGTGATGCCCCCGGCGGGCCGGTGGGGGCGGCGTGGGTGCCTCGAGGAAACAGTCGGCGGACCGTCAGTGCATGCCGGTGCAGAGCGTGTTCGACGTCCCGGTCACGGGCCCTGAGGCGGGATCGGAGGGGCGCTCGCGAGAAGAAGCGCAGCCCCTGAGATCGACGGGGCGCACACAGTGGGCGGCGCTGCCGCCGAGTACTGGGGCGTCGGTCCCCATGGCTCGCCGCAGCCTGTATGGACGCGGCTGTCGTCCCGGCCTCGCGGGCTCCGTATGCGCCGCGGGCTCGGTGCGCGCGTCGGCGGCAGTCCGGCCGCTGTGAGCCTCTGTCGCCGCCGGCCGATTGCCCGGAGGCTCCGCTCGCGTCGCTGGCAGGGGGACGCGGCGGCGCGGGCGATGGCGGCAGATCCGGGCTCGGCGGATGACGGACGCGTCCTTAGCGAGGACTCGCCCGCAGAAAGCATCTGAGTGGTGGGGGTCGTGAGTACGGTAGCCACGAACAGGTCGGACGCTGTGGCCGTCCGTCCCGCGCGTCTCGCAGTGCCGGGCTTCTTGATCCGCATGCGTTCCTCCTGTGGGGGAATGCGGGTCAGAGGGGGCGAGCGGGTATGGCAAGAGCCCACCGGTAGGCAGGCAGGACGTGCTCCTGACAAGTTCAATACTCAAGTGTCGTGCGTTCTGGGGGCGTCGGCAAGCTATTGGCAGCAGAAATTTACGCGCGTAACACCAGGCCCTGCGGCAGCCGCCGCGAGCGCGGCAAGTCGAGACCCTTCCGCAGTGTTTTACCGTCAGATGCCGTCCAGGACGTGGCGCGCCGGGTGTCTGGTCGTGCTGTCCGGGGCGGCTTGTATCCTGCGTGCGTTCGATGATCGGGCGATCATGGATGCGGGTGTGCGGGTACGGGGCGGGCGTTCAGGGGCGAGAGCGCGGGGGTTTCGATGGGTGACGTACGTCCGATACGTAGCCGCGGAGTGGGCTTGTGGGCCGGCGCGTACATCATCGTCGGGGTCGTCCTCGCCGCGGTCGGGGCCGTCGGGGCTTGGCTCCAGCACGACGCTCCCGGCCGAAGTGCGCAGCCGCGTACGGAACTCACTGCGAACAATCCGCCCGACCATCTGCCCGCCGCGCTCACCACCGGCCAGCACCTTGACTGGTCCCGCTGCACTTCGCCGCCCACGGCGCGCGCGGGTTATGACTGCGCCGTCATGAAGGCCCCGCTCGACTACCGGAAGCCGGACGGCCAGACGATCGATGTCGCCCTGATCCGTCGTAAGGCCACCGGTGCGAACGCCCGGCGTATCGGCTCGCTTGTTCTGAACTTCGGTGGCCCCGGCGTGTCCGGTGTGAGTGGGCTGCCTGAGTTCCTCGACCAGTACGAGCCGCTCCTGGACCGCTATGACCTGGTGTCCTTCGACCCGCGCGGCGTCGGCGCGACCATTCCTGTGCGGTGCGGGAAGAGTGCGGACGATCCCGGCTACGAGGGGGCGGATGCCTGCGCCGAGCACTCCGGGGCGCTGCTGCCGTACATCGGTACCTCGCACACCGCGCGCGATCTTGACCTGATGCGCTACCTCCTGGGCGACGAGCGGCTGCACTACTTCGGTGTCTCGTACGGGACGGCGCTCGGCGCGGTCTACGCCCACCTGTATCCGTCGCACGTCGGACGGCTCGTCCTGGAAGCGTCCGTCGATCCGACCGAGGACCTCGCCGAGAAGCAGATCTCGCAGGTTGAGGCGGTCCAGGCGGCGTTCGACCGGTTCGCCGCGCACTGCGCGGCCCGTGTCCGCCACTGCCCGACCGGCGACGGGCCCCAGGAGGCCGCGCGGCGCATGGCGCGCCTGGCCGACCGCCTGGAGAAGAAGCCCGCCCCGGCCGGCGCCGGAAGAAGCCTCGACGCCGACGATCTCGCGTACGCCGTCAGCGACCATCTCGACCTCGGCACGGACGGCTGGGCGCCACTCGCCAAGGCCCTCACCGCGCTGATCGACCACAACGACGGCCGTTTGTTGAGCAAGGGCGCGGACGACATCGGCTCCGCCGACCGCGCGGCGAGCCCGTCCGACAACAGCCGTGCCGCCCAGACCGCGATCACCTGCGCGGACTCCAGCCTGCGCCCCGGCTTCGAACGCCTCGACCGGGACGAGGCCCGTATCAAAGCCGCTTCACCCGTTTTCGGCGCGGCCTGGTCCACCGGTGTCTACCTCTGCTACGACTGGCCGTTCGACGGCGAGCGCGTCACGCTCCGGGTGGACGCCGAGGGCGCGGCCCCTGTCCTGGTGGTCGGTGGCACCGGCGACCCGAACACCCCCTATGCGGGCGCCCGCCACATGGCCGGTGCCCTGGGCGACGGTGTCGGCGTCCTGCTGACGGCCCAGGAGGAGGGTCACGGCACGTATCCGCGGAACCGCTGCGTCACCAGGGCGGTCGACCGCTACCTGCGCACGGGCCGCACCCCAGCCCCGGGGACGGTGTGCCGGGGCAGCATGTCCTAAAGGCTCGTACGGATCCGCCGGGCTGCTGCGAGCACAGGGTTCGCTCGCATCTGGAGGGTGACGCGGTCGTGTTGTCGAGAGCGGCAGTCTCCCCCCGCTGCCAGGCTCGGCTCGGCCACGTGCGCGTCAAGGATCGCAGACCACCACCTGGCACCGCCCCGGCTGGGAAGTGCCGACCACGGCCCGGACGACGGACGCCTACTGGAAGCGGCGCAGCAGCCCGGCCAGGCAGAAGTACAAGCTCCGTAGACCCAGGACGGCGAAGGCGTTGGCGGTCCACACGATGAGTGTGTGGGTGGTGATTGCCAGGACGGCGGCGATCGAGTCGACCGTGAAGGTGAGGTCGGTGGCTTCGGCCGCGATCAGCGCCGCCAGCAGCAGCGTTGCCACGTGTTTGCCGCTGACGCGGGTGAAGGGCTTGTCGTCGTGCAACTGCGGGTTTGTGGGGATGAGCTTGTTGACCAGGCGGACGACCCGGTTGTGGTCGGGGTGGACTTTTTCGTCCTTGGAGAGGGCCGTCTTGTAGCCGGTCCAGATCAGGAACGCACCGAACGGGTGGGCGGTTCAGAAGAACGCCTGGAGCAGCTCGGCGCCGATGAAGAGGAACACCAGCCGGGCCGTGAGCGCGCCGGTCACGCCCCAGAACAGGTCCTTGTGCTGGTAGGCGTCGGGCACGGCGAAGGAGGAGAGGACCAGCACGAAGACGAAGACGAAGACGTTGTCGATCGGCAGGGCCTTGTCGTTCAGGTAGCCGGCGTTGTAGGTCGAGGACGCCTCACCGTGCTGCCACGCCCAACGGATCGTGGCGGCGAGGCGTGGGTTGTGTCGCAGTGGCTGCATTACTGCGGTGCGACGGTGCGCGGGGCTGGTGGTGAGCGCGGTTGGTGGTGGTAGGCGGGAAGCGGTGTGCCGGGCTGGGGCCGGGTGGTGGTGGCCGTCGTTGGCCGGCTGTTGGTAGCGGTTCGCGGTGCTGGCTCGTCGGGGCCGGTGGCGGTAGGGTCCTCGACTGCGTTCCCTGGGTACGGGGGGTTTGCTGCGGTGAGGTGTGCGGGTGCCGGGGGGTGCCGGGGTGGTCGGCGGGTGGGTCCGGTCCGTCTGTGTGGTGGTGCTCGGTCCAGGTGTACTCGGAGTGCCGGGATGTCTGTGCCTCTTGAGCCGCCTGGGCTACGGGGACCGGGTCAGGAGTCTTTGGCACCGCTTGGTGTCGGTGCTTTGCCGTCCGGCGTCGGTCGTCAACGGGCTTGTCGCTTTGTGTGCGGGCCGGGTTGAACTGTTCGGGGTACGAAGCGTACTTGGAATATTTTGGGCCACCATTTGCCGGTGATGAGGAATTGGTCGGTTCCTGGGATGGCGGCGATGCCGTTGAGGACGTCTGCGTGGTGTCGTTGGGTTGGGGTGAGGAGGGGTGGGATGGTGATGTCTGCGGTGACGTGGCCTGTTTGCGGGTTGATGCGGACGATCCGGTCGGCTGGCCAGATGTTGGCGTAGACGAGGTCGTTGACGCATTCGAGTTCGTTGAGTCTGGGCAGGGGGTGTCCGTCGAGGGTGACGGTGACGGAGCCTGTTTTTTTGAGTGTGGTGGGGTTGCGGAAGGTGAGGAGTGGGGATCCGTTGCTTGTCACGAGCCGGTTGTGCCGTGGTTGGTGGCACATTCCCCAGCCTTCGGTGTCGTAGGGGATTCGGCGGAGTTCGGCGAGGGTGGTCGCGTCGCGTTGGATGGCGATGTGGTTTTGCCAGGTGAGTTGCCACAGGGTGGGCCCTGTGATGGTGAGTCCTTCTGCGTATAGGGGTGCGGGGATTTTCACGCGGTGTGTGGGGGTGGTTCCCGGGGGGCCGGCGCTGATGGCGGAGTGTCCGGTCAGGCCGGTGCTCTCGTACAGTCTGCCGTGGGCCATTTCCAGGCCTTGCGTGAGGGCTTTGGGGTCGTGCGGCAGCGTTCGGACGATGTCGATGGACAGGTGCTCGACCTTGCTCGCGCTCGGGGCATGCGCCCCGGGTTGTTTGCCTTGGCTTCGCGCCGTGCATGCGGGGAGCAGGGCTGTACTGCTCAGGGCGAGGAGCGCCACGGGGGCCACGAGAGCTGCACGCATGGCTGACACGCTCCCATGCCCTGCGCTGTTGTGGGCGGGTTGCCGGGTGGCGTGCCGGGGGGTTCGCTCCGTTGCAGCAGGGCGGGAAGGGGTGCCCTGGACGGCGGGATGCGGTTGATCGGTCCGGGGCGTGGCGTGAGGGAGGCCGTCAGGGCCTGGTGGTGGTCTCGACGCCCTGGTCTTTGACGTACTGCGTCACCAGGTGCGGGGACTGGTCGTCCGGGTGTGCTCGGCCCCGTTCCGGGCCGGCTGGTTCGCGGCGCGTCGCCCCGCCGGGCGGAGGTGGGTTGTGTGGTCGGCGGGGCGACGCGGCAGGCCCCTTGACCGGCAGCGTCGCCGGAGCCGGTGGGGCCCCTTGACCGGCAGCGTCGCCGGAGCCGGTGGGGCCGGTGGGGCCGGTGGGGCGGCAGCGTCGTCGGAGCGGGTGGGGCCGGTGGGGTGGCAGCGTTGTCGAGGAGCGGGTGGGGGGCGGGTTGGCCGGTGGTGTCGGTGGGTTGGTGGGGCCGCCCGGTGGTGTTGGGCGGGTTGTGCGTGTTGTGGCCCGGCGTGCGTGTTGTGGCCGGGTGTCGGGTGGGGGGCCGGGCTTGTCGCTGCGGTGGTGTGTGGAGCGGTGTCAAAGACTCTTGACGCGGTCCCCCTGGCCCAGGCCCTTGCGGCTGGGGGCCGGGTGGCGTTTTGCGTCGGGTGGGTTTGTTCAGTTGGCGTCAGTGGCGTTGCGCCGGCGTCGTGCGAGGAGCAGTCCGCCGCCTCCGAGGAGCAGGAGCAGTCCGCCGGTGGCGCCGACCAGGACGACTTGGCGGTCTGATTGGCCGGTGTCGGCGAGGGAGGGTGATCCGTGGTGGTTGGGGTTGCCTTGGCCGCCGGGGTGGCCGGGGCCGCCGGCGTTGTCGATGCTTACTTGCACGCTCAGGACGAGGTGGGATCTTTCACCGGTGATCTGGAATTTGTAGAGGCCGTTGCGGATGTTGCGGGGGATGGTGGCGGTGGTGTCGACGATCCCGTTCACGTCTGCGGTCCATCTGCCCAGGGTTACGGAGCCCCCGCCGGTGCCGGTGGCGGGGGTCGAGGTGGGTGTGGGGCCGGCCATGGTGGGGGTGTGGGGGAGGGTCGCGGATCTGCCGAGGGTGCCTGCGGCGATCCGGACGAGGCGTGCGCGGGTCCGTTCGTTGGGCAGGAAGCCTGTGGCGACGAAGGGGACGACCTGGCCTGGTTGCAGGATGAGGTCGGCGTCTTGGATGGTCAGGGTGGAGGTGGGGGGGTATTGCGCGAGGGCTGGCTGTGCGGTGATCAGCGGGGCCGCGGCGACGAGCCCGGCAGAGACCACCGCCACGGCGAGTTGTCGTACGGAGCGTCTGGTCATGGGGGGAAGGCTCCTTCATAGAACGCTTGGCGAGTGGTGATCGGTGGGGCATTTCCGGGAAGCCGGCGTCCTGGGCGCCCGGGAGGCCTGGCGTTGCGGCCTCGGGCCGGCAGTGGGGCGCGCCG
The DNA here is from genome assembly GCF_055558435.1 of Streptomyces sp. NPDC025784. NCBI lineage: Bacteria > Bacillati > Actinomycetota > Actinomycetes > Kitasatosporales > Streptomycetaceae > Streptomyces > Streptomyces sp. NPDC025784. Next base: position 18,190 of record NZ_JBVHMN010000032.1, read on the forward strand.
GTGCCTCGGTTCGTGCTCGCCACCGCTGGTGCGTGGGGATGGGCAGTGGCGGACCCTGCTGTGTCGTTGCAACTGCCTCCGCAGGCGCCGGTGGTGGTTGCTCTGTCAGATTTCGCAAAGAATTCCGCGCTGTGATCCCTGGCCCCTGACGTGGTCTTCCCAAACGGTTGCAGGTGGTGTTCGGCAGGACGGGGTACGGAGATCACCCGGACGGCCCGGGTGTGGGGTGGTGGCCGTGTGCGGGCGGCCGGGTGCGGGCGGTCGGGGTGTGGACGGCCGGGGTGTGGGGTGGCGGCCGGGTGCGGGTGCGGGTGTGGGGTGGGTGTGGGGTGGTGGCTGTGTGCGGACGGCCCGGGTGCGGGTGGTCGGGGTGTGGGGTGGCGGTCGTGCTTGCCGGGTGGACTGTGTGCCGCCGGTGCCGTCGGGTGCTGTGGCTGTCAGCGTCGCAGTGCGGCGGTATCGGCATGGTCCCTGTACCAGGTGTAGGTCCCGGCAAGTCCTTCCTTCAGGTCGATCCGCGGTTTCCAGCCCAGCGCGGTGATGCGTGAGATGTCGAGGAGCTTGCGCGGCGTTCCGTCGGGCTTGGTGGCATCCCATTCCACGGTCCCCTGGTATCCGACGGTTGCCGCCACCAGTTCCGACACCTCCCGAACGGTCAGGTCCGTGCCTGTGCCGACGTTGACCGGGACCTCGCAGTCGTAGTGCTCCAGCAGGTGGAGGCAGGCTTCGGCCAGGTCGTCCGCGTGAAGGAATTCCCTTCGCGGTGTTCCGGTGCCCCAGTTCACGACATGTGCTGCTCCGGTACGTCGGGCCTCGTCGAACCGACGGATCAACGCCGGCAGGACGTGAGCTTCCTCGGGACGGAAGTTGTCCCCGGGCCCGTACAGATTGGTTGGCATGGCGCAGATCCATGGCAGACCGTACTGCCGTCTTACCGCCTGGACCTGCTGGATTCCCGCGATCTTGGCGATGGCATAGGCGTCGTTTGTCGGCTCCAGCGGACCGGTGAGCAGCGCCGTTTCACGGATCGGCTGGTCGGCGAGCTTCGGATAGATGCAGCTGGATCCGAGGAAGAGGAGCCGCTCGACGCCGTGCTCCAGTGCCGCGTCCAGCACGTTGACTTGGATACGCAGGTTGTCCGAGATGAAGTCGGCGGGTCGTGTGGCGTTGGCCTTGATCCCGCCGACCCGTGCGGCAGCCAGCACCACCACGTCGGGCCGTGCGGCGGCGAACCAGCTGAGTACCGCTTGACGCTCGCGCAGGTCCAGTTCCGCGGACCTGGGTCCCACGAGGTTGCTGAAGCCCTCCCGGGTCAGACAGCGCCATACGGCCGATCCGACCAGGCCCCGGCTTCCGGCTACCAGCACCCGTGCCGAGCGGTTGAGGGGGCGCTGGACGAGCCCGCGTGGTGGTGAGGCTTCGGTCATCATCGCTGCATGCTCTTTTCGGCGGCATCGTGGCTCTGCTGCTCTTCGGCCGGTTCGCTGGGCCGGGCTGCCGGTTCCGTGCCGGGAGTCGGCAGGCCTTTTCGGGCGAGGTCGGCGGACGGCGCCGGCCGGCCGACCCGGGCGAGCCGGGCCAGGGCGGGGAAGCGGCCGTTTGCCGGGAGCTGGGGGCGGCGGGGGGCGAGCCGTGCCAGGACGGAAAGGCGCCGGTTCGCCTGGGGCTGGGGCCGGTACTCGTAGGTGTATCCCTGGGCGCCGCGGTCTGTCTTGGGCGAGGCCATGTTCAGCACGGTGCCCACCACGGAGGCGCCGACCTGGTGCAGTTGGCGCAGGGCCTCGCTGATCTGGTCCCGGCTGGTGCGGGCGGCCCGCACCACCAGGAGGTAGGCGTCCACCTCGGAGGCGATCACGGAGGCGTCCGCCACGGGGAGGATCGGGGCGGTGTCCACCACTACGTGGTCGAACTTCTCGGTGAGCCGGCCAAGGAGGGACTTCAGCTGGGTGCTTGCCAGCAGCTCTGTCGGGTTGGGCGGTACGGCGCCGCTGGTCAGCACGGCGAAGGATCCTGCGGACTGCAGCAGTTCGCCAACCTCCGCCCTGCCGATCAGGGCGGTGGTCAGTCCTGCGTCCCGGACCAGTCCGAGGGCGCGGGCGATGGAGGGGCGGCGCAGATCGGTCTCGACGAGACACACGGAGGCGCCGGTCTCGGCCAGGGTCGCGGCGAGGTTGACGGCGACGCTGGTCTTGCCGTCGCCCGAGAGCGGGCTGGTCACCGCGATCACCTTCGGCGGCCGGTCCACGTCGACGAACTGCAGGCAGGTGCGCAGACGGCGGAAGCCCTCGGCGCGCAGCCCGTGCATGTCGTCGCGCAGTGCCAGCGGCCGGCTGTCGGCGTGCGGGTCGCGCACGATACTGGCGAACACGGCAGGCCCTGCGAAGCGGTTCATGAGCTCGCTCAGGGCCTCGGGGCTGCGCACCGAGGAGTCCAGTGTCTCGCGGGCCAGGGCGAATCCGACTCCCAGGATCAGTCCGGCAAGGAGCCCGATGGCGATGTTCACGGCCGGTCTGGGCGCGGAAGGTGTGGTGGGCACGGAGGCGGGCTGGGTGATGCTCAGCCGCACGGGCGAGGTGCGCGCACCCGAGGGGCGCTCGAGAGTGCGGATCACCTCGGCGAAACGTGTGGCGACGGCATTGCTGATCCGCGCCGCGCGGCTTGCGCGGGTGTCGGTGACGGTGAGTCGCAGCAGCACCGTGTCGGGCTGGGCGGTTGCTGTGATCTTCTTGCCGAGTGCGGTGGGCGACATGTCCAGGCGAAGGCTCTTGACGACGTGCCGGGTCACCAGCGGACTTGCCGCCACCTCTGCGTAGGAGCGCACACGGGCCTGGGTGAAGAGGTTGCCCTGGGCGAGCTGTGCGGTGTCGGGGTCGGCGCCGCCCTGCAGGGAGACGAACAGGCCGGTGGTGGCCCGGTATTCGGGAGTGGCGGTGTAGGTGGCGCCCACGCCGGCCAGGGTGCCGAGGAGGGTCAGAACGATGACGGCGCGCCAGCGCCGGGAGAGGACTTGTAGGTATTCGCGCAGGTCCAAAGTGTCCGTCCCCGATCGGTCCCGTGAGGGGCTGAGTGCTGATGAATAGGGCAATTGACGTCACCCTACGATGAATAAGCTCAAAGAAGACATAGCGCCACATTGGCTAAGAAATGTTGCATTTGTTCTTTAGAGTGGTGAGGCGCAGGGGTGCCCGGCCGCAAGGGAGCCTTGTGCCGCTTTGAAATGTCGTCAGCCAAGGAGGGCGTGTGGCCGCCAAAACGGCGCTCATCACCGGCATCACGGGCCAGGACGGGTCCTATCTCGCCGAACTTCTGCTGGAGAAGGGATACCGGGTGCACGGCATCGTCCGCCGGGCCTCCACCTTCAACACCCAGCGGATCGAGCATCTCTACCGGGATCCCCACGACCCGGAAGCCCGCCTCTTCCTTCACTACGGGGACCTCACCGACGGGACCCGGATGGCGGGGCTGGTGGAACAGGTGCAGCCGGACGAGGTGTACCACCTCGCCGCGCAGTCGCACGTGCGGGTGTCCTTCGACGAACCCGAGTTCACCGGGGACAGCACCGGACTTGGCACGACGCGGCTTTTGGAGGCGATCCGCCGAAGCGGCGTCTCGTGCCGCTTCTACCAGGCTTCGAGTTCGGAGATGTTCGGCGCGGCCGCACCGCCGCAGAACGAGCAGACTCTCTTCCACCCTCGCTCGCCCTACGGGGCGGCGAAGGTGTACGCCTACTGGGTCACCCGCAACTACCGGGAGGCGTACGGACTCCACGCCGTCAACGGCATTCTGTTCAACCACGAGTCACCGCGCCGAGGCCCCACGTTCGTGACCCGAAAGGTTGCCGTGGCCGCCGCCCGCATCAAGGCTGGTCTGCAGGACGTGGTTCACCTCGGCAACCTGGACGCCCGCCGGGACTGGGGCTACGCCGCCGAGTACGTAGAGGCCATGTGGCTGATGCTGCAACAGGACCGCCCGGACGACTACGTGATCGCCACCGGCGTGAGCCACAGTGTGCGCGAGTTCGTCGAGCATTGCTTCGCCCACGTCGGTCTTGACTGGCGCGAACACGTCCTGTTCGACGAGCGCTACCTGCGTCCGACCGAGGTCGACCACCTGATCGGCGACGCCTCGAAGGCGGAGGCGGAGCTCGGATGGCGTGCCACGGTGCGCGCGCCCGAACTGGCCCGCCTGATGGTCGATGCGGAGCTCGAGCTGCTCGGCGGCGCCGGCCGCCGTAAGGGCCGGCCGGCGGCGCCCGTCGTCCCCGCCATGGCCCTGCGGTGACCCGGTGCGCGCCGATGGTGTCCCGCCCGGTGGTGCCGCACCCCGGCTGTCCGTCCTGATGGCCTGTCACAACCGCCGCGACAGCACCCTCGCGGCCCTCGCGTCGGTGCGTGCGCAGACCGGTCTTCCCGCGGGCACCGGCTTGAGCGTTCATCTCGTCGACGCCGGCAGTGCCGATGGCACGGCCGGCGCGGTGCGGGCCGCCTTCCCCGCCACCGATGTGGTGAGCACCGGTGGCGACGTCTACTGGGGCAGCGGCACCAGGATCGCCGCCGCTCGAGCGGATCCGGCGGCCCATGTGCTCTGGCTCAACGACGATGTCGTCCTTGATGCGGGCGCGCTCGCCACGCTCCTGCGCGTGGCCGCACCCCTGGAACGGCCCGCGGTCGTCGTCGGCGCGATGCGTTCCGGCGACGGGATGCGCACCACCTACAGCGGTTACCGGATCGTGCGCCCCCGCCTGCGTCCCATGGCCCTGCAGCGGATGGAGCCCGACGCGCGGCACGCACGACGGTGCGACACCTTAAACGGCAACGCTGTCCTGGTCACGGCCTCCGCCAGGCGGTTGCTGGGCGACCTCGACGGCGCCTTCCCCCACCGTATGGGCGACTACGACTACGGGCTGCGGGCCCGCCGGGCCGGCGTCCCCGTGCTGCTCGCGCCCGGCCACGTGGGAACCTGCGACGACAACGTGGGCCGCACCGAGGGGACCTCGGCGGAGCCCGGCATCGGCGCGCTGACCGCGCTGCGCCGGCTGGCCTCGGTCCGCGAGCAGCCGCCGCTGCCGTGGTGGCGCTACTGCCGCCGCCATCTCGGTGCCTGGGCCCCGCTGGTCTTCTGCTCCCCCTACGCCAAGACCCTCGTGCGGGCCGCCTCCCAGCGCCCGCGAGCGGGCTTGTTGCGCGCCGGATCCTGAGCCACCGGTGTGCGGCACGGCAAACATCCTGCCGTGCCGGCGTCTGCTGGCGCCGTCCAGCACAGTCCCTCTCCTTTAGAACGGACCACGGTGCGATTCCTTCCCGGTGACCCGCAGATCTTGCTGCTGCTCCTGCTCGCGCCCGGGCTGCTGGGGATGCTGCTGTGGGTCTTCGCCCGGCACTGCGGCATCGCGGTGGGGCTGCTGATGGCGACGCAGGTCTGGGTCGTGGTCGCCGACGGCCAGAGGGCCGCCGTGGACCTCGGCATCAGCCTCTACCCGACCGACATCCTGGACGTGTGCGCGCTCGGTGTCGCACTGGCGCGGGTGCCGCGCTGGGGCCCCAGGGCCCGGGCGGCGCTGGCGGCGCTGGCGGCCCTGCTCGCGCTCACCGCCTGGTCCACCCTGCGGGGGGCCGCCGTCTTCGGTCCGGCGACGGCGGGCAACGACTCCCGGGTCTACTTCTGGCACTTCCTCGCCGTCACCTTCTATCTGGCCACCGCTCCCTTGAGCGCCGCGCTGACCCGCACGGTGACGCGGGCCTGGCTGGCCGCAGCCGCCGTGTACGCGCTGTGCGCGGTGGCCCGCTGGGCGGACCGCGGGCTCTACGCCTCCAACGCCCACCTGGCCGTCGACGGGGTGGCGGTGGACGCCCGCCCCGTCCCGGCCGCCGCGGCGCTGGTCCTCGCCCAGGCGGCGGCGCTGCTGATGCTGACCCGCCGCGCCCGGCCCGCGTCCCGTCCGGGCCCGGCGATGTCCGGCGCGGCGGACCGCGCCCGTTTGGCGCACCGCCGGGGCCCGGGCGCCCGCCACCTGGCGGCACTGGCGCTTTTCGCCCTGGTGATGCTGCTCCAGCACCGCACCGTGTGGGCGGCCGGCGCCGCGATGGCAGCCACCTGGTGGCTGCTGCGTCCCTCCCGCGGCGGCCAGCGCCTGGTGTCCGCAGGTGCCGCAGTGCTGGCGCTGTGCCTGGCCGCACTGCTGTACGCCGTCGGCCTGTTCGGCGCGGCCGGCGAGGCGCTGACGGCCTCCCTCGCCGAGACACAGGGCACGCGCAGCACCTTCGCCTGGCGGGTGCTGGGCTGGCAGGATCTGCTCGCCGGCCCCCGCAGCCTCGCCCGGTGGCTGCTCGGAGCGCCCTTCGGTTCCGGTTACGAGCGCTTCATCGGCGGCGGGCTCGTCACGGTCTCGCCGCACGACTACTACCTGCACGTCGTGCTGCGTCTTGGCCTTGCCGGGCTGCTGGCTCTGCTGGTCCTCTACGCCCACACCTGGCGCCGCCTGGCCCGGGGCGGAGCGCAGACGCGGGCCCTGTGTGTGCTGCTGGTGAGCCAGTTGGTGCTGTTCGTGTCCTATTCGGCCTTCCCCGAACAGGCCGTGCTGCTCGGACTGTGCCTGTGGCGGGCGCGCCTGGAGGCGGGCGCGGGAAAGCGGCCGGGGCCCTCGGCCCCGGCCGGCGACCCCGCGGCGCCCGCCCCCCGGGGCGCGGTGCACGCGCCGCGCGGACCCCGGCCCGCGATTCCTGCGCCGCCGCACGCGAAGCAGGGCGGACGGCCCGGCGTGTAGACCTCACCATCAGTGACAAAAAGGGCGAAGGTTGATCACAATGGGTGGGTGACTCTTCTGCACCGGGCCCGGAAAGCTCTCCAGCGCCTCGGCCTCGACGTGAACCGGTTCCCGCAGTGCTCCTTCGACTACCGTGCCGCGCGGCTGCTGCAGCACGCGGGTGCCGATGTGGTGCTCGACGTGGGGGCCAACCGCGGTCAGTACGGGCGCGGCCTGAGACGCTTCGGCTACCGGGGACGCATCGTGTCCTTCGAGCCGCTGAGCGGGCCGTTCGAGGCCCTGCGCCGCTGCGCGGCGGCCGATCCGCTGTGGACCGTCTTCCCTTACGCCCTGGGCGAGGAGCGCAGGGCCGTCACCATGAACGTGGCCGGGAACGGGGGGCTGAGCAGCTCCGTGCTGCCCATGCTGCCCCGCCACGCCGAAGCGTGTCCCCCCTCCCGCTACGTCGGCCGCCAGGAGGTCGAGCAGTACCGGCTCGACGACGTGTGGCGGCAGGTGGCCAAGCCGCAGGACCGCGTGTTCGTCAAACTGGACGTCCAGGGATACGAGGCGGCCGTCCTGCGCGGCGCCGAGACCCTAGCGCAGCACTGCTGCGGACTGCAGTTGGAGGCATCCTGCGTCCCGTTGTACGAGGGAGCGCCGCTGCTGCACGAGGTGCTGGACCTGGCGCGCCGGCGCTACGGGCTGGCTCTGGCGGCCGTGGTGCCGGGGTTCACCGACCACCGCACCGGCCGGATGCTCCAGTGCGATCTGGTGTTCCTGCGCGATCACGAACCGGCGTCCGGCCGGCACCGCGATCCGGTGCCACCGGCCTGAACCGGTGCAGGGGCGGCGGCACCGCGCCGGTGACGCGAACCGGCAACGGCCGGCCACCGCAGCGGCAGCAGGCCGCGCGCGGCAGCCACCTGGTACAGCGGCAGCCGCGTGGGCATCTTGTGGCAGGCGGCCACGACAAGAGCGACGGCCAGGAGCACGATGGCTGCGCTCACCGGTGAGCGGCCGGCCACGATCTGGCACAGGGCCACGCCTGCCGCGTACGCCGGCACACCCAGGGCCGCGTGGACTGCGTACCCCGTCAACAGCCGGCGCGTCTGGACGACGCCGTCCTTGTGCCATGCCCACGTCTGCACCGCGAGACCGCACACCGGGCCCCCCAGCGCGGACAGGGCCAACGGCACCAGACCGTGTCCCGCGGCCACGGCGATGCCGGCGAGGTTCGCGGCGATCGCCGCCGCCTGCGCGGCCGCCATTTTGCCGGGCGAGGCGCACACCGTGTCCACGGACAGCCCGACCGCGTACAGGACGGCGACGGCGGACAGGATGCACAGCAGGGGCACCAGGCGGGCGGCCTCGTTCCAGCCCGGTCCCAGGAGCAGCTGCAGCGCATCGGGTCCGGCTCCGGCGAGGAATGCGAACGGCAGGAAGGACAGCGCGGAGGAGGCGAGCAGGACGTCGGTGCCGGCGCGGGCGAACGCGGGTGTCTCCCGGCCGGTGGCCCGGTTTTTTCCGGGGGCGTCCCCGTGCTGGAGGTGCTGGGCGCGGACCGCGGTCAGGGCGGGGGTGGTGACCCGCGTCAGGCCGGCCGCGAGCATGGTCAGGAGCAGTCCGGTGAAGAGTGTGGCCCGCGAGTAGTACCCGGCCGCCACCGGGCCGAGCAGGACTCCGGCCGCCCACAACGGGGTGGTGTTGGTGGCGAACTGGACGAGCTGGTGGCCGGCGAGGAACCCGGCCGCCTTGGCCAGTTCCCGGTAGCGGACCGGGGGATGAGCGGCCGGGCCCAGGGCGTGTGGCAGCCGCCGCACCAGCAGGGTGGAGGCGAGGGCTGCGATGGTGAACTGGGTGGTCACCGACGTGGCGGCCAGCCCCGTCGGGTTCCAGCCCGCTGACAGCAGCACGGTTCCCGTCAGCAGCCCGGCGGCGTGCGCGCCGGTCTCGACCACGACCGCGCTGCGGTGGGCGAGCAGGCGGCGCAGGCCGGCCACGCTGACCGCCCCCAGGGGCAGGAACAGGAACTGCAGCGCCAGCACCCGCAGCAGCCCGGTCGTCTCCGCGGCCCCCCACAGCCTGGCCCACAGCGGTGCCGTCGTCTCGAGCACGGCGCAGCACACGAGCCCGCTGAACAGGCCCAGCCGCACCGTCGCCGTGAGCAGCCCACGGGTGAGCTCCGCCGAACGCAGCACGGTCGTGGCGAGCCCGGCGTTGGCGAAGTAGCCCAGCAACTGCGTGAGGGACAGGGCGGAGGCGAAGGCGCCGAACGCTGCGGCACTGACGGTACGCCCGGTGTATGAGGTGTAGCCGAGTTGGAGCGCGCACGCCACGACGGCCGCCGCATAGTTCCACAGCGCCCCCCTCACCACCGTCTGGGTTTGTGGGCGCTCCTTTTCCAAGAGGCCGGTCCCCCCGGCCGTCCGCTCTGCTTTTGCTGTGCGGCTCGCGGCCCTCATGCGGGCCCTTCCTGCCAGGCCGCGATCTGCTTCCAGGGGTCGGCCGGCGGCGCGGGCAGGGCCAGGAACTCGCCCAGCATGAACTGGAGGGACTGCAGATCGGTCAGGCGGGCGCGCATCCAGCGGCGCAGCCGTTCCCCGGCGGCGTCCAGCACCGCCTGCTCGGTGGCCAGCAACTCCCGCACGCGGTGGGCCACGTCCCGGGGGGCGGGCACGAGATGCAGTCCGTTGCTCGGGCCGGGCAGCCACTCCAGACCTGGCCGGGCCTGCCCGACGTGGACGCGGCCGGCGGCCCCGGAGATCGGCAGCCGGTCGGAGAAGTACCCGGGGTAGCGCCCGTAGTGGTCCCACCCCGCACTCATCCGCGCACAGCGCAGGACGGCGATCTGCCGCTCGAACGGCAGCGGGCCCCGGGCGTGCGGGCCGTGCCAACCCGCCCCGAAGACACCCAGGCGGCAATCGAGCTGCCGCAGCCCGCGCACGACCTGCGCCCGCTCGCGGGCACCGGGCAGGCGGGGAAGGAGCCGGGCCCGCATCACGCTGTTGCCGATCGTGACCACGTCGAACACGGCCCCGTCCCCCGGGGGAGCGGGACAGTCCTGTTCGGGAAAGCAGTCCAACGGCAGCGTGTGCGGCACATAGCGCACGGGCCGGCCCGCGATGCCGGCCAGCATGGCCAGCTGCGCACCTGCGGCCACGCTGAAAACGGCGTCCGCCGCGCGCAGCCATGCACGACTGGACGCCGGGAGCTGCTTGTTGCCTCCCCACGCGTCCCCCTCCTGGTAGACGACCGTGGGTGAACCCGCCGACCGCAGCAGCTGCGCGACGTCCTGCTCGGCGAACGGGAAGCCGTGCGGTGACTGGACGAAGACCACATCGGGGCGGGCGTCGAGGACCACCTCCCGCAGCGCGGCGAGTGCGGCGCGGGGCCCGTTGTGCAGCAGTGCGCGAGGGGCGGCCGGCACGTGGTGCAGGTGACCGTCGGCCTGGAGCCGGCGGAAGGCACCGGTGAACCGGCTGCGCGGCGTCAGGGCGTTCTCGTTGTTGAGGTGCAGCACCACCGGTGCGCTCACTGCGTCCTCGCTTCTGTGGTCGCCGTTGGCGGGCTGTGCGCCCTCACGGGGTCGGATCGTGCCCGGTGCGCGCGGCCGCTCGGGCAGCGCGCCCGCGGCCTGCGTGCGGCGTCTTGTCCTTGCGCACGACCGCACGCTCACCGCGCCGCACGCCGGGGGTCGCCGACGGCGAACCGGCCTCGCGCAGCGTGGGGCCTGACGCGGCTCAACCTAGACCGGCGGGCTGCCGGATCGGCGCCGGCGCCTGGATGTGTCGGGCGTCTTGCCCGGCGCTTCACCCCTGGGCGCCACAGCGGCCCGGTGCGGCGGCCGCCTCTTGGCGGGCGGGTGTGCGCAGCGTCATCCGGTGCCCGGGTTCAGCCGCCCTGCACCGGCGCCCGCGGCGCGGGGGGCTGCGGCGGGCGCAGGGAGGCGAGGTAGTTGCTCACCCCGCGGAAGTGCTCGAGTTCCTCGTCGTAGGCGCCCACGGGCAGCAGCACCCCTCCCGGGCAGATCCGCCACAGCCGGTAGCCGAGCGGGCAGAGCAGGTCCCAGAAGTCGCGGAAGAAGGTGCGGGAGTAGACGTTGGCCGAGCCGAACTCGAAGGCGATCGTGGTCACCTTCCTGTTCCTCAAGGTGCTGCCCGCTCCTTGCAGGGCCTGGAACTCCGCCCCTTCGATGTCGAGTTTCAGCAGGTCGATCCGTTCGACGTTCCACCGCTCAACCTCCCGGTCCACGGTGGTGACGGGAACCTCTTCCTGATGGGCTGTCAGATCCCCGAAGTACGAGTCCCGGCGCCGGTGCACGGAGGCCACGCCCGAACCGGGGGTGTCGGCGAAGATCGTCGTGGCGCCCTCCTGTTCACCCACGGCCGCGGGGACGACCACCTGGTTGGGGACCTTCGTGCGGGCCAGGGCGGCCCGGCAGGCGGGCTGCGGTTCGAACAGGAAGTAGCGCCCGTTGTCGGTTCCCAGCGCCGCGTGCAGTCCGGTGGACCACTGACCGCAGTTCGCTCCGACATCGAAGATCACGGGTGCTTCGAGGCCCTGGAGGAAGTGCCGTGCCGCGGTGACCTCACCGCGCAGGTCCCAGCCGGTCCCCGCGCCTCTGCCCTGGAGGATCTCCAGGTAGATCTCGAACAGACGGGTGCCCTGCCGGATCCGGCGACCGCTCGCCAGACGGCACAGTCGGGGCGCTGCGGCCTTGGCGGTCTTGCCGAGAAGGCCGGCTGCGTGTACCTGCATAGGGGTTCCTTCGCTCTTGTTTCATTGCTTCGAGCAGTCCGTCGCGAAAGCGCGTCGCCATGCGCTCCGTCGTGTACCTCAAGGCGTCCTGCCCGCAGGCCCTGCGCAGGGCGTCCATGCGTGCCGGGTCGCGAAGCAGTGCGGTCACGGCGCCGGCGTAGGAGGCGGGGTCGTCCGCAGTGATCACCGCGTTGCGGCCGTCGGCCAGATACTCGAACTCGGGCGCGTGCCAGGGCCAGTCGGTGGTGACCAGGGGAGTGAGCAGGGCGAAGGAGTCCACGGCGCACAGGCCGACGCGGCCCGGCATCAGCATGACGTCGCTGACCGCGCCGAGCCCTGCGGTCTGTCGGGCATCCGTACGGCCGATGGCGACCACCGCACTGCCCGGCCGGGACGCGGCCTTTTCGACCAGGTGCCGTTCGCCGCCGTCACCGGCCACCAGCAGCCTGAAACCGGGGAGTTCGGCGGCGATGCGGTCGGCGCACGCGAGCAGGAGCGGGATGCGCTTGGGCGCGTCCAGCCCGCCGACGAACAGCGCGGTGCGCCCCGGGGTGAGGCCGTGGCGCCTGCGCAGCAGCACGCTCTCGGCGTACTCGGCCGTTCCCGGCGTCATGGCCCTGGCCCGTGCGGCGGTCAGTTCCGTGGTGTCGACGGAGTTGCGCACCACGGTGATCCGCTCACGGGGGAAGCCCTGCGCGGCGGCGTGGGCCGCCGCGCCGTCGGTGTAGGCGAAGAACCACGACCCCAGACGGGTCAGCGCGCCTTTGACGGCAGCCTCCGCACGGCTTGGCGTCTTGGTGCAGGTCCGTCCGTGGCCCCAGAAGGCCACCGCAGGACCGCCGCCAAAGCGCCGCCTTGCCAGCTGTCGCAGCAGCAGGGGGTAGGCGTCCAGGTTGTGCAGGGCCTGTTCCAGGACGACCAGGTCGGCCGAGGCCGCCGGGCGGTGCACGCGGCGCCACAGCAGCGACCTGCCGCCCGGCACGGGCAGGCGCCGCGTGGGTACCTGGATCGCGCAGGCGCAGGACGCGGCGTCCTTGCGGTCGGCCTGCTGCGGTGGTGCGGCGCCGTGCAGCACCTCCAAAGCGACGCCCTCGTCCGCCAGCTGCGCGTGCAGGTGATCGAAGAAGGAGGTGCGGTAGGACGGGACGTAGGGCTGCACCACCACCACGCGGCGCCGCCCGCCCGCGGACGTCAGCATGCCCGCTCCGCCACACCGGCCCGGCCCGCCGCCCGGCCCAGGGCCTGTGCGTACACGGCCTGCGTGGCCGTGGTCCAGGCCCGTACGCCATACCGTTCGGCGTGGACTTGGCGGCAGCGCTCCCGCAGCCCGGGGAAGCGTTCGCGTGCCGACCTGAGAGCAAGCGGCAGTTGCGCAGCGCTGCTGTAGAGCGCTCCGGTCCCCTCCGCCCTCACACTGTCGGCCGCCGCCGAACCCGCCAGGGCGAGCACGGGCACGCCGGCCGCCAGTGCCTCCTGGCACACGAGGGGAGTGGCCGATTCGGGGCACACGCCGGGAAAGACCAGACCGGTGTAGCGCGGAAGCCGAGCGGCGACCTCCTGGCGCGAGAGCGGGCCGAGCAGCCGCACACCGGCGGGCGCGGCCTCGCGGCAGGCCGACTCCAGCGGCCCGGAGCCGATCACGTCGAGCAGTTCGTTCTGCGGCCAGCTCCTGAGCAGCGCAAGGATGCCCTTCTCCTGGCTCAGGCGCCCGACGTACACCCAGCGTGCGCCCGCCCCCTGGGGCGGGGCGGCGTCCTGCAAACGGGCCGCGGGCACGGATCCCACGAAGTTCGGTACCAGGGTGAGCTTGTGCGGGGGTGCCCCGAAGCGCAGATACAGGTCCCGGCTGCGCTCGCAGAGCGTGACGAGCCGGTCGGCGCGGCGCAGCAGGGGGTCGGCCGCCGTGCCCTGCCGGCCGGCCCAGGCCAGGGGGAGTGTCGTGCTGCGGCCGCCCCGGTAGCAGCCGTGGCGCAGTCCCGCCCAGCGGTCGCCGTCGGGGCAGGCGGTGCACACCGCTCCCGCCCGAAAGAGCGTGGCGGCCGCGCAGGCCGGCCGGTAGTTGTGGAGCGTGGCCACCAGCGCGCCGGGCCAGCGGTGCAGCCAGGCGGTACCGAAATTGGGGAAGAGGTTGTGCACATGGACGACGTCGGGGCGGAAGTCGTGGAGGCCGGCCAGCGGTGACCTGCCCCGGCCGGTGGCTACCCGCACGGCGGCGCGCAGGGCGTACCCGCGCTCGGACTCGAGGGCGTCGGTCCGGGCGGCGATCAGCATGACCTCGTGTCCCGCGTCCCGCAGCGCCTGAGCCTGGTCGAGCACGGCGCTGTTCTCGCCGCTGGGCCTTTGGGAGGAGTAGAAGCTGTGCACCAGTGCCACGCGAAGGGCGGCGGTGGCGGGTGCCGTGCGGGCTGCGCCGGGGCCCTGGGCCGGGGTGCGGCGGGCCCTGGGCCGGGGTGCGGCGTTCATCGCGCCGTCCCTGCCGTGACCACGCGGCGCGAAAGGCCGGCTGTGGGGCCTGCGGCGCCCGGTGCGGGCCCGGCGGCAGCGGACGCGGCGGGAACCGACGGCACCGGACAAGACAGACAGCCCGGTCCGGGCCTTTCGGGAGGGGCGGTGAGCGGAACTCGTACCTGCATGCGCTCTGTCGTGCCTTTCCTTTGCCGGTGGGCCCTGAGGTCCGGCCACCGGGGGCGTGTCGCTGCTTCAATGACCCTTCAGGACGGTTTCGTACAGCCTCTCGGCGAGCTCGGCCTTCGACGCCCAGGTGTGCCGGCGGGCCCACTGCAGCCCGGCGCCCGCCATACGGCGGCGGGCCTCTTCGTTGGTGAGCACCCCGCCCAGGGCGCGGGCGAGACGCTGCGGCAGATCCGCGGGGTCACCCAGGGGGACGGGCACCGCACAGCCCGGTGCGGAGAAGTCCCCGACTCCCTGATGGTCGAGGTGCACCACGGGCAGCCCCCGGGCCCATGCCTCGAGGTTTTGCACCCCGAAGGAGTCCCGCAGGCTGGTGAAGAGCAGGACGTCCGCCCTGTCGTAGGCGGCGAGCGTCTCCTTCCAGGGCAGCCGGCCCCCAAAGCGCACCGAGCCGGTGACGCCCAGCCGTGCGGTGAGCTGTTCCAGCCCGGGACGCAGCGGTCCGTCGCCGAGGATCACGAGGCGGGCGTCGGGAACCTCGCCCAGGAGCAACGCGAATGCGCGCAGGGCCAGTTCCGGGGCCTTGATGGCCGTCAGCCGCCCCACCCACAGCACGGTCGGTGGCCGCTGATCCTGTTCCGGTTCCCCGAGCGGCGCCTCCTTGAGCAACGTGTCGGGAACGCCGTCGCTCAGCACCAGATGCGGATCGGCCCGGCCCAGCCGGCGGGCCCGCTGCGCGGTGTCACGATTGGTGGTCAGGACCGCGGCGGCATGCCGCAGCGTCGCCCGGCACGAGGGGCGCAGGCTCATGGCGTTGACCCACAGCAGTTCCCGCGTCCTCTCCTGCCGGTAGGCCGGCCCCAGCCACCGCCGGTGACTGCGCGGGGCAATCTGCCCTCCGCCCACGGGTCCGAACACCAGGGGCGGGCCGAGCCGGTGCAGGGCGCTGCCGCCGACCAGTGAGCCGTAGGAGACGTGGTGCACCAGGTCGGCACGCCCCAGATCGTTGCGGCGCGCGTAGGCCAGGGCGCGTCGCTGCCACCCGTCGTAGTGCACGAACTCCTGGACCTGAGCACGCAAAAAGCCCGGCACCAGGCGCACCCACCCCGGGCAGCGCGGCGTGGCGACGAGGTGGGGCGTGATCTGGCGCCCCACTGCTCCCAGCTCCTGGATGCGCGCGGCGATGTGCCGGGTGTTGTCGCCGTGGGGGCGCGTGAGGAGTTCCACGGTGTGCCCGCGCCGCGCGAGAGCTTCGGCCCAGGCCCACCCCATACCCGGTTCGGTGCCGCGGCTCGGGTCGCATGCGTAGGCGCTCACCACGATGCGCAGGCGGCGCCCGCCGGTGATCGCCTCCTGCTCGCGTCCGTCCCTGCTCCTGCCCCTCGGCGACGTCAAAGCCGCCTCCCCCCACTCGTGAAGCGACCGGGCCCGGCACTCGGCGGCGCTCCATGGGGCCGGGCCGGCCGCCGCGGCGCCGTTTGTGAGACGGCCTGCCGCAGGACGCCTCGCACGAACCGGGCGTTGCCGAACAGGTAGCGCCGCCACAGCCGGCGCGGCTCGCAGACCAGCCTGAACACCCATTCGAGTCCGCTGTGTTGCATCCAGGAGGGTGCCTGGCGCTTGTTGCCGCCGATGAAGTCGAACGCGGCGCCCACGGCCACGCTCACCACGGGCAGCCTGGTGCCGAGCTCGGCGGCCCGGTGGTCTTGCAGGGGTGTGCCCAGGCCCACCCACACGATGTCGGCCCGGCTGGCGAGGATGTCCGCCTCCTGCCGGATCAGTTCCTCGGCGGTGAGCGGCCGAAACGGAGGGGAGGACGATCCGGCGAGCCGGGCACGGGGGAAGCGCCGCTGCAGCTCGCTGCGCAGCGCGGCCAGCGTCTGCGGGGTGGAGCCCAGCAGGTAGTGGCGCAGTCCTGTGCCCTGGCTCAGCCCGAAGACG
The DNA here is from genome assembly GCF_055558435.1 of Streptomyces sp. NPDC025784. Taxonomy (NCBI): domain Bacteria; kingdom Bacillati; phylum Actinomycetota; class Actinomycetes; order Kitasatosporales; family Streptomycetaceae; genus Streptomyces; species Streptomyces sp. NPDC025784. The sequence goes on from NZ_JBVHMN010000032.1 coordinate 34,265, forward strand.
CCCAGCATCAGGTCGGGGCCGTACACGCGTGTGCGGGGCAGTGCGGTGCCGCGGTGCAGCAGCCGGTTCGCCCAGACCACCGGCTGCCCGTCGGCGAGGTTGAGGAAGGCCGAGCCGAGCGTCTGGGACAGGGCCGGGTCCCCCTCGCCGAGGGCGAGGGTGTAGGCGTTGCACAGGTGTACGTCACTGCGGGCCGCGCCGGCGGGCGGGTCGTCCTCGCGTGCTTCTCGGATCTGCCGGGCGCGCTCCACCACGTGGCGGGCCGCGCTCGCGGGGGTGTGGGCCGTGATGGGCACGCCCAGACACGTCACCACCGCGACGGGAGCCGTGCGGTCGCCGGTCGTCGTCACCTTCGGCCCGTGCCGTTCAGCACGGTGAGGGGGCGCCGCGCCGGCTCGCCGAGGAAGCCGTCGATGTCGATGCGGCGGCGGAAGTCCCTGATGGTCTCGCGCAGTCCGTGCTCCACCGGGGTCAGGGGGTTCCAGTCCAGCAGTTCGCGGGCCAGATCGACGGCCGGGCGGCGACGCGTGGGATCGTCCGCGGGGCGGGGGATGGACACGATGTCGGACGGGGAGTCGGTGAGCTTGACGATCCACTGGGCCAGCTCGAGCATGGTCACCTCGTGCGGATTGCCGAGGTTGACGGGCCCGCTGTGGCTGCTGTCCGCCATGCGCATCAGCCCGTCGACGATGTCGTCCACGTAGCACAGGGAACGGGTCTGACTGCCGTCACCGGTGACCGTGAGCGGCTCGCCCCGCAGCGCCTGGCGGATGAACGTGGGGATCGCGCGGCCGTCCTCCGGGCGCATCCGCGGGCCGAACGTGTTGAACAGGCGTACGACCTTGGCGTCCACGCCGCGTTCTCTTCGGTACGCCATCGTCAGTGCCTCGCCGAAGCGCTTCGCCTCGTCGTAGACCGATCGCGGGCCGACCGGGTTGACGTTGCCCCAGTAACTCTCCGGCTGCGGATGCACCTTGGGGTCGCCGTAGGTCTCCGAGGTGGAGGTCAGCACGAAGCGGGCGCCCTGGGCGGCGGCGAGGTCCAGGGCGTTCCAGGTGCCGGCCGAGCCCACTCGCAGCGTCTCCAGGGGGAGCCTGAGATAGTCCGCCGGGGACGCGGGCGAAGCGAGGTGGAACACGGTGTCCACCTCTCCGCTCACGCTCAGGCCCTCGCTGACGTCCCGGCGGTCCAGCCGGAAGCGCGGATGGTCGCTCAGGTGGGCGACGGTCTGCGGGCCCGAGGTCGCGAAATTGTCCACGCACACAACCGAATGGCCTTCGGCAAGCAGCCGTTCGCACAGGTGGGAGCCGATGAAACCGGCCCCACCGGTCACAACCACACGCATGAGGGTCCTCTCTCTTCGCCACGTCACAGGCCGGGCGGCGGCAAGGAGGTGTCATTGCCGAGGCACGCCTATGCGTCGTGTTTGCATTGATTTGTCGGTTATGGACTACTTGAGACCCAAGGTGGGCGAATATGCGTCCGGTATGGTCTTGTTTCCCCCGTTTGTCGGAACAGAAGGACACGACCGCTGCACCCGTCGTAGTGACGGCAGTTCGCGGCACCGGCGGCCGGCCCCGGTCGCGCACCACGCGCATGGCCCTGAAACGGACCATCGACATGGTGGGAGCGAGCGTCCTGCTCCTGCTGCTCGCTCCGTTGCTCCTGGCCGTGGCCGTCGCGGTGAAGGCGGACTCACCGGGACCGGTCCTGTTCCGGCAACGGCGCACGGGCTGGCACGGCCGCAACTTCGACATGCTCAAACTCCGCACCATGCATGTGGGAGCGGAGCGCATGAGAACCGAACTCGGCGCCCGCAACGAGACAGACGGGCATCTCTTCAAGATCCGCGAAGACCCCCGGATCACTCCCGCCGGCCGCTGGCTGCGCCGCTGGTCGCTGGACGAACTGCCGCAGCTGCTCAACGTGTTGATGGGGCACATGTCGCTGGTCGGTCCGCGGCCCCTGCCGGTCCAGGACTCCTCCTTCAGCGGGGATGCCCGTCAGCGTCTGCTGGTCCGGCCCGGCCTCACCGGGCTCTGGCAGATCGGCGGCCGCTCCGATCTCAGCTGGGAGGACGCGCTCCGTCTGGACCTGGAGTACGTGCACGCCTGGTCCATCCGGATGGACCTGAACATCCTCGCCCGGACGCTGCCGGCCATCGTGCGCGGCGAGGGCGCCTACTGACCCGGTGCTCAGCGCCGCACCGCTGCCCGACGAAGGGAGACGCGCATGCCGCGTCGCGGAGAACGCCCTCCACCGCACCGGGCGGGCAGGGCGGCCCGGTGGTGCCGCCGTCGGCCCCTGGGCGCCCTGATGTGCGCCGCCGCCGCACTGGCCCTGACCGCCGCCGGCTGGATCCTGGCCACCGGGCTGCTCGCCCGCCACGAACTGCTGGCCGCTCAGCAGGCACTGCAGTCCCTGCGACGCCAGTCCGCCCCGGGGGCGCCGGCCGGGGACGCCCCCGCCGGCGCTGTCGGCAAGGCCGCCGGCCACGCGGCCGGAGCCCACCGCCTCACCACCGGCCCCGTCTGGTACGCCGTGGCGCACGTCCCTGTCCTCGGGCGGCCCGTGCGTACCGTGCGCGGCGCCGCCGACGCGGCCGACCGGCTGACCCGCGACGTGCTCACACCCCTGGTGGACACCGCAGGGAAACTCGCCGCCGGCACCGGCTCCGGCGGCGGCCACCTGGACCTTGCCGCCTTGAACCGGGCGGCCCCCGCCCTCCAGAAGGCCGCCCGCAGCGCCGTGGAGGTACGGGCGGACGTGGCTGCCCTGCCGCACCACACATGGCTGCCGGCCGCAGACACGGCACGGCTGCAGCTGAGCGGACAGCTCGACCGGATCGCCCCGGTGGCCAGTGAGGCCGCCGTCTCGGCACGGGTGCTGCCGTCCATGCTCGGCCGAAAGGGCCCGAGGCGATACCTGGTCGTCTTCGAGAACACGGCCGAGGCGCGCGGCACCGGCGGGCTGCCCGGAGCGTTCGCGGTCCTGACCGCCGACCGTGGACATCTGGGGTTCGAACGCTTCGGCAACGACAGCGAACTGGCGCACGTGCGCGCGTCGGTCGACCTGGGCGAGGAGTACGCCGCACTGTACGGACGCCATCAGCCCACCGGTATCTGGGTCAACGCCAACCTCAGCCCGCACTTCCCGCACGCGGCGCGCATCTGGAGTGCCATGTGGCGCGAGCACAGCGGCCAGGACGTGGACGGCGTCATCGCGTTCGACCCCAGCGCCCTGGCCGGTCTGCTCTCCAAGGCCGCCCCCGTCCGGCTCTCCGACGGAACCGCCGTCACGACAGCGAACGTGGTCGATCTGACCGAGCGCACCAGCTACGCGCTCTTCGCGGACACCACCGCGCGCAAGGCCTTCTTCCTCGACATCGCCCGCGCCACCTCGCAGGTACTTCTGGACAGTGCCGAGGACCCGGCCAGGCGCTCCGGGCTGTTCACCGCTCTGCACGGGCAGTTGCTCCAGGGCCGGGTCAAAGCGTGGAGCGCCCACCCCGTCGAGCAGCGGGAGCTGGCATCACTTCCCGCCGCGGGCGTCCTGCCCGACGGTCCCGCACCCTTCGCCGGACTGGTGATCAACAACGCGGCGGGCACCAAGCTCGACTTCTACCTGGACCGACGCGTGGACTGGGCAGCCGCGCGCTGCACCGCCGCCGGACGCGAGGTCACCGTGAGGGTCAAGCTGACGAACCGTGCACCGGCATCGGGGCTGCCCGCCTATGTCACGCAGCGCGTGGACGCTCCGCCCTATGCGACCCGGCCCGGTGACAACCGCCTGCTGGTCTCGTACTACGCGACCCGCGGAGCACGGCTGGTGCAGGCCAGCACGGACGGACGGACAGCCAGGCTGAGCCAGCTGACCGAACGCGGACATCCGGTCCTCTCCGTCGACATGGAACTGCCCCACGGTGCCACCCGCACCCTGGTGCTGAGATTCCTCGAACCCCCCTCGAACCGCGCCCCCCTCTTCCTGCGGCAGCAACTGGTTAAGCCGGTGCAGTTCACCGCACACACCGGTCCGTCGTGCTGACGGCTGGCCGCCGTTCGGGCCTCACGGCCCCCGGGCGGGCCTGATCCGGCAGGCCGGGTCCCGCCCGCGCAGCCGAGGGCGCCGCAGACGCGCTGATCCCCCTGCCTCACCCTCGGCCAGCGGGATGTCCCGGTCAGCCAGACGTCCCGGTCGGCCGGATGTCCCGGTCGGCCGGATGTCCCAGTACCGCCGAGGCGATGTGCTCCACCGCGTCCGCAATCCGCCGGGCGACCTCCCGCGCCACCTCCGCAGGGGCACCGTGCGGATCGGCCACGTCATCGTCACCCCGCCCGGCGCTTCCTCGCCGCGAGGCCGCTCCCCTCACCAAAAGCGCCGCTCTCCCGGCGGGGTCGCTGACACCGGCGGCGTCCTGCGGCCTCATCAGCCGCGTGAACTCCCGCAAGGTGAAGGCCCGCTGAAGAGCTTGTACCGGGCAGAGCCGGACGGCTGCCTCGCGGTGTTCGGCGCCGGCGCCCAGCACCAGATCGGCCTCTTCCACATGAGCCGCGGTCAGCCGGCGGGCGACCGCCCCCCGGGGGTCGCCACCCAGTTCGACGAGCAGACGGGCGGCGAAGGGGTCCATGGGGGTGCCGGCGATCCCGGCGGTGCCCGCGCTGTGCACCTCGAACCCACCGTGCGAGGAAACGAGCCGGGCCCTCAGCAGACGTTCGGCCACAGGAGAGCGGTGCAGGTTGCCCGTGCACACGACGAGGATCCGAAAGGGCCGGGCCGCTTGGTGCGGGGCTGATACGGCAGAAGAAGGGAGCACAGCCGCATTATCGGCCCCCCACCGGGCCGTTCCTCCGCTCGCCTCGCCGGGCCTTTCCGACCTGCGCTGCGCCGCGTTCCCGGGCTGCCGGAGGCGAACCAGGGCCCCTCCGGCCGGCCCTGAGCCCCCGCCAGGTCCCCGGTCCGCTGCCCGAGCGCGACGCCACGACACCCGCACCTGGCTCGCCGTCCATCGGCACCGAGGTGGTGTGCCGCGGTGCGCCTCGGCCCGGTAGCAGCCTGCGCAAGGGGCGGCGGCCGTTGCGGCACCCGTGCTTCGCCGAGGGTGTCGTGAGGGCCGCTCGGGGTGTCTGCAGGGAGCGCGACATCCGCCCCATCCTCTGGCACAGAGGCGTGACCCGTGCTGCTCGACCCGCCCGGGCCCCTCCCCGCCCACCAGCTGCCGCACTGGCCCTACGTGCAAGCCGTCGACGCCGCCCTCACCCGCTCGCGGCATCCCGCCCGGAGCGGTGCGCGCCGACCGCACCAGCCGCGAGCCGGGCGAGACCATGCACATGGTCCTCATCTGGGACGTCAGCCGCACGGCCGGCCGGCACGGTGTACACCCCCGCTGGGGCGAGGAGGAAGGCTGGTCCTGTGCCCACACCGGCGCCGACCCGCGCATCCGCACACCGCGCAGCCCTGTCCCGACGTATCGATCGCGCCCGACGGGCACCGTGGCCCGGCATCGGGATCGGGCGGTGCCCGGTCGGGTCATCCTTGGGTGAGCACGATCTTCTTACCGCCGGCCCCTCCGGTGACCACCCGGGCGAACGCAGCCGGTCCCTCGCTCAGCGGCAGGGGTTGCGGTGCGAGTGTCAAGTCTCCCGCTGCGGCCTGCTCCGCCAGTCGGGCAAGCTGCGCGGCGTCGGGCTCGACGTAGAGGTCCCAACTCGTGATGCCTCGTTCCTCCGCAGGCGCGTCCGAGGTCAGCGAGCACAGCCGGCCGCCGTCCCGCACCAAGGGCAGGGCGGCGTCCGCGGTGCCGGAGGCGATGATGAGGGCGGCGTCGAATCCGCCGCTTGCCTTGGCCGGCCAGTTCGGGTCGTGGTAGTCGACGACCTCCACCGCGCCCAGACCCAGCAGGCGCTCTGCGGCGGCAGCAGACGCGGTCGCGGTCACCTCGATGCCCTCGGCCGCGGCGAGTTGGATGGCCAGGGCGCCGGTGGCCCCGGCTCCGTTGGTGATCAGGAGCCGCTGTCCTCGGCCGAGGTCCAGCTTCTGCAGGGCCTGCACCGCGGTGAGTCCGTTGACCGGCAGCGCCGCCGCGCGTACGGCGTCCAGGCCGGGTGGGCAGGCTGCCGCGTGATCCGCGGTGATCAGAACGCGTTCGGCCCAGAAGCCGCTTCCCCCGGGCAGCGGGGCCTCGTGTACGAGCACCCGGTCGCCTGCGGCGAACCCGCTGACACCCGCGCCGAGGGCCAGCACCTTGCCCGCGCCCTCCACTCCCAGCGCCGCCGGGGGACGCAGCCCCACGTCCCAGCTCCCGCCGTTGAGCAGTTCGTCCCACGGGCCGACCCCGGCCGCCTCGACCGCCACCAGGATCTGACCGGGCCCGGGAGATGACGGCTCGGGCAACTCCAGCAGGGCGACTTCCTGGCCGGCCCCGGATACTCCACACGCCTTCACAGCAGATCCCCGTCCTCCTACGCAGTCCGGCCGACCAAAAGGCACGGGCCGGAAACCCAAAGCAGGCAGCAGCGTCGACCTCGGGATCCCCGACAGAGGCCGCTCGTGGTCTCAGCCGCATCGGTGCCGAGCCTATGCAGCCAGTGGCTCGGACTTGTGGTCCATTTGAAGCGTGTCCGACTGGGCCAACCGCGAAATGGATCGGCCCGTTGCCTGGTGCGGCAGTAGATGCCCGCCGAGGGCACAGGCCGACGCAGTCAACGTGGGCTCCCAGATTGTGACGCCCGCCGACGGGAGGCAGGGTGGTCTCGAGAGTGTTTGAGCGGGGCAGAAGGCGCACGGCCCACGGATGCGGGCCGTGGCGTGTCCTCATCGCGAAGCACGTCGTGCGGGCCGGAAACCGGCGAACTCGGGCACCGCCGAACAAGTGGGCCGGTACACCGGTCCGGACCGTGGTGGCCGCCGCAGGATCGTCCATTCCGGGCAGGCTTACGGAGGTGTGGTTCATGTCAGAGAAGAACCCGGAGCACGGGACCATCGGCGGCGTCTCCTTGCCGCCCGAAGTCAAGTTGTTGCAGGAGGTCACTCCGCCCTTCTTTCCCGAAGGTGGTTCGGGAATGACCATCCTCGTCGAGTGGCCTCCCGGTCACCCCGGGCTCCCGCCGCACCGTCACTCGGGCCCGTCGTTCGGCTACGTGATGGAGGGCGCCCTCCGGTTCGAGCTCGAGGGTGAGCCGGAGCGTGTCGTCGAGGCCGGTGGGACGTTCTGGGAGCCAGGCGGTGACGTGATCCACTACCAGGACGGCAACGCCCTGTCGGACGCAATGACCAAGTTCGTGGTGACCATGGTGTGTGCGCCGGGTCAGCCGATGCTCACGTTGGTCGACGAGGAGGAGCTGAAGGAACGGGCGCACCTGCGCGCCCCGCGTCCCTCCGAAGGCTGACCCGCGAGATCGGCAGGGCCTTCCGCCATGCCGGCCGCCAGGACTGGGACAAGCTTGCCAAGCTCCTCAAGCCCGTCTACACGGCGCCGACCGAGGAGGCCGCTCTGGAGCGGTTCGCCGAGTTCGCCGATGCCTGGGGCCGGATATCCGGCGATCGTGAAGCCGTGGGGAACGCCTGGGAGGAGCTCACCCCGTTCCTGCGGTTCGACACCGAGATCCGCCGGACCGTCTGCACGACGAACGCGATCGAGTCGGTGAATGCCCGCATCCGTCGGGCGGTCAAGGCCCGCGGTCACTTCCCCAACGAGCAGGCCGCCTTGAAGTGCGTCTCCATGGCCATCATGTCGCTTGATCCCACAGGCAAGGGGCAAGCCCGCTGGACCGTGCGGTGGAAGACCGCCCAGGTCCTCAGTGACTGCGCATCGCAGAAGGACAGTGCTCCGCCGCCCGGCCTCTTCTTCACGGGCCTGCAGGCACGGCTCCGAGCATGCCGCCAACAGTCTCCAGCCGTCCCGCTCGGGATGGGACGGATCGATTGCCGACGAATCCGGTGTGACCGCCGCCACCACTGGGTGCCCCATGCGTGGTTGGAGCCGGCGGTGGTCACGTCGACGGCCAGAGCGGCCGTCGCTGAGCCAAGGGTGCCTTTGGGGCCCATCGTCAGCGCGGCGAGCGCCGGCACAGCGGTGAGGACGGTGCCGGTGACCAGAGTGTGTGCGGGGCAGAGCTCGATGCCCAGCACGGCCAAGGCGAGCGTGAACGGCACGCCCTGCGTGAGTCTGAACCAGGCTCTGCAGTGGCCGCCCGCCTCCCTTCAGGGCGGCGAGAGGAACAGCGACCGCATGGGCATGGTTCAACCCCGCCTCGGGACGGCTCGATGCTCCACTCATCGCTCGCTGCCTCCCTGTCCCGGTGCCGGCCGAACTCAAGGCCCTTCTGTTGTTTCGGTGTGCTGTTGTGCCCAGATGGTCTTTCCGTCGGCGTGGTCGTGGGTGCCCCAGCCGTCGGCGAGGGTGGCGACGATGAACAGTCCTCGTCCGGTCTCGTCGATGGTGCGGGCGTGCTTGACGTGCGGGGCGCTGGTGGATGCGTCGCTGACTTCGCAGGTGAGTGTTTTTCGGTCGAGGATCAGGCGCAGACGCAGGGGCGGGGCGCCGTAGCGGCTGGCGTTGCCGACGAGTTCGCTGGCGATGAGCTCAGTGGTGTAGGCGTCGTCTTCGTTCACGTTCCAGGTCTCAAGCTGGCGGCGTACCGCGGCGCGGGCCAGAGGTGCGGCTTCGGGGCCGGCCGGGAGGGAGCGGATGAGGACCTGCTCTGCCGGGAGTGTTTTGGTGCGCGCGAGTAGCACGAGCGCATCCTCGGACCGGTCGTCGTCGCGCAGCGCGTACGCGAGGGTGTCGCACAGGTCGGTCAGAGGTCGGCCTGCGGCTTCGTTCAGGAGGTCGCGCAGCGGGGCGGTGGGGGAGAGGACCGTGTCGGCCAGAGCGGCTGTGCCGATCGCCAGGGTGCTGCCTGGGGGGAGGTCGATGGTGGTGGCGGGGAAGGGGGCGTTGCCTGTGCCGGCGAGCAGAGGGCCTGCCGGGACGTTCAGAGTCGCAAAGCTGCCGTCGGCAAGGATGACGACGGGCGCGGGCAGGCCGGCACGGACGAGGGTGCAGGTGAGTTCGACCGGGTCGTAGAGCGCGATCAGGCATCCGGCTGTGAGCGGTTCGCGGTGCAGAGGGTCGCCCGTCGGCAGGGCGGCGCGTTCGGCGGCCAGGCGGGCGGCGGTGTCATTGAGACGGGCCATCAGTTCATCCGGCTCCAGGTCGAGCGCGGCCAGACAGTTGATCACGGTCCGCAGCTGGCCCATCGTGGTGGCGGCGGCGATTCCACGCCCGGCCACATCGCCGACGATCAGCGCCGTGCGTGCCCCGGCCAGGGTGATGACGTCGAACCATGCACCGCCGCCGGCGACGCCGGGAAGGTGCAGGTGCGAGAAGTCCACCGTGGAGGGCACTTGCGGCTGCTGGGGGAGCAGCCTGCGCTGCACGGTTGCCGCGATCGTGCGTTCCCGCGCGTAGCGGCGGGCATTGTCGATGCAGAGGGCCGCATGCGCGCACACATCGGTGGCCAGCGCCATGTCCTCTTGCGTGAACGGGTCCTGGCCCTCGTGCCGGTAGAAGCTCACCACGCCCAGCGCCTCGCCCCGTAGGGCAAGCGGAGCCACGATCAAGGAGTGCGCGCCGGAACGGCTGATCGCGTCCGCCCGCGGCGGGTCGGCCGCGAGCCACACGGTGTCCTCCTCCACCGACAGCAGGCGAGGCTGCAGGTCGCTCAGCACCCGCGCGTACGGAGTGCCGTAGGGCAGGTGCCGCACGTCCCCCACCGGGTACGCCGACACCTTGCCCCGGAAGGCTGCCCGGCGGAGGGGGACATCACGGTCGACCGGAACCAGAGGCGGTGCCTGGCCCCGCACCACGTCCTCGATCACCTCCACCACCGCGATGCCCGAGAACGCGGGCACCACAGCGTTGACCAGCTCCTCGCAGACAGTGATGACATCCAGGTGTTCGCCCACCCGTGTGCGAACCGCGTCCAGCACCGACAGGCGCTGCAGGGCCTGCTCGCGGTCGGTGACGTCGACGGCAGAGGCCACCAGACCCAGGACGTCACCGTCCGCGTTCTCCAGCCGCACGTAGCTGACGGAATAGATACCGCGCCTGCCACCGTTCAGCCGGGCCACTCCCCGCACCAGCCGGTCGAGCGCCGGCTGCCCACTCTTCAGGACGCTGCGTGCGGCCGCCTGTTCCTGCTCGGGCTCAGCCAGCTGATAGGCCTCCGTGAAGAGGCGGCCCAACAGACGGTCGGTGGGCACATCACGCAGTGCGCGCGTTGCCGTGTTCACCCGGACGATGCGCAGCTGGTCGTCCAGCACATGCAGGCCCACCGGGGACTGGGTGAACATAGCCCGCAGGATCGCCATGTCCTGGCCGCAACGAGCGTCACGCGCAGCGCGGACCTCCCACACCACTGACGGGCCTGCCAGTACGGGCTGGACGAGTACAGGGGCCGCATCCTCCACCCCAGTGCGCCACGGCCCATCGGCCACCGCCTCACCCACGAGGGCGGCCACGAACTGGCCGACCGCCTCGTGCGCACTCCACCCGAACATCTCCTGCGCCGGATGCTTCCACTCGATCACCCGTCCGCTCTCATCCACGCGCATGAGCAGGTCGCCGCCGAACATGGACAACACACACCTCCACCCCATCCATGCCCCCGCGGACGCACAATGGGGCTGCTCAGCCGCAAGCAGCCACCGATCGGCCGAGACGGCTCTGGATGCGCTGGGCCGACAGCGGCGCGCATGGAGACGGGGCCCCTGCGGACGCGCCTTGGCATGCGCGTTCACAGGGAACGTCCCTGCGCGGATGGGCGGCACAACTGCGGGCCATCCGGGAGGCGGGCGCAAGACCAGCCCCCAGAGAGGACCGCCTGGGGGAAGCCGTCACGGTGGGACTTGATCAGCCATGTGACACTCCGTACCGACAGTGACCCCCAGCCAGCCAGAACGGGCGGGCGAGGGCGAAGCCGGACGGCGGTTCTGCCACCAGCATCAACTGCAACCGCGGTCTGCGGGAATCGGCGCCGCCCCGCGCGCTGTCTGGGACAAGGGGGCACGTCCTGCTCGTGCTGTCGCCTGAGTCCACGGGCAGGACGCGCGATCACCCAGACGGCACCCTTTGAAGGGTCCCTGCTTCATTCTCCGCCCGCCGGCCACCACGTGCGTAGCCAGGCCGGGTAGCAAGGGTCTGCCCTTCCACAAGGACCTGCTCACGCGACTGACGCCGCTCGGTCAAACCTGCCTGAAGATCGGCCTGTCGCCGTCTGCGTGTTCCTGCCGTGTCTGGATGGGGATGTGGCTGCCGTACCGTCCTCGGACAATGGTCCGAAGGTGGCTCTTGCGCGGCTGGCGGTTCTCAACGAACGGATTGCCGCGCAGATCGTGCTGGGTGCCTCTATTGGGGGTTGTCACGCAGTCCGGCCAGGAGGTCGGCTTGGCTTTGCAGGACACCGGAGAGGATGCCGCGTGCGACGCGCAGGAGTTCGGCGAGGTCGTCGTTGGCGAGGCGGTAGTAGACGTTGGGGCCTTCACGGCGGGTGGACACCAGGTTCGCTTTGCGCAGGACGGCGAGTTGTTGGGACAGGGCGGCCGCCTCGACCCCGGTCTCGGGCAGCATTTCGGCGACGGCGTGCTCGCGGACGCTGAGCAGTTCCAGAACACGGATGCGGACTGGGTGGCCAAGGGTTTTGAAGAACTCGGCCTTGAGCTGATAGAGCGGGGTCTGCAGGGGGAGGCTCTGGCTGGTGCGGGCCTGGGCCGTCTTGCCTGCGCGCGTCCGTGGCACCGTGTTCCACCCTTGGCCTTCTCTTCGGGGGTGGCCGGGGCCGCCCTCGTCTGTACCGCGTGACCTCCACAATTGCAGATTCTTGCAACTCCTGAAAACCCGCGGGCCGGAATCTGGGACGGACGGCCCGCCACTCGTGCCCGTGTAGCCGCGAGGGTACGGGTTCGGGGCAGGGTGCCCTTTGGGAGGTTCCCGCGTGGACTGGCGACGGTGACTGCCCGGCCGCGGACTGCGGGCCGGTCAGGTCCGAGGTGACCGGCCTGGCGCCGCAGGCAGGGGCCCACCCGCCGAGCGGGTGGAGCGAGCGTCTTGTCGCCTCGGCCTTGAGGAGACCGACGCCGGTACGCGCCATTGGTGCTGGTGTGGCACTGGCTCGTCGATGCTGACCGTTGTGGTCATAGGGGCAGGGTGATCCAGATGGTCTTGCCGTGGCCGTCGGCGTCCGCGTGCACGGCCAGGGTGCCGCCGAGTTCCACGACGGTTGCGGCTACCAGCGCCAGTCCGCTGTCGGGGGCGTAGACCAGGGCCTGGTAGGGGGCGGGCTGGTAGGGGTGGCGGTCGTGGACGGCGAAGGCGAGCGTGCCGGGGCCGTGCGCGAAGATGACCGTGATCATCGGAGATGTGTCGACGGCATGTTGGACGGCGTTGGCAGCCAGCTCCGACAGGACGAGCAGCGCGGGTCCGATGCTGGGGTGGCGCAGGCCGACACCGCACTCGTGGAGGACGGCTTCGGCGGTCTCCCGCGCCATCTTCACCGCCGTCCCCATGGCGGGGACGGTCAGCACATGACGGAACGGCAGGGGTTCGTCTGGCAAGGCCGTGGTCACCGTCTCTGCCTCGTAAGGGGGTGGGCGAAGGGGAGCGGGCGAGTGCGGACGGTGAGCCGGCCGTGCCTGGTCCCGTCGGGCATCCGCGGGGTCTGGGTGCCGGAGATCTCCGGGACTGTCTGCTCGGCGGGGGCGGTCATCGGGGTGCTTTCCGGGTGCGGTGAGGGTGGTGGGGCAGGAGGCCGGCCTGTGTGAGGAGCTTGCGGGCCGCGGTGATCGCCTCGGGGGTGGTGGGGTACTCCTGGTCGTCGTGGCGTAGGAGATCCAGTGCGCCGACGGCGTCCAGGACCTGGCGCTGGCCGGGCCGGATCCCGGAGGCCAGTACGGCGATTCCCCGGCTGCGCAGCTTGTCCACCGCGTCTTTGAGGACCAGTGCGCCGGTGGCGTCCATGGTGGTGATGCGGGACATGCGCAGGATCACCACGCGCACATCGGCGACCTCGGCCAGTTCGAGGAGGAAGCGGTGGGCGCCGGCGAAGAAGACGGGGCCGTCGATCCGGTAGGCGACGATGTGTTCGGCGAGCAGGGCGTGCTCTTCGTCGCTGTGCTCGCCGAGCACGTCGGGCCGGAAGTCGACCTGGTCCATACGGGCCTGCTGGGCGACCGCCCGCAGCGCGAGAAACCCGGCGACCACCAGGCCGATGATGACCGCGTAGACCAGGTCGAGCACCAGGGTCGCGGCGGCCGTCAGTACCAGGACCAGCGCATCGGAACGGGTCGCTCGGGCCATGGCCCGAAGCGAGCCGACCTCCACCATCCGGATCGCGGTCGCCAGCAGGACACCGGCCAGCGCTGCCAGCGGGATCCGGGAGACGAGCGGGGCAGCGGCGAAGACGATGATGCCGAGGATCACCGCATGGGTCAGGGCCGCGAGCCGGGACGAGGCGCCGGAACGGACGTTGACTGCGGTCCTGGCGATCGCCGCCGTTGCCGGGACCCCGCCGAACAGCGGGGCGGCCAGGTTCGCCACGCCCTGCCCGAACAGTTCCCGGTCGGGATCGTGTTTCTGGCCCACCGTCATGCCGTCCGCGACGGTCGCCGACAGCAAGGATTCCAGCGCGGCCAGTGCCGCCACCGCCACGGCCGGAGTCAGCAGCGACCCGATCGTGGACACGCTGAGGAAAGCGAACGAGGGAGCGGGCAGCCCGGACGGCAGGTCGCCGATCGGTGCCGCCCCGTGCAGGTGGAAGACCTGGACCAGGAGCGTCGCGGCGACCACCGCGACGATCGAGAACGGAATCGTCGGCCGCCACCGCGCCCCGGCCAGCATGAGGACCACCGATCCGAGCGCGAGGCCGATCGCGGTCCAGTTCGGCTGCTCGGCGAAGGCCGGCAGCGACCGCCAGGCCACCGCCAAGACCTTCTCTCCCTCCGGCTTGTCCACCCCCAGCGCGTTCGGGACCTGCTGCAAGCCGATCACGCAGGCGATCCCGAGGGTGAAGCCCTCGACGACAGGCGCGGGCACATACGCCATGTACCGGCCGGCTCTCAGCAGCGCCAGAGCGATCAGCAGTATCCCGGCCATCAGCCCGACGGTGAGCACGCCGCCGGGCCCGTACGCCGCGACGATCGGGACCAGGACCACCGTCATCGCCCCGGTGGGCCCGGACACCTGAAGGTTGGACCCGCCCAGCAATGCCGCCAGCGCACCAGCCACCACTGCGGTCGCCAGACCCGCCTTCGCCCCGAGCCCGGAGGAGACACCGAAGCCGAGCGCGAGCGGCAGGGCGACGATCGCCACGGTCAGCCCCGCCAGAAGATTGCGACCCGGATCTCGGGCCATGAGCGCATAGTCGGCGCCGGCCGGCAACACGGTCCGCAGCCTCCGCGCGCACCGCAGCACAACGCTTTTCACCACGCGATCCGCCTCAGGCCATCGAGCAGGCCGCTCCGGCAGCAACGTCGCAGCACCGCTGACTGCTGCGACATCGCCGACGGATCCACCGCGATCGCGGCCGGCAGGCCCCGCCTGGACAGCGGGCCCTCTCGCAAGAGCTCCAGCACCTGGACACGCATCAGGTCCTGTCCGGGCATCTGGAAGGAGGTTGTCGCCAGGTACAGCGCAAGCGGCACCGCTCGTCCACCCTTCCCCATGCTCAACCGCCCCGGCGCGCGGGCTGTACCGCGAGTGCCAAGGGCCCACAGACATCAGGATGTATTGAATTGCAGAAATTTGCAATTCATTGAAGTTGTAGACCATGAGTAGTCCTCCGAACCGTGCGGCTGCACCGCAGCACCCGGCCGCTCAGGCAGGCCCGCCCAGTGGCGGGAGGGCTTGGGTGATGAGCGGACGCGAGGCCATCTATGGCGTGGCTGCTACGACACCGGCTGCCGGGACGTGGTCCTGGCGGCTGAGGGCCACGCTGGGAAGGGCAGCATGTGGCAGAGGAGGCATCACGACGCGAATCGCCGTCGCAGGCGCTACCGGGAACATCGGGACCCGCACAGTGCGGCCCTGGAACAGGCCGGACACGAAGTCGTGCGGATCAGCCGCTCCCTCGGCATGATCGAGTCCTTTGCCTCTGACGCCGCCGGCGATCAGCGGGCGCCGTATTGCGTCTGGACCGCCTCGTACAGGTCACCACCGATCTCGGCCTCGGCCTCGGCCGCGAGGCTCAGGCCGGCCGCCCGCACCGGGCCCAGCCGTGCTGGGACGGGCCGCAGAATGAGCTCCTGTGCCGCCACGGCGACCCGGCGTACCTGGGCGAGTTCGCTTTGTCGGTGGGTCCGTGCCGCATTGCTCATGGTGACACTGGCGAGGGAGACCATGAGCAGTCCCAGGAGGTTGCCGAGGACCTGCTGGGTGCCCAACACATGGTTGGAGCCGGTGGGTGGTCACGCCGACGGCCAGCGCGGCCGTCACTGCCCCGAGGGTGCCCTTGGGGCCCATTGCCAGCGCGGCGAGCGCCGGCACAGCGGTGAGAGCCCGGAGCTCGCGCCGGCGGTCGCGCTCGGCGGGGACTGCCTCGCCGACATCGCACTGCTCCGTGCCGAGCTGACCGTGTTCGGGTTGGTTGCCTCTGACCCGACGTCTCCAGCCCGATCGACGGCCTCGCCACCGCCGGCGAGCAGGCACTGGTCGAGATCCGCGCGGTTGGGTCCCAAGTCCGCAGCCAGGTAAGGAAGTTACTGTGCTTTTCGTTAGTTCCGTGGGCGCAGGGGTTTCGGCGGGGTGAGCATGTTGGTGTGCTTTCCGAGTCGCAGGCCGTTGTTTCCGACGTCTCTGTTCTGCCGCTGACGCGGCCGCAGTTGGCCGAGGCCCGTCGTATGCGGGCGGTCGAGTTGTTCGAGCAAGGACGCTCTTCACCCGAGGTCGCACGGAAAGTGGGGATGCACCCCGAGAGCGTGCGTCGGTGGACCTGGACATCGTCCGGCTTGGGCGGCCGGCCGGTGGCCGGCCGCCGCCGCAGCGCCTGAGCCCCGCTCCCACAAGCGTGATGAATTCTCGTCTCCTGGCCGGGTGAACATGCAGGTCACGGAGTCTGCTCCCCGCACGCGCGGGGACGGGGTCGGGCCCGGTCTGCGTGGCTGCGGAGAGGGGGACACCCCGCGCTGCCCGCAGGTGGGGCGCCTTCGGGCGGGAATCACTTACGTGTCGAGGTGACTTCCCCGGGCGGTGCCGTCGAGGCGCGTACCACCAGTTCGGTGGCGAGTTCGATGTGGTGGGACTCGACCTTGTCGCCATTGGCCAGTCGCAGGGCGGTGCGCAGGGCGGCGCCGCCCATCTCCCTCAGTGGCTGGCGCACGGTGGTCAGCGGCGGTGAGGCCATGTGAGCGAGGTCCGTGTCGTCGAAGCCGACCACGCTCAGATCTTCGGGGATGCGCAGGCCCCGGGCGCGGGCGGTCTCGATGACACCGAGGGCGATCTCGTCGTTGCCCGTGAAGATCGCCGTCGGTGGCTCCTTTAGGTCCAGCAGTGCCGCGGCGCCGAGCAAGCCCGTTTCGTACGTGAATTCTCCGGGCCGGACGTAGGCGTCGGGTACCGGCGCTCCTTCCGCCTCCATGGCGGCGCGATAGCCGTGCATACGTGCCTGGTTGCACACGGCCATGGCCGGGCCGCCGAGATAGGCCACGCGGCGGTGGCCGAGGGAGAGCAGGTGCCGGGTCGCCGTCAGGCCACCGGAGAAGTTGGTCGCCCCGACGCTGTGGACCCGGCTGTCCGGCAGGTGCAGCGGGTCCAGCACGACCAGCGGCAGCCCGACCCGGGCCAGCTCCTTCAGGTGTGCGGCGGTGTACACGCTGGTGACCGCGATGAGGGCGCGGCGCCCGGCTGAGACCAGATCCCGTGCCCAGTGCGGGGCGCGGGACGCCTTGCTGATCACCACCGAGGCTCCTGCTTCGGCGGCGGAGTCGATGATGCCTTCCAGGGCCTTGGCCACGTACGACTTGAGGCCGCCCTGGAACTGCACCTCGATGGTCGGGCATTCCACGGCCTCGGCGGTGCGGAACACGGGCGCGAGGTAGTCGTGCTGGCGCAGCAGTTCCTGCACCCGGGCGCGGGTCTGCGGCGCCACGTCACCGCGGCCGTTGACCACCTTGGACACGGTCGCGACGGAGACCCCAGCCGCTTGCGCGATGTCCGCCAAAGTGGTGCGCCTGGCGTTCGGTGGCATCGGTTCCTCTCAGCTGTACGTCCACCGGTCTCACGAGCCGCCGGTCCGTGTCGGCGACGTGGGTGGAATCGGTCAACTCTATGGCAACCGGCAGGGAACTCGGAGGGCTGGGAGCTGCACGTGCAGCCTGCCCGCGGGCCTGATCCGGCGCCGGCAGGGAAGCAGTCGCAGCCATCGCATCCTCACTCTCCCCTGCCCTCACCCTCAGGGTTTCGAAATGTTTCGATCCTCGGGTCAGGGCTTCTCGGGAGCCGTACGCGTCCGACACTACGCAGTTGAAGGTTTCTCGGCAACGTGCTTGCACATGCCTTGACACTGCATCGGCCTGAAACCTAATTTGCACGCACGAAACCTGAGCCGGTGGTTTCGAAACGTTTTCACCATGACTCATGAGAAGTTGGTGGCTCTCGAGTGCGGAGAACAAACATGGAGATCCCTCTCTCTCGACGTACCTTGTCTCGGCGTACCCTCCTCGGTATGGCCGCCGCTGTGCCGGTCTCCGCGGCGCTGACTGCCTGCGGCGGCTCGTCCGGTCCCGGCAAGAGCAACGCCGGAGCCACGTACTGGTACCTGAACGGCCAGCCGCAGGAAGGCGTCAGGGCAGGCGCGGTGGACGCGTTCAACAAGGCCCACCCCAAGAAGCAGATCAAAGACACCACGTTCCAGAACGACGCGTACAAGACGAAGATCAAGACCGCCATCGGTGCCGGGCAGGCGCCCACCATCATCTGGGGCTGGGGCGGCGGAACGCTGCGCACCTACGCCGAGGCGGGCCAGGTCGAGGACCTCACCTCGTGGTTCGACGAGAACGCCGAGGTCAAGAAGAAGCTGTTCCCGTCCTCGTTCGGCGCTGCGACCGTCGACGGCAAGATCTACGCGATGCCCGTCGAGACCGTGCAGCCGATCATCCTGTACTACAACAAGAAGCTCTTCGACCAGGTCGGCGTGAACCCGCCGCAGTCCTGGGACGACATCATGGCCCTGGTCCCCAAGTTCAACGCGAAGGGCATCGCGCCGTTCTCACTGGGTGGCCAGTCCCGGTGGACGAGCATGATGTGGCTGGAGTTCCTGTTCGACCGCATCGGCGGTCCCGAGGTGTTCCAGGCCGTCATCGAGGGCGAGAAGAACGCCTGGTCCAACCCGGACGCCATCACCGCGCTGACCAAGGTGCAGGAGCTGGTCAAGGCCAAAGGTTTCATCAAGGGCTTCTCCTCGATCACCGCGGACTCCAACGCCGACCAGGCGCTGCTGTACACCGGCAAGGCTGCGATGATGCTGCACGGCGCCTGGGCGTACGGCGGCCTGTCGACCGACGGCGGGGACTTCGTCTCCAGCGGCGGGCTGGGCTACATGAACTTCCCGCCCGTCGACGGCGGCAAGGGCGACCCGAGCAACACGGTCGGCAACCCCGCCCAGTACCTCTCCATCTCCTCGAAGGCCTCCGCCGAGGAGAAGAAGATAGCCAAGGACTTCTTCGCCACCGGCGTCCTCCAGGACGCCGAGGTGAAGGCATGGATCGACAACGGCTCGGTGCCGATCCGGCTGGGCATCGACAAGCAGCTGGCGTCCTCCAAGAGCGCCGACTTCCTCCAGGTCAACTACGGCATCGCCAGCAAGGCCAAGTCGTTCGGCCAGTCCTGGGACCAGGCGCTCAGCCCCGCGGCCGCCGCGACGCTGCTGGACAACATCGCCAAGCTGTTCCAGCTGTCCCTCTCGCCGCAGAAGTTCGCCGCCAACATGAATGCGGTCATCGGCACATGAGTTCACTCACCAGCCACCCGCCGCGTCGCAGGCCACGGAGCATTCTGCCGTGGCTGGCGATGCCGGCGTTGGTGATGTTCATCTGTTTCGCCGTGGCTCCGCTCATCGGTGTCTTCGTACTGAGCTTCACCACGTGGGACGGGATCGGCGCCATCCACCCGTCCGGACTGCGCAGCTGGCGCACGATCCTCACCAGCCCCGGGCTGCCGCACGCCCTGTGGGTGACCTTCCTCGTGATGGTCGTGTCCTGGGCCGTCCAGACTCCGCTCAGCATTCTGCTGGGCACGTTCATGGCCGGCCGCCAGCGCTACCGTGCGGTGCTGGGCGTGGTGTACTTCGTCCCGCTGCTGCTCAGCTCCGCCGCGATCGCGATCGCGTACAAGGCTCTGCTGGACCCCAACTTCGGGCTCGGTGCCGGGCTGAAGATCGACGTGCTCGTCAAGGACTGGCTGGGACGCCCCTGGCTCGCGTTCGGCGTCGTCATCTTCGTCGTCTCCTGGCAGTTCATCCCGTTGCACTCGCTGATCTACCAGGGTGGCGTCCAGCAGATTCCGAAGTCCATGTACGAGGCCGCGCAGTTGGACGGCGCCGGGCGGGTCCGGCAGTTCTTCAGCATCACGCTGCCCCAGCTGAAGTACACCATCATCACGTCGTCCACATTGATGGTGGTCGGGTCGCTGACCTTCTTCGACCTGATCTTCATCCTGACCGAGGGCGGCCCGGCGGACGCCACCCGGGTCCTCGCGCTGGACATGTACAAACGGGGATGGCAGGCCAGCGAGATGGGACCGGCCAGCGCCATCGCGGTCGTCCTGGTCCTGGTGGGCCTCGCGCTCGCACTGCTGCTGCGCCGGCTCGGAGGCCGGGACGCCGGTGCGAGCCAACTCGAGGGGGCCTGACATGACCACCATGCTCACCAAGGCGCAGACACCGAAGAAGGCCGTCCGACCCCGGCGCGGGCACAACTCCCGCCCGGCATCCAGCCGGCCCAACTGGCTCGGCGGCCTGGCCGGATGGATCTGGCTCGTCATCGTCGTCGTACCGCTGTACTGGATTGTCATCACGAGCCTCAAGCCCCAGAGCGGCTACTACTCGAGCAACCCTCTGGTGCCCACGGGCGACCCCACGCTCGACAACTACAAGCTGGTCATCGAGTCCGACTTCATCGGCTACTTCGTGAACAGCGTCGTGGTCACCTTCGGGGCCATGGTGCCGGCGGTCGCGTTCTCCTTCATGGCCGCCTACGCGATCGTGCGCGGCTGGCACATGCGGGGCCTGCGTGCGATCAACGGGCTGTTCCTGATGGGCCTGGCCATCCCGCTGCAGGCGACGATCATCCCGGTCTACCTGATCATCATCAGGCTGAAACTGTACGACAGCCTGCTGGGGATGATCCTCCCGTCGATCGCCTTCGCCATCCCGCTGTCCGTGCTGGTGCTCTCCAACTTCATCCGTGATGTGCCCAAGGAGCTGTTCGACTCGATGCGGGTCGACGGCGCCACCGAGTGGACGACGCTGTGGAAGCTGGCGGCGCCGCTCACCCGGCCGGCCATCCTCACCGTGTCCATCTTCAATGGACTGACCATCTGGAACGGATTCCTGCTGCCCCTGGTCCTCACCCAGAGCCCCGGCCGCCGGACCCTCCCGCTCGCACTGTGGAATTTCCAGGGCCAGTACGGCATCAACATCCCCGCCGTCCTCGCCTCCGTCGTCCTCACGACCCTGCCCGTCCTGGTCCTGTACGCATGCGGCCGCCGTCAGCTGCTCAGCGGTCTGACCGCCGGATTCAGCAAGTGATCGACCCGACGCCGTGACCAGTGGCGGATCGGCACCATGGAGGGCATCCGGGTCTGCCGGGAGCCGTGGTGCCGTTGCCGACGCCCGCCCTGCTCGTCTACCTGTTCGCCCGTCTCGTCCTGCTCCAGGGCCTGATGGGCGTGGGAGGAAAGTGAACGCCACCGTGGCCGTAGAGACCACCCCCCAAACCCCCCTCTGGAACGACTCCACCCTCCCCGTCACCACCAGGGTCGACGCCCTGATCGACGCGATGACCCTTCAGGAGAAGACAGCCCAGCTGTACGGTGTGTGGGTCGGCGCCTCCGACCAGGGCGGCGAAGTGGCCCCCCACCAGCACGACATGGAGGAGGCCATCGACCTCGAGGCGCTGCTGCCCACCGGACTGGGTCAATTGACCCGTCCGTTCGGCACCGTGCCCGTCGACCCCGCGCTCGGCGCCCTCTCCCTGGCCCGCACCCAGGCCCGCATCGCCTCGGCGAACCGCTTCGGCATACCCGCTCTCGCGCACGACGAGTGCCTGGCCGGGTTCGCCGCATGGGGCGCCACCGCCTACCCCGTACCGCTGTCCTGGGGCGCTACCTTCGACCCGGACACGGTGCGCCGCATGGCCGCAGCCATCGGCCGCGACATGCGGTCCGTCGGCGTTCACCAGGGCCTCGCACCCGTCCTCGACGTCGTACGCGACGCACGCTGGGGCCGGGTGGAGGAGACCATCGGCGAGGACCCGTACCTCGTCGGCAGCATCGGGACGGCGTACGTGCAGGGCCTCGAGTCCGCCGGCATCGTCGCCACCCTCAAGCACTTCGTCGGCTACTCGGCCTCCCGCGCCGGCCGTAACCTCGCCCCCTCCTCCGTGGGCCCGCGTGAACGAGCCGACGTTCTGCTGCCTCCCTTCGAGATGGCCATCCGCGAAGGGGGCGCACGGTCGGTCATGAACGCCTACACCGACACCGACGGCATACCCTCCGCGGCCGACGCGGACCTGCTGACCGGACTGCTGCGCGACACATGGGGCTTCGACGGCACCGTCGTCGCCGACTACTTCGCCATCGCCTTCCTCAAGACCCTGCACGGCATCGCGGCCGACTGGGGCGATGCCGCCGGCAGCGCACTCGCGGCCGGCATCGACGTCGAACTGCCCAACGTCAAGACGTACGGCGAACCCCTCGTGCAGGCCGTCACCGAGGGCCGCATACCGCAAGAGCTCATCGACCGTGCCCTGCGCCACGTCCTCACCCAGAAGGCGATGCTGGGCCTGCTCGACCCCGACTGGAACCCGATGCCGACGGCCCTCGACGGCGCGGACACCGACACCCCGCAGGCCCTGCGCGGCACGGTCGACCTGGACCGGCCCGAGAACCGTCAACTGGCCCGCGAGATCGCCGAGAAGGCGGTCGTCCTGCTCACCAACGACGGCACCCTGCCGCTCACCCGGCCGCGTCGCATCGCCCTGATCGGTCCCAACGCGACCGAGCCCACGGCGGTACTGGGCTGCTACTCCTTCCCGCAGCACATCGGCGTCCGCCATCCCGGCACCCCGCTCGGCATCGCGCTGCCCACGCTTGGCGACACGCTCGCCGCGGAATTCCCCGACGCCGAGTTCACGCTCGCCCGCGGCACCGGAATCGACGACGGAGACCTCTCCCACATCCCCGACGCCGTCCAGGCGGCACGCGAGGCCGACGTCGCCGTGGTGGTGCTCGGCGACCGTGCCGGGCTGTTCGGGCGGGGTACCAGCGGCGAGGGCTGCGACGCCGAGGCGCTCATCCTGCCCGGCGCACAGCAGCAACTGCTCGACGCCCTGCTCGATCTGGACACACCCGTGATCACCGTGCTGCTCGCAGGACGGCCGTACGCTCTGGGCCGCGCCGCGGACGAGTCCGCCGCGATCGTGCAGTCCTTCTTCCCCGGGGAGGAGGGCACGCACGCGATCGCCGGCGTTTTCAGCGGCCGTATCAATCCCTCCGGACGTCTGCCGGTCAGCGTGCCGCGGCGGCCGGGCTCCCAGCCGACCACCTACCTCGGCGCGCGCCTCGCACACACCAGCGAGGTGTCCAACATCGACCCGACCCCGGCGTTCGCCTTCGGCCACGGACTGTCCTATACGGAGTTCGACTGGAGCGATCTGACCGTGGAGGCCCAGCAGGCCCCGACGGACGGCGAGTTCACCCTCGCCTGCACCGTGCGCAACACCGGCGAACGGTCCGGCACCGAGGTCGTTCAGCTCTACCTGCACGACCCGGTCGCCTCCGTCGTCCAGCCGGTGCAGCGCCTCGTCGGCTACACCCGCCTGGAGCTGGAGCCGGGCGAGGCCCGTCGGGTCCGTGTCACGGTCCCGGCCGACCTCGCTTCCTTCACCGGGCGCGACGGCCGGCGCATCGTCGAACCGGGCGAACTGGAACTGCGGCTGGCCGCCTCCAGCGCGGATGCGCGCCTGACAGCCAGGGTCACGCTGACCGGAGCCGAGCGCCCCGTGGACCACACGCGGCGCCTCCATGCCACGTTCGGCCGGGAGCCGGTGGCCAAGGCCTGAGCAGGGTGTGCGCAGCGCACGTCGCAGCAGCGGCAGGCGCTGCGCACACAAAACCCTGTCATCGCCGCAGGCATCCAGGATGTGTCCGTCAAGGACAACGGGCGCCGAGCCGACCAGCTCGAAGTCGAGTTCACCGACATCGATTACATCGAACCCGCCTACTGACGTAGCCCTGCGTCCCCAGAGGCAGAGCACCAACGGAGCCGATCCGGCGCCCGATGGCGCGGAGTTCGGGACCGTGGGCGATGTGCCGTGGGCAGGGAGCGAACTCGAAAGGCGCGCAGGCGTTCAGGAGCTCGTCGGCGTCATGTCCTGCAAGCCCACCACTCGCAGCAACTGCAAGCGCTCGTACGACTGCGTGCCCGGGCGGGCCGTGTGGATGACGAGCTGCTGGTTGTGGTCGGAGTTGACAAGGACCTCGCAGTCGAGTTCGAGGATGCCGATCGCAGGGTGCCGGAAGCGTTTCGTGGCGGCGCGGCGTACGGCGACCTCGTGTTCGTCCCAGAGGCGGGCGAACTCCTCGCTCGTGGCGCGTAGTTCGGCGACCAGGGCGGCGGGTTCCGGGTCCGCGGGGCGGGCCGAGGCCACCGCTCGCAGGCCGGCGACCTGCTCGCGGGCGCGCTCGGGGCGGTCCTCGGGCGGGAACAGCTCCTGGGCCGCCGGGTCCAGGAAGAAGCGGCGGATCATGTTGCGTCCCTGGGGCGGGCGGGCGAGGACGTCTCCGCTCAGCGCCCGTGACAGCGCGTTCTGGGCCAGGACCTCGCCGTAGTCGGTCACCACCATCGCCGGGGTGTCGTGCAGCCGGTCCAGCACCAGGAGCAGGCTTGGGCGTACGTGCGTGCTGGTTGCCTCCCGGCGCGGCGGCTGTGCACCGGTGAGGTGGAAGAGGTGGTCGCGTTCGTCCTCCGTCAGGCGCAGGGCGCGGGCCAGCGCGGTGAGTGTCTGGCGGGACGGGGTCGGGCCCCGGGACTGTTCCAGCCGCGTGTAGTAGTCCACCGACATGCCGGCCAACTGGGCCACCTCCTCGCGGCGCAGCCCCGGCGTACGGCGGCGGGCGCCGGCCGTGAGGCCCACGTCGGAGGGGTCCAGGCGGGCGCGAGCGCGCCGCAGGAAGTCGGCGAGTTCGCTGCGGTTCACCTCTCCAGGGTGCGGGAGGCCGGCCGGTTTATCCAGGGACTCCCGATCCCCTGATGAAGAGGTCTCTGCCGATCGCTCCCGCATCCGCCGAGGCTGGTCATCAACGACAGGCGACACAGTGCGTGAGGAGCACATCATGCTGACGTTGGTGACCGGTACGACGGGACAGGTCGGACGCCGCTTCGTGCCGAGGCTGCTGGCCCAGCGGCAGCCGGGCGAGCAGGTGCGGGTCCTGGTACGGGATGCGACCCGCGGCGAGCGCTTCGCGGAGCTGGGCGCCCAGGTCGCCGTGGGAGACATGCGTGAGGAGGAGACACTCGGCAAGGCGCTCGTCGGCGTGGACGCCGTCGTGAACGTCGCCGCCTCCTTTCGCGGGGTGCCGGACGAGGAGGCGTGGGCCGTCAACCGGGATGCCGCGGTGGCCCTGGGCCGCGCCGCGCAGGCCTCCGGCGTGGAGCGGTTCGTGCAGGTCAGCACGGGCAATGTGTACGGCGTCGGACGGGGCCGCCCGCTGACTGAGGAGGACGAGAGCCGACCGGGCGGCGAGATGTGGGGCGCCTACCCCGAGTCCAAGGCCGAGGCCGAGCGTGAACTGCTCGCGCTGAAGGGCCTGGACGTACGCATCGGGCGGCTCCCGTTCGTCTACGGCGAGGGCGACCCGCACCTCGCCAACTCCCTTCACTGGGCCGCCGGTTGGGCGCCGCACCAGCGTCTGCAGATGGCCCACCACGCGGACGTCGCCCAGGGTCTGATGCGTCTGCTGTACACGCCGGGCATCGCCGGCCGGATCTACAACATCGCCGATGACGCCCCTGTCACGACGGTCGAGCTGTACCAGCTCAACGGCGTCGAGGTGCCCGCCGGGCTTGACGAGCTCACGGACCCCGACCCGTGGTTCGGGATCATGTCCAACCAGCGCATCCGCCGGGAGCTCGGCTTCCGGCCGATCTATCCGAGCGTCTGGACGGCCCGCGACGCCGGAGCCCTGTGACGGTCACGATGCGAGGTCGGTCCACCCTCTGGTCGAGGTCTGGAAGCTGGGCAGCGCGTCGAGCGCCGCGCTGTCGCTGCTGAACACCATGGTGGGGCCCGACAACGCCGAGCACCTCTGCGGCGTCGAGGCGTTGGACAGGGAACTGTTCGACCGGGCCATGCGTGAGGCCGGCGCCGAAACAGCCTCTCGTGAGCAAAATCGTTCTCGTCACCGGTGCCGCTTCCGGCATCGGCAAGGCATTCGCCGAACGTCTCGCCTCCGACGGTTACGACCTGATCGTCGTCGGCCGCCGTGAGGACCGCCTCGAGTAGTTCGCTGATGCGCACCGCGATGTCGCGGTCAGGACCGTCGCCGCCGACCTGTCCACCGACAGCGGCATCGAAGCCCGTGACCGCACTGCTCGCAGCCACCATCGAGCGCTGAGTACACGGCGCAGGCGACCTCGCCAGTGGTGGGGGGTGACACCCGGGCGAGCTCGCCCGGGTGTCACCCCTGCCCGCTGCGTCCTGAACGACGACCGAGCATCCGGCGGCTCACGACGGAGTGGGCTGTGTCGGCCGGCCCGAGCCAGGGTGATGGCCGTGCAGAACCCGCCTGGTGCCGGCGACGCCTGCGGCCGGGCTCACAGCAGGCCACGCCGGGCGAGGTTGTGCATCAACTCCCGTACGCCGAACGTCCACGGCGGGGCCTGCTCACTGGGGACGACGGTGTTGACGAGCGCACCGAGCCGGGGGCTGGAGATCCGTACGATGTCGCCGTGCTCGTGGGTGAAGCCCGCCCCGGGTGCCTGTCGGTCCTCGGTGGGGGCGAACAGCGTTCCGGTGAACAGCACGAAACCGTCCGGGTATTGATGGTGCGGACCGTGGGTGGCGGCCACCAGGTCCAGTACGTCGCGGCTGATCTCGCGCATGGAGCTGCGGCCGTGCAGAACGTAGCCGTGCGTGCCGTCGATCCGCAGGTCGATGTCGAGCCCGCGTACGGTGTCGAGGCCGAAGCCGTCGTCGAGCAGGCGGATGAACGGGCCGATCGCGCAGGAGGCGTTGTTGTCCTTGGCACGGGACAGCAGCAGCGCGCTGCGTCCCTCGATGTCGCGGAGGTTGACGTCGTTGCCGAGCGTCGCGCCGCGTACCCGGCCGCGCGAGTCCACGACGAGGACGGCCTCGGGCTCGGGGTTGTTCCACACCGAGGCGCCGAGCACGCCGATGTCGGCCCCGGTGCCGACCGCGGACAGCACCGGGGCCTTGGTGAACACCTCCGGGTCCGGCCCGATGCCGACCTCCAGATACTGCGACCACAGTCCTTCGGCGACCAGGAGTTCCTTGGCCTTGTCCGCTTCCGGCGATCCGGGACGGATGCCGTCGAGCGCGCCGCCCACCACCTGCCCGACGCGCTCGCGTACCCGTGCGGCCTGTGCCGGATCGCCGCCCGTGCGCTCCTCGATGACGCGCTCCAGCAGACTCCGGGCGAAGGTGACGCCCGCGGCCTTGATCACCTGCAGGTCGATGGGGGCCAGAAGATGCGGAACGTCACGGCGGCCGGCCGGCGCCTGCAGCAGTTCGTCCAGGTGCCAGGTGGTCTCGCCGTCGGCCTCGCGGACAACCGTGGCCGCGTCGTCGCGTTCCAGCAGGTCGGAGACGGTGGGTGCGATGGCGGTCAGGTCGACGACCTGCTCGCCGCGGACCGCGGCCACGCACGGTCCGTCCCACTTTGGATGGTGGACGCGCGCGACGAGGGCGGCTTGGCCGGCGTCCTCCGGCAGGACGGAGGCGGCGGTGAGGACAGGGTGAGGACGCGCTGCTGCCGATTCCACGATCGATGCTCTCCTGGATTCGAGGGTTGGGTCACCGGGGGCGGAGTCAGTGGGAGTCGCGGGGGACTTCGTGGCCGCGGCTTCCGCGCAGGAAACCGAAGTCGGCGCCCCGGTCGGCCTGTTCCACGTTCTGGGTGTAGAGCCAGGCGTAGCCGCTGGTGTGCTGCTCGGCGGGTGCCTTCCAGGCCTGTCGGCGCCGGGTGAGCTCGGCGTCTTCCACGTCCAGGTTCAGGGTGCGGTTCGGGACGTCGAGGACGACGACGTCGCCGTCGCGCACGAGGGCGAGGGGTCCGCCCACGGCGGCCTCGGGTGCCACGTGCAGGACGACGGTCCCGTACCCGGTGCCGCTCATCCGGCCGTCGCAGATGCGCACCATGTCCGTGACGCCGGCCTTCAGCAGCTTGGCGGGCAGCGGGACGTTGGAGACCTCGGGCATGCCGGGGTAGCCCTTGGGGCCGGCGTTGCGGATGACGATGACGGTGTTCTCGTCGACGTCGAGATCCGGGTCGTCGGCGACCTGGTGGTAGGCCTCGGGGGAGTCGAAGACGCGTGCCGGGCCGCGGTGGGTGAGCAGGTGCGGGGAGGCGGCGGACTGCTTGATGACGGCGCCGTCGGGGCACAGGTTGCCGCGCAGGACGGCGGTACCGGTGCCGGCCGGCTGGAAGGGGGCGTCGAGGCCGGTGATGACGTCGGTGTTGTCGTTCTCGGCGCTTTCGACGTTCTCGGCGACGCCGCGTCCCGTGACGGTGATCTGCTCGCCGTGCAGCAGCTCACCGCGCAGCAGCTCGGCCATGACGGCGGGCAGCCCGCCCGCGTAGCAGAAGTCCTCCATGAGGTACGTGCCGCTGGGCATCAGGTTGACCAGGGTCGGCACCGCGCGGACCAGCTCGTCGAAGTCCTCGAGGTCCAGGTCGACGCCGACGCGTCCGGCGATGGCGGTGAGATGGATGATGGCGTTGGTGGAGCCGCCGATGGCCGCGTTGACCCTGATGGCGTTCTCGAACGCCTCCCGGGTAAGGATTTGCGAGGGGCGCAGCTCCTCCTCCACCATCCGCACGATGCGCTGCCCCGCCGCCTGCGCGGTCTCCATCCGCCGGGAGTCGACCGCGGGCCAGGCCGCCGAGCCGGGCAGCTGCATGCCGAGCGCCTCGGCCATGCAGGCCATCGTGGAGGCGGTGCCCATGGTCATGCAGTGGCCGTCGGAGCGGGCCATGCAGCCCTCGGCGAAGAAGCACTCCTCCTCGGTCATCCGGCCGGTCTTGAGGTCCTCCTCGAACTTCCACACATGGGTGCCGGATCCCACGTCCTGGCCGCGGTACTTGCCGTTGAGCATCGGCCCGCCGGTGACCATGACGGCGGGCAGGTCGACGCTGGCGGCGCCCATCAGCATGGCGGGGGTCGTCTTGTCGCAGCCGGACAGCAGCACGACGCCGTCGAGCGGGTTGGCCCGGATCAGCTCCTCGACCTCCATGGCCATGAGGTTGCGGTACAGCATGGCGGTGGGGCGCATCAGGGTCTCGCCGGTGGCCATGGTGGGGAACTGGAGCGGGAAGCCGCCCGCCTGCCACACCCCGCGCTTGACGGCTTCGGCGACACGTGTCAGATGGGCGTTGCACGGGGCGAGTTCGGAAGCGCTGGTCGCGATGCCGATGACGGGGCGGCCGTCGAAGACCTCATGCCCGAACCCCTGGTTGCGCATCCAGGAGCGGTACAGCATCCCGCCGCGGCCGCTCGCACCGAACCACGCCTGGCTGCGACGGCTCGTCCTGTTCCCGTCGGTCATGTAAGTACTCCCGTGGCTTCGCGTCGGTGGTTCACGGTGGGGCGGTGCCGGCGGAGACACCGCAGGCAGTAGCCTGGGAGCAATCATTAAATGATTCGATGAATGACGTCCAGAGGTGAACAGAGAGTGGTGCACTTCCTGACCATGCACGAGCGAGTGGTCGACGAGTTCGGTCGGCGCATCGTGGGCGGAGTGTGGCAACCGGGGCACGCGCTGCCGGTCGAGGACCTGCTCGCGACCGAGATCGGCGTCAGCCGGGGCGTGTTGCGGGAGGCGGTGAAGGCTCTGGTGGCCAAGGGGATGCTGCGTGTACGCCCCCGCACCGGCACACGCGTACTGCCCCCGGAGCACTGGAACCACCTGGACCGTGACGTACTGCGCTGGAAACAGGCCGGGGACGCCGCGGCTTTGCTGCGCGACACCAGTGAACTGCGCCGGATCGTCGAGCCCGAGGCAGCCCGGCTCGCCGCCGGCCGGGCCGGCCCTGACGACGTACGAGCCCTGTACGACGCCCTGGCCGCGATGGAGGCCGCAGCGGCGGAACCCGGCCGCAGCGGCTACATCGAGGCCGACATCGCCTTCCACCGGGCCCTGCTCGACGCCGGCGGCAACCGGCTGCTCGGCTCACTGGGCCGCGCCATCGACATCGCGCTGGAACACAGCTTCCTCGTCAGCACCCAGACCCCGGGCGCGGTGGAAGCCTCGCTGCCCGGCCACCGCGCCATCGTGGAAGCGGTGGCGGCCGGCGATCCCGCGGCTGCGGCGGCCGCCGTACTGGCCGTCGTCGAAGCCGCCGGGCAAGAGATCGCCCGGTCACCCGGGCTGCCTCGGGAGGGCGTATGAGCCGTCACGGCTGCGGCACCGCAGTGCCTGCGGTGTCCGTCGCCGCAGGGAGCAGGGCCTCATCCGCACCGGCTACCGCGGCATGTCCGTGCTGGACATGTCCGGCCTGCAGGCGGTCGCGCGCCCCTAGCGTTCCAGAGCTACAGGGCCGACGACGAGTCGACCGCTCGCTGCGACGCACTGTCCCCGGACAGCTACTACAGCAACCCGCGTTTCGAGGCATGGCAGCAGGGACATCGCACCGACTGGGCCGACCGGGCCTCCTGGTGGCGGTCCTTCCACCAGCAGATCGCCGACGCCGCAGGCCGAGGCGTACGCATCCGCCGGGCCCGGATCGTCTCGGAGCCCGTCAGCGAGTACATCCGCTGGGAGCACTACGTCACCCGCGCCAACGTGGAAGCCGGTGAGCTGGTCCGCTGGCTGCCCCGGCACCGCACAGCAGACCTTCTCGTGCCCGGCTGCGACTTCTGGATCTTCGACGACCGGCTGATCCGCGTGCACCACTTCTCCGGCGACGGGGAGTGGGAGAGGAAAGAGCTGTGCGAGGACCCCAGCATCGTGCAGATGTCCTCCACCACGTTCGAGAAGATCTGGGAAGGCGCCACCCCGCACGACGAGTACGAGGTCAAGTAACCCGACATGCCCCCCTTCCCCACGTCCAGCGTGCAGGAAGCACGCGCAGCCCTCGCCGCACGCCTGCGGGAGATACGCCTGGACGCAGGCATCACCGGCAAGGAACTCGCCCAGTGCGCATGGTGATCACGCAAACGTCGTATCCCAGATACGCATGGACGCCGCCAGCACCTTCGCCCGGGGCTGTGATGGCCAGCTGTGACGCTCAGAATGGCCAACTGGGGCGTTCAGCCACAGGTGCTGTGACTGAGCGCTTCAGAAGCCGTATCTCAACCGAACGTGATCGTTTGATTTCTGCTGGTCAGGAATGGTTTCGCTCGGGTTGAGGGAGGCATGTCGACGTCTTGTGT
>NZ_JBVHMN010000033.1:0-61611 GCF_055558435.1 Streptomyces sp. NPDC025784
CACAAGACGTCGACATGCCTCCCTCAACCCGAGCGAAACCATTCCTGACCAGCAGAAATCAAACGATCACGTTCGGTTGAGATACGGCTTCTCAGCCGCGCTTCAAGGTGCTGGGTCTGGTCCGATGGGGCGTCCGCGGAGATCGGGAGGGTCATCCCGAACTGGAGCCAGGGCAGATCTGAATCGGCGCGGTCACGGGGATGACCCAGGACGACGTGGATTCGATCGGGTTCCTTGCGGGAGGCCCAGACGCCTTCCAACTCGCAGTCCCACCTGACGAGCCAGTCCCCGCGTCCCCTCAGGCGAGCCTCGAGCAGCTGCGCAACCGCTCCTGCCGGCCACTCCCAACTGCGGTCCTCTCCGGCTCGAAGGACCTCGGCCTCGTACTGACCTGCGGTGAACCGAAGGTCCGGCAGGTCGACGTCCTGATTGGCCAGGTCGCGCCAGCGCGCCCAGACAACATGATCCCCGTCACGCGTGACCGTCATGTACAGCGCGCCACAGCACTCCTCCACACCGCACCCGGACCAAGCGAGACCAACCTCGTGGCGCGTCGCCGTGGCATGCAACAGTCCGTCCTGGCCCAGCAGGTACCGGGGGCTCACTCCCAGGTACCGGGAGCCTTCCACGTCACCGGGGACGGCCTCGGCCAGAAGATCCCGGCCATTGACGATCGGGCGGACCTCTATGACGCCCTCGTCGGGTGGAGGGCACGCGATGCTCAGACTGAGAAGATCCGGTCCCGTGGTCATCGGTCAATGATCGAGGAGCTCGCTCTCCACTGTCATGTGAATTCGCATGGCCCCGCTCAGGGCGGTAGTTCGGGCCGCCTTCAGGCACGCCGGCCCCGGATCCCCCTCCGGAATTACGTGACCGTGGCCCTGGGGAATTACGTGACCGTCCACAGAAGCGTCCTGTCGGATTCGGCAGCGTAAGGGTCTGCGATATTCGGCTCTCTGACGTCCGCCACCTCGCGTGCGGCATTGCCGGGATGTCGCTCCATGCGCCGGACGCGCTTCGGCTCGCATGGGCGACTGCCTGCCGGTTGCGGCCGGCGTGCTCCCGCGGATCGAGCAGCGGGTCGAAATTCGGTGGTCGTCCGAGTTGCCCGAGCCCACGCTGTACGCCATGGAAGAACCGCTCCGCAGGATCCGCGCGCTCCACACGGTGTCCACGATCACCGTCTACCAGGCGTACCGCCCGGAGATCGGCGGACCCGCCGCCCGCAAGGGCCGTTTCCCCGCCGCGTGGAAGCCTGACAGCATGTGGGTCATCAAGCAGTGTTCACAGACCTTTGGCGCCGTGTGACCCGTGGGTGGTGCCTGCGGTCCTGCCCGGACTGCCGGTCAGGGACACAGATGGGCCAGGAGTTCTTCGCTGGCGGGGTATCCCTGCTCTTGGGGGAGCAGTTGGGTGGCTGAGTCCAGTTCGCCGTCCTTGACGCGTGCGTGGATCTCGTGGGCGAGCGGTGTCACGTCGTTGATGGACACGATCCACTCGTTCGCGTAGCGCGCCGACGCCTCTCCCGAGAGCCCCAGTTGCAGTGAGCGGTGCGGCAGGGGACGCAGGTGCAGGTCGCGTTCGGGGTCCCACTGGACGCGGGCCGGTGCGCGCTTGAGGTCACGCTGCCAGGCGGCGCGATCGGGGTGCAGTCCGCGGACGTAGTGCGACAGGCAGGCATGGCGCAGCGCCCAGTCGAAGCCGTCGCGAGTGATCTCGACGGCGAGGACGGTCTCCTGCCCCTCCTTCATGCCCCAGCCGCAGCGGTACATCATCCACAAGAAGCTGGGCTTTATCCACGTCATGCGGTCGGGCTTCCACGCGGCGGGGAAGCGGCCCTTGCGGACGGCGGGGCCGCCGATCTCCGGGCGGTACGCCTGATAGACGGTGATCGTGGACGCCGTGTAGAGCGCACGGATCTCGCGGAGCGGTTGTTCCATGGCGTACAGCGTGGGCCCGGCCAGCTCGGATGACCATCGATTTTCGACCCGCTGCCCGATCCGCCGGAGTACGCCGGCCGCGGGCAGAAGGCAGTCGCCCGTGCCAGCAACATCACGTCCTGAACAGTCGGTCTCGTCATACAGCGGCCGAAGATCCATGGCAGCCACCCACGGCTCGCCGTCGTGGTGTTGGTACCAGTGGGAGGACGGCGAAACTCGATGCCGTCGCGGATGTCCGTGCTCACGACACCGCCACCTAACGGCGCCCGGCTGGACGGATCGAGCATTGCAGGTCAGCGACGGAAGTGTGGCCTCCAGCGGCTCCCACGACAAGATGCGGCACACCCTCGGCCGCACCGGACTCTACGAACGCTTCGCAGGCCGCATCTACAGCTCCACCGAGGTCTCCCGCGGCAAACCCGCCCCCGACCTGTTCCTGTACGCCGCCCGCCGGATGGGCGTCGACCCCGCGGCCTGCGTCGTGGTCGAGGACAGCCGGCCCGGCGTCTACGCCGCCCGTGCCGCCGGCATGCGGTCTTTCGGCTACGTCGGCGGACTGACCCCGGCCGAACGCCTCGAAGGCCGCGACACCACCGTCTTCTATGACATGCGCGAACTGCCGAGACTCATCGCGGGACGGTAGCCACTCCCTACTCCCCGATCCACAAGAAGTGACAATTGCTCTCGACGCACGAACGCCGACGTCACGCGTGAAGGTCGTCCCCCTGCCACACAGAAACCAGGTCGGGACAGAGCCGACATCACAGACCTGCTTGTACGCCCCCTCGGGCCTCCCACACCGACAGCGCTTCGCTAGCGGCTGGACGAGCTGGGTTGCGAAAGAAGAATCGGTGAGGGGCAAGCCAGGCGCCCGACCAGAGCCCTGATCCTTCGGGCCGCTTGCAGACACACGATAGGTCACGTCCGCTGGAAGGGCGCATCTTCGGCTGCTTGCTCTGCGCACGCCGGACCGCGACTGCGCCCCCGACGGGTAACCGTTGTCTTCGGTTTCTGGCTCGGCAGGGTCGGGGCAGTCCTCGGCAAAACGGTCGAGGCACTTACAACGACTGTCCGGGCCCGATTACATAGGGGCCGAGGTGCCGGAGGTCAGGTCGGCGACCAGGGCTGCGGTGGAGCGGGTCTGCTTGAGCGCTTC
Source organism: Streptomyces sp. NPDC025784 (assembly GCF_055558435.1). Classification (NCBI taxonomy): domain Bacteria; kingdom Bacillati; phylum Actinomycetota; class Actinomycetes; order Kitasatosporales; family Streptomycetaceae; genus Streptomyces; species Streptomyces sp. NPDC025784. The sequence continues at coordinate 3,097 of NZ_JBVHMN010000033.1, forward strand.
CGATTCGGCGGCTTCGTGGTATGCCACGAACCTGATGCCGCCGGTCTGCAGGCGGTTGTAGAAATAGCAGTCGCTGTTCGCTCCGAAGGCGCCCGGCTGCAGCTCGACCAGCGGGGCGAGTCGCAGAGCGCTGCCGCCCTCGCGGGGCAGGAGGTAGAGGCCGTCTTCTTCCGGGGCGGAGTTGCTGGGGATCCGTTCCTGGCGGAATGGGGTGTTGGGCCCCATGGCGAGATCCACATCATGGTGGAATATCCCGTTCCTAACCCGGGCGCCACCGGCGCGTACGAGGGGGAAGTCTTGCCAGCTGGCACCGATCAGATTGCGCAAGGTGTGCATGTGACCGGTCAGGGTGGCGAGCTGTTCTTTGAGGGAGTCCTCGCTCGTTGCCCCTGAATGGCCGCTCCAGGTGTTGCGCAGGTGGATGACGTCTGCGAACAGGTTGGTGACGTCCGTGCTGAGGAGGGTCTGCAGGAAGTCCGAGGGAGCGTCCGCGAACGCTGCCTGTACGCGGGCCTGTTCGTCAGTGTCGGTTCCGGTCAGCGCCGTACGGTACCTCTTGGTCAGACGCTGCAGCACGATGTGCCAGAGTCCGAGGGAGGCCCGCTCTGGTGAGAGCCCTGCCCTTTGGAACTGCGTGGCAAGGGCGGGCAGCTCCTGTTCGAGGACGGAGCGGTCCTGCAACAGGGCGGACAGGACGACGGCCGCGTGGAACTCGATCGTGGCGTCCCAGAAGTGAAACATCTGGGCGTGACGGGCGTGGAGATTGCTCTCGCCCTTGGACTCGTAGGCCCACAGTGCGCTGGCTATGGGGAAAGGGAGGCTTGCCGCCCATTCGCCCAGATCTGCCGAGGGGATGAGACGGCTGGCCTCCCGGTAGATGTCCGAGCGCCGCCGGGGGTCGTTCCACAGTTCCCTCTGTGAGTCTGCAAGGTGACGGCGGGCTGCAGCAAGGGCCCGTTCCGTACGGGCCATCTCCTGCTGGATGGCAAGCTCTGGCAGAGCGATGAGGACGTCGTCCACGATGCGCCATGCCTGGTTGAGATTGAGGGCGCGTGGGCTGACGTAGTTGTCACTGCCGGATCCGATGGCTGCGGCGCGCAGGAGCCGGCCCAGTGAGGAATTGAGCCAGCCCGCGAGGTAGTCAGCGTCGACGTGTGTTCCCCTCGTCTGAAGGACGACGATGCGGTTGTCGGGGGCGACGTCGCCCGGGTCGCCGGTGACTGCGTCGAGGTGCGGTTCGACGGGGAGGATGACCGCCTGCTGTCCCGCGGCTGCCGAAAGCCGATTCGCGCGGTCGGCCGCTTTGGCCGAGGGGACGTAGCAGACGTGCTCGGTGACCTCGGTGAGCCGTGCCGTCTTCCAGTGGTGCCGGGTGAGCTCACGCAGAGCGCGGGGAGGTTTGTCGGACCGGAAGACCCGGTCCACGTCGAACCTCGTGATTTGGGAGTTCGCCACCTCCCGCACGTCCGGTGGCATCACGCCGTAGCGGGCGTCGCGCCATGTTTCCAGAGAGGCAGCAGCCGGCAGCAGCGCGGTCAGTGGGGGTGCCTGCCGACGTTCGGGCCTGCCGGTGGCCGCCGTGGTGGGGTGGGTGACGCTGACACGGCGGTAGGACAGTTCCTTCGCCTGCACCGTGCGGCTATAAGCCGTCGGCTTGGACTGTTTCAGACTGCGTGCCAGCTCATCAAGGGCTGCTTCGCTGATCACGCGGCGCTCAAGTCGACGAGAGGACGTCACATCCTCGTAGAAGCCGCGCAGGTCGATGAACTGCACCTTGTGCCGACGAGCTTTGATCTTGGTGTTGGAGAAGACCAGGGCGAACAGTCTGATGTGCGTGTGTGCGCTGAGTCCTTCAGGTAGGGCGACAACGGCGTCCAGCAGATCCTGCTCAAGCAGCCAGGTGCGGATGGCGTTGCCGCCCGTATCGAGCAGCGGTGCGGTGGCTGTGAACATGATGCCCCGGCCGCCGCCGTCGGTCGGCTCCCGAAGCTTGCTGATCAGGATCTGGGCGAACAGCAATGAGGCGTTGTCGGATTGCGGCAGCCCGGCGGGATAACGGCCCTCCGGCCGTGCGGCCTCATCCGCGCAAAGGGCGTGACTGTTGCGCCACGACATGTTGTAGGGAATCTCGGCGACCGTGCAGTCGAAGCGGCGGCCGGGGAACGCGTCTTCCGCCAGAGAGTCCGACACGCTGAAGGCGGCTTCGGCGTCCGTGAGGAAAGCGTGCGCTCGGGCGCGTCGGATGCTGGAAGAGTTGATGTCCTGACCGGCGGTGCTGACCGATGTGCCCGCCTGACGTGCGAGAGCTCCGGCTGCATCGAGGGCCAGCGTGGCGGAGCCGCAGGCAGGATCGTACAGATGCAGCGGCTGCACACGGTCTGCCTGCTCGTACGCCGTCAGTGCAGTTGAGGCAACCCTCACCAGGGACGCTGAGGTGGCGAACTCGGAATGCTGGTCGACCGGGCGCAGCAACGTCCTTGCGTACTGGCGGATCTGTGCCGGCGTATAGGCGCTCAGCACCCGATATTCGCCTTCCAGCGCGGAAGCCAGAGCCGGGGCGCGGCTCTGCATGCGCTGCGCGGCACTTTGGAGATCGACGATTCCAGGAGCTGTCAGGCCCGTTGACTGGGTCTTCCAGTCGACGGCGTTCCACAGCAGCGTGTCGGCCAGTTCATTGACGGAGAAGTAGCCACGGAGGGAGTCAAAGAGCTCCCACAGGTGCCGGTCGACCGCCTGCTGCTCGTCCGTCATGTAGCCCCCGTCTCTGTAGGCGCGTGACGGTGGCCGCCTGGAGCTGCGGCCGCTGTGTCGCCTTCCAACGAGGTCAACTTACCTAAAGACTGTGTCCTACGTCCGTGAGGCGGACGAGCCGCTTGCAGCAGCAGAGTGACGAGTCTGAGGAAGGCTAGATAGTTACGGGGATGGCGCGCGTAGTGAAACAGGCATTGCGGCACCTGGCAGCGTGACCTCGAGCGCGCACCGGCCCGTGTCCAGTGGGATCCCGAACGCGATCTGCACCTGCGTCCCTTGCCGTACCGCTCGCTGCAACTGGGGCTCTCGGGTGAGGCATCGACGCGTTACGCGGACGAGTGGATCGTGTCCATCCGCGACGTGACCCCGCTCGCCCACGAAATCCATGCCCTCGTCGAGGACGGCCAACTGGACTCAGCTGCCCGACTGCTGCCCCAGGAGCAGGGATACCCCGCCGGCGAAGAGCTACTGGCCCACCTGAGTCCCTGACCGGCTGTCCGGCACAACGGCCGGCATCACCCACTGGTCACATGACGGCAGAGATCTGTGAACGCTGCTTGATGATCCATGTCAAGCGGCGTTCACAGACCTTGGCATCGACGTCGGTACTCACCCTTCCGAGGGCCCTGCCGCTGTCAGCACAGGCTCGCGTCCGGATTCTGTCCGTACGACCATGGCTCGCGGGGGAGAGCCTCCAAGACCGTGTGTGCCGATCCCGTTCTCTCGACCGCAACCAGGCCGTTGTTGTCGGCGGTTGTTACGGTGCCTATTTTCGATGGCGCCGGACCGATGGAGCGTAGATGCCTTCAGAAGTACCTTCGTGTGATGTTGTGGGCAGCGCTCAACGGGCTCTGGACGCCGCTCAGCGGGGGTTCGCTCGCTGTTCTGGTTCCTGATGATGGTGCACGTCGGTAACGGAGACGGCATACATGAGTCGCACGAACTCGTCTCAGGCATGAGCGACCAGCAGATCAGAGACGCGGCACGTCGGGCTCATTCACCCGAGTGGGCGGAAGCGTTGATCACTGCGCGGCGCCCATAGCCGCCACTACACGGTGAGGGCAGCAACAGCCAAAGGTCTGTCAACGCGGCTTGGTGATCCATGTCAAGGCTTGCTCGCAGACCTCTCGCCGCCCGCACCTTCGACGACGTCCACCGTGCAGGAATCCGGCGACAGATCATCAAGGATGATGTGCACATGGTTGATCACTTTCGCGAGGTGCCCCCCATGCCCCCCATGCCGCTCGTGGACGACGAGTGGGCGTACGCGCTCTGTGGCGGCCTGACGATCCCCGAAAGCTTCGCCTTCGGCAGCGCCACCGTCGTTATCGGCGATGTCGGGACACTGATCATCGTGGAAGCCGGAGACAGTCTCGACAAGAGCTGCGTGTGGAGCGCCGACGAGGTCCGCCTCCTTGGTCCTGCGCCAACGCCTGTCAGGAAACGGCTGGTGGAAGATCCATGGGAGCGCGGCACAGACGACCCGAAGTTGCCCGTCCATGTGACGGTCCGAGTCTCGGAAGGCCTGCTGCATCTCGGCATCGGATCCGTGACTCGGGCCAGAACGGTACTCCGTCCGGGTTGCGACGAACACGTTCTCACCGACTGCGTCCTCCGGCTCGACTCGCCCTTGACCAAGCTCAGCCTGGACCGGGTCCGCCCTCCCCTCCCGTCAGTGGATCTCCCGGACCTGGAGTGGCTCAGAGAGGTGAACGGCAATCGAGCCAGTGCGCTCGAACAGTTCGTCACTGGTTGGTATTCCGCTGCTCCTGAGACAGCCGGGCCTCCTTCGGTAGAGGTCTCCGCCGTGGATCTGCCGAATGAACTGAGGCATTTCCACCGGCTGGCCCAGCACCGCCCACGCTGTCTGGGAGCACAGAACCGAATCCTCCCCGTCACCAAACGTATGACCGACCCCAAGGGGGAGATGCTCGTCTTCGGCGAAGAGAACCAGGGCGGGTTCTTCTGGTCAGTGCTGTGGACGCTCGACGGCCCCGAAGCCGATCCGACCGTCTGGTTCTGTGAGTACGACGAGCCTCTGATCGCCGAGCTGGAACCCCTCAGTGGTTTTCTCATCCAGTTCTCGCTCTTCGAGGCTTCCATGGGCGCCGACTACGTTGCACTGTCCTGCCCCCTCACCGCGCAGGAGGTCGCCCGACTCACGGCGGCACTTCGCCCCGTGCCTCTGCGGCCGTTCTGGCCCGGGGCCCCCACGCGCTTCTACGTGGCTCCAGGACTTGTCCTGCGTGTCTCAGACGAAGGAGGCGATGATGCCTTCAGCGCCTGGGCCGACGCCACCCATCGCAGTGCTCTCGCACCGTTGGCCGACGTGCCGGTCGAGTGGGACCAATTCGACGGCTGAGATCGTGACGCCTCGCAGTCGGCTTCGCGGCCTGGCACAGACACGGATCCGTGAACGCGGCTTGATGATCCCTGTCAAACCGCGTTCACCGACCTTTGCAAGGACGGTCGAACGGTCCTGTGCCAATGCGGAGCGACCGATTTGCGTAGCCCGCGTGTGAACGAACGGCAGTAGCGTGCTTCCGCTGAGACGAACGAGGGAGACGGAGTGCGGACATGGCGGCTCATGCGCGGAGACGTTCGGGTTGGTGAGCTTCGCCAGTACGGGGTCGACCAGCCGACGTTCTTGTGCCATTTCGTGCCCGGACCGGGCTGGGAGGCTGTCAGGGCACTGTTCGAGGCGTGGGCGGCTGTACAAGGACCTGACCCCGATGGACGTAGGCATGCGGATGCCATTCGCCCCCTGATGGCTCTGGGACTGACCCTGCACCCTTCGGACGGGGGTGCGCCGCTGACGTGCTTCAGGGAGTGCGTCCTGCGAATCTATGGGGACAGAGCCCGCCTCCGCTGCTGACCTGCAATGTTCGAATCTGTCCAGCCAGGCGCTGTTAGGGTGCGACGCCGTGAGTACGGATATCCATGGCGGCATCGAGTTTCGCCATCCCGCCACCGGCACCGACTACCACGACGGCGAGCCGTGGGTGGCAGCCATGGATCTTTGGCCGCTGTACGACGAGACCGACTACGCAGCCTTCGGTTGTCTCTTCGGAGTACGCAACTACGTGGGCTTCCGACCCGTTGCACCAGGCCGTGGTCTTCCCCTTGATCTGTCGACCGGACTGCGCGCGCGGTTGGGTCCTTCGGCCGCATCAGATGACTTGCACAGCGCAAGCTGGGTCAGCTGGGCGGAGCTCGCATCGATCGACCCCACGACAACGCCTGACCACTTCACCGGCCGACTGACCTGGCGCACGAAGTCCCTGCCGTCGATCCCGCACCAACATCTCGTTTCCGACGCCTGGCCTCCGGAAGCCCTGTCCGCGGTAGGCGAGCCGCCGACCGACCTGCGCGAGGCGACCGAACGCGTAGAGTGGACCACCGGTGAACTGTCCTGCGCGTACGAGCCGTTGACGGTCGGTGCTGTACTGGGCCATGAGACTCACTGGCCACACGTCTTTGCCGTGATGAAGGCCATGGCAGGACGCTTCGGAGACGACGGCGTTCGCCTGGTCGTGGCCTTCGACTGACCGCGCAGAGCATGTCTGCCACACAACGCAGGGGATACCCGCCAGGCCCCGCTCGCGGGCCAACCGGTGTTCTCCGAGCACCCAACTGGGCCACAGCTGGCTCCGGCGCGTACGCCTGGTAGACAGTGACCGTGGAGTTCGGTGTGCAAGGCTCGGATCTGATGCTTGGGTTCTGACGGCGACGCTGCCGATCACTGGACGAGGGTGATCACACCGCTTCAGGCGCGCCATCGAACTACCGCGGCGGTAGGCCGCCGAGTCTGCGGTAGCAGATGAGGGTGCAGGCGATGCCGGCGAAGGCGAGGAAGTGGTCGGCCTTGCGTTCGTAGCGGCGGTGGAGACGGCGGCAGCCTGCGAGCCAGGCCATGGTCCGTTCGATGGTCCAACAGTGTCGGCCGAGTTGCTGCGAGGTCTCGACGCCCTTGCGGGCGACACGGTGCCGGATGCCTCGCTGCGACAGCCTTTGGGGCAGGTGGCAGTAGTCGTAGCCCTTTCGGCGTGGAGCTTGCCGGGCCTGCGGCGACACTGGCCCCGGCAGGTCCGGATCGGCGGCACACCCTTCACGAGTGGGACCGGGGCCTGGCTGTCGTGGACGTTGGCACCCGAGATTCCGACGCACAGGGGCAGACCGGTCCGCTCGGTGATCAGGTGGATCTTCGAACCGTACTCACCCCTGTCGATGATCCTGCTGGCCTATTCCGTGCCCGGTGTGGTTTCTTCGGTGGAAGCTGACACCACTTGTCGCTCAGCCCCCGCGGCCTGCCCGGAGGTCTTCTCCAGGAGGGTGAACGACTTGGGTGCACCGCCCGGCTGCGGCTTGCCTGCCTTGTGGCCGACGATCCGGTAGCCGGCGTTGAGGTAGTAGGCGTTCAGGCGTGTGTTGCCGGCCAGGCAGTCCAGACGCACGAACGCCCGCCCCGCCGCGGCAACGCGGCGCTCCGCAGCACGCAGGAGAAGCCGCCCCGTCCCCGGCTGGGTGCTGCTGCGGTCCACCATCAGCCGATGCACATAGCCGGCCACCGGCGGCTGCGGTCCCCAGGCGTCCTCGTCTTCCCACCACAGCTCCCATGCCCCGGCCACGCGGCCATCGGCCTCGGCGAGCCAGACCTCACCACTCACCATGATCTTGCGGAAGTGGTCCTCGTCCAGTTGGCCGGGCTGCCACTGGCCGATGATGCCCTGCGCGAGCATCCAGCGGGCAGCGTCGTCACGCAGACGAACGAGAGTGGCGAGGTCGCTCTGTTCGGCGAGGCGGAAGTACAGATCGTTCACGTCGTGATCCTCGCACGGATCGTACGAGCGTTCGATGCTGTCCCTCCGGTCACAGCCGAGCGCCAGCGTTGTCAGTTCCCATCGACAATTTCGAACTGCCCGATCGCTACGTACTGCCCGAAACCGTGGGCAAACGTTGCTCGCTCTCGCTTACGAAACCATCGGTGGGACTGACGTCTCGCTGTCCCGTAGAGCAGCGGCCGTCCTGGCGTTCCCGGTCGCGGGTGGGGTGTGGGATGTCGATGCAGCCGTGCCCAGCAGGCCGACGAGCAGTGGCGCGCTTAAGACCGTGTCCTACGTGGTGAGGCGGACGAGTCTCTTGTAACAGCACAGGGCTGCGGCGAGTCCGAGGAAGCCCAGGTAGTTGCGGGGATTGCGCTCGTAGCGGGGGCTGAGTCTGCGGTATCCGGACAGCCACGACATCGTGCGCTCGATCACCCACCTTCTGCGCCCTAATCGTTCAATGGACTCGATGCCTTTGCGGGCGATACGCACGCCGATCCGCTTGCCGCGCAGCCATTTCCGCAGGTCGGCCCGGTCGTACGCCTTTGTCGGCATGGAGGCGCTGGGGCTTGAAGTACCGGCCGCGGTGGGGGTCGTGTCTCGTTTGGTGACCCTCGGCCATGGGCTTCAGCCCTTCGCTGTCGTGGGTGTTGCCGGCCGAGACGCCGACGAGAAGGGGCAGTCCGTTCGCGTCCGACAGGATGTGCATCTTGGAACCCGGCTTGCCTCTGTCCACGGGGCTCGGGCCTGTGTGTTCGCCCCTTTTTTAGCGCGGACATGGGCGGTGTCGAGGACGACGCGGGTGACATCGATGAGGCTGGCGTCATCGAGTCGGTGCAGTACGGCTTCGTGAAGGCGGCCCCAGACACCGGCTCTCGACCAGATCAGAAATCTGCGGTGGGCCGTCGACTTCGATATCCCGAAGCAGGGCGGCAGGGCACGCCAGGCGCAACCACTGACGAGCACGTAGACGATCGCTGCGAACAACGTCTCATCAGGCGTGTCCTGCGTCCCACCACCCTGCGGACGCACCTTCGACGGCGGGATCAGCGGCTTCGCGATCCCCCACAGCCCGTCCGGAACAATCCAACTCCACGTACCCCGCCCCATGAACACATCAACGACCGCCTCACCACGTAGGACACGGTCTAAGACAGCATCTCATTTGGCTGGATAGGCTGCCGGTCGTGACAGGGATCGTTGAGCGGCTGGTACCGGACGAGTTGTGGGAGCTGTTCCAGCGGGTGGTGCCGGAGGCGCCGTCGCGGCCTCAGGACGGTGGCCGGCGTCGGCACGGCGACCGGGAAGTGCTGGCCGCGATCGTCTTCGTGGCGGCGTCGGGCTGCACGTGGCAGCAGCTGCCGACCGCCTCGTTCGGTCCCTCCGGAGCGACGGCTCACCGACGCTTCACCGAGTGGACGAAGGCCCGCGTGTGGGCCAAACTCCACCGCCTGGTCCTCGACGAACTCGGATCCCGCGGCGAGCTGGACTGGTCCCGGTGCGCGATCGACTCGGTCAACATGCGGGCCCTGAAAAGGGGGAACTGACAGGTCCGAATCCTGTAGACCGGGGCAAGTACGGGTCAAAGATCCACTTGATGACGGAGCGGACCGGCCTGCCCCTGTCCATCGGAATCTCGGGCGCCAACACGCACGACAGCCAGGCACTGATCCCACTGGTGAAGGGCATACCGCCGATCCGCTCCCGCCGGGGACGCCGACGCCGCAGGCCCCACAAACTCCACGCCGACAAGGGCTACGACTACAACCACCTGCGGCAATGGTTATCCAGGCGAGGCATCCGGCACCGCATCGCCCGCAGGGGCATCGAGACCTCGCAACGACTCGGCCGCCACCGCTGGACCATCGAACGCACCATGGCCTGGCTCGCCGGATGCCGACGCCTGCACCGCCGCTACGAACGCAAAGCCGACCACTTCCTGGCCTTCACCAGCATCGCCTGCACCCTCATCTGCTACCGCCGACTCACCAAATGAGATGACTTCTAAGAGGTCGCTCCTTATGGCGGTTCCCGGGAGCACGGGTGACTGGGCGCGAAAGTTGGCGCTCGGTTGGTGCCTGAGTGCAAGTCTTGGGCCGCAACGGAGCGGGCGGGCTTCTGTCTGGGGCGTTGCCGGAGCTCGCCAGTAGACTCCGATGCCATGGTGGCTGCCACTCCCGTATCACCCGTCCCGGTCGCGCCGGCCGGTTTGACCCGCAGGGCCAAGTGTTTCGTCGAGTGTGAAGGCATCCGTGTCGCCCGACAGGACATCGAGCGTCACCGAGACGCCTGGATCGAGCACGGTGTCCCGGCCGCGGAGATCGATCGCGCAGTGGCCTTCGAGGACCGTTGGGGTGGTCTCGCGCTGCCGTCGGCGCCGTTTTACGACAGCGGTCCGCGCGTCCTGGGCGCGGACGTTCCCGAGCGATCGGCCCCCGAGGGCTGGTGGATCCCGGCCGGGGACTGCCGCTATTCCATGGCCTACGGATTCATGATCGGCCCCGGTGGCGAGTTCGGGATTCACGGCTATCACTGGGCACCGCTGCATGCCAGTATCGAAGGCTGGGTGGAGTCGTTGGCACTGGCCGGCCATGCGAGACGCTGGGCCAGAACCATCACGAGGATCACCGGCGACGCCGTCGATTCCCTGGACCTCGAAGGGTACGAGCCGATACCCGAAGTACGGGGCCTGACCGACACCTGGTGGAGGGGCAAGGACTCGCTCATCGCCCTGTACCGGGGCGTGGCCGTCGGGATGGACGCTCCGGGATGCCTAGAAGCCCATGTCTACGGTGGCCTTGACGAGTGGGGGCTTCACGGCGGCTGACCGCTGGCTGGCCTTGACGGACCCCGTGCAGTTTGGCCGGACGACGCCGACGCGGCCCAGGGCGCGAGCGGATCGGTGGGATACCTCGAATCAAGGGCTCCAAAGCCTGGCTGTCCTACAGGTTGGCTTCCGAGATCGCGAGTGAGATCGGCAGGCCGGTGCGGTCGCAGATCAGATGGATCTTCGATCCTTTCTTACCGCGGTCGGTCGGATTCGGTCCTGTCAGATGCCGCCTTTGAGGGCGCGCATGTTCACCGAGTCGATCGCGCATCGGGACCGGTCCACCGCGCCGGGGGACCCGAGGTCGGCGAGGGCCAGGCGGTGAAGCTTGGCCCAGACGTGTGCGTTCGACGACTCGGTGAACCGGGGTGAGCTGTTGCCCCCCGACGGACCGAACGACGTCACCGACACTTGCTGCCATGTGCAGCCGGATGCCGCCAAGAAGACGATTGCGGCCATCACCTCACGATCACCATGCCGACGTCGACCACCATCCTGAGGCCGCGACGGCGCCGCAGGCACTACCGCCGGAACAGTTCCCGCAGCTCGTCCGGCACCAGCCGCTCGACAATCCCGCCGACCACGACCAACACCCCATCGAGTCACATGAGGTGGCGTCCAAATGGGCCTGACAGATCGTCGTCGGCGTGGTTACGATGCCGACGATGAAGAATCACTCCTCGTATGGAACGGGGGAATCGTTCGCGCAAGGTGAGTGCTGATGGCACATCACTTCGCGAACGAGGCTCCGACCCGCTTGTTGATGTGGCAGCGCGTACGTGAGTACGCCGTGCCACCGTCCATGATCGAGACTGCGACCGCGCGACGTGCGGTCGGCGACTGGGCGGGGGCCTGCGCTGCTGCCCGCGTCGATGTCGATCTCGATCTGCGCGCCGTGCGCGATCGCCACGGCACCGATCTCGTCACCCGACTCCGTACAGATCTGCGACTGCTGGCCCCGGATCTGCTCCGCTGGCACATGCCCCGGATCGCCCCCGACGGGCGGCTTCGGTCCGGCCTGACCTTTTCCCTGGCTTGTTACCGGAGTTCCGGCACCACGCCGCTGCATCTGGTGGTGCGGACACCCCCGGTCTGGGCGGACGCCGGACAGCGGATGTCCCTGGCCCTGTGGGAGGGGGCCGGGGACGGTGTCCATAGGCACCACCCGCACCCGCATCCCGACCGGCGTTTCCGGCTCGACCTGCACCGGCACCTCTGGGACTCCGGGCGGAGCGGCGAACTGGCGCGGCGGTGCGGTGCGGGCGCGGTACCGGCCGTGGCACCGCCCGCCCGGGCGCACACACCCGGCCGGCCCGTCCTGCCGGACCGGCCGGATCTGCCAGATCCGGCGGATCCGCTCGACCTCCTCGATTCCGCGTGGGCGGTGGAACGTTGGGCCGCCGAGGCGGAGTCGCTGCTGCGGGCGGAGGGCCGCCCTCTCGGGCCGTTCACCGTGCGGCTCGGTGCCCGGAGCCGCACGGTGCTCGAACTCGTCGCCCCCGACGACAGCCATGCCCCGACGTTCCGGCCGCTGCGCGAGACGCTGCCGCCGCAGGAGGTCGCGGCGCTTCCGGTGCTGCCGGAGGCGGCGGTCCGGGTTCTCCCGGACCTGGAGCTGCTGCGGGCCGGGCTGATCGCGACCGAGCGGCTGCATCCGCTCGTCGCCGCGGCACTGGAGGGCTCCGGGTCGGTGGCAGCTTCCGGCAGGGCACCGGTGGCAGGCCCCGCCACCCGAACCGGCGATCCGCACCGGGTGGAGTGCCGGGGCGAGATCCACCGGATCGCGCTACGGGACGGTGCGCTGACGGCGGTCGATCACGACCCGGCCCAACTGCGCAGGGAAGAACTGCTGGTGGCTCTCGGCGGGCCGGCGCTGCCGTGCCTGCGGGCGATCGACGCGGTGCAGCGCAACCCGGAGGAACTGCCCGCGGTCCGGGAACGACTCGCCCACGGTGACGTCGCCGGGGCGCTCGACGTGGTCGAAAGGCTGCTCGGTCCCGGTGCGATCCTGCGCGACGGACCGCTCCGACAGGAGCTGGAGTCGGCCGCGGCACGCCGTATCGACCACGGCCTTTTCCGCTCGGGACTGGTCGCCGAACATCCAGTCGCCCGTGCGGTCAGGGACGGGAGGACCTCGGGTGCGCGGCACTCGGAGGCGGACCACCGTCCCCGGCTCGACCGACGTACGCCATACGACATGAGCCGTAAGCACAGCAGTCGGGCCCGGCCCCGCACCGGGCTGCACCGCTGACCGGCTGCCCTCACCGACGTCGCTTGCCCGCGCCGCGTCTTCCGCGCCGCACACCCCATGCCGTCCAGGACGGGCCGTCCCGTTCCCTTATCGCACCCAGGTGATGCCATGACGATCTCCAATACACTCCTGCCCGCCACGGTCGCGGCCGTCGGCGCAGCCGCGCCGACCTCCGCCGACGCATCCGGAACCGGCACCCAACTCACCCTTGCCGACGACCTCCTGACCCTCCTACGGGCAACCACGACCGAGCCGCGCCCCGACGAGCAGCTCGAAGCGCTCACCCTGGCCGTCGCAGCCGACCTGCCGGTGCTGCTCTGGGGCGAGCCGGGCATCGGAAAGACCGCGGCCCTGACACAGCTCGCCACCTCCCTCGACCTGCCGCTGACCACCGTGATCGCCAGCGTCCACGAACCGTCCGACTTCTCCGGGCTGCCCATCGTGGGCGACGACCCGGCGGTGCAAGGGGTGCCGATGGCACCGCCCCAGTGGGCGGTGGACCTCGTGCGCGCCGGGCGGGGGCTGCTCTTCCTGGACGAACTCTCCACCGCCACCCCCGCCGTCCAGGCCGCACTGCTCCGCGTCGTCCTGGAACGGAGAGTCGGTGCCCTTCAACTCCCGCCGGGCGTAAGGATCGTGGCCGCCGCCAATCCGCGGGCGTCGGCGGCGGACGGATGGGAACTGAGCCCGCCGCTGGCCAACCGGTTCGTGCATCTGTACTGGGTGCACGACCGGGAGGTGGTGGTACGCGGTCTGGGAGGGGTCTGGCCCCGGGCGGAGCTGCCCCGGCTGGTGCAGGAGAATCTGCCGGAAGCGGTGGCTTTCGCCCGGCGCGCGGTGTGCGGCTTCCTCGAAGCACGGCCGACGCTGATCCACCGGATGCCGAGCACCGAGACCCGGCGCGGCGGTGCCTGGCCCTCGCCCCGGAGCTGGGAGGCCGCCTTGACCCTGCTGGCCTTCGGCACGGCGGCCTCCGTCTCCCGGGAGGTGCTGGCACTGCTGGTGCGGGGCGCGGTGGGGGACGGGCCGGGACTCGAACTCCTCGCCCATCTGGACCGGATGGACCTGCCGGATCCGCAGTCGTTGCTGGCCGATCCGACCTCCGCGGATCTGCCGGTGCGGGGCGACCTGCGTCAGGCGGCGCTGGAGGCGGTGGTGGCCGCCGTCGGTGCACGGCCGGATCGGGAGCGGTGGGAGGCGGCCTGGGCGCTGCTGGTCCGGGCGCTGGAGACCGGCGCCCCGGACCTGCTGGTCGCCCCGGCGACGGCGCTGGCCGCGCTGCGACGCGACGACTGGGAGGTGCCGGAGGCGGTGGAGCGGCTGGCAGGCGTGGTCGGTCTCGCCCGCCGGGCGGACCGGTCGGTGGTGCGGGCCGCAGCGGCGGCCGGCGCAGGGCGCGCGACGAGGGCGTCCCGATGACGAGGGCCGTGAAGCGCCCGGAGCCGCGCCCGCTGCCTCGTCCGATGTCCCCGCCCGCGCCGCCGCGCCCGGTGCGGCCGACCGTGCCGGGACCGCCGGCCGGCTCCGGCGAGCCGCTCGGCCGGCCCGGACTCCCGTTGGACATGGAGAAGTTGCTGGCCGCCCGACTGCACGCGGTGCAGGTCCGTCCCTACCTGGCCAGCGCGCTCTTCGCACTGCACGTGGTGGAGGACCGGTCGGTACCGACGATGGCGGTGGACGCGCACTGGCGCTGCTACGTCTCCCCTCGCTTCGTGGCGCGCACACCGGTGGAGGAGCTGGCGGGCGTCTGGGTGCACGAGGTCTCGCACCTGCTCCGGGACCACCACGGGCGGGGCGAGCGGTACGCGCGGGAGCACGAGGAGCACGGGCCGGGCGAGGGCAGCGAGACGGGGGTCACCCGGGCCGAAGGCTGGGGGAGACTGCGGCGGAACATCGCAGCCGACTTCGAGATCAACGACGACATCTACGGTGACGGTCTGCCCCGGCCTGCCGGGGCGGTGCTGCCGTCGCTGCTGCGGCTGCCCGACGGGCTGCTGATGGAGGAGTACCTGCGGAGGGCGTCGATGTCCGGGCTCGACTCGGCACTGGCCTGGCTGGACTGCGGCAGTGGTGCCGACGGCCAGGACCGCCCGTGGGAGCTGGGGCCCGACGGGGCGCACGGGCTGACCAGGCAGCAGCGGGACGCGGTTCGTTTCCGGGTCGCAGAGGGGATCAAGGGACGACCGGGCGACGCGCCCGAGGGGTGGCGCCGGTGGGCGGACGAGGCGTTCCATCCGCCGCAGCCGTGGCGGCAGTTGCTGGGGGCGGCGGTCCGCTCGGCGGCGGGTGCGCCGGGGGTGGGCGAGGACCACAGCTACCGGCGTCCGTCCCGGCGCTCGGCCGGGATCCCCGGAGTGGTGCTGCCGAGCCTGCGCCGTACCCCGCCCCGGGTCTGTGTCGTGATCGACACCTCCGGGTCGGTGAGCGACGCCGAGCTGGGCAGCGCGCTGCTGGAGGTGGCGGCGATCTCGCAGGCGGTGGGCGGGCGGCGCGACCTCGTCTCGGTGATCTCGTGCGACGCGGCGGCCGGGGTCGCCGTCCAGCTCTGCCGCGCGGAGAACATCGCACTGGTCGGCGGCGGAGGAACGGATCTGCGCTCCGGCTTCGCGCGGGCGCTGCGCTCTCGGCCCCGCCCGGACGTGATCGTCGCCCTCACCGACGGCCAGACGCCCTGGCCCTCCGCGCAGCCGCCCTGCCGCACCGTCGTCGGTCTCTTCCCCCGTCCCTCGCGTGCCGTGGACGAGGAGAACCCCGACTACGTCCCGGACACCCCGCCGCCCTGGGCGCGTGTCGTCACCATCGGCTGAGACAGCATCGCGGCGCGGCATTACCGTCCGTCACGGGCGACGCGTGGCCGGCTGTCTTGAGACGTATACGGGCGCCGAGGAGGGACGCTCCCTCCACTGCCGGTGGGTGGGGCCGCCGGGACGCTCACGCGGGCACCGGCATCGGCCGAGCGCAGGTGCGACCTCGACGACCGCTACGACGAGCGGGCCTTGCTGCTCGCGCCGCACCGTCACGCGCCGGCACAGGGCATGAAGTGCCGTGCGACCGAAGGGATGTTCTTGTCGTGGGTGGCGACGGTGCATCAGGCGGGGGGCATCCAGGTGGCTGCGGCCGCCTTCTGTTCGAGGGCAGAGGCGGCCTCGGGCCGCTGGGTGGCGGCCATGAGGTCGGTAGGATCCGCGGGTCGTCCTACAGGGGAGGGATCATGGCCGAGGGTCGCGAAGTCACCAACAGCAGCGCGGAGGGCGCCGCCGATGTCGTGGACGGGTCGGCGGTGCAGCTGGTGTACCGCCCGCAGCCCGCCGACACGCTGGTCGGTCTGCGGGTCCGGGCGCGGATCAAGCGGTGGGGGCTCCTGCTGCGGAGTGTGTTCCTCACGCTGTGGGTGGTGCAGTGGCTGGTGGGCACCATCAGCCGGGGGAGTGCCGACGTGGTCTCCACCGTTCTGTTCGTGTTCGTCGTCCTGGTGGTGGGCGGCTATCCGCGGCTGCAGGCCGCTCAAGTGCAGCGGACTGTCGGATGGCAGGGCGAGTACCGCACCACCGTGTCCTCGGCCGGGATCACCACCAGCAGTGACCATGGCACGCTCATCCAGAAGTGGTCGGTCCTGCAGGGATACCGGGAGACACGCGGCCACTTCGTCCTGCTCAGCCGGGACCCCAACATCATGTGCCTCGAGGTCCTGCCCAAGCACGGGCT
The DNA here is from genome assembly GCF_055558435.1 of Streptomyces sp. NPDC025784. Taxonomy (NCBI): domain Bacteria; kingdom Bacillati; phylum Actinomycetota; class Actinomycetes; order Kitasatosporales; family Streptomycetaceae; genus Streptomyces; species Streptomyces sp. NPDC025784. Next base: position 19,454 of record NZ_JBVHMN010000033.1, read on the forward strand.
GAGCACGCCCGCCGAAGCCGACCGGCTGCGGGCCCTCCTGGACCGACACACCACCCGCGTCTGACCCCGCCCCGCGTACATCACTCCGCTGATCCGGGGTTCTTGCGCTGGTTGGCATGGAAGCGCGCCTTCTTCTGGCGATTCCCGCATGTGTTCATGTCACACCACTTGCGGGTGCGGCTCTGGCTGGTGTCGAAGAAGGCGGCCCGGCAGGTCGGTGATGCGCACAAGGCCAGTTTTCCGTCCCGCTCGCCTGCGATGATGTCGATCGCGTCGGCGGCGATCACGCCGAGGGCATCTTCCACGCAGGAAGCCGAGCTGAGCCGCCATCGCCGCTTGCCCTCGGGCGTCAGGATCGCGGCGGCCCGACCCTGAGCGCTGCGGTCATTGATGACTTGGACGGCAGATGCGGGGAGAGCGTCCTGGATCGCGGCCGCTGTCGCGGCGGCGTCAATCGACTCCCTCAGTTCCCGAGCGAGGTCGAGCTGGGCAGTGGTGCAGGAGTCCACGGCGAGGCCGTTCACCGCCAGCCAGTCGACGAGTCGCTGCGGCGTGGGAATGCGCTCCACGGCGTTGCCATGACGCTCCGACAGAGTCCCGGTGAAGCTGGTCGCCAGCACGTTGCCGAGGCGGAATTCAGGGAACGCAGCACGCATGGAACCACCTTAGCCGGTTGCAGCGCGGCTCGGAGGACTGCTAGAACCGTCTTAGACGGTTCTACGATGGCCAGGAGGTCTCATGCCCCGTCCAACCAGCGACGTGCAAGCATTTGAAGCCCGCGCGACTGACGCCGACCTCGACGATCTGCGCGCCCGACTGGCCGCGGCGCGACTGCCGGAGGCCGAGACGGTCCATCGCGCCGCGCCCGACCCTCGCCGTTGGGGACAGGGCGTTCCCCTCGTCGACCTCGTCGATGTCGTCAACTACTGGCGCACTGGGTACAACTGGCGGTCGTTCGAGGAACGCCTCAACCAGATCGGCCAGTTCCGCACCACCATCGATGATCTGGGAATCCACTTCCTGCACCGCCGATCCGCGCGCGCAGACGCCACTCCTCTGATCCTGACGCACGGCTGGCCGGGCAGCATTGCCGAGTTCATCGACGTGGTGGACGAGCTGGCAGATCCGAAGGATGCAGACGCGCCGGCGTTCCACGTCGTGGTTCCGTCGCTACCAGGCTTCGGCTACAGCGACAAGCCGGCCACCACAGGATGGGGAACCGAAAAGATCGCGGCCGCATGGGTGGAACTGATGGGAAGGCTCGGCTACAGCAAGTTCCTAGCCCACGGCGGCGACTGGGGAGGCAACATCACCACGGTTCTCGCCGGCAGGTTCCCGGCGCACGTTCTCGGCATCCACACATTGTTCGCGGAGGCGCCGCCCGGGCTGACGACGGACGGGCTGACAGCGGTCGAGCGCAAGTGGACCGAAGAAACCCGCGACTTCTGGCGCCACCGCGCGGCGTACGCGAAGCAGCAGGCGACCCGACCGCAGACCATCGGCTACTCGCTCGTCGACTCGCCGGTCGGGCTTCTTGCCTGGATCCTCGACAAGTTCGCCGAGTGGTCGGACACCGAGGACAGCCCGTTCGAGACGATCTCCAGAGACAGGACTCTTGACGACGTCACCCTGTATTGGCTGACGCGGACCGGCGCATCGGCGGCCCGCATCTACTACGAAAGCCACAACTCGCTGGACCCTGAACTTCGGGTCGACGTCCCGTCGGCAATCAGTATGTATCCCCGCGACATCGAGAAGTGCCCGCGCCCCTGGGCGCAGGAGCGGTACCGGCAGATCGTCCGATGGAGGTCGCCCGACAGCGGGGGACATTTCCCGTCACTGGAGGTTCCCGAATATTTCGTCAAGGACCTGCAAGAGGGCTTCACGGCCGTACTGGCCACCCATCGGTGAACGCGGCTGGGTGCCGGCACTCGATCACCGTCTGATCCGGCTCGAGGTGGTGCCCGACGGCTTCCGGACCGATGGTCGCGTTCTGCCTCTCGGCGGCGGGTGTGGCAGGTCGGCCCTTCCCACCTCGGTCCCGCAGGAGCCGATATGCAGCGCTGACCGCCCGCCGAGCTCGCTGGATGTTCCGGCCCAACCCCGTGGGCCGCCTGCGGGTAAGAAGATGCCGACTGCAAGTGGCAGCACCCGCCGATCGCGTTGCGCGCGGGCGTCGGCGCCTTGTGCGGTCTGTTGTCGTACGGGGGAGGCACAATCGGCGCATGTCTGAGATCTTCGTCGGCCTGGGGAACGTCGATGCGCCGTCGGGTGTGCTCGTGCTCGGCATGGCCGGGTGGATCGACCAGTGGCGTGAGTTGGGACAGCCCCTGTCCGAGCGTGCGAGGACGGCCGCGGCGTCAGGAGGAGGCCACCTTCGTGAGTGGCTGTGCGAGGCGGTCGCGGTTCCGGCAGCCGGCGACCGGCCGTTGACGGTACGGGCGAGCACCTCGCCGTCTCCGTTCGACAAGCAACCGGCGATCGCGACCTTGGAGATCGGTCTCGGTCTTCCGTGGCCCGAGAGCGCGGGCCGGCCGATCCCGGTCCGGCTCGGGGACCTGCCCGTGGACCGGTGCGGCATGGTCGTCGGCGACGCCACTGCGCTGGACGCCTGGACGGGCATGGACGACGAGCCGGCCGACGGGCTCGCCGACGTCTTCTACCGGGGCCTGTACGCGGACGACGCACACGCGCGGTTCGGTGGCGAGCGGATCGCGCGGTATGGCGCGGAGGGACCACACGGGTGGCTGGACCTCCCGGTGACCGAGGCGGCCGCACGCGCTGCCGAACTCACCGCCTGGCGCGACCGCCTCCACGGCAAGGGCCTCATGGTCTCGGTCGACAAGCACACCGACGACTATCGCTTCCGACGGGCCGGGTGGCACCATCCGCTTCGTGCTGGTGCGATCGAGGTCGGAGGCTGCCATCTGCTCGGTATCGAATGGGACCAGGGGGACCATTCGATGAGGCACCGCGGTGAGCGGCACACCGGCCAGGTCTATCCGGTCACGCTCGAAGCCGGCGAGGCGGGAGAGACGGTGATGCGGTGGACCATCCCGTCCTACGGCTTCGACGACGAAGACACGTGACGAGGCCGGCTTTGGGCACCGGTCGCCGTGGCGAGTCGACCAGCCGTGCCAGAAATCCCGTCGGTCCGCGTCGAGAGACGTGGACGGCGCTCGGCACCGCCGACGTGCGGATCACCGCTCACCGGCCGCGCCGGGGCTGTGCTGCCGACCGTGTCGGTGGTCGCTCGGTGACGCCGTCGGCTGTGCGGGCTGCTTCTGGTCGTCCGTTCCCGCGCTGTTGCTGATCCGCCGGGGCGGTCTGTCCGCCGTGGAGGTGGAGGCGTAGGTCCGCGCCCTTGGGGCGGGACGCTCGGCAGGGTGCCGGCCGGGTGATGGGGTGTCCATGTCGCTCGGCTCGCGTGCGGCGGTCGACGGTGTTGTTCACAGGGTCGGCCGCTGCCGTGTCGTGTCGGGGGCACTGACGCTTCGCGGCGCCGGGCGTGCGCGGCGGGGGCTCATCGCGCCGTCGGCCTGGCGGGGCGGGTCGTGTCAGGCGGACGCGGGAAGGGCGAGGGTCTCGGTGCGGCGATGGCGGCCGCTTGCGGGGGTGTCGAGGGCGGAGGGGCGTTCGGGGGATGGCTGTCCGCGGTGCCGGCCGGTACCGGGGTGGGTGGCCGGGCGGAGGCGGCGCAGGGTCCTGATGGTGCGGATCGAGGGCGTCATGGTGTTCTCCGGGTGGGGGTTCCGGGCGGTTCGGGCTCGGGCTCAGATGCCGCGGGGGCCCTCGATGACGCGGACGGTCCAGAGCTGGTCGAAGTGCCAGCGGTCGAAGGCGTAGGCGCGCTCGTCGGCCTGGGCGACGGCGACCCACTGTCCCTGGTGCCGGTGGTAGACGCGGTGGCCGTCGTAGCGGAGCTGGCGACCGTTGTCGTCGGAGCGCCAGTACGAGTAGCCCGATGCGTCCCGCTCGCCGTGCCACTCACGCTGTCCGTCCGAGAGGGACCATCCCTGGCCGATGCGGGAGAGGTTGCCGTGCTGGGTCGCGGTGGCGACGGCGGTGGCGGGGTGAGCGCTGTGCTGGGCCGCGGGCAGGGTGGCCGCCGAGGCGGGGCCGGTGACGGCGACGAGGGCGCTGCCGGTCATGGTCACGGTGGCGGCGGCGAGGGCGACGCGGGTCATCAGCTTCTTCATGATTCTTCTCCTTGCTTCGCCCGCTTTGTTGTGCGGGCGGTGAACGATCGACGCGTGATGCCGGGGGGCTCGTGGCCGCTACGGCTGAGCGACGTCATGCATTGAAGCTAGCAGATCGTTGAGGCTAATCAATGAATGAGCGAGTGTGACTGTCGACTCACCGAAACCAAACTGCCCGGGATGCCGCGGATCCGCGGAGGGGGCACGGCAAAGGGGCCACGGGAATGCCCGTGGCCCCTGATTGCCTGGTGGCGGTCGGTCAGGTGCAGACGATCTCGTTCCCCGACGTCCTGACGCTCTTGGGCGTCCTGACTCGGGAGAGGAGGGTGCGGAGGGTCGTGAGCTCTTCGGGTGTGAAGTCGGCGAAGAGTTCTTTCTCCACGGCGGTGATGGCGTCCTGGGCCTGCGCCAGGACGCGGCTGCCTTCGTCGGTGAGCGCCACGATGTGGCGGCGCCGGTCGGCCGGATCGCGTCGGCGCTCGACGAAGTGCGTGTTCTCGAGGTCGTTCAAAATCCCGCACAGGATGCTGGGATCCACCTCCAGAACCTCGGCCATGCCCTTCTGGCTCATGTTGCCCGACTCGCCGAGCAGGACCAGTGTCGCGCCTTGGCGGGGTGTCAGTCCGCACTGCTTGAAGGCGTGCTCGGTGCGGGCGTAGGCGATGGCGCCGTGCCGGGCGAGCAGGAAGCCGAGGCGGTCGAGGGGTTCGGCCTCGACGGTGCCGGTCAGGTCCGCAGTCATTGTCACTGTCACCCCACTTACCTTGTCTGTCGGCAAACTATTACGCCGACATAATCATCTATGAGCATCGATGGTAGCAGGGACTCAATGGTGTGGGGCGGGTCCGCGGCGGGAGCAGGGTTGGCAGGCCGGGGTCGCGGTGGTGGCCGGAGGGGTCGGCGGTTTCGCCGTGTCGTCCCGGACCGCCTGTGAGCGGTCTGCTCCTCGCCTCGTGGCCGGAGCCGGTCGGTGATCCGTCGGCCGGGCCGTTCCCCGGCAGGTCGGCGGCGGCGGCCTCGAGGTCTCCTCGGGCCCGCGGCCCTCTGTCGTCGCGCCTCATGACCCCGATCGCCGGTTGGCGGGTGCGGCTGGGGCGGGCGTGCGGTGACGGACGCGCCCGCGGCCGGGCAGCCCTCGGCGGCCCGCTCGGACGAGAGCCGCATCGCCAACCACCGCTACTCGGAGTAACACGTGGTGGCGCACAGGATGACCCTTGCCGGGTGCGGCTGAGTGGCGGGTCCCGCCGGCCGGTCGGCGGGCATGGTTCCGGCCGCCTGACGGATGTTGCAGCGGGAGGCCCTCACCGATCCTGGAGCGCATGAGTCACGGCGTGGCGCCGGGCCAGGAGGAGGTTGGTCTTATGACGATCCGCCTGACGTTGGTGAGTGCGCCCGGCGGTGACGCCGCCGTGGATCCACTCCTCGGTGACGCTCCCCTGGGTGAGCGCAGTGCGCGTATGGCCGGCGCCGGGGGAGCAGCGCTCCCTCTCCACGAGCTGGCAGTCCGCGCACCCTCGATCCGTTGCTCGCAGACCGCGGACGCCCTCGGCCTGGTGGTAGCGGTCGAACCCGCGCTGCGCGATCTCGACCTCGGCACATGGCGCGGTCGCACCGTCGATGAAGTCGCCGCAGCCGACCCCGACGGGTTCAGCGCCTGGCTCACGGACCCGGATGCCACGCCACACGAAGGCGAGTCGGTGCGCCGGCTCTGCCGCCGGACCGCCGACTGGCTGGACAGCGTGGCGCCCGACATGGGCCACATAGTGGCCATCACCGAAGCAGCCGTTGTCCGAGCCGCCCTCATCCATGCTCTGGCCGTACCGGCGAGAGCCTTCTGGCATCTGGCTGTGCCGCCGCTGTCCCCGGTCTCTCTCACCTGGCGAGGCAGCCACTGGGACGTCCGGCTCGGCCACGTCACTGGCGCTCAGAGCCGGCGACGGTTCCTCGTGCCATCGGCGACGCTTGTAAGCGGCGGAAGTGATCAGTTCGCTGCGGCGCACCTGGGCGGCCGGAAACGATCGCGTTCGTTCCGGGAGACGGCTTTCGTCGGCTGCCGGTAAGCCCTCACGAGGGCACTCGGTCGTTCCCCAGGCGAACCACTCGGTCACGATCGGCTGGTGGGTGATCGACGGGCACAGCGCCCATGATGTGGCTGGCCGCCGGCCCGCGAAGAAGACGGATTCGAGCGCGGTCCGGCGGCCCGTAGGGCCACTCCGGTGTGCACCTCACCGAGGTCGGCTCGCACACCTGCTCAGCGTTCGGGAGCCGTCCACCTTGCTCGGCGTACACCGTTTGAACAGCGGCCTGACTTGCCTGGCTCTCGCGCGGGGGGCGAAGATCCGTGGGCCGCCGCGTCACCGTGACAGGTGGCAGGGGCTTGGGGGCAGTGATGGCGCGGCGGATGAACATGTTGGGAGAGCCGGGGGTGGGCTTGCCGGGGGGACCGGGCAGGCCAGTGCCGAGTCGTGAGGATGTGCAGAGGGCCCGCGGCCGCGTGTGGGGTGTGTTCCTTGTGCTGGTCCTCCTCGTGATCGGTGGGCTGGCGGACTGGTACAAGTCGCGGGACGTGTTCACCGGAGCCCGCGGCCCCTTTCCGGCCGCGTTCGCCGCCGGTGCCCCGGTCACGCCTGGACAGGTCATACGGAGGCCGGGGGGTGAACAGACCTTGGTGCACGGGCTGTCCCTGCGGTGGACGGATTCCGGCATGGCGGCGATGAACCTGCGGACCGGTAAGGAGTACTGGCGCTACGAGCGACGGGACTCGAACGATCCTGCTGTGTGGTCGTTCGGCGTGTCGGAGCGCACCGTGGTGGCCCGTTTCACGGACGGGAAGCTCGTCGCCATCGATCTGCGTACGGGCAGGCTGCTGTGGCAGGCGGAGATCAGGGCCGGCGACCGCCACAGGTCCGTGGAGCTCGTCGACGGTCAGGCAGTCACCGAGGATCCCGGCGCCGTACGCGCCTTCGACGAGCGGGACGGCCGAAGTCTGTGGACGGCGCATACGCCTGACTCGTGTCCCGAGGTATTCCTCCATTCCGTGCACGCCCTACCAGGCCACCTGAGCGCCGTCCACGTGATGTGCAATGCATCGGGTCGCGGCGACCGGGACGAGTTCGGACTGCTGCTCGGGGTCGACAACCGCACGGGCAAGGTCCTGTGGCGGCAGCGCACCGTGGACCCCGAGCAGACGGCCTGGGGCGACGGGCACACTCTCGTCGCCGCGGACCCGGACCGCACGCAGACCGTGCAGTCGCTCGACATGAATCGTCAGAAGATCTCTTCACGTGCCACTCTCCGGCGTGACGGGTGGGACGTGGTCGCTGCGGGCAGCGGCACCGTACTGGCCGGCACCGACCCGAAAGACGGTTCTGGGGACCACGACACGGTCCTGCGGGCCTACGACATCCGTGACGGACGATCCTCCTGGCAGTTGCGGGCACCGACCGGCCAGGAGTACGGGTTCCCGAAGATCGCCGACGGCCGGGTGTACGTCGTACGCCAGCCCTTCCTCACCGAGGGAGACACAGGTCGTCGGATACACGGCGACCTGCTCGTCCTCGACGCGGACACAGGGCGCCTGCTCCACACCCTGCGGCTGCCGTCCATGACCACGCCGGACGACTATGACTACTTCGTGAAGCTCGACGTCGTCGATATCGCCGACGGCGCGGTGGGCATCGGCTGGCGAGACGGCGAGGGCGGACTGCTGATCGCCACGGACTGATGACTCAGTCCGTAATGGGATCTTCCACCGTCGGGATGTACGGGGACAGCAGCATGATCCCCCGGACACGCCTTGGCAGTGTCCCTTCGCCGCCCGGGGCTGGGCCAAGGAGTCCGTGGCCCGGATCCCGTCACACGACGGGTGCGGTCGCCGAAGGCGTGACTGGACCAGCCGTTTCGCGGCTGAAATGTTCTCGGTGTCTCATCGGGCAGGCCGTTCGGGGATCGCCGGGAGAACCTTCTCAGCGATGCCGAGGAGAACGCTGTCGTCCGGGAGGGCTCCGGACGTGCTCCACACGGTGATGTCGCAGTAGCCGCCCCGGTCCTTACGGTCGAGGGCCACGGTCAGCGTCCTGGCCAGGGGACCCTGTTCGACCGGTCCGCCGGATCCGCCGCTCCCGAGGTCGATCTCGAGCTTCATGGTGTGATCCGAGGAGAGGACCGCGGGCCGGTCGAGAACCGTGAGGGTCTTGATGTCTGTCTCATCCCCGAACTTCATCAGCTTCACGTACTGGTCAGTCGTCAGTTCGTTGTAGGTGGCCGAGACATTCACGGTGTATGTGTCGAACGTGACCTCGGCCTCCGGCTGGGCGACCTTCCCATCCGTCAGGGGAGCGGTGTTGCTGGTGCCGGAAGCACTGGTCGCGGTTTCTCCAGGCGTGCCGAGGAGCTTGGCCAGGTCTGGCCGGTTGAGCGCCTGGCACAGCTCTTCACCCGTCACAGGCTGGGGCGTCTCCTTGTAGGCCTTCGGCAGCTCCTCGTGTTCTCCGCCCGAACACGAGGCGGGCTGCGGGGTGTTGTCGTCGGACGGCATCACGCGTGGGGCCACCCACAGCGCGGCCGCGAGTGCCCCGACCACGGCCACGGCGGCGACGGCCTGGCCCCACGCACCGGGCTCCTTCTGGGGAGTGTCCGGGCCGGGACGTGGCCCGGCTCCTACCTGGGCCTGGGCCTGGGCGTGGGCGTGGGCGGCAGCATCGACCGCCGGCCCGTCCGCCGAAGTCTGCGGAGCCGGGTTCCGGCGTGCGCGCAGGGCCCGGACCACCCCGTAGACGCGTATTGCGGTGAACACGAGGAACACCATGCCGAGACCGGCCGCGACGCGATCGTGATCGCGGACGGCGAGGTACATGATGCGTACGCCGAGGACGGACCCGATCGCGATGAGCAGCGGCTCGCGGACCCAGAACGGCAGGAGACGGAGGAGGAAACCGAGCATCCGGCGATCTCACCAGGACAAGACGATATTCGCCGTGGTGGAAGCCACAGTTCCGGGTATATGCAGGGCCTGCCGAAGCAAGAGCCGCCGATGTAGGCGCGGTCGGCGAGGACCGGGACGCCCTGGCGTTCGCAGATGCGGATGATCCCGTGCGTGCGGGCCGCGGTCAGGTCCTGGGTCTGGCCCGGCATGGCGGGCGAGATCCACAGCAGCTGTCCGGCCGGGTCGGTCACCACCTGGACGTTCACGCCGTGGCGGCGATGCTTGGCGGAGTAGTCCGCCGGGCCGTCGCCCAGGCGGTCGCACGCTGCAAGCGTTCCGTCGAGTAAGGACGAAGTCCGGGTCGGCTTCACGCAGGACTTTGAGCAGGCCCGGTGCTCTGGCTGCGAGCAGGTCGACCACGGGTGGGGAACCAACAAGGCTCCTGCGCCCACGGGTTGGGACTTCGAACACCTCCCCCAACGGCACAGGAGCTTCGTGCGTTGCGGGTCCCGTCGCCGTGGGGCGAACGGCTTGTCACACACCCCTGACGCGGCGGCACTTCTGCCAGCGACTGCGGGACGGTGTGTGACAGGCCGGGCAGCTCATTGGATCAGGTCGGTGTGCGGATGCTCGGGGGAGGCCGGGCAGATGTAGATCTGCATGTTGTCGGTGCTGCCGACTGCGACCTTGGTCGGCCGCGAGGGGCTTTGGCCACAGCAATGACCGGCAGCGTTGGCGGCGGCCTGATCTTCGCAAGGCGCCCAGCTGTGTCCCTCACCGCCGTCCCATTCGAATGAGGCGATGGTCAGCAGCGGGACCATCTGCACCTCACAGACCGTGCAGTATCGGGGGTTGGGATCGGTGCGGCCCCACGGCGGCCAGCCGCCGGCCTTCCATCCGGGCGAGTCCGCCAGATGGATGTCGTAGAAGTCCCGCGGCCAGTCCGCGTAGGAGCTGTCCACGTCGGCGCCGGCTGCCTGCCATCTGTTCCAGTCCTCCAGCATCAGCCGCAGCTGCGGGCTCAGATCGAGGCTGTCGGGGTACTCGGTGATCGCTTCCGGTGCCAGCACGCACGGCTCCGGCAGATAGCCGTCATCGTTCACCTCGTACGGTTCGGGCGGTGTGGCGAGGATGTCGACGACCTCGGCGGCGGACCGCCAGAACAGTGCGGTCGACGGCTTGTGATGCGGATCGTGGTCGTAGGGGCACCACAGAACCTGGAGCAGATCGGCCTGTCCCGGCGGCCGCAACAGGGGTATGTCGCGCAGATACAGCTGGGCCACGGGCAGCATGGGGACCGGGCAGTCCGCGGGCGGCGGGCCAGCGGCGAATCGCTCCGCGAGCCTCGTGGCGTTCCGCTCCTTGATCGCTGCCTCCTCGGGCGTTGTCCCAGGACCATCGTGATCACCGTGCCAGCGTGCCTGCATGCGTCTCATGAGCCGCAAGTCGTCCGGCGACCGGCGGAACCCGCTGTCCACGTGCAGGTGCGAGGCTTCGCAGTGTGGCCATGGCTCTTCCGTCGGCCACAGCAACGGCCCCCCGACCGAGCTCTCCCCGACCGAAGGCGAGCCGGGACGAGGGTGCAACCGAATCGCAGGACGTGCCAACGGCGCCAGCTCGGGAAAGACCGCGGTCACGTCGACGGGCCGCGGCGGAGTAGTACGTACGAAAACCATGCCGGTTATCCTGTCACCAGCCACTGACAACCCCTGGCCGCCTCAACCAGCTTCGGCGACAAAGGTGTTCAGCTGGTCAAGTCCAACGCATGCAGCCCGGCCACAGCGACAGCAAGCCCGCCCATGTGACAACCACCGTGTTTCGGCCCAGCCATCACTCGATCAGTGGCTACTCTGAAAAAGCTCATTGCACAGATAGCGAGATCAGGACGGCTTCCGTCGGATTCTTTGACGGCTGTCGGCCCACCAAATCTCGAAATCGGCAACGGCCCCTTCCACCGGCCGGTCATCGCTCTGTTCTGGAAGCAACAGCACGTCGACGAAGCCCCGGCGCTCAGACCGATGTCCACGAAGATCCCAATCGCACCGGGGCGAGGAATCTTCACGACGGTGCCCTCCAAAACCTGACCGAAGCGAAGCCCTCTCCGAACCCGAGACCACTCTTCATCTGCTACCACGAGCGCATCCTCGCACCTCCGTCCGCACCGTGCTGCTGGAAGTCGCGCTGAGACGACAGGACTGCTGTCTCGGGCTCACTCATCCAATATTTTCCCCCGCCACACCCCCGTGAGTTCCCACCCGTTCTGGCACGAGAGCGGCATGCCTGGCTAGCTGTCACCGTCGGAGTCGACAGGCACACCGACTGCTTCCCAGGCGGCAAGCACAGCCTGGTGCTCTTCGCTGTGTTCGCCATAGCGGGTGGTGGCGGCGTCGACGGTAAGACGGGCCCAGTCGGTGAAGAGCACACCTTCCCGCATACCGTCACCGGTGAGCGCTTCCCACCAGATTCGGCCCGCTCGGTCCCAGGCGTGGCCGCCGAGGCTGGTGGCCAGGAGATAGAGCGCGTGCGCCGGGATCCCCGAGTTGATGTGAACGCCCCCCTGGTCGCGCTCCGTGTGAACGTAGTGGTCCATGTGAGCAGGCTGCGGATCCTTGCCCAAGGCCTCGTCGTCGTAGGCAGTCCCGGGTGCCTTGAAGGAACGAAGTGCGCTGCCGTTGACCTCGGCGGTGAGAAGGTCGGCTCCGAGCAGCCAGTCCGCCTCTGCCGCCGTCTGCCCCAGTGCGTACTGCTTGGCGAGCAGGCCGAAGCCGTCGCACACCGCGTTAGCCAATGCTCCGGTCTCCCCCTCGTAGATGAAATGAGACATTTCCTCTACCCCATGCCAGGCGACACTCGCGACCACCTCAAGACCAGAGCTGAACGGTCGGAAGTACCTGTATCCGTCACCGAGGGCGGCGAGCGTGCCATGCCATGCGCCGTAGGACAACTCACGCCCGTAGTGCACCACCGCCACGAGTGGGCCATCGGTAGAGAGCATCCGAGCTCGTCCGAAAACCTCGCTCACCAGCCGAGTGACCGCCACGAGGCCGTTGTACGCCTGTTCGGTGACTTCGTCGTCACTGGGCGCGCCACCGGTCCAGCGGACCGCGGGCAGGGTGTCCAGGGATTCTTCGCCGCGAGCGTCGAAGACAACGTGGTTGACGACGCTTGCGCCCTCTTCGGTGAGCCATTCGACCTCGCCGTCCCGAAGCCTGACATCGGGACCTCCGTACATGCGCACGGGTGTCATCCCGCCACTGAAGCGTTCCAAGAGCGCCAACGAGACCACACTGGACCCAAGCTGAGGTGGCGGCGTGGGGCGGAGGGACACCCTGCCGTTCAAGCGCTGTGTCCACTCCTCGACCTGGGGTCTGGGCACCTGCGCGATGCTCCCGACCTCCTCGATCGCGGTGACCAGTCGCTTGAGTTCCACCCGCAGCCACTCTTCCCGTTCGACAGAGGAGAGGGTGTCGTGGGCAATGAACGGGGCGACTTCCAGCGCTTCGTACCCCCGATGCACCTTCTCGAAGGACTCACCTCGGCGCCGCCGCGCCAGCACCGCACCGTGCCTGTCCCACGCAGCCCGCGACAACGTCGGCGCCACCCAGTGGCCGGTCTGGCGGAAGTACGCCACCGCTGCGCTGTCGCGGGTCAGCTCTGCGTAGACGAGGCGTGCCGCCGTCCGTAAATGGGTCCGCCCCCGCCACCATGTCGCGCCCACGGTGGCCAGGCCACCCCCCGCCGTACCGATGACCGCCGCCATGAGCGCACTGTCCATGCCCGCATGGTCATGGCTGCCTATGACCCCGGGCAATCGCCTCTCGAGCGTATTTCTGGCGCTTGCTCAGAGCCTGCCCTACGCGAAGCCCGGAATCGAAACCCTCGGCCGAACTTGACGTGGGTCCGTCCCGTCTTCGCCCTCCTCCGCGAGCGCGTCCTGCCGACAAGCCGCGAGCTTTCCCGGCCCGCCGAAAACAACGATCATGGGTGGCATGAGCAGCCGGTCCGAGCAGGACACCACCGACGACAACAGCGCTCCCTGGCCGAAGTGGACCGAGGAGATACCCCTTCGAACCGTCGACGCCGCAGGCATCGTGCGCCACGTGACGATGTGCCTCAGTGGTGCTTCCACCGCTCTCATCGCGCTTCTCGACGCCAACTCATCCGTGGAGTTCAGTGGGGTGGACTATCTCGACTGCCTCACCCAGGCCCGGCGACACCTTGAGCGAGAGGGCCGTCTGCTCTGCTGCCAGGGAGCCCGCCCCGACGTCCACCCTTCCGGACAGCTAAGGCAGTTCACCAACGGCCGGCATGCCTACGATCTCCACTCGGAGCCGGGGAGTGAAGGCTTCGAGACAGTCGATATCTTCGCCCCGGCATCTCCCGCAGACGTCGTGAATCTCGACGCCCATCGAGCGGCAGTCATGAGCTTCTTCAACGCCCGGTACCCGAAAGGTCAGAACTGACCCCCGGGAAGCGCCGGCGTGGACCTCTTGGCTTTCGCGTGGTGCCAGAACTGCCCGAAGCCTGAGTGTTCGGCACAGCAGCATGAGGATCTGACGAGCCGCGTTGCCGGCGAGGTCCAACCGGCTATCGTCGCGAGCATGAAGATCCGACGCAACGTCCGCGCGGTTCTGCTCGACGGGGATCATCTGGTGTTTCTGCGTCGAGGATGGCCAGATGGACCCTCCTACTACACAACCGTCGGCGGAGGCGTCGAAGCCGACGACGCCGATCTCGAAGCTGCTCTACGTCGCGAAGTCATGGAGGAGATCGGTGCCACCATCGGCCCGGTCACCGAGTTCCTGACCGTGACCGAACCAGGCGAGCGGGTCAGTGTCGTGCAGCACTACTTTCGCGCTGACGTGCTGGACATGGACCTGAACCGCCGCACCGGCCCGGAGATGGAGGACCCGGATACAGGGGACTTCTCGCCGATACGAGTCGAACTCGACACAACTGCGGTGGCAGCACTGGACCTTCACCCCAGCGAACTCGCCCAATATTTACGCGAGCACATCGCGTCGTGGCGCGTGACAGGGAAGCCGGGGACCTGATCGAGCAAGGTCTCTGCTGGTAGAGGGGGGTGCTGTGCCGGCGCCGCCTGTGAGCCGTCACCCGGCAGTGCCGGGGGAGCGCGGTCCCGATCGTCGCCGCATCTCAGCCACAGCCCCGGCTTCGCGCAGTGCCGTCACCGCGAGCTCGGCAGTCTCCTCAGGAACGCCGGCGAGAATCACGACGGGTGCCTGATCCACCATGCTGCGCAGGCTCCATCACTCCTCCCCGGGCGGAATGAGGCGATCGGCGCTCTCGGCGTCGTCCACGTGCCCGTACCCGTCGACGGTGATCGGGGTGGCTCGTCCCGTGGAGGTGACGAGCCATGCCAGCACCTGCTCGGTCAGCGGCCCGTTCGCGGGTCCCTCGTCCTTCCAGTACGCGCGCCTGCCTCCTCCGGGGATGGCGGCCACCACTTGGTCGGCTCGCTCCAGGTGCGAGAAGTCCGGGTAGTCCGTCACCAGCAGCCGAGTACCGCGCTGCGGATCGACCACAAGGGCTACGCCTGTCGCCGCGTCCCAAGCGTCCACGTCCACAGTTCGCCCCATCGTCGTCTCCGTGCCGGTGAAGATCGCGAGCCAACCCGTCCCGTTGAAGTAGTGCATATGGTCATCGTGCATGACAACGGCCGGTCACGGCAGGCCAACTGCGGTGCCCTGATGCGACCTCGGCCTGGGAAGCTGAGGTGATCCGGAGGTGGAGTATCCGCTGACGTGCGGCGGGGTGGAGTCGGCCCCTGGTGGGAAGGTCAACTGGTTACCTGGTGTTCCCAGCAGTTCCCCGCAGGTTCTGGCACGCGTCTGCGACATTGGCGTGGGTGCCAACTGCCCCCACAAGGCCGTTGTCAGTGGCGGGTGTTAGCTTCCGGACCAGGGATGAGCCGGTTCAGTGTTCTCGCTGAGGAACACGGCGGCCAAGGGGGGTGGCCGGATAGGGGTCCCCGGATCCGCTGGATCCCGGGATGCCGAATGGCTCCGTACCCACCCCCCTCTCCACCTGCTGATCCGCGCCAGGACAGTGCCGCCTTCCGCTGCCCGGTCGGCGCACACCGAAGCGTGTCAGTGCTCGGCATTAGGCTCCCGTGCATGACCTCCCCTTCGCACAGTGGTCCCGCGCCGCTCCGGCCGGAGTCTGTCGACGAGCCGAGTGTCAAGGAAGAGGACGACGATGCGCTGATCCAGAAGCTGCGTGCTCGGGCGTGCGATCCGGGTCGGCGATTCGACACCGCTGACGTTCCAGTTCTGTGGATATCCGAGCGTTACGGCAGCGCGCGACTGGAGCAGCTCCAGGACGTCATCAGGTCGTACTGCAGCGATGGGACGGTACAGCTCAAGTCCGACGCCCAGGAGGTGGCCGTCTACTACGCTGACGCTCCCCGCGGCCCGCTGTTTCCGCCGCTTTCCATGGGGGATGTCGATAAGGCAGAACACAGAATCGGACGCCGCCTTCCCGAGCTTCTACGGCGCGTGTACACCGAGGTCGCCAACGGAGGCTTCGGCCCCGACAGCGGTCTGGCCTCGCTCACCGACGGCAACCGAGCTCCGGGGCACCTGAGCCACTGGCCAGACGCGGTCAGCATCCATGAGCGCAACCGCACACGTGGAGTGCCGGCGTCCTGGCTGCACCTCGCTTACGGCGGCTGCACAATGGAGTGGCACCTCTCACTCACCGCGGTCGGCAACCCCGTGCTGCTCTACGACGCGGACGGTTGGGTTCCCGACTGGGGCCATGACGCACACGACGGCCTGACACACGTATCGTCCTCGCTGCGTAAGTGGCTATGGACCTGGGCGGATGGCGGAGACGTCTGGGATGAGGCACTCGACCGGTGAAGCCCGCCTGCGAGGGCGTGAAGTCGAGCGCCGTGCCGCGACGGTGCCCTCGACGCCGACGGCGGTGATCTGAGGAGCTGCCCGGCACGTTGCCCTCCTCGCCCTGAACGACCCGGTCGACGAAACCTATCGGCGTCCGGTCAACCGGCAGCTCACCGCGAAACCGCCGCGCGTCGCCATCGCCGGCGGTCAGGCGAATCGTCTGTGGCCGAAAAGGATCACGAGTATTGAGGCACCAAATCCATTGTGCGAACCGGTATTTTATGACCTCTTCCAGTGGCCGATACGGTCGGATTCATGGAGTGGAATTTTCAGACGGCCGAAAAACTCTCGACTGCCTTGCGTGCCGGAGAAGTGACCTCTGCGGAACTGACTGACGAGGCGATCGCGCGTATTGAGCGGGACGACAAGGCGATCAACGCGATCTGTGTGCCGGACTTCGACCGTGCGCGGGCCGCCGCACACCGTGCCGACCAGGCGCGCGCCCGCGGTGAGGACGGGCCCCTGCTGGGTGTTCCGGTGACGGTCAAGGAGTCCTACAACATTGCCGGGCTGCCCACGACTTGGGGCATGCCGCAGTACCGGAACTATGTGCCGCCCGAGGACGCGGTACAGGTGTCGCGGCTCAAGGCTGCCGGCGCGGTGGTGCTCGGCAAGACCAATGTGCCGTTGGGGCTGCAAGACATACAGAGCTTCAACGAGATCTACGGCACCACCAACAACCCGTGGGATCACGGTCGCGCGGCGGGCGGTTCGTCCGGCGGCTCGGCGGCGGCCCTGGCCTGCGGGTTCGGCGCGTTGTCCATCGGTTCCGACATCGGCGGCTCGCTCCGCACCCCCGCGCATTTCTGCGGCGTCTACGCACACAAGCCCACACTCGGGCTGGCGGCCAACCGCGGCATGGTCCCGCCGCCCGCGCCGGCATTGCCGTCCGACCTCGACCTCGCCGTCGTCGGTCCGATGGCGCGCACCGCCCGCGACCTCACGCTCCTGCTCGACGTCATGGCCGGACCGGACCCCCTGACGCTGGGCGTCGCGTACGACTTGACGCTGCCGCCCGCGCGCCACGAGCGGCTCCGCGACTTCCGGGTCCTGGTCATCGACGACCATCCGCTCATTGCGACCGGGTCCGCCGTGCGGGCGGGCGTGAACCGGGTGGCCGACGCCCTTGTCGACGGCGGCGCCCGCGTCGAACACCACAGTCCGCTGCTGCCTGACCTGACCGAGGCGGCGACGCTCTACACCCAATTGCTGATCTCGAGCTCCATTGCACGTTTTCCCGTCGAATCGCACGAGCAGCTGCAGACCCGCGTCGCCGGGCTGAGCGCAGACGACCGGAGCCTGGACGCTGCGCGGCTGCGCGCCATGGTGTTCAGCCACCGCGACTGGATCGAGGCGAACAACTGTCGTGAACTCCACCGCCACGGCTGGCGGCAGCTGTTCGCCGAGTTCGATGCCGTGGTGTGCCCGATCACGCCTACGCCAGCGTTCCCGCACGACCACAACCCCAATCTGCTGGAACGGCGCATCGACATCGACGGCGTCGAGTACCCGTACCTCGACCAGCTCGTCTGGGCCGGTCTGGCCACCATGCCCGGCCTGCCCGCCACTGCCATACCCGCGGGTCGGTCCGCCGAGGGTCTGCCGGTGGGCGTGCAGCTCATCGGTCCGATGTTCGAGGACCGCACCCCGCTGCGGCTGGCCGAACTGCTCGAGCTGGAGATCGGCGGCTTCCAGGCACCGAAGTAGGGCGTAGTGACTCGATGTCCGTCGAGGAAGAGGGGCGGATGACGACGAGATCGTCCGAATGCGCACAGTCGCTGCGCGGCACGCGGATGTCACCTTCTCCCGCAACACTCGTCGCCGCAGGTCAGCGACGTGCACTGTCATCGGTGGCCTGGCGAACCACGGGGGAGTGCAGTGGAGTTGGGGCGGCTGACCTGTGAAGTAGGCGGGAGGCGCGGGTTGTCACAGAACCGCCATGTGAAGCTGGGCGCCGCCGAGGACGACGAGGACTGGCGGCCGGCCCATGCGACCGCCCCGGCCACTCCGTGCGCCCACCGGGGGCCTGGCACCCGACGTGTTGTGACGCCTTCGCGGCAGGCGTCACAACACGTCGGGTGCACTCTCCTGGGCGGGGGCCTTGGATGCCGGGTGATCCGGATCGTCGGCCGGGGCAGCGGCACGGAGGGCCGCTTCGACCCGGCGGTTGCTGGTCATGGATGCCGTGACGATCGTCATCGTCAGGAGGAGGCCGGCGGCGGCGTAGAGCGGGGTGCGGATGTCGTAGGCGGTGGCCAGCCAGCCGCCGACGAAGGCCCCGATGGGGGCGGCGCACATGGCCAGCATGCGGGAGGTGGAGGCGACCCGGCCCATGAGGTGGGCCGGGACGATCGCCTGCCGGAGGGAGGGTCCGAGCACCATCGTGGCGCCCATGCCGGCCCCGCAGACGGCGAGCGCCAGCCCGGCCACGTACGGGTTCGGGGCAGCGGCAAGCCCCAGGATGGCAAGCCCTTCGACCGCGGCCGTGCAGGTCAGGGCGGTGCCGGTGCCGAGTCGTCGACCGAGGGAGGAGGCGATGCCTGCACCGAGCAGACCGCCGGTGGCCTCCGCCGTGAGAAGCAGGCCGAAGCCGTAGGTGTCGATGCCGAGGCGGTCGTGCGCGAAGAGGGCGAGGACGGTCTCCACGGCGAGGAAGGCGATGTTCCCGACCGCGGGGCGGAGCGCGAGCCCGAGCAGCAGACGGTCCCGGAAGACGTAGGAGGCTCCGGCGCGCGCCTGCCGAAGCAGCGACTCGCGGACCTCCGGTACGGGCCGAGGCAGGGCGGGAAGCGATCGTACGAGCAGCGCGGAGAGCAGGAACGACACGGCGTCGGCGAGCAACGGAACCGCCCGCCCGAGCGCGAGCAGCGCACTGCCCGCAGGCGGCCCCGCGAAGCCGGACATGGCGGTCTGGGCTCCGCGCAGGCGGGAGTTGGCTCGCTCCAGCAGCGCGGGGTGGCGGCCGAGCAGATCCGGCAGGTAGGCCGTGGCGGCCGTGTCGAAGAAGAGTCCGCCGAGGCCGAGGAGGAAGGCGACGGCGGCGAGCAGCGCAATGCTCAGCACGTCGAGCGCGGCTGCTGCCGCCGGTATCGCGAGCAGCACAGCACGTGCCGCGTCCGTGACCCACATCGTGCGGCGACGGTCCCAGCGGTCCACCAGCGCACCGCCGAGGACCCCGAAGAGCAGCCACGGCAGCGTCCCGGCGGCCGTGACGACGGCGAGCGCCATCGGATCCCGTGTCAACGTCAGCGCGATCAGCGGCAGCGCGGCGTGCGACACTCCGTCACCGAGCGAGGACACGGTCTGCGCAGTCCAGAGCCGTCCGAATCCGGTCGGCAATTTCCTCATACCTGCGGTCACTTGGCGTTCTCCTCGGCCTGGTCGCGCGGTGCCGGGTGGAACAGTGCGAAGACGAGTGACGCGTCCGGCAGCGACGGATCGGACAGCTCCCGGTACTCGTCCGCCAGTGCCTGCAGCCGCGCCCCCAGCTGCGCGAACTGCTCTTCGGTGAGCCGCAGATGCGCCATCCGTACGTGCCGCTCGCCGTCCTTCGGCGATGCCTCCAGGTCCGCCACCGCATGGCGCATCAGCACATCCGGGCCTCCCTCGCCCGGATCCGGCAGCACGATCGACCGTGCGGCCATCGCGTAGTACCGCTCGGTGACGCCCCGCACCTTGCGCGTCCGTACCACCTTCACCAGTCCGGCCCGTTCCAGCAGCCGCACGTGGTAGCTGGAACTCCCCTTGGCGAGGCCGACCCGTTCGGCGATCTGCGTGATCGTCGCCGGCTCGAAGCGGAGGACGGCCATGATCCGGTGGCGCGTGAGACTGGAGACGGCGCGCAGCTGCTCGTCCGTGGTGACGTGAAACGTCTCGGGAAGATCATCGGTAGGCATGCAAGCAATGGTCAACGATTCTTGACCATTGCGCAAGGGGATTTCCCCATCGGGCGACGCGGACGCGCTCGTCGCCGAGTCGCTCATGCGCACCGAGATCAAGATCGGGTACGCCCGGGTGTCGACCGGCGGGCAAGACCTGCAGTGGAAACACGACTTGCTCACCGCCCCCGGGTGCCGGCCGGAAGCTTCGCGGACAAGCAGTTCGGCAAGGGCACGCTCCGTCCGTCCGAGCAGAAGGCGTGTCACACCTTCCTCGACGCGGGCGACATGGTCGTCGTCCCCTCCCTCGACCGCTACCGCCGCAGCCTCCAAGACCTCATCAACATGGTCCGAGGGCGCGAGCGTGGATCGGCTTCACCTCGCTGCGCGAGAACATGGACACCACCACCCCCGGCGGCCGACCCGTCTTCCACGTCCTCGCCGCGCTCGCGGAGTGCATTCGCCTAGGAGAACGTCGCTGCCGTCCGGACATCTCCGATGCGGCTCTGTGCGGCCGGCACCGTCCTGCCGATCACGGTGGCGAGCGTTGCTCCGAGGGCGCTGACGCCGGCCAGGGTCAGCCAGATTGCCGTTGCCCCCGTGGACAGCAACCCGGAGAGTGCGATCGGAGTGACCGCTCCGGCGAGAGTCACGGCGAGTTGGTTGAGGGCCAGGTACCGGCCGCGGAGAGCGTCCGGGGCGCTCTCCGCGGCGACCGTCGACGCGATGGGGCCGCCGAGGATTTCACCGAGGGTGTAGCTGCTCGCACCGAGCAGTACGACGGCGACCGCGAGGGTGGGCCCGGCGACGCGGTCGGCGGCGAGGAACAGGAGGTAGCCGACAGCGAAGCAGGCGTGTCCTGCGACGAGGACGCGACTGCGGACTCGCCCGCTGAGTCGACCGACGACGACGCTCTGGCCGAAGCCGACCATCACGGTGTTGAGCGTGAAGACCGCCCCGGCCGTCCAGCCCGGCAGCCCCAGCACGTCCACGGCGTAGACCGGTATCGCGATGTTGAGGGCGAACAACGAGATCGCGAAGCACAGTTGATGCCCGACGAGCGACAGGTATCGCCGGTCCTGGAGTACGCGCCGCCAGCCTCCGGCAGCGTCGTGACCCCCTTCCGGGCGGGTGTTGGGTACGGCCCGCATCAGGGCGAAGGCGGCGACATAGGACATGGCGTCGATGGCCACGATCGCGGCGTAGACGCCGTGAGTACCGATACTGACGGCGACGGCGGAGAGGAGCCCGCCGAGTGCGTACCCGAGGTTGCGCACGGACCCGAGGAGGCCGAACCAGCGCTCGCGTTGACCGGGCGCGGCCAGCGCCGTGACGGTCACGCCGTAGCAGCCGAAGAACACTGCCCTCCCGGCGCTGTTCAACCACGCGCAGACGGCGATCTGCCAGGGTTGACCCACGACGAGATACCCGGCGAACCCGAGCGCCTGGGCCAGGTTCGCCGCTTGCAGCACAGGCTTGGACCCGTACCGGTCGACCAGTCCTCCGACCAGAGGACCTGCCGGGAGCGCCAGCAGCCCGGCTGTCGTCAGCGCCGCGCCCACCTGCACCAGCGACAGCGAGGTCGTGGCCAGGAAATACAGCATCGTAACGGGGATGAAGACGCCGGTACCGATCGAGTCGATGACGAGCGCCGCGACGAAGCGGCCGTGTCGAGCCATCGAGGGACGGACCATGGAATCGGAATGAGCCACGACCCAGACGGTATATATTCTATACCGGTATCTACAACGCTACCGGGATCCGAGCGTGGGTAAGGCCTGCAACGTCACGGCCGCGACCTGCCTCGACCAATGCCGGCCGGTCAACCACCTGATGCGCTCACCCGGCACCCAGCTGGACCAGGTCGACGAAGACACCTGGACCCGGTTCCAGATGCCCGTCAGGCGGCTCAATGGGTATCGCTGAGGCGCTTCTTGAGGCCGCGGATCCACGGTCGATCGCCGCCGGTGATGCGGTCGAAGCCGCGAGGAGCCTGCCGAACTGAGCGCCGAGTCGTCGTTGATCCACGGCAGCAGGTCGAAGGGCGAAGCCGGTGCCGGCGGCTTCTGCTGCGGCGAGACGGGGACGCTGTCACCGCGGTGCTTGGAACACGGCCGCAGCCGAGCGCTGGTTCTTGCGCGCCTACCGGCTGTTGTCGGGATACGGCTGCGTGCCGAGCGCGCACGTGAGTGGCTCCTCGTGGCCGTCGTCGCGCCGCAGGCCAGGAGCGCTGCCGGACGCTCCCGCTGTGCGACTGGACCGCTTGAGAGGCCCGGCATGACGGCTGTCGTCGGAGCCCTGCGCTGTTGCCGACGTTCGGGGAGGCATCGTCAGCCCGCGGCCTTCTCGACGCCGGCTCGTTCGCGCGCTGCGAGGATGTCGGGGACGTGCGTCTCGGCCCACTGCCGTACGGCACGCAGGGGGACCAGCAGGGAGCGGCCGAGGTCGGTCAGGGCGTATTCGACGTGCGGCGGGTTGCCGCCCAGGTCGGTGCGGGTGATCAGGCCGTCCGTCTCCATGGCGCGCAGTGTCTCCGTGAGGGCCTTGGGGGTGATCCCGCGGATGTGCGCTTTGAGTTCGGTGAACCGCAGCGGTCGGTCCTCCAGCGCGTTGATGGCGAACACCGTCCAACGCGCCCCGATGCGGTGCAGCACGGTTCGACTCGGGCACGTCGCCGCCATGACGTTGTACGCCTTGCCCATGGGGGTCCCCTCGGTAGCGTTGAAGATACCGGTAGCAAATGTATACCGTCGCGGTCATGAGTGAGAACTTCACAGGCAACCGGATATTGGTCGTCGGCGGGGCCCGCGGTATCGGCGCTGAGATCGTCCGGCGCACCGAGCAGGCCGGCGCCGACGTCGTCGTCGCCGCACGGTCTGGCTCCCAGGTCCGGATCGACGTCACCGACGAGACCACCATCGCGCGGGCCGCGGAGTCGCTCGGCGCCTTCGACCACGTGATCTCCACCGCGTCGGCTCACCATGACGTGCCGGTGCCGGATCTGGAACACGACAAGATCCAGGCCGCGTTCTCCGCCAAGGTCGTCGGCCCGTTGCTGCTGGCCAAGCACTTCGCCCCACGGATGCCCGCCGACGGATCGTTCCTCTTCCTCTCCGGCATTGTGGGCTGGAAGCCCAAGCCCGGCACCGTCGTCAAAGGCACTGCGAATGCTGCTCTGGCCGCGCTGGTCACCCACCTGGCCGTCGAGCTCGCGCCGCTGCGTGTCAATGCCATCGCGCCCGGTATCACCGACTCCGGCACCTGGGACAGGCTTCCGGACGAGCGTCGCCGTGCCTTGTACGACAGTGCTGCCGCGGCCTCCCTCGCAGGCAGGGTCGGGACGCTCGAGGACGTCGCCGACACCGCCCTGTGGCTCCTGGGAGCGGGATGGGTGAGGGGCGAGACGGTCCATGTCGACGGCGGCGCCCGGCACCGCTGATCGCGGCGCCAGTCCCACCGCCTCCCCGCTGGTGCTGCAACACCTGGCCAGGCCCAAGGGGTTGAAGCCGTGCAGCCCGCGACGGACTAGTTCTTGAACGGCCTGTTGTCGGTGGGCGACGGCCCATGACGTGCTTTCCGGCATGGCTTCCCTTCCCCTCGGGGATCGCTCCGGCTTGGTGTGCATGACTGCTTTCGTTGGCCGGCCGAGCGCTCTTGCCGCAGGGTCCTGGTCCAGACCGGCTGAGAAATGGTGCACACGACCTTGTGGTGCCCGCCCGCCCGCCGCCGTCCGAACCCCTGGGCACCGTCGTCCAGATGTTGAGGTCTCGCCACAGAACTACGCCGGGTGCGTGGCGCCTGCCGAGTGGTGCGTAGGGTGTTCGTCGTGATGAAACGGGGAGTCAAGCTGACGGCGGTTTCGGGCATAGTGGTGCTGGCCCTGACGGGTTTCTCGACGGGTCGGGGACACGGGCACTCTCGGGGGCACAGCAGTGGCGGGGGCGGATGCAGCAGTTCTTCGCAGAACCACGACAGTTCGTCGAACTCGTCGACGTCCGGGGGCGGGAGCTCCGGGTCCACGTACGGCGATGACGACGACGTGTACGGCAGTTCGTCCGGGTCGTCGTCTGGCGGCAGCGGCTACACGCGGCGGCCTCACCGCTCCACGTCGTCGCCGTCCGCGACGGGCGGCACGAAGTCCGAGGAGGACGGAACCGTGCGTCTGATCAAGTGCGCCGACGCGACAACGCCGTACGCCACCGTCCAGGTCAGCAACCCCAACAGCAAGTCCATGCGGTTCGACGTCCACGTCGCCTTCCTCGACGCGAATGGCGGCACGGTCGTGGCTCTCTTCCACGAGGTCCAGGTGCCTGCGAGGGGCAAGGTGACCGCAAAAGTACCGGTCGGCGGCGCCGACTTGGCTGCCAAGGTGGTCCGCTGCGACGTCGACCCCGATGCCCTCGTGCAGGTCTGACTCCTGCAACGCGGACCAGGGACTTCGACTCGCGCGGCTCCTCTCCTGATCGTGATGGACCCTGCTGCGGCACGGGCGTCGGCGTGCCGTGAGAGCGCAAGGCTGCCATCCGGTAGACCCGGCGCAACACGGGAATCGGCTCCGTCCGCCTGGACCGCGGGATGGCTGGACACCGTAACGGCCTGGGCCTTCCCGCTCGTCGACCTTCTGGCCGAGTGCGCCACCCTGCCCCATACGTCCGTCGAAAAGGACTTACCCGAGCACTATGCGCCCGCCGTCCTCGAGTCGGGCCCTTTTTGGATCACCCGAGTAAGTTCTGGAGGCTGGGTCAATGCCGTCGCCGAGGAGCGGAAGGCGGCGTAGGTTCACCAGGTGACCTACGACATCGTGCTCGTGCGGGTGCCGCCGGGTCTGACGCTTCAGGAGACGCTCGACCGCCGCAACGCCGGCTTCGATCCCGATGCCGACCTGCCGCTGCTCCGGCTTACCGACGCGCAACGGAACGAGTGGGACCGGATCGTGGGCCGAGCCTCGCGGGACATTGGTCCTGTCGAGTCCGAGGAGTACCTGTACAGCCTCACCCTTGAGACGGTCGGTCCGCCGGGACGCGTGCAGCTCGACTACTGCGGGGACACAGCCCACATCGAGGTCGCTTACCGCCACTCGGGTGAGGCGGCGTTGGAAGTGATGCAACTGGCCTATCGCATCGCTTGCATTGTCGAGGACGAAAGCGGCCTGACCGGCCATGACCTCGAGGTGGGCCAGCCCACCCGAACCGGTGACCCTGTCAAAGCCGCCGTCCGGCTCAGCAGTGTCTCCGATTGGGCACAACATCACTTGAGCTAGCGGATCACAGGGGCCAGAGGAAGAAGGCAGGCCCGAGGTGGAGTGCGATGGATACCTGGCGCCGCCGCACGGTCAGCCGACCGCGCGGTCGTACCAAGGTGCTATCGAGCAGCAGCCGCGAACCGGTCGGCGGGAGCTGCTGGTCGGCGTCAGCGCGGTGACGTTCCAAGTGTCTCGTCGGCCGTCGCGAAGCGGTGCTCGGTTGGCTTCAACACGTCATGGAGGTAACCGAAGTACTCCGTCTCCGCCGTTCCTGTCAGCACCGCCAGCAGGAAGGCCAGGCAGCCCATGCCGTGGTGCTCCCACAGTGGGCCGCGCCCCTCGTTGTAGAGCACTGTCCACTCGTCAGGCTGCTGACCGGGCCGCGCCAGCCAGTACAGGAACGCCCCTGTGCCCTCTTCGAAGGCCCACGGCAGGACCCGTGCTCCCGCCTCGAGCAGGCCGGCGGGCTTCTCCTCGCCCGCCTCCCACAGGTCGGCCAATATCTCGTCCCGCTCCGTCGTCTGCGCCTGCAGGTCGCAGTCGCCGTAGGCGGAGTCGGGAACGAGCAGCCAGATCGTGTCGTCGAAGATGCCGTCGCCGAATGCTGCGACGAGCTGCTTGTAGTCGGCGGGCAGAGCCGTACCCAGGGCGTGCTCGGCCCGCGCCCAGTCCACCGAGGGCGGCGGTTCGGCAGGCGGCGGGCAAAGGCGGACCAGGGCATCGAGAGCATGCATGGAACGGACGCTACTGGAACCCCCGCAGTGCCCGTTTGGGGGTGGCAGGCCGGCGCCATCAACTTCTACCTCCAGCCGGTTCCAGAGGGAATCCGGGAGAGCCGCGTCACGGTCCAGTCGAGCACCAACCTGCAGTTCAACGCGCTGGCATTGCGGGAGAATGCCCGCGTACTCCGCATCGGATCGGGCGGGCGACGCGTCCGCCCCGATCGAGTACGCGCCGATCGGGCGTACTCCTCCCGCAAGAACCGCGCCCACCTGCGCCGCCGCGGAATCCGCTGCACCATCTCCCATACAAGGCTGACCAGGCCCGCAACCACAGGAAGCTCGGCTCCCGTGGCGGCCGACCGCCGCGTTCGACGCGAAGGATTACCGCGAGAGCCAAGCCGTCGAGTGCGGGATCAACCGACTTGAAAGGCACCCGGCAGTGGCCACGAGGTACGACGAGCTCTCCGTCCGCTACGCGGCGACGCGGTGCTGGTCGCAGCCGCGAACGAGTCGCTGTGACCAGGACCGTCGCGACGGCCCTCAGACGACGTCGAATTCGTTGCCCTCGGGGTCCTGCATGGCGGCGGCATAGAACCCCATGTCAGGCTCATCCTTGATCCGCAGCACGGTGGCACCGGCTTTGACCAACCGTTCCACCGTGGCCTTGACCCTCTGCATGCGGACGTCCAGCGGGACGTCACGACCCCCACCGACCTTCAGGTCGAAGTGCCAGCGGTTCTTGGCGACCTTCGGCTCCGGAACCTGCTGGAACCACACCCTCGGTCCGCGTCCCGCGGGATCGATGATCGACTCCGGCAAATCCCCGGCACCGGCCGGCAACTCTTCCTCGGGCACCCCCATGGCCGCCCAGTAGGCACGCCACGTGGCGTGGCCGCCCGGCGGAGGTTCAGGCACGTAGCCCAGGGCCTCGGCCCAGAAGGTCACCATTCTCCGCGGATCGGAGCAGTCGATCGTCAGCTGCACTGTCATCTCCATGCTCAGAGCATCCCAGGCAGGTCTGACAGAAGATCCACTTTCGCAACAGGCCCCAGGGCTGATCTGGCCCGACGGCGATGCGATGCACTCCCAGAAGGGTACGGCCTCGCGAAAGCGCACGCCGGCCGGCAGGCATGCGTCTGGCGCGCTGTTCCGCGGCCGCATTGACGGGCGCCGTCAAACCTCGACATGGTCGACGTTTCGTATCGCCGGGCCCAAGGTTGAAGGTCTGGCTTCACCCCTATCAGGGCGATCACGGCCTCACGCCGGCACCGGTCCCGGATGTCATGCCCTGCCTAGGAGGCCGGGCTCGGAGGTCTGCGGCCGCCCCGGGCGTGTACGGCGGCCTGGCCGACGGCGAGGTCCAGGCCTGCTTCGGCACGTTCTCACCAGGGCATCGGCGCGGAACGCGCCTGCTGTGGTGGACACTTCGGACGAACAGGCCATCGCGAAGTCATCGGCAGTCGTAGGTCAGCCTCGTGACGGCCGTGCGCACCGACGGCGTGAGGACGCGGAGTTCCGCTCGCCCGGCGTGGTGGCCCTTGCCCTCGAAGGTCCACAGGAGGCTGAGGGTGGCGTGACGTCGCCCGCGGGGCAGGTGTTCGCGCAGGACGTCCGAGGATGTGCCGTCGCTGCGGAACCAGCGGTAGCTGAACGTGCCCGGGCGGCCGTTCGTCGTGACCTGGGCAAGGATCTGCGCGGTCTCGCCGCAGCCCAGCTCTGCCGGTCGGGCGGTGACCGACACGCTGCGTACCTCCACCGAGGGGCCGAGCCGGTGCCACGCCAGGAAGGCGAGGACGCAGAGAAGGACCAGTGCCGGGAGCACGTAGCGGCGTGGGCTGCTGCGTGGGACGGGCGGGGACGGTGGGAGCGTGACGGGCAGCGTGCTGTGGTTGCGGTGGGCTGTTGCGGCCGTGACACCGGGGCCGAAGCGCAGGACGGTGCCCTCCATGCGGTCCGGCACCGTCGCGGGGGACACCTGCGACCGCGGGCGGGTGAACCCCCCGACCGGCACCGTCACGGAGGGCTTCCCCTGCTCCGGCACCGTCGCCGTGGCCCCCTCCTCTTCCGGGCGCGTGAACCAGTGACTGGCCAACACCGTCGCGCTGTACTCGGCCTCGGTGGGGTCGAGTCTGCGGGTGGGTTCCTCGGGAACCTGGTCTTCGGGGGTGGTCATTTCGGCTCCGCCCGACACCCACGTAGCTGCGACTGGGCGGTCGCCTCGCCGTCGGCGGACGCCGGGTCAGTGGTCGCCCTTACGGTCCACCAGGAGCAGTAATCCTTCTGGAAGGCGTGCTCGACGGTGACGGTGTAGCTGCTCGCGCCGCTGCGCTCGAATGTGTCTGCCGGGCCGTCGGGCGTCAGTTGGCCGCCGGGCTCCTCGCTGGTGAACCATTCGACGGTGAGGGTGAGCGGCCCGGGGCCGTCCGTAGTGATCGTCAACGTCGCCGTGGCGGTCGTGGGGCCGGTCGTCCGGAGGTCCGCGGTGATGTCCTTGACGGCCGGCGGCGGATCGACGTCAGGGGTGGTCGGGGTCGTGGTCACCGGGTCCGGCTCATCGACCGGTGGAGACTGGGTCGACGGCGTGGCCGGATCGGTGGGTGACTCGGGGGCGGTCGGGGTAGTCGGCGCGGTCGTGGTGGCCGACGGCGTGGGTGGCTGGCTCGACTCCGCGGCGGGGTCGGTCCCGGGCCCCGCGCTGGTCGTC
Source organism: Streptomyces sp. NPDC025784 (assembly GCF_055558435.1). Classification (NCBI taxonomy): domain Bacteria; kingdom Bacillati; phylum Actinomycetota; class Actinomycetes; order Kitasatosporales; family Streptomycetaceae; genus Streptomyces; species Streptomyces sp. NPDC025784. The sequence goes on from NZ_JBVHMN010000033.1 coordinate 48,049, forward strand.
GCCAGCACCCGCGCCGCCTCAGGCGGGGCAGCGGTCGGGTCCGGCTGGACACCGTACGCCAGAAGTGCGCCCAGCAGCACCAGGGCCGCCGACAGCACCAGCCCCGCCCGGCCCGGCAGCCACGGCCGCAGCCGGCCTCCCACGGAGGGCTGACGCAGCACCGTCCGGGCGAAGTCCGTCGTGGAGGTGGGGGACGTACGCCCCGACGGCAAGAGCAGGGGCAGCAGCGCAACCAGGGCGGCGAGCGCCCTGCGGCCGCGCTCCTCCCAGTCCGGCCCGTACGCCGCCCCCGCCACCACCTCCAGCTCCCGCACGAACTCCGCGGCGTGTGTGGGCCGTTCCGCCGGGTTCTTCGCCAGGCCCCGCGCCACCAGACCCCGTACGTCCTCCGGTACCTGCTCCACCGGAATCGGCGCGTCCAGGTGCCGTAGCGCCAACTCGGCGAAGTTCTCGCCCTGGTACGGCTTACGGCGGGTCAGACACTCGAAGAAGGCGGCCGTGGCCGCGTACACATCAGCGGCGGGCGAAGCCGGCGCGCCGGTCCATTGTTCCGGTGCCATATAGGCCGGGGTCCCGGCGATGCCCGCGCTGACGCCGGAGTCCACCGCGATGCCGAAGTCGACGAGGCGGGAGGACCCGTCCGTGCCGACCAGGACGTTCTCCGGCTTGTAGTCGCGGTGGACGACACCGACCCGGTGCGCGTCGGCCAGCCCCAGCAGCGATCCCTTGAGGACGGTGAGCGCCGCCTCCGGCACCAGCGGGCCCTGCCTGATCAGCAGGGTGCGCAGTGAGATGCCGTCGACCAGCTCCATCACGATCGCGGCCCCGTCGGGGCTCTCGACGTACTCGTACAGGCCGACGACGTGCGGACTCCCCAGCCCGCCCAGCAGCCGCGCCTCCGAGCGGAAGCCCTGCACGAAGCCCGGCCGGGTGCGCAATGAGTCGCTGAGGTACTTCACCGCGACCGGAACCCCGGTCTCCACATGAACGGCGAGCACGACCCGTCCGCTCGCCCCCGAACCGAGTTCCAGCGAATCGGTGTATCCCGGCACCGCCCAAGCGCTCATGTCCGTCCCCCAAGGCCGCCGTGCCCCGGTACCTCATCCGCCCCGGAGCATCGAGCACAGGATCAGAGACACATTTTCGGCCATCACGGTTGCGGTGGGACGCCCCTGGCTCCAAGTGACGACCGGCCGGGTCACCACACCGCCGGGGGGTCCGAGAAGGGCGTCGGCCTGGAACCGGGCCCCCTGGACCATGTCGGCGGGGCGGGGCGGGGCGGGGCGGGGCGGGGCTTCGTGGACGGCGGGCGACGGCAAAGTGCCGTTGCTGCCGACGTCGTGGCGGTTGCCGCCGGTGAGCGTGCCGGCGAGTGCGGCGCCGTGCCGGTAGATCATCAGGTGAGGCTTCCTGTCCGGCCGGCCTCGGTCGACGGGTGATGGTCCGGTGTGAGCCCCATTGAGCGCTGTGACGTGCGAGCCATCGGTCGCCGAGCCGTCCGTCGCCAGGAGACAACGGAGCTATGCACTCCCAGGAATCGTCGGGAACGAGGTCGGCAGGCACGCCGGAGAGCCTGCCCGACGCGTTGTCAGATATGGGCCGAGATGTCGGTGTCGAAACGACATGCGGCAGCGGCCGGTCGGGGTCAGTGCCAGCCACCGTGGCGTGGCTCCACGTACTCGCCGAACGGTGGGTCGAACGCCTGCCCGTCGTCATCGGTCACGATGTAGTCCGGTTCGGTCTTCGAAGCGGCTGCGTGCAACCGGGTGACGAGGTCAAGGACAGGCACGATACTCAGCGACAGGGCTGCGGCCACCTCGGCGGCTTCGCTGTCGATGTCCGGGTTGTCCTTGTCGCGGGACCGTGCGAGGTGTTCAGCGGAGATCTGCATGACCTCCACATCGCCACCCCCCGAGAAGGAGAGGCAGTCCTGCCACTCCAGCCCGATGATGATCTCCAGCGCCTCCGCCAGGTCGTCGGCGAGCAGCCCGCCTTCGCCTTCGGAACTCGCGAACACCACCGGACGGCGACCGTTTTGCTCGGCACACAAGAAGTACGCCCCACCTGCGAGCTCCCCGGCGATCGCCTCCAGCGGCGCACCCGAGGCAAGCCTCAGGTCATCGCCATTGTGCTTGCGGTGGATGTCGAAGCCGAACGATGACCGCAGCAGCAGATCGATCTCCGGGGTGGTCCGGATCAGGTCGAGCAGATGATCACTTGAGGTCATGGCACGGACCATAGCGGCTGCCACTGACGTGTCAGGGCCAGGGCGAACAGCGCGCCCACGTCCGGCGGTGGTGCGACTCCGTGGATGGCGCTTCTTGTGCCCGACGGGCTGCCCCGCGAGCCGACCCACGGCTTGATCGAACCGGGGCCGTCCTGGCCCTGGTCCGAGGCCGTAGCTCTCCATGCCGCGGTGACGCACCCTTCCTCCCAGTGCCACCATTCCTTGACTTCGCCGTGCTCGAGCAACCTGCGGATCCGGGGAAGGTCCGCCGTCGGCGGGATGTCCAGCGCGACCATCCGGAACTGCTCGATACCCTCGCCTGTCGTTCCCAGCTGATGGAAGGTCTCCAGCACGGTCTGCCTGGCTGCTGCCGAACCTTCGTCCTTCAGCACGATCAACCGGATGGTGCAGTTGTCCGAGGCGCGAACGGTCTCGCCGGCCCACCACAGGCCCTCGTCGTCGACTTCGACTCCGACAACGTCATCGCTCGCGACCCCGCGGACGAACCACGGGATGTTGTCCAAGCGCACGGTCCCGTCGCCGAGGTCCACGGCCCACAGGCTTTCGACTGACGCCGGAGGCCAGCCGTCCTCGTCCACCTCCATGCGGAAGTGGACCTTCACGTGGGCATCGCTGATGTTGCTCATCGCGCCATCATCTACGGGGGCCGACATGCCCGGAAGCGTCGAGATCGCGAGTGCCGATCTGGTCGAGCGACGGGACGTCGAGGAGTGCCTTCGACGGCATTCGGTCCACCTGGTGTCGAGCCGCTTTTCGCGTCGTGGACTGTCGTCCGTTGCTGATCTTGCCTGCGTGGTGTTGTGCTCGAGCACCGGTCGGAACCTCATCCTGTCTCGCTCGCTCCTCGAAGAGCGTGATCACCGTGACTTCCGTGCTTCTCGTGAGCAAGCCGCAGGAGGATCGGAGGGCGTACCCGTGCCGTCGGCTGTGCAGGCGTTGCAGGGATCCATCGGACACAGGGTGGCGGCACCGCGGTGTCTGTTGTGGGCACGAACAGGCACGACTTGATCTCGACCGTGAAAAGCCTGGGACGTAGCACCATGTTGCGTACGAATGTACGACCATGCCGTTAGGTCGTGGTTCCCGCACCTCGCGCACGTCGGAGGACCTGCCCCGGTCCCGGAAGCCCCTGGACAGCCGTGGCGACGCGTTCGCGGGTGGTTGCCTGGTGCTGATCCTGCTGCTCCTTGAGATTCCGGTCGCCCTCCTGTTGATCTTGAAAATGGGCTTGGAAGGGTGGGCCCGTTCGAGCGATTCCATGCAGGTCGGCACGCCACCGATGGACTGGGCACCAGTGCTCTGGTTCGGCGGTTACACGCTGGCAGTCCTCTTGGTGGCGGTGGCCCTGCTGCGTTGGGCACATCCGCTGGCAGGGGTCATCCAGATGGTCGTCGTGACGGCCGCATTGATCATCACCATCACAGCCTGGCGCGCTGAATACGAGCGCGCCCATCCGTCTCCACTGCCGACATGCCCGACGCGGGCGGGAGTTCCGTGCGCTCCTGACAACGGCACTCCCTCTCCCTGACACTGTGACCGTCTACAGGCTGTCCCGTGGGCGGTGTGCGCAGGCGGGTGCCAAGTTCGCCGCGGGCAAAGGTGGTCGGCGCTGATGCGGGCGGGTGCCGGGCGCGGGTCGACGAGGGCGGTGTCGTGGCCGTGGGCACATTCGTCCAGGGTCCGGGCGGCGCGGGCGTCGAGCGCGCGTTGCAGGGTGAGCTGGGGGATGGGGGACGTCGCCGACGGTGTGCAGGCTGTACGAGGTGAGCGTGGCGGCCGTCTTCGAGTCGACGTCCGGCAGTTCCCGAACCGGCCGGGGCCGCAGGAACGCTGTGACGGCCGCGGGGGAGTGGCCGACGATCGTGCGCTGTCGCCGGAAGCCGGCGCGGACCAGCACCCGCCGCACCGCCTGGCAGCAGAAGTCCGTGCGCTGAGCCTCGCTCTTCGGCCCGCCAACGGCACCACGGTCGCTCGACTCGAGCGCAGTCGGCCGCAGCTGGTGCACGCGCCCGTCGAGGCGTGCAGCCCGGCAGGCACCCAGCGACCGCCGCGAAGCCGTCGGACCGTGGGGCATCCCGGCAGGATCTGCCCTTTGCGCGCTGCTCCACAACCGCCAGGACGACCGCTGGATCCCTGTCGCAGGGCGTGGCCATCGTCGACCGGCTCGCCTTCAACGCCACCGTCATCGAGACCGGCACCAAGTCCTTCCGGCTCGCTCGCATCAAGGCGAACAAGACCAAGGGAATCAAGTGGTCGGGGCCGCGGGGGCTGCGGGCCGCCGAAAGACGCGTGTTCTGATCCGGCCCTGACCCGGCGGTGATCGTCATGCGTTGCCGAATGGCTCGCTGTTGACGTGCGCGGCCAGCATCGGGCGATCATGGTGCATGACTCGCGCTCTGTCGACGCCGCCCGTCATCGCCTCCGGCCTGCTCGGTGGCTCCCCCCAACCCGTGCTCTCCGCCACCGGGGGCTTGCTGTTACGCCCTTGGGAAGAATCCGACGCACCAGCGTTCCTGTCTGCTTATCAGGATGACGAGATCCGACGCTGGCACACGCGTCGGCCCTCCACCGAGCTCCAGGTCCGGGAATGGTTCGACGCATACCGCCAGGACTGGAAGCACGAGAAGGGCGGCCACTGGGCGATCACTCGCGACGGCGACGAGGTACTCGGCCGGATCGCACTACGCGGACTGGACTTCGACGACGGCATAGCCGACGTTGCCTACTGGGTGCTCCCGGCCGCCCGCGGCGCCGGAGTGGCCTCGCACGGCCTCGGGGCGCTCACTGCCTGGGCCCTGTACGAGATCGGCTTCCAGCGGGTGGAGCTGGACCACTCCACCCGCAACCACGCCTCCTGCAGGGTCGCTACCAAGGCCGGTTACCTCCTGGAAGGCACCAGGCGCAGCGCCGCCGTGCATGACGACGGCCGACACGACATGCATCTGCATGCCCGCATCCGAGGCGACTGAGCCTTCCCCATCTCGTGACAAGCGTCGCCACCGAGTGTCGACGACCTGATCAATCGCCTGTCGGCCGGGCTCGTTCGACAGGGACGAGCTCGTCCGGGACGGGTCGGGAACGTCTGTCTTGGCGGCCCAGCGGGTCAGGGCCTTGAGAGCGGGTGCGAGCGGACCGCCTGCGGCGCTCCGGCGGCGGCGCCCTCGACGGTTCTCTGCCGACCTGCGCGCACTCGCCGACGAAGCCCTCGCCCGTATCGTCGGCGACGAGGATGGGCCGGCCTCGGACCGGGTCGACCGGGAGGACTGGAAGCAGTGGCGAGCCATGCTCACGCGGCTTCGCGCAGTGCTTGCCCCGCCACCCCCTTCCATCGCTCTGTTCGATGTCCAGCCGTGACAGAGCGTCACTCAGCACGGAAACTGAGCCAGAAGCCATTGTCGTGACCAGAGCCGATCTCCTGCACTTCCGGCGGCGACAGCGGCGGGACCATGCGTGGGATCCGCCTGACCAACCGCGCGGCGCCAACCGGCCAGGCGGTAGGGGAGTCCTGCGACTCCCCGAGGACAGGTCGGTCGTGTACCGGAAGTGCCGCTCCAGGCCGCCTCAGCGGCGCCCTGGCGGGCGAAGCGGTCTCGGTAGGCAGTTCGCCACCTGGTGCTCTGCCATGCACTCGGGGGACACCTGCACCGACGACCAGCACGCCCTGGCCCGCACCATGGAGAGCGGCTGGCAGGCACGCAGCACGCTGCTCAGCGACCACGAACGGGGCCGATTCCAGCCACCCGGGTCGAGCACTCGAACAACGTCGCGGCCAACCCTGCGGGTGCGCCGGCGGCACACGTGCGACGGAGTACGGCGGGTGCCCGCGGAGTTGGAGCAGGGCGTGGCCGGCTGTGCGTGGCGGAGTTCAGTGTGGGACCATCACGGTCGCCGTGCGGGGCGTCGGTGTTCGGCGCGGGGTTGTCGCAGCCGCAGTGAGGATGAGGTGCAGGACGGAGACCGGGATCGCCGGGTTGGTGACCGCTGTGGATGCCGTGTCGCGGTCGTGCAACAGCCCGGCCAGGACGCGGGCCGGTAGCCGCGGATTGCGCACCACGGCGCCGCGGACGTGGGCCTCCGGGTCGTTCAGCAACCGCACCGCGTCCGCCGGTGACAGCCGGGGGTCCTCAGCCGCTCGGCGGCGCACCTCGGCCTCCGGATCGCGGGCCAGGCGTGCGACGTCGGCCGGTGTCGACCCCGGGTCGTCCAGGGCCAGGCGGCGCATGCGCCCGCTGGGGTCGGCCGTGTAGCGCAGCAGGCCCGCACGGGGGAAGTTGGGGTGACTGCGGGGCCGGTCGGGGTGGCTGAAGCTGCCGTCCCACCAGCGCCAGACCTCCAGAAGCATGTCGGCCGGCGCGTCCTCGCAGGATTCGGCGAGGAACAGGCGGACCACCCGGTCCTCGTCCCGCGCCAAGCGCCCCACGACGTCCGGCGGGAGGTGCCGGGCTCGGGCCACACCGCGGCGGACCAGCGGGTGGGACGACGCGGCGAGACGGCGCATGGCGTCGGCGTCGCCGTGCAGGTCCTCGACCCAGGGCAGGGTGTGCGACATCGACATCGACGTCGGGTCGAAGTCGTGGCGCACCGCGGCACGTTGCTCCTCGGTGAGGTCGGGGCGCAGCGCCACCGCGGAGCGGATGTCGTCCTGCGGGTCCTCCGCCAGCACGGCGACGCCGCGCGCGCCCAGGCCCGGGTTGGCGGCCAGCGCCCGACGTACCTCCGCGTCCCCGTCCCGGACCAGCTCCGCCTCCAACTCAGGTGCGAGGCGGCACCGTTCGAGCGCCGGTCGCTGGTCGGGCAGGTCGGTGAAAACCTCGCCAGGCATGGGAACGCCGGAGTGGTGGGCGAGCAGCGCAGCCGTTCGCACCGTGTGGTCGGTGTCGGCCAGCAGCCGTTCCCGCACCGGCGCAGCGAGGTCCTCCCACCGGGCACAGACCGCCGCCCGCACCAGGGGATCGGCGTCGGCCGCGAGGCCAGGGAGGTGCTGTGCGGGGAGCCCCGGGAGTTCGGCGGCTCGCGCGCGGGACGGGCCGGCGAGGAGGTCGTCGTACAGGTCCTCGGGGAGTTCGGCGCCCCAGCTGCGGGCGCGCTCCGCCCAGCGCACGCGTCGGTCGGGCGACGGCTCGGCGCGGACCACGTGTACCCACTGATCGGACGTGAGCTTGGGCCGGAAGGTGTCGGCGGGACTTGACCGCACCTGCGGATCGGGGTGCGTCACGGCGGCGTCGAGGACGGCGGGCCGGTCGCATCCGTGCAGGAAGCCCTCGTCCACGTCCAGCAGCCGGATCAGCAGTTCGTCCGTCGCGGCCGGATTGGATCCGATCCCCTCCGCCCAGTGCAGAGGCCACGCAGGTCGGCCGGGCACCGCCGCCCACACCTCGGCCCGCTCGGTCTCCGTCTCGCGCCCAGCGGCCGCGGCAGCCTCCTCCAGCCGCTCCGGCAGTCGGTCGAGGGCCGTCACCCGGGGCCCGCCCTCGCCGGGCACCTCCGCCAGCAGCACCTGCCCGTCGAGGGAGAGGGCCACGAACCCGGGGCCGCCGGTGAACTCCGGCACACCGCTCCCGGCGTGCCGGACCCGGGTCCACCAGGAGTCGTTGCCGCCGATCCGGTGCCTGTGGACGGCCACCAGGAACTCGCCGTCGACATCGCAAAGACGGCGCCACCACGCGGCATCGAGTGCTTCCCGGGCCACGCCGTCCGGCGCCGCGATCCCCCGCGCGATCCGCCAGCCGGCCTCCGGCGGGAACAGGCTGCCCGGGCGCACGTCCTCGACGACCGTGAGGCCGGCGCGTGCGAGGAGTTCGTGGAGTTTCCCTTGGTGCCGCACGCGGTCATGATCCCCGCCGGCTCGCGGTGGGACAAGGCCCTCAGCCCAGGCCCGACCGGCCCTCACCCGCGTACACGTCGGTGACTGCGCCGTCGTTCGGGTGCCGCACCCGGGTGGCTGGAGTCGGCCCCCTACTTGAGCATCGGTAGCTTTCTCAGGTTCCGCAGAGACCTGGCCCATGACGGCTTGGGGCCCGCTTCGAGCCGTCATGGATCTTCACGCATCGGGGCCGCGTCGAGTCGTCGTGGATCTACACGAGATGAGGCCGCTTCGAGTCGTCATGCCGGGGCCGAATCACGACGTCGTAGCCAGGCCGCAGGGACGCGCGCCGAGAGAGGATTCACGCCGGCGCCGCGCGGCCGGCAGTCGGATGCCGTCGTGCGCGCGTGCCCTGCCCCCCGTCCGGTTCGATGCCGCCGCGCCCCGCCCGCACCCCGCACTTGGGGACGTCTGGCTGCGATGCTCGACGCCGGCCACACGCAGCGCGGCGAGGGCGCATCGCTCACGCATGAGCGTGCGCTCTGAGGAGCGAAGGGGAGCAGATCAGGCTTCGGAAGGGAGGCTGTCGTCGCCAGTGGTAGCGGATTGGCTGCGGTCCGTACGCAGGGCGCTGGGGGTCAGGCCGAGGTGGCGGCGCATGGTGCGGGTGAGGTGGCTCTGGTCGGCGAAGCCGCACGCGTCGGCGATGTCCGCGATCGCGGTGTCGGTGGTGAGCAGGGCCCTGCGGGCCTGTTCGAGCCGCTGACCGAGGACGTACTGGTGCGGGGACTGCCCGGTGGAGGCTCGGAAGACCCGGGTGAAGTGGGACGGGCTCACACCGGCGACCCGGGCGAGGTCGTCCAGGGCGACGCGCTCGGCGAGATGGGTGTGGATGTAGCCGGTGACCTGGGCCAGCCGGCGCGGCGGGAGGCCGGAGGGAACGGGCGCGAGGCCGGCTCTCCGGGAAGCCGCGGTCTTGATGACGTGTGCGGCGACCGCCTGCACCAGCGATTGGGCGTAGAGAGTGTCGGCGGGACCCTTCTGCTCGTACTCGAGGACGAGGCGTTCCACCATCATGGCGAGGAACGGGTCGTTGCGGTGGTAGTCCGGGGTGATCTCCAAGGTGCCGCGGAAGCCGCCCTCGTCCGCGAGCTTCTCCAGCCAGGCCGGGTCGAAGGCGACGAGCATCAGCTCCACGTCGTCCTCCCAGCGGGGGCGGGATGCCCAGCCGGCCGGATTGATCAGGGACTGCCCGCGGTGGAAGCGTTCCCTGCGCGCGTGCCCGTCAGCGCTCCAGCGCAGATTCGTCGACGTACCCGTGTGCACCACCAGGACGTGCGAGCTCGGGCCGATGGGCGGTTGGGCGCTGGGCTGCCTCTCGGCGGCCAGCTCCCTGCCGCGCTCGACGACGGCGTGGTCCAGGCCGGGCCCGCTGCCCGACAGACGGACGAGGCGTGGCTTGATCAGGGACGTCGCAGAGCTGGACACGCCCCCATTATCGGTCGGCGTGTCTTGATTGCACAGATCCGGCCCGGCGACGGGTGAGGTACGCGGTGCCCCGGTGCGACTCCGTGATGCGTTTGTTCCAGGACAGCCGGATCGTTCAAGAACGGCCGGGGCCGGGCGGGCGACATTGGTGGCGCACATCGTGCTGACACCGGAAGGAACCAACCATGAGCTCGAACCACTCGCTGACCGGCAAGACCGTCCTCGTCGGAGCCGGCGCGAAGAACCTCGGCGGTCTGATCAGCACCACCGTGGCGCAGGACGGCGCCAATGTCGTGATCCACTACCACTCCGACGCCACCGCCGCGGACGCGCAGAAGACCGCCGAATCGGTCGAGGCGGCCGGCGGCAAGGCCCTGACCGTCCAGGGCGACCTGTCGAAGGTGAGTGAGGTGGAGCGGCTCTTCGTCACGGCGAAGGACCACTTCGGCGGTGTCGACGTCGCCGTCAACACCGCGGGCATGGTGCTGCGCAAGCCGATCGTGGAGACCGCCGAGGAGGAGTACGACCGGATGTTCGCGGTCAACTCCAAGGCGGCGTACTTCTTCATCCGCGAGGCCGGCCGGCACCTCAACGACAACGGCAAGGTGATCACGATCGCCACGTCGCTGCTCGCGGCGTTCACCGACGGCTACTCCACCTACGCCGGCGCCAAGGCCCCTGTGGAGCACTTCACCCGGGCCGCCGCCAAGGAGTTCGCCACCCGCGGCATCTCCGTCAACAACGTCGCCCCCGGCCCGATGGACACCCCGTTCTTCTACGGCCAGGAGACCCCCGAGCGCGTGGCGTTCCACAAGTCGCAGGCGCTGGGCAACGACCTCACCAAGATCGAGAACATCGTGCCGCTGGTGACCTTCCTGGCCACCGACGGCTGGTGGATCACCGGCCAGACCATCTTCGCCAACGGCGGCTACACCACCCGCTGACCCCGCGAGGCCCTCACGGTCGGCCGCCCTGCGGGCCCGGAGCGGCTCCAGCCGCTCCGGGCCCGTGCCGGGAGCACCGCAAGCCTCCGACCGTGACCTGCCTGACCACCCGGGAGCAACCACACCCGGCACCACGCGGTGACCACCGCCGACCGCCTTACGCTTCCGCTCGCCGCCCTGGCGGTCCTCGCCTGCACGTACGCCGGCGACGCCGCCGTCCTCCTCACCGGCCTGACCTGCCTGCCGGCCACCGACGTCCTCACCTGGGCGCGAGCGTCCGCCAGTTGCCCGTAGGCACCGGCCCTCCACCACACCAAGCCGCTTGGTCCGGTAGGGGAGTGCACGCGTCCTGCGCTGATCCACCGGACGGTATCGCCTCCCGCCTTCCCCAGCAGGCGCGGGCGGAGCCCAGTTGTAAGCGCGCCATACGCTGTCGCACCCGCCGGCAGGAGCCACAGATGGGTGCAGCCCTTCCCTTCAGAAGAGCTGCACCCAATTTCCGAGGGCGGCGTGCAGAGCGGCCGCGAGTTCGCGGGCCCGCTGCGCGGTGGCCACGTCGTACAGCGCGGACGAGGCGGTTTCGTTTGGATCAGCGGGTTGACCAGAGGAAGATGCCTTTTGCGAGCCCTGCCGCATGCCGGTGAGCGCGCACAATCGTGGAGTCCACCGAGATTGCCCAGTTGAGGTCCTCGTCGGTGTCGGCATGGGCCATCAGCGCGGTGAACACCCGCTCCCACATGCCGTCGACTGCCCACATCCGCTGCCGGTTGTGGACGCCTCGCCAGTTGCCGTACTTCTCCGGGAGACGCACCCGCTGGGTGCCGCTCTGGCACTTGAAGGCGATCGCGTCAATCACCTCCCAGTGATCACGCCAGCGACCACCCCGCTTGGGCGTCCGGTCCGGGAGCAACGACTCGATCCGCCCCACTGCGCATCACTCAACGGCACACCCGGACCAACGACCAGCTGACCGACACGAAACTGCCTAGTCCAGGACGGCGGGCCTCAGCACCTCTTCGCACCACGTGCGAAAGCCTGTGGGCGCGCACTGCGGGGTGCTCGGCTGGGCGGCGCCATAGAAACCCTGGTCCATCAGGGCATCCGCCATGTCGGCCAGTCCCTGTGCCCATGCGTCGCTCGCCCCGAAGCGCAGCGCCGTCGCCTTGTAGTCGGCGCTGCTGGTCCGTCGGACGCGCACCGGACGGTTGAGGACCTCGGAGACGACCTGTGCCATGTCCTCGGCGGTGAGATCATCGGGCGCGACGAGCGGCACGTCGTACTGCCCGGTCCAGGAGCCGTCCAGCAGCAGCCGGGCCGCCGTGGCGGCGATGTCTCGGGTGGCGCAGGTGCGAAGGACGCGGTTCTCCTCCGCGGCCAGGAAGAACACGCCCGCGTTGCGGATCGACGCGGCCTGGCCCAGCAGGTTCTCCATCAGGAACGGCGGGCACAGCGCCCGGTAGTGCACGCCTGTGGCCATGATCGCCTCGTCCATGCCGAGCGAAGCCGATATCTGCCCGGCGTTCTTCGCCACTCCGCGTCCGAGGGTCGAGACGCTGACGACCCGCTCGACGCCCTGACGTCCGATCACCTCGCACAAAGGTTCGGTGAAGTCGCGGAAGTGACCTTCCACGCTGTCCGCCTGGGGTGTCGGGGGCACCAGCCAGAACACGCGGTCGGCGCCCGTGCACGCCTCGTTCAGGACAGCGGGGTCGCAGTGTGATCCGTGAACGACCTCGACGCGCTCGCGCACCCGCGTGGAGAGCCGGGCCGGGTCACGGGCGATGACCCGGATGCCCTGCGTACTGTGCGGGGCATCCACGAGCTGGTCGAGGACCTGTCGGCCGATCTGGCCGGTGGGGGTGGTGACGACGATCATCAACGGCTCCAGGGGAGGTGCTTGTCGGACGTCGTCGAGCCTGCTGCCTGCCGGGCCCGAACTGAAGGACCGATTCGCTCGTGCTTGTTACCCTCAAAGCAATACCGAGCGATACCGACCTCGGTGCGTCCTGCGGGACCAGAGGGGCAGAGCATGGAATCCCGTCCGCTGCGCTACTTCGTCGCCGTAGCCGAAGAACTCAACTTCACCCGCGCAGCCGAGCGCCTGGGCATCTCACCGCCGCCCCTGTCCCGCGCAATCCGCCAGTTGGAGGCGGAGATGGGCGTCGCCCTCCTCGAGCGGACCACCCACAATGTGGCGCTGACCCCGGCCGGAGCGGTACTCCTCGCGGAGGCGAGGATCGCCCTGGACGCCCTGCAGGCCGCCGAACGAAGAGCCCAGCGCGCGGCGGCTCCCGAGCCGAAGCTGATCCTGGCCGTCAAGGCGGACGGCGACGCGGGCCTGCTGGAGCCGATCCTGACGTGTTTCGCGTCGCAACCGGTGGCGGTGCCGGTCGCCGTGCGGCTGTGCGGTTGGCTTGAACAGCCACGGCTGCTGCGGCAGGGCGAAGCCGACGTGGCCCTGGTCCACGAGCCATTCGACCGAACCGGCCTCGACTCCGAGACCCTGATCTGCGAACCCCGGGTAGTCGCTCTCGCCGCCGACCACCCGCTCGCAGCCCGCGACCGCCTGGCACTCGCCGATCTCGGCCTGCGCCCCGAGGACGTGCCCCGGTCGGTCGAGAAGAATCGCAGCCTGGGCCGTGACCTCGCCCAACTCCTCACGCTCGTCGCACTGGGCGGCCCCACTCCCGTGCTGCCTGCCTCGGTGGCCGCCCGCTATCCACGCCCGGGCGTCGCCTACCGGCCGGTCTCGGACGTACCGCCGTCGGTCCTCGCCATCGCCTGGCCACAGCAGTCCCGTTCGACGGCCACGGCGGCACTCATCCGCACCGCAGCGACCGTGGCCGACACCGCGCGGGGCCGGCACGCGGCCTGAGGGTTGTCCCGTAACCGCCGGTTACGAGTGAGACGATCCTGGTGTGGCAGGGCGGACGCCGTCCTGATCGCGGACGGAACCCTGGTGCCCACACCGAAGCCCTTGGTGAGTGAGAAGCCGTATCTCAACCGAACGTGATCGTTTGATTTCTGCTGGTCAGGAATGGTTTCGCTCGGGTTGAGGGAGGCATGTCGACGTCTTGTGT
>NZ_JBVHMN010000034.1:0-47968 GCF_055558435.1 Streptomyces sp. NPDC025784
ACCGGTGGTGCCCCGTTCGCCCGGGGCGTGACTCCATGACAGCCGTACGGGCTTGCCATGACGACGCCCGTGGGACACCGTGGGACAGCCGAAACGGCTTTCGACAGCGACGACTCGGCCCGGGATTCTCTGCCGGGACGGGACAGTGAGGCGGGGGACGGGTGGTTGTGGAACAGCGGGCGGCGAAGGCCGACGCACCGGACGAGTTGGCGGCCAGACTGCGGCTGCTCCAGGAGCTGTCCGGGCGCGGCGTACGGGCTCTCGCGCGGGACACGGGCCTCAGCTCGTCGTCCCTGTCGCGCTACCTCGGCGGGCAGACGGTGCCGCCGTGGCCCGCGGTGATCGCGCTCTGCCGTCTCGTCAAGCGCGACCCCCGCCCGCTGCGCCCGCTGTGGGAGCGGGCCTCGAACCCCCTGCCGGCGCCGCCGAAGTCGAGCCGTCAGGTCCAGCCCCCGTCGCCGCCCGCCGGCGCCCCGCGCCCGCCCCGCAACGATCTGCCGCGCGACATGCCGGACTTCACGGGGCGGGAGGCCGAACTGACCGCCGTACTCGCGGGTGTGCGCAGCAGTCGGGTGGTCGCCGTCGACGGCATGGCCGGCGTCGGCAAGACCTGTCTCGCGGTGCACGCCGCGCACCGGCTCGCCGACGACTACCCGGACGCCCAGCTCTATGTGGACCTGCACGGGTTCACCGACGGGCGCCGGCCGCTGGATCCGGACCCCGCGCTGCGCACACTGCTGGCCGCGCTCGACGTCCCCTCCGAGAAGGTCCCGCAGGACGGCGGTGTCGAGCAGCTGGCCGCCTGCTGGCGCTCGGAACTGGCCCACCGCCGGGCCGTCGTGGTCCTCGACAACGCGGCCGACGCCGACCAGGTCCGCCCGCTGCTGCCCGGCGCCGGTCCCTCCGTCGCCCTGATCACCAGCCGCAACCGGCTGCTGGGCCTCGACGAGGTGCCCCCGGTGTCGCTGGACGTGCTGACTCCCGAGGAGAGTGCGGAGCTGCTGGTCCGTGCCAGCGGCGACCCCCGCGGGCCCGACGGGCGGCTGGCCCGCGACCCGGAGTCCGCGGCGGAGGTGCTCCGGCTGTGCGGTCATCTGCCGCTGGCCCTGCGGCTGGCCGCGGCCCGGTTGCGGCACCGGCCGGGCTGGACCGTGGGCATCCTCGTGGAACGGATGGCGGAGGGCGTGGACGAGTTCGACACCGCGTTCGCCATGTCCGTGCGGCAGTTGGACCGAAACCAGCGGCGCCTGTTCCGGCTGCTCGGTCTGCTGCCGGGGTCGTCCTTCGACGAGTACGTCGCGGCGGGCCTCGCCGACATGCCGCTGCGCAGCGCCCGCACGATGCTGGAGGATCTGTTCGACGCGCATCTCGTCCAGCAGCCGGCGGCCGGCCGTTACCGGTTGCACGACCTGGTCCACCAGCACGCGCGCCGTGCCTGCGTGGAGCAGGACGCACCTGTGGAACAGGAGCGGGCACTCGGCCGGGTGCTCGACTACTACGTGCACGCGGCGGCCGCCGCGGACGCCGCGATGCCGTTCGTGTCGCCCGGCCGGGCGGCCTCCGCGGGCCGGGCTCCGGCGGAGTTGCCGCGGTTCACCGACAAGAACGCGGCCCTCGGCTGGTTCGTCACGGAGTACGCGAACCTGATGGCGGTCTTCGAGGCCGCGGTGGCCGCGGGGGCGGACGCGCATGTGTGCGAACTGCCGCGCTTCATGCGGACGTTCTTCGCGCGGCGCTGCGGCACGACACATCTGAACGCTCTCTTCGAGAGGTCCCTCGCGGCGGCGGAGCGTCTCGGTGATCCGCTGCAACTGGCCGAGGCACACAGCGACTTGGGCTTCGCGCGCTACAACGCGGGACGGATGCCGGAGGCAGGCGCGGCCTACGAGGCGGCGGCACCGCTGGTATCGCGGGCGGGGGACACCCGGTCGGAGGCCGAACTGACCATGCGGCGCGGCTATTTGAGGTGGGACGAGGGATACGTCGAGGAGCCGTTGGAGTTCTTCCGGCTGGCCGGGAAACTCTACGAGAAGGCCGACTGCCCGATGGGCGCGGCCCACGCGGTCGGCTACGAGGCCTGGGCGATGCTGCAACTGGGACACCGTGAGGAGGCGGCGCGACTGGCCCGTCAGGCGCTCGACGTCCCGCACGCCGACCCCGCGTGGCCGCCCACGCTGACGGCCCGGATCACGCTCGGCGTGGCCATCGCGGGGGAGGAACCCGACGAGGCCGCCGAGCATCTGCGGCAGGCGCTGGAGCTGGCCCGTGAGGACGGGCACAAGCACAACGAGGCATGGTGCCTGAACTGCCTGGGGGTCGCGCTGCGGACGATGGGCCGGTACGAGGAGGCCCTGGACAGCCACCGGCAGGCCTTCGCCCTGCTGGACGAACTGTTCGAGGAGCACTGGAAGATCCATTTCCTCAACGGCTACGCGGAGACCTGCCGGCTGGCGGGCCTGCCCGAGGAGGCCCTGCGGCTGCACCGTGAGGCACTGGAGCTGGCGCCGAGACTGGGGTACCGGTACGCGGAGGTGCTGGCCCACGAGGGCATCGCGGCGGTGCTCGACCAGACGGATCCGCCGGCGGCGGCCGAGCACCGCGCTGCGGGGCAGGCCGTGCTGGAGGAACTCAGGCCGGGGGCCTGACCGGGCGCCACCTCCGGGCACGGCCCGCCGCCGACGGCGCCACCCGCAGGACAGCGCGCGACCAGGTCACCATCGGTCGGGCGAGCGACAGTTGTCTCCACGGGAGAGCCCCCCGAGACAGGCATCTGGGGGAGCGCGCCCGACGGGCCCTGCCCCGCGCGGTCGTGACCGTACGTCAGGTGGCCGTGCCGAGGTCCACGTCGAGGTCCTCGGTCTCGTTCCAGAACCTGTCGTCGGCGTCCTGGAGACGGGACGCCGCATGCTTCATGTGGCGGCGGGCGGCGGCGTGGGCCGCCTCGCCGTCGCCCGCCTCGATGGCGGCCAGGATGGCGTGGTGCTCCTGGTGCACCGCCTCGATGAAGTCGCCGCGACGGGCTTCGTTGGCCCGGGTGACGCGGATGCCGCCGCGCGCCACCTCGCCGAGGTACCCCACGGTCGAGACCAGCACGGCGTTCCCGGTCGACTCGGCGATCGACCGGTGGAAGGCGAGATCCTCGTCCACGCCGTCGCCGCCGGACGAGACCGCCGCGTCGATCGCGTCCAGGGCCTGACGCATCCCGGCGAGGGCGGCAGGCGTGGCGCGGGTGGCCGCGAGGGCGGCCGCCTCGCCCTCCAGGGCGGAGCGGACCTCCACGATCTGCAGCACCTTGGCCTTGGTGCGTGCGGACTCGGCCTCAAGGTCGAGCGGCCGCGCGCGCCTGGGGAGGACGAACACGCCACGGCCCTGCCGCGGTTCGACCAGGCCCGCGTTGCGGAGCCGTGACACGGCCTCGCGCACGACGGTGCGGCTCACCCCGAGCTGCTTGACCAGCTCCACCTCGGTCGGAAGCTTGTCGCCCTCGGCCAGCCGCCCGGACTCGATCTCCTCCGCGAGAATCGCGGCGACCCGGTCCGCGAGCCGCACGGGACCGCTCACCTTGGAAAACATGTTCTTCAGTCTATCGGCCCGAGTCCGGCCGTCCCGCTGCGAGCCGGGTGCCGGCCGCGCCCGCTTCGGCATGATCGCCGAGGAAGTCGCGTACCACCGACGCGAAGGTCGGGTCGGGTTCCAGACCGAGCGCGGCGGCTCGTGCGTTGTCGAAGGCCGCGGGCCAGGAACCCACGATGGCCTCGACGGCGGGGTCCGGTGTGATCGTCACCAGATCGGCGACGGCGTCCCCGGCCAGCTGCCGCAGGGTGTCCAGCATCTCGGCGACCGAGACCGTGAGGGCCGGAAGGTTGACCGGGATCAGGCCGTCGAGGCAGCCCGGCCCGGTGCCCCGGTCGAGCTCCGCGACACGGAGGATGCCCTCGACCGTGCGCCGCGGCGAGGCCAGCGCCACCCGGAGGCCGGGGTCGACGGGGCAGACGGCCGGCAGACCGGCCAGCGGCTCGCGGACGATGCCGGACAGGAAGCCGGACGCGGCGGCGTTCGGCTTGCCCGGACGGACCGACACCGTCATCAGACGGGCCACGCGCCCGTCCACGAAGCCTCGGCGGGTGTACTCCGCGACCAGCTGTTCGCAGACGAACTTCTCGGCGCCGTAGCTCGACCGGGGCGTGGGCAGAGTCGCCTCGCTCACCACGGCCGGCAGCGGCAGCGCCGGGTCGGAGCCGTAGACCGCGACACTGCTGGAGAACAGCAGCCGCGCCGTCGGCCCGCCGGCGGCGGACTGGGCCCGAGCCGCTTCGAGCAGCGCGCGGGTGGTGTCCACGTTCGCGCTCATGCCGAGGTCGAAGTCGGCCTCGCACTCGGCCGAGACCGCCGAGGCGAGGTGGATCACCACGTCGACCGGCGTCGCGAACAGTTCGTCGAGCCGTTCGGTCAGGTCGCCGCGCACGATGTCCACGAGCGGGTCGCGCGCCACCTCCGGCTCGTCGGGCACGAACCGGTCGGCGAGCGCCAGCCGGTCGATCGGCGTACCGCGGAACGTCCGCGTCGTCAGCAGCCGGTCGGCGACCTGCCGGCCGAGGAAGCCGAAGCCACCGGTGATGACGATCCTCATGCGTGTACTCCTCGACAGTCGTTCAGCCAGCCGAGACCTTCGCTCGTGCCGGCGCGCGGGTGGTATTCGCAGCCGATCCATCCGTCGAAGCCGAGTACGTCGACGACGTCGAACAGGTGCCGGACGTGGAGCTCGCCCTCGTCCGGTTCGTGGCGGTCGGGTACGCCCGCGATCTGCAGATGGCCGACCCGGCCGGTCGGCAGGTCGCGGCGCAGTGTGGTGGTGAGGTCGCCCTCGACGATCTGGCAGTGGTAGAGGTCGAGCTGGACCTTGAGGTTCGCGGCGCCCACCTCCCGGACGACCTCGTGCGCTTCGGCCTGCCGGCTCAGGAAGTAGCCCGGCATGTCACGCTGGTTGATGGGTTCGACGAGGATGTCGACGCCCGCCGCGGCGGCCCGTTCCGCGGCCCAGGAGAGGTTGGCCAGGTAGGTGTCGCGGTACCGGGCCCGGTCGGAGGGCGTCGTGGCCGTAGGCGTCAGCCCTGCCATCACATGGACCCGTGGACAGCCCAGCGCCGCGGCGTACTCGAGCGCCAGGTCGATGCCCGTGCGCGTCTCCGTCTCGCGTCCGGGCAGCGCGGCGATCCCGCGCTCTCCCGAGTCCCACGCCCCGGGAGGCGCGTTGAACAGCACCTGCCGCAGGCCGTGGTCGTCGAGCCGGCGACGCAGCCCGGAGGCGTCGTGGTCGTAGGGGAAGAGGTACTCGACGGCTTCGAAGCCGTCCGCCGAGGCCGCGGCGAAGCGGTCGAGGAAGTCGTGTTCCGTGTACATCATGGACAGGTTCGCTGCGAACCTCGGCATGGTGGCTCCTGTGATTCCGGTGATTCCTGTGTTCGGTCCGGGCCCGGATCCGGCGGATCCGGTCAGCGGTTGACGACGCTCTTCTTCGTGGTGAGCACCGCGGCGGCGCCGACGACGAGGCTGAGCGCGAGGACGTACATCGGTATGGCCGTCGAGCCCGTGGCGTCCTTGAGCGCGCCGATCATGTACGGGCTGACGAAGCCCGCGAGATTGCCCACGGAGTTGATCGCGGCGAGGCCCGCCGCGGCAGCGGTGCCGCCGAGGAACGCGGTGGGCAGCGACCAGAACAGCGGTGCGCAGGTCAGCACGCCGGCCGCGGCGAAGGACAGCGCGATCAGGGACAGCGCGGTCGAGCCGGACCAGGCGGCGGCCAGCGAGAAGCCGACAGCGCCCATGAGACTCGGGACGACCAGGTGCCAGCGGCGCTCACGGCGCTTGTCCGCCGAGCGTCCGAACAGGTTCATCGCGACCAGGGCGGCGACGAACGGCACGGCGCTGAGCACCCCGATCGCGAGGTTGCCCTTGATGCCGGTGGACTCGACGAACGTGGGCATCCAGAAGGTCAGCGCGTACTGGCCCATCACGAAGCAGAAGTAGACGAGGCACATCAGCCATACCTTCGGGTCGCGGAAGGCGTCCAGGACCCGGCCGTGCACCGTCTGGTGCACGGTGTCCTCGGCGATGGCCCGCTCGACGACGCTCTTCTCCTCGTCGGTGAGCCACTTCGCGTCGCGCACGCCGTTGTCGAGGTAGAACAGGGTCGCCACGCCGACGGCCAGGGCCGGGATCGCCTCCAGCAGGAACATCCACTGCCAGCCCTGCCATCCGCTCACCCCGTGGAACCGGTCCAGGATCCAGCCGGAGAGCGGGTTGCCGAAGATGCCGGCGACGGGGATGGCCGACATGAACAGCGCGATGACGCGGGCACGGCGGTGCGAGGGGAACCAGTACGTGCAGTAGAGGATCACCCCGGGGTAGAAGCCGGCTTCCGCGGCGCCGAGGAGGAAGCGGAGCACGTAGAACGTCGCCTCGTCGGTGACGAAGACGAACGCGGCCGAGACCAGGCCCCAGCTGATCATGATCCGGGCGATCCAGGTGCGGGCTCCGACCCGCTGCAGCATCAGGTTCGAGGGGACCTCGAAGAGGAAGTAGCCGATGAAGAACAGACCGGCGCCGAGGCCGTAGGCGGCCTCACTGAACCCGAGCTCCTCGGACATCTGCAGCTTGGCGAAGCCGACGTTGACCCGGTCGAGGTAGGAGACGATGTAGCACAGGACGAGGAAGGGGACGATGCGGCGTACGACCTTGCGGAAGACGGCGTTCTCGCGGACGAGGCCGTGGACCTCGGGGGTGACTACGGGTGTGGACATGGCGAATCCTTTGAGCGGCTCAGGGGGATTCTCTGACAGGGACGAGCGGGGACGTGCAGGTCACCACGCCGCGCCGAACGAGGACCGCAGTTCGGCGAGGGCGGGAGCGGGAAGCGGCTCGGGACGACGGTCGGTCAGGAGCCAGAGACGTGCCGTCTCCTCGAGTTCTTCGAGGACGGCGAGGGCGGAGGCCGCGTCGGGCCCCCAGACCACAGGGCCGAGCCGGTCGAGCAGGACGGCCCTGATCGGCGTCCCGCCCGCCGCGCGGTCGGCGATGCGGGCGGTCACCAGGTCGGCCACGCGCGGGTCGCCGGGCCGGTGGTACGGGATGAGCGGGACGTGCCCCACCTTCATCACGTAGTACGGGGTGATGGGCGGCAGCACGTCGTCCCGGCTCCACACGCCGGCCAGGGTCAGGCCGACCAGGTGTGTGGAGTGGGTGTGCACGACGAACCGGGCCGTGGGGTCGGCCTGGTAGATACGTCGGTGGAGGGTGAGGGTCTTGCTGGCGCGGTCGCCCGCGCGCCGCTCGCCCCGGGCGTCGACGAGCGCGAGCCGTTCGGGGTCGAGGAAGCCGAGGGCGGCGTCGGTGGGCGTGATCAGATGACGGTCGCCGATCCGGGCGCTGATGTTGCCGGCGCCGGCGTGCACATAGCCCCGGGCGAACAGACTCGTCCCCACCCGGACGATCTCCCGGCGTGCCGCGTCGACGGCCTCGTCGCACTCCGCGCCGGGCGCGATGTCCGTGTGTCCGGTCATGCGGACGCCTCGTCGAGCACGGCGAACGAGGAGGCGAAGAAGTCGGGGCCGCCGAAGTTGCCGGACTTCAGAGTGATGTGCAGGGTCTCCCCGCCGGGGAGGACGGCGGCGCACCACGGCACTCCGGGGTCGATCTGCGGTCCGATCCGCAGTCCGGTGATGCCGAGCGCCTGGACGACCGCGCCGGAGGTCTCGCCACCCGCGACGACGAGTTGCCGCACACCGCGTGCCACGAGTCCCTGCGCGACGCGGGCGAGGGTCCGCTCCACAAGCGCACCGGCCTCGGCGGCGCCGAGCCGGCCCTGGACGGTCTGGACGGCGTCGGGCGACTCGGTGGAGTAGACGAGGACCGGACCGTCGTCCAGGTGCGCCTCGGCGAAGGCCAGTGCCTCGGCGGCCACGTCCGCGCCGTCCGCGATGCGCAGCGGATCCACGCTGAACGCGGGCCGCCCGCCGCGCAGGAACTCCCGCACCTGGCCGTTCGTGGCGACGGACACCGACCCGGACACGACGGCCCGACGTCCGGTGGGCGACGGCAGCCGGGCGGCGGCCGGGGACGGCTCGAACCCCCAGTTCGCGGGCAGACCGATCGCCAGACCGGATCCCGCGGTCACCAGCGGGAGCCCGCTGACCGCGTCGCCCAGGCGCACGAGATCGTCGTTGGAGACCGCGTCGGCGACGGCGATGCCGAAGCCCTGCGCGCGCAACTCGTCGATACGGGCGCGGACGGCGTCGGCACCGGCGGCGACGACCCGGTGGTCGATGAGCCCGACCGGGCGCTTGCTCTGCGCGCCGAGGACGGAGACCAGATCGGGATCGGTCATCGGTGTGAGCGGGTGGTGGCGCATGCCGCTCTCGCTGAGCAGTACGTCGCCGACGAAGAGGTGTCCCTTGAAGACCGTGCGTCCGTTGTCGGGGAAAGCCGGGGTCGCGATCGTGAAGTCGGTGCCCAGCGCGTCCATCAGTGCCTCGGCGACCGGGCCGATGTTGCCGGCGGGCGTCGAGTCGAAGGTCGAGCAGTACTTGAAGTAGATCTGCTCGGCGCCCGTCGACCCGAGCCAGGCCAGCGCCCGCAGCGACACCTCGACGGCCTCGGCGGCCGGCACGGTACGCGACTTGAGCGCGATCACCACGGCGTCCGCGTCGGCGGCCTGCTCGGCCGCCTGCCGGTCGTCGTGCGTGGGGACGTCGATCAGCTGGACCACGCGCATGCCCGCGCGCACCAGGTTGTTCGCCAGGTCCGTGGCGCCGGTGAAGTCGTCGGCGATGCAGCCGAGTCGGATGCCCATGTCAGCCCTCCACCGGCTGCGGAAGGTCGATCCCCGGGAAGATCTTGATGACCGCGCTGTCGTCCTCGGCGCCCAGGCCGGACGCCGACGCCTGAAGGAACATCTGGTGCGCGGTTGCGGCGAGGGGCAGCGGGAACCGCTCCGGCCGGGCGGAGTCGAGCACGAGCCCCAGGTCCTTGACGAAGATGTCGACGGCGGACAGCGGCGTGTAGTCACCGGCCAGCACATGTGCCATGCGGTTCTCGAACATCCACGAATTGCCCGCGCTGTGCGTGATCACCTCGTACAGCGCCTCGGCCGGTACGCCGGCCCTGATGCCCAGGGCCATCGCCTCGGCCGCCGCGGCGATGTGCACGCCCGCGAGCAGCTGATTGACGATCTTGACCTTGGAGCCGAGTCCGGCCTTCTCGCCCAGGCGGTAGAC
Source organism: Streptomyces sp. NPDC025784 (assembly GCF_055558435.1). NCBI lineage: Bacteria > Bacillati > Actinomycetota > Actinomycetes > Kitasatosporales > Streptomycetaceae > Streptomyces > Streptomyces sp. NPDC025784. The sequence continues at coordinate 9,273 of NZ_JBVHMN010000034.1, forward strand.
CGTGCTGCTCATGGCGTCGAGCACCGGGTCGGCGACTGCGTACGCGGCGGCCGGGCCCGAGGTCATCATGGTGAGCCCGCCTGCCGCCGCACGTGCGGCGCCGCCGGAGATGGGGGCGTCCAGGTACAGCACGCCCCGCTCGGCCAGCCGCCCTTCCAGCCGGGCCGACCAACTCGGGTCGGCGGTGGAGCACATGACGAAGACGGCACCCGGGCGGAGTCCCTCGGCGGCGCCGTCGGCGCCGAACAGGACGGACTCGACCTGGGCCGCGTTGACCACCACGCACACCAGAACGTCCGCGTCGGCCGCCAGTTCGGCGGGGGAGGCGAAGGCGGTGCCGCCGTCACGGGCGAAGCCGGCGGCCACATCCGGCCGCAGGTCGTGCACCCCTACGTCGTACCCCGCGGCCCGCAGACTGCGGGCCATGCCGAGACCCATGGCTCCAAGCCCCACCACGCCCACGCGGGGCCGGGCGGACCGGTCCTGGTCGTTCATGCGCAACATCCTTGTCTCGCTGTGCTGTTCGGGGGCCGAGCGCGGCTCGGGTCGCACGCCTTCCCGTCAGTGGTCAGGTCATATGATGACCTGAGGACTCCGCATCATTCACTGTGATGTCGGTCACGTTGTGGCCGGGTGAATTCCCGCGACGGGTTCGCGTCGACGGCCGGCCGTGAGGCGAGTCGCCGCGCGCGGTGGTGCGGTCGACGTGGGGTGGACCCCAACGCCCATGCGCATACGGCGACTTGGGCTCGCGTCTCGACGGGGGAAGTTCCCGCGTGGCCGTGACCGCCCGGAGGGATGGGGTGCCGATGGGCGACGCATGAGTGCGGTCCGGCGGGAGGTGATCGGTGCATTCGGGCCGCCGGCTGGGCCCGCTTGCACTCTGCACACAGTCAGCGCATAAGGTAAGCCTCACCTAATGGTTCAAAGGTAAAGCACAGCTAGGAGCCGTCCTATGTCCCTTCGGCGCCGCGGCACGGCCGCAGTCGCTCTCGCCGTCGCCGCAGCACTGTCCCTCGCGGCGTGCGGCAGTGACTCCTCCGGAAACGGCAAGGAGGGCACCGGCGTCTCCGCCGACAGCGGGCCGGGCGCGAAGGACTCCAAGTCGGTGGCGAAGGGCGGAGCGGGCTTCGCGGACGCCGCGAAGAAGACGGCCGCGCTCGGCACGGACGCCGAGCCGGGCCAGTGGCCGCGCACGATCAAGCATGCGATGGGCAGCACCGAGATCAAGTCGCAGCCCAAGCGCGTGGTCGTGCTCGACGTCGGCGAGCTCGATAACGTTGTCTCCCTCGGAGTGAAGCCGGTCGGTCTGGCCCCGACCGAGGGCTCGCCGGAGCTGCCGTCCTACCTGAAGAAGGACGCGGGCACGCCGAAGAACGTCGGCACCATCAACAGCCTCAACCTGGAGGCGATCGCCGCCCTCAAGCCGGACCTGATCCTGGGCAGCCAGCTGCGCGCCGCCGCCTCGTACGACGAGCTGTCGCAGATCGCGCCGACCGTCTTCTCGATCCGCCCGGGCTTCACGTGGAAGGAGAACTACCTCCTCAACGCGGCCGCGCTGGACAGGACCGCGCAGGCCAAGGCGAACCTCGCCGCGTACGAGAAGCGGGCGAAGGACCTCGGCACGAAGCTCGGCGACCACAAGCCGACCGTGTCCATGGTCCGTTACCTGCCCGACGGCCTCATCCGGCTCTACGCCAACGACTCCTTCATCGGCACGATCCTCAAGGACGTCGGCATCCCGCGCCCGAAGAACCAGGACATCGCGGACCTGGCCGCCGAGATCAGCGCCGAGAACATCGACCAGGCGGACGCCGACTGGATCTTCACCGGCGTCTACGGCGACCCGAAGGCCACGGACAAGACCAAGGCCCAGAGCAACCCGCTGTGGAAGAACCTCAAGGCGGTCAAGGACGGCCACGCCTACGACGTGCCGGACGAGACCTGGTACCTGGGGCTCGGCGTCACCGCCGCCGACGCGGTGCTTGACGACCTCCAGAAGCACCTGGCCGCCTGAGAAGAGGGAACGAGTGCGGCACATGTCGCCACCCACCCGCCGACGGGCCGGCTGGTTGCTGGCCGGCACGGCGATGCTGCTGATCGCCGTTCTGCTGAGCCTCGCCGTGGGCAGCCGGCAGATCGCGCCGGGCGAGGTCGTCCAGGCACTGGTGCACGGCGGCACCAGTGACGACGCCCAGGTGGTGCGGGCGCTGCGGGTCCCGCGCACCGTCATCGGTGTGCTGGCCGGCGCCGCCCTGGCACTCGCCGGGACCGTGATGCAGGGCATCACCCGCAACCCCATCGCGGAGCCGGGGATCCTCGGGGTCAGCCAGGGCGCGTCGGTGGGCGTGGTGTGCGCGATCGCGTTCTGCGGCGTGCACACGCTGAACGGCTACGTGTGGTTCGCGTTCGCGGGCGCGGCGCTGGCCGCGGTCGGCGTGTACGCCGTCGCCAGCGGCGGCCGCGGCGGGGCGTCGCCGGTCAAGCTCGCGCTCGCGGGCGCCGCCACCAACGCCTTCCTGGCCTCGCTCGTCTCCGGCATCACCACCGTCAACGCCCGTGCCCTGGACGAGTTCCGCTTCTGGCAGGTCGGCTCGATCGGCGGGCGCGACAGCGAGATCATCGGCGAGATAGCCCCCTTCCTGCTGGCCGGCCTGGTGCTGGTCGCGGCGATGGCGCGAGGGCTGGACGCGCTCGCGCTCGGCGACGACGCGGCCAGGGGGCTCGGGCACAACGTCGGCCTGCTGCGTGTGATCGGCGCGCTCGGCGCGACCGTGCTGACGGGTGCCGCGGTGGCCGCGGTCGGCCCGATCGCCTTCACCGGCCTCGCCGTCCCGCACATCGCCCGCGCCCTGGTCGGCACCGCGCACCGCTGGGTCCTGCCGCTGGCCGCCCTCCTCGGACCGGTGATGATCCTCGGCTCCGACGTGCTCGGCCGCATCGTCTTCCCGCCCTCGGAGGTCCCGGTGGCCGTCATGACCGCCCTGATCGGTGTGCCGTTCCTGATCGCGCTCGTCCGGCGCCGGACGGTGGTGGCCGCATGAGCCGCACCACGGCCGACGTCCCCCGGCCGGTCCTCCGCCCGGCCGGTCACACCGTCCTGCGCGGGGGCCGCGCCAGCTTCCTCGTGCACCGGAGAACCGTCGTCGTGGCGGCGGTGCTCGCGGTGCTGCTGGCCTGCGCGGTGGTGGCATACCTGTGCGTCGGCGAGTCCTTCGTCCCGCCGACGGAGGTCGTCCGCGTGCTGCTGGGCCGCCCCAGCGCCGACGAGCTGGTGGTGGGCACGCTGCGTCTGCCCCGGCTGGTCGTCGGGCTCCTGGCAGGTGCGGCGTTCGGCGTCGCCGGCGCGCTGGTGCAGACCGTCGCCCGCAACCCGCTGGCCAGCCCCGACGTCATCGGCGTCACACACGGCGCGGGCGCGGCCACGGTCGCCGCGCTCAGCTTCGACGCGGTGGCCCAGGACACGCTGCCGTACGTGTCCGTCGCCGGAGGCCTCGCCGCGGCCCTGCTGGTCTACCTCTTCGCATGGCGGGGCGGGCTGCGGTCCTCCCGCTTCGTGCTGATCGGCATCGGCGTGTCCGTCGCACTCGGCTCGCTGACCCAGTTGCTCCTCACCAAGGGCGACTACCTGGTGGCCCAGCAGGCGAAGGTCTGGCTGACCGGCTCCCTCAACGGCCGCGGCTACGAGGAGGCCGGCCCCCTCGCGCTCGTACTGCTGATCGGCGTCCCGGCGACCCTGTGGGCAGCACGGGCCCAGCGCAGCGCGGCCTTCGACGACGACACCGCGACCGCCCTCGGCGTGCCCCTGGACCGGGTCCGGCTCGGTCTGACCGTGCTGGGCGTGGTGCTGGCGTCGGTGGCGACCGGCGCCGCCGGCCCCGTCGACTTCGTGGCGCTGCTCGCGCCACAGATCGCACGCCGGCTCACGCGCACCGCGCAGACTCCGCTGCTGTCCTCGGCGTTGACCGGCGCGCTGGTCGTCGTCGTCGCGGACCTGCTGGCCCGCCGTCTGTTCTCCCCGATCGAGCTGCCGGTCGGCGTCCTCACCGCCGCGGTGGGCGCCCCCTACCTGATGTGGCTCATCGTCCGCACCCGCAGCCGCTCCGGAGGAATCTCCTCATGAACCGTCCGCCCACCGGTCGCCTCTCGGCGCGGGACCTCACCCTGGCCTACGAGGACCGCACCATCGTCGAGGGCCTGGACCTGGAGATCCCCGACGGGCAGGTCACCGTCGTCGTCGGCCCCAACGCCTGCGGCAAGTCGACCCTCCTGCGGGCGCTGGGGCGCCTCCTCAAGCCGCGCCGTGGCGCGGTACTGCTGGACGGCACCGAACTCGCCCGCGTCCCGGGCCGGCAGATCGCCCGGACCATCGGCGTCCTGCCGCAGTCGCCCACACCACCGGACGGGATCACCGTCGCCGACCTCGTCGCCCGTGGCCGTCAGCCGCACCAGAAGTGGTGGCAGCAGTGGTCCGAGGCCGACGAACGGGCCGTCACCGAGGCGCTGGAGCACACCGACACCGCCGATCTCGCCGACCGGCCGGTGGACGAGCTGTCCGGCGGCCAGCGCCAGCGGGTGTGGATCGCCATGGCGCTGGCCCAGGACACGGACCTGCTCCTTCTCGACGAGCCCACGACCTACCTGGACGTCGCCCACCAGGTGGAGGTCCTGGACCTGGTCCGCCGGCTCAACCACGAACGAGGCCGCACGGTCGTCGCCGTCCTCCACGACCTCAACCAGGCCGCTCGCTACGGCGATCACCTGGTCGCCATGAAGGCCGGCCGTATCGTCGCCCAGGGCCCGCCGCGGCAGATCGTCACCGCCGAGCTCGTCCACGACGTGTTCGGCCTCTCCGCCGTGGTCATTCCCGACCCCGTCACCGGTGGCCCGCTCGTCGTCCCCGCAGGGGCCTGGCGGCCGGCCTCCGTGGAGGAGGACCGGCTCGGCCGGGCGCCCTCGCCCAGGCCTTGACGGGCGGCGTGATCCGCGACCGGTTCAGCTCGCCGGTGTCCGACCCGATGTCCGGTCGACGGCGGTACCCGGCGGACGGTGTCCCGCGCTCGGCCCGCTCCAGCCAGTCGCGGTACCAGCGCCCGAAGGTCACCGGCTGTCCCTCGCCGTCGAGCAGCGGCGTCAGGTCCTGCTCGTCGACCCGGTCGTCGGACCAGATCCGTCCCCGCTCCGGGCCGCTGATGATCAGCCACTGCCGCAGCGCGCAGCCGAGGTGATTGATCACGACCGCGCCGACCGTGCGCTCGGGCGCCCACATCAGCGCCTCCCACCGTGCGTCCCAGGCCTCCATGGCGTCGTCGAAGTCGTCGATCTCCTCGAAGTCCTCCTCCGGATGTTCGGACAGGAGCGCTTCGACGTCCTTGGGGTCGGGGCCCCGTCGGGGGAACGGCCCGGCGAGCCCGGAGAGTTCGGCGAGGTCGGCCCCGTCCCCTTCCCACAGCCAGAGGCCCTCGGACGGTCCCGCCGACCGCACCGCGTGTCCCGGTTCGGTGACGCGTCAACGGGTCGACACGAAAATCCACGACGCGGAGATATCGAGAGTGGCATCGAACCGTCCCATCCCGGTTGTCGGCGCCGGGGCAGGTCGCTCCCGTGGCGGCCATGTGGCTCGTGGGGGCGCCGATGTGCGAGTCCGCTCGTGTTGCGGAAGTATCTGTATGGGTGGTACGTGCCCAGTGTCGAAGCGAGGGCCCCTGTCGCCCACTGGACCCAGCCCTTCGCGGGCAGGGGGCGGCGCACCAACCGGTGCACCCTGCCGGACCGTTCGGATGGCGCAGCACAGCATGCATTCCTCTCAGACCTCCACGCGACCGGAGACGAGACAGTCCCCATGGACGGGAGTGACCGCCGGTGACGTGGGACTCCTGCTGGTCAGGCTGACCTTCGGGCTGTTCATGGCAGGGCATGGTGCACAGAAGGTCTTCGGGCTGTTCGGTGGACCGGGCTTGACCGCCACCGGCAAGGGATTCGAGTCCCTGGGCTACCGCCCGGGCAAGGTCTTCGCCGTGATCGGCGGTCTCTCCGAGTTCCTCGGCGGTCTCGGACTCGCCGCCGGACTGCTCACCCCTCTCGCGGCCGCCGCCCTGATCGGCGTGATGATCAACGCCATGGCGACGGTCACCGGAGCCCACGGGCTGTGGGAGTCGGACGGCGGAGTGGAGTACAACGTCGCCGTCACCGTCATCGCCATCGCCGTCGCGGCCCTCGGTCCGGGCCGGCTGGCCCTCGACCGGCTCTTCCCCTGGGGCAACGGAGGCTGGGCCGAAGCCGCCCTCGCCCTCGGCCTGGGCGGCATCGGTGCCGCGATCGCACTGACCCTGTGAGATGAGGTCCGTCCTGGCGCAGGGCCCCTCGGTGACCGGGCCCTCACATCCTGCACGCGGGCGCACGAACCGTGGTTCCGCGTGTTCGCCGGGTACGGTCGCCCCGCAGGGCCGGACTGTCAGTGGCATCTCCTACGCTGCCTCCACATCGATCGGACAACAGAGGGAGAGGCGTACCCATGGGCGGCAACGGCTGGATGCACACGGGCCCCTACCAGCGGGATCTGGCGGCGGCGTTCCGCCAGGCGCAGGGGGAGCAACTGGCCGAGGACGATCACGGTTTCCCCGGCCGGACGATCGACGAACTGTGGGAGGACCCCGCCTGGCACGAGTACATCTTCACCGGCGGTACGGGGACGGTCCTGGACCAGCCCATGCTCATCGAGGCCACGAACCCCGACGACGGCCCCTACATGCGCCCGCTGACGGACGAGGAGGTCAGGGTCTGGGCCCCCGACGGCCGCCCCACCTACGACGACTGGGACGCGGCCCTGGACTCGGAGCAACTGGACTTCCCCGACCGCGCACAGGGCAGATGCACCGTGCTCTACACCGACGGGCAGCCGACACAGATCGGCTACTGGGGCGTCACCGCCGACTGACGACCGGCTCGCCACGACACCTGGGGCAGGGGTGACGACAGGTACTTCCTCACCGGCAACGCCCAGGCGCTCGCACCACGTCTCGGCGGCAGGCCCGCGGTCGGATTCGAACTCTTCACCCGCTGAGACCCGGCGGGCACCCCACTCACCCGGCGGTCGCGCCGCGACGGCGGAACATCGCCCGGTACTCCCTCGGCCGACGACCGGTGTGCCTGGCGAAGACGCCGCTGAACGTCCCGGGATCGCGGTACCCGACCTCGGCGGCGATGCTCGCGACGGTCCTGTCGGTCGTCTCCAGCAGGTGCTCGGCGCGACGCACCCGCGCCGTCTGCAGGTACGCGAGGGGCGTCTCGCCCGTCTCGTCTCCGAAGCGGCGGAGCATGGTTCTCGTGCTCACGTGGAACTCCCGGGCGAGGGTGGGCAGTTCGTAGCGCGAGGTGAGGTTCTGGTCGAGCCATCGCTTGACGGCGAGCGAGAACTCCCGGCCCACGGTGGGGACGAGTCGTGAGTCGACATAGGGGGCCTGGGTGGAACGCGCGTCGTCGACGAGCGCGATCCGGGCGGTGCTCCGGGCGACACGTGGGCCGTCGTGCTGCCGGATGAACTGCAGCGCGAAGTCGTACATGGCGCTGAAGGCCGCAGTGGTCGTGACCCCTCCGTCGGTCACGACCAGGCTGTCCGGACGCAGGCGTACGTCGGCGTACCGGCGGGCGAACCGATCCGCGAACAACCAGGACGTGGTGGCCTCGTGTCCGGCGAGCAGGCCGGCCTCGGCGACCAGGAAGGCACCCACGCAGATCGACACGACGGCGGTCCCCGCGGCGGACTGCGTCCGGATCGTGGCGACTTCCGGGCCGAGGCCCGCGAGGGTCGCGTCGAGATCGAGGGAGGGGGAGAGTTCGAAACCCGGCACGATCAGGACGTCCACCGGGCGCACGGCCGAGACGTCCAGGGCCGTGCCGCCGGACGCGATCACGCGTCGGCGGGGCGAGACGACCGAGGTCTCATAGGCCGGCGGGCCGGACCGCTGCGCCGCGGCGACGTGCGTGGACATCGCCAGGAGGTCGGGGACCCCGTACACCTCCGACGCGAAGCACCCGGGATAGGCCAGCACACCGATGCGCAGCGGACTCATGCGGCCCCCTCCGGCGGCTCTCAACGGGTGGCGATATTACCGGGATTCATGGCGATGTCGCCGCTTCCGGGAAGGGCGGGCCGCTCGGCATCATCCCGGTCATGACCATCGAGCGAGGACAGAGCGACCCCCTGGACGACTTCTCACGCAGAACCGTCGGGGTCGACGACGTCGACAAGACCGTCTACGTCACCGGGTCGGGACCCGCCGTCGTCCTGATGCCGGAGATGCCGGGCATCAGCCCGGACGTGGCGCGGTTCGCGCGGTGGGTGCGGGACGCCGGCTTCTCCGTGTACCTGCCTTCCCTCTTCGGCGTCGACGGCGCCTATCCGCTCGCCGAGGCACGGGACACCGTCGTCCGACGCGCCTGCGTCAGCGCCGAGTTCAGGGCGTTCGCCGGGGGCGGCACCAGCCCCGTCGTCACCTGGCTGCGCGGCCTCGCCCGCCTGGCGCACGCCGAGTGCGGCGGACCCGGCGTCGGCGCCGTCGGCCTGTGCTTCACCGGCAACTTCGCCCTGACCATGGCGCTGGAACCCGCTGTCGTCGCACCCGTGGTCAACCATCCGTCACTCCCGCTGGACGACCCCGCAGGTCTGGAGATCGGTGACGAGGACGCCGCCGCCGTGGCCGAACGCGTGGCGCGCGACGGCCTGAAGGTGCTGGCCTACCGCTTCGAGAACGACGCGTGGTGCACCGGCCGGCGGTTCGCGGCCTACCGGGCGTTGCTCGGCGACGCGTTCGACGGCCGAGTCCTCGAAGCGGAGTCGGCGAACGCGAACCCTCCGCCCTTCTTCCGTGACGTCGTCGGCTGCGCCCACAGCGTCGTCACGGCGCACCTCGTCGATCAGGAGGGCCACCCCACCGTGCGGGCACGGGACGAGATCATCGCCTTCCTGAGCGAGCGGCTCCGGACGGCGTCTTTGTGAGTCGGTGAGTGCCGCCGCGGCGGGAGCGGGAGCGTGGACCGAAGCGGGTGGACAAGGACCGCATCGGCGGCAGACTGATCCCATGACCGAAAAGGATCTGAAGGCTGATCTCCACCGCTACCTGCAGTCCGCCCGCGACGCCGTGCTGTGGAAGCTCGAAGGCCTGTCGGAGTACGACGTCCGCCGCCCGATGACACCGACCGGCACCAACCTCCTGGGCTTGGTCAAGCATCTGGCCGGAGTCGAACTGGGCTACCTCGGCGACACGTTCGGACGTCCGTCCGGCGAGGACCTGCCCTGGTTCGACGAGGCCGGCGAGACCAACGGGGACATGTGGGCGACCGCGGAAGAGTCACGCGAGTACGTCACAGGGCTCTACCGCCGGGCGTGGGCACACTCGGACGCGACGATCGACGCGCTGGCGCTGGACACCGTCGGCAAGGTGCCGTGGTGGCCCGACGGCAAGGACGAGGTCACGCTGCATCACGCCGTGGTGCGCGTGACCGCGGACACGCAGCGCCATGCCGGGCAGGCCGACATCCTCCGGGAACTCATGGACGGGGCCGTCGGCATGACCAAGGACAACGACAGCGTGATGCCCGGCGACGCGGCCTGGTGGGAGGCCTACCGCGCCCGGCTGGAGCACGCGGCCCGGGAAGCCGAACGAGGCGTGTGACCGCGGCTCCCCGGGGGCCTGCGTCGCGTGAAGGGGACGCCCGCGGCACGTCCTACGAACCGGCGGAGCAGGACCTGCGCCGGGTCTCCGCCAGATGGACGGTCACGAACCGGGCGAGGGCCAGAGCGTCCTTCGGGTCGTCCGCCCGGAACGTGACACGGCGCAGCAGGGTCACCGCGTCGAGCGCGACACCCTCGCGGGCGAGGACGAAGACGAGGGTGAGGAACGCGGAACGGGCGTTGCCGTCGTCGAAGGGGTGGAAGAAGCACACGTCGAGATACGCGCGTGCGGCACGGACGTTCAAGGGGAGACGTCGTCCGGCATCCGCCGAGCTCTCGGCCAGGCAGGCGTCGAGGCGGCCGCGGGTCTCCGGGCCGATGCCGTAGCGTTCCCTGCCCTCCTTGGCGAAGGCGGGGAGACTGCGGAAGGGCGGCAGCCGCGACGTGTTCAGGACGTGCTGCTGCCAGCCTCGCAGCAGTTCGAAGTCGAGCGGGGCACCGCGCGCAGCGTCGGCCCGCACCCGCTCCAGGGCGGCGAGCAGGCCCTCGGCACGAGCGGAGTCCACGGCGCCGTCGAAGGCGAGGATGTCGTCCGCCGCGCCGTCACGCGACGGGATCACCGGTCCGTCCACGCCACCGTCGGGGTCGCCGTCCGCGAGGTCCTGCCACGGCACGGTCCCGCGCACGGCGAGCCAGTGCTGGAGGTGGTCCGGCGCGGGTCCGGCGGGCGGCTGCGCACGGTCGCCGGGCCGCAGCGACAGCGCGAGCCGTTCCGCGACATCGTCCACCAGCACCCTGTCGGGACCGGTCCAGCTCCGGAACCGGCCGCCGATCGCCTGGTCGACCAGTTCCTCCGCGGCATCGGGTGCGACTCCCCAGCGGCTCAGGAACCAGGTCAGCACCTGACGGCAGTGCCCCTGCCATCCGCTGCCGCAGCCGGTGCGGTCGGTCACCTGCTGGATCAGATGGCGGGCGGCGCACTCCCACAGGACGCGCTGGTCCTCGACGGCGGCAAGGTCCAGCGGATGCGCCTCGAACCGTCCGGCGAGGCTCTCCAGCCACTCGCGCCACTCGCACAGCGCCGCGACGACCCGGGGGAGCGTCTCCTCGGAGGTGGTGATCGAGTCCCGCGGGCAGCACCAGTTCCCGACCGGCCCGCCGTCGAAGTCCCCTTCGTCGTGCGACCAACGCCAGCCGACGACCCAGCGTCCGTAGTGCCGGACGAGCGCGTCCGACATGGCGTCGGCCCAGGGATCGGCCTCGTGCCGACTCCAGGCGTTCATCGCCGGGTCGGCGAAGGGGACGTCGGGGCGGCGCGGCACATGTCGGGCCGGCCCGAGAGAACGCACCACCTGCGGCGCCGACGCGCTGTCGAAGGGATGACGGGCGGGATCCACCTGGTCCCAGTCGAGCTGGCCGGGGGACAGGTCGAAATTCACCGCGTCAGCCTGCCACGCCCACCCGGCCCGAGTCCAAGTGGATTTCCGCGGGCCGCCCGGCGTCGTCGTGCCGTCGGGGCCCGGCGTACGGCGTCCGGCACACGCTCGCCGCACTCGGCGGGCTTTCCAGGCATCCCGGGCTTCCGCGAGAAGGCCCCGAGTGCCCTGTGCCCTACGCGCTGTGAGCCGTTCCTGTGGTCACGTGCGCCGCGTCGAGGACGCTCACGCGTGGGGCGCCGCGCCTGTCCGGTCGCGCCGCTCGCGCTGGGGGACCACCGTGTACCGGGGGTCTCGCGCGGAGGCGATGCCGGCGGCGAACTGTCACGAGTCGGACCGCTCCCCGCCGGATCCCGAATCCCACCGGGGGCGCCTCTGGTCGTCGCTTCGCCGGCTTGCGGAGTGCCTGAGCTCGTGCGGAGTGAGCCGCTCGCCCTCGCCGTGCGCGCGCGGCACTTCGTTCGCCTCGCGCATTTCCCTGGATTCGTGGACGGGCCCGGACTCCGGCAGCGTCGGATGCTGTCCCCGCCGGGGCACCGCCGATTCACTGCGGCGCACCTTGATCCCGAACCGTACGGCCCAGATCAGCGCGCCGACGACGATCAGGCCACCGACGAGCACGGCGAGCGCGCCGGCGGTGGCCGCCGACGCCGTCGTTTCCGTGGAGATCATGTACATCGTCCCCGGGTACCCACCGCGCGGCCTTCTCCACCCGGGCGCGGGACGTCGGCGTCGAGGCGGCCACCCGTCGAAGGTCCCGGATGCGATCAGTGCCCCACCGGGGTCCGATGGAGTCCTCGTCGGCCCCGCACACGCTGTACCGGGCCGACGAGGACCGGGACCCCGGCGAGGAGATCGGCTCACCGCCGGGCAAGCGCCGGGCGTGCGACCTGCTCCCGCTTCCGGCGTGCATGCCGTGGCTTGCGGGTCCTGTGGGGTACCCGACGGGTTGTCCGGTCGACGCACCACTCGACCACCTGAAGGAAGGCGGCGCATCATGCCGGCAGGATCGAGCAAGAAGCGTGAGCGGCAGTACGAGCACATCAAGGAGAGCGCGGAGGAACGCGGCGAGTCGACCAGCCGGGCCAAGGAGATCGCGGCACGCACGGTGAACAAGGAGCGGGCACGGGCCGGCGAGTCGAAGACGGCGAGCAGGACGTCCCTCCGGGACCCCAAGTCCGCACCGGAGCGCGGTGGACAGCGGTCACACTCCGGGGCACAGGGGCCGACCAAGGATCAGCTGTACGAGGAGGCCAGGAAGCGCGAGGTGCACGGCCGCTCGTCGATGAGCAAGCAGCAGCTGAAGAACGCACTCGGGCGCTGACGCGGAGCGTCTGCGGCCACGGGCCGAGCAGGGCCGACGCGCCTCCGCCGCGGGGCGAAGCGCGGGAGGCGCGTCGACATTCGCTGTCGGTCGTGCTCGGTCAGTCGTGCTTGCCGCGGCCCGTCAGCGTGTCGCGCAACCGGTCGACCAGCCCGAGGCCCGGCGCGACGAGCTTGTCGGCCGGGGGAGTGTCCGGAGCGGACGGGTGGGGCCGGGTCGGCGCCACCTTCTTGGCCCGACGGACCTTGTCGCCGAGCTCGTCGAGAGTCTCCGGGGAGCAGGCACTGCGCAGCATCGGGAAGAGAATCTCCTCCTCCTCGGCCATGTGGGCGCGGATCTCGCGCATCAACGCGCCGATGAGCCGGTCGAATTCGGGATCGTCCGCGTCGTGGCTCTCCAGGTCCTTCATGATCTGCTCGGCCTCGGAGTGGTCCTCGATCTCCTTGTCGGCCAGTTCGTCACCGTGCGCCAGATGCTCGCGCACGGCCGGGTAGAGGTAGGCCTCCTCGGCGACCGAGTGCCGTACGAGCTCCATCGTCGCCTGGTCGGCGTAGATCTTGCGGTCCTTCTCGCCTTTGGGGCAGGCCTCGATGCGTCCGAAGAACTCCTCGACCTCACGATGGTCGGTCATCAGTTCGTCCAGGACGTTTCCGCCATGGCCCATGTCCTTCACCTCCGGTGGAGTGACGTTGTGATCGGTCGGTCCTCGCCTCCGGGTGCCCGTCGACCCCTGTTCGACACGACGATGTGCGGCACGCGCCAGGAGGCCGGTGAAACGGCTGCGCCGGACGGCGCGCGGACCGCCGGACCGGTCACATCTCGGCTTGTCTTCCGAGCCGGATCCGGTCTCAGGGATCACGTGTGAACCTCCTGCCACGGGGGACCCAGAACCACGGGATCGCAAAATGGGAAGTTCTCTGACAAACCGATACCTCGACGGGAGGTGGCACATGGGTAGGTTCGGCGGCAGCCCGCTCGTGACACCTCCGGGTGTGTACGCGCCTCAGCAGGACACGGAGCTGCTGGTCCGTGCCTTGCTGCGGGAAGAGATCAGCGTCCGCACGGACGTGCTCGACCTGGGGACGGGGAGTGGCGTCCTGGCCCTGAAGGCCGCCCGCCTGGGAGCACGCGTCACAGCGGTCGACATCGACTGGCGCTCCGTGCTCACCACCCGCGTGAACGCCCTGCTCGCCCGCCGTCGCGTGACCGTCCGCCACGGCGACCTGACCGCTGCCGTGGCGGGCCGGGCGTACGACCTCGTGGTGAGCAATCCGCCCTACGTGCCCTCGCCCACCCCACGGCTGCCCCGCAGGGGCCCCGCACGCGCCTGGGACGCCGGACTCGACGGCCGGGCGGTGCTGGACCGTCTGTGCGACGAAGTTCCTGCCGCCCTGCGGCCCCGGGGTGTCCTGCTGATCGTGCACTCCGCGCTCTGCGGGACCCGGCGGACACTGGAGCGGCTCGCCGGCGCCGGACTCGACGCCTCGGTCAGCGACCGTGCCGTCATTCCCTTCGGCCCCGTCCTGCGTGCGCGCCGGTCGTGGCTGAGCCGACAGGGCCTGCTGAGCGAGGAGAACCCCGACAGGGAAGAGCTGGTGGTCATCCGTGCCCGACACACCTGAGCGACCGCGCCGCATCTGGGTGGACCGCACCGGACCGATGCTCGTCGAGGGCCCGGTCGAAGTCGTTCTCGAAGACGGCACCACGGTCGTCTCACGGCGCTTCGCGGCAGCGATCTGCACGTGCCGGCGCAGCCGTACGTATCCCTGGTGCGACACCAGCCACCGTCGGCGGACCTGCGAGACCAGCCACCGCCGGCCGACCGGGGGAGACGCGACATGACCGGCCCTTCTCTCCCCGCGCCGCGAGGTGACGTGTCGCGGTCCCTCGCCTCGACCCTGCGCTACTCGACGCCCCTGGCTGTCTCGCCCCGCGCCGGAGAAGAGGCCGACCCCTACGGCGACGATCTTCAGCTCGCTCTGTACATGCTGTACGAGCTCCACTACCGGGGGTTCGTCGAAGCGGCCGACGAACGGGAGTGGGACCCCGGGCTGCTCGCTCTGCGCCGCTCGTTGGAAGCCCGCTTCGCACAGGCCCTGCGGCGGGACGTACCTGCCGACCTGAGCGCCGCCGACGCGCTGGAAGCCGCCGTGCTCGAACCCGTCGGCCACGTCGACTCGAGTGTCAGCCACCACCTCCAGCGCGACGGCGAGCTGTGGCAGATCCGGGAATACGCGGCACTCCGCTCGCTGTACCACCTCAAGGAGGCCGATCCGCACGCCTGGGTCATCCCCCGTCTGTCCGGCCGGGCCAAGGCCGCGATGGTCGCCGTCGAATTCGACGAGTTCGGAGCCGGCCGTGAGGACGAGATCCACGCCAGGCTCTTCGCGGACCTGATGGCCGATCTGGGACTGCGCACCGAATACGGCTACTACGTCGACGCGGCGCCCGCCGAAGCGCTCGCCACCGTCAATCTGATGTCCTTGCTCGGACTGCACCGTGCCTTGCGCGGAGCCCTCGTCGGGCACTTCGCCGCCGTCGAGGTCACCTCCTCCCCGGGCTCCCGGCGGCTGGCCGAGGCCATGCGCCGGGTCGGGGCGGGAGCCGCCGCGCAACGGTTCTACGACGAGCACGTGGAGGCGGACGCCGTGCACGAACAGGTGGTACGCCGCGACGTCGTCGGTGGTCTGCTCGAAAGCGAACCGGAACTCGACGCCGACGTCGCTTTCGGCGTGCAGGTCACCGGCTTCCTGGAGGACCGGCTCGCGGCGAGGCTGCTGTCCGCCTGGCGACAGCACCGCAGTGCGTTGCGGTCCCCGCTCGGGCCGGCCGGCTGAACCTGCGGCGAGGCGGCACCGGCATTCGAGTCGCCTCAGCCCTCCGGTCCGTCGCGGCCGCGCGAGTCCCGCCGGACGCGGCAGGCGGCGGGGATGACGAACCACCACAGGACGTACAGCGCCGCGACACCGGCCACGATCCACGGGACGTAGCTGTCGTCCTGCGTGGCGACGCGCAGCACGAGCAGAAGCGACGCGGCCATGGTGACCAGCAGGAGGAAGAGGCCCAGCACGGTCAGCCGGGAGGCCCACACGACGGCCCGGGGCTTGATGAGGCGGCCGGAGACGATGCGGTGGAACGACACCGGTGCCACCAACGCGCCCGTGGCGGTGGCACCCAGGACGATGATGACCACGTAGAGCGTCCGATCCGCATCCGAGAGCTGCCGGAACGTCGGCTGGAACACCACCGTGAGCAGGAATCCGAAGAGGATCTGGACTCCGGTCTGGGCGACCCGGATTTCCTGGAGGAGGTCGTTCCACATACGGTCCGCGCGCTCCGAGGGGGACTCGTTGCGTCCGGTCACGTCTTCCTGGCTGCCGCGCTCCATCGAAACGCTTTCCTTTCCGGGCGCGCGATCCCGTGCCGGTCGGCGCCTCGAAGCCATCTGTGACAGACATGTACCCGGTGGCATCGTTCCTTCACGCGAACGTGGCTCTCGTGCGTGCTCCGCACGCCCCGGTCTCCTGCCGGCGTGTCCGCCGCCACCCGCAGGTCAGAGACGAGACCGGCACGGCGGCAGCTCTCCGGATCCCGGAAGTCCGGCCCGACGGCTCGGCAGGTACGGGGTGGTGTCGTAGCCTCGCCCCCGTTCCTCGGATCCAGTGCCCACGGGCCGTCAGCTCCCGCCGTCACCAGGCCGGCTGATGCCCGGCCGCCTGTCACCTCATGCCACCCTGCGGCCCGGCCGCGGGTGGCGCAATGCGGCGCGGGGAGGCCTCCCGCGGGCCACGAAAACCCGGCAGCCATCCGTTCCGCGCGCGGCGGCCGGCGCTCCGAATTCTCCTGTCCGAACCCTGTACGGGCCGCGGGTGTTCGGGATAACTTCTCCTCGCCGTCGCGACTTGAAACGATTCAATCCATTGTTGCCCAGGGAGGCACCATGACGTCGAGCGACACACCGGACAAGAGCATCGGCATTCCCAGGCGAACCCTCGTCACCACGGCAGGCGCCCTCGGACTCTCGGCGGCTTCCCTCTCCGCCGGACTTCCCGCGGCGGCGGCACCCGCGGCCCGGGAGGCGGGCGCCGCCGCCACCGGCGCCCCGGCGCGTCGCGCCAACGGGTGGCACCCCTACGTCCAGGCACCCTCCTCGCGCACGGTCCGCCCCGTGCGCGTCGTCGAGACGAACGGGGACGTGCGGCGTCCCGACGCGCTGCTCGAACCCGGCGGTGCCAGAACGCTCCTGCGTCGCCCGCGCCCCGAGGCGGCGCCCCGCTGGCCCGACGGCACCAAGGCCGAGGCCTCGTCCACGCATGCCGGCAACAACGGCAACGACGGGCGCCCGCGCACGTATGACGCCGCCAACGCCATCGACGGCGACCCCGACACCTTCTGGAACGACGACACCCAGGGTGCGTTCCCCGACGTCCTCACCGTCACCCTGCCGCAGCCTGCGCGACTGCCCGGCATCACGGTGATCTCCAACAGCGACGGCGTACCGACCGACTTCACCGTCGACGTGTGGCGCGACGGCGCGTGGACCACGGCCGCCACGGTCTCCGACAACGATGTCATCCAGAAAGCGGTCCCCTTCCCGGAAGACATCACCACGGACCGTGTACGCATCACCGTGACCGGTGTGCAGGACACTCCGCACGGTGCCTTCACGCGCGTCAACGAAGTGTGGCCCGCGCCGGTCGAGCCCATACCCGCGCCCAGCGTCACCGTGGACTTCGGCAAGGTCGTCGTCGGATACCCGCGGATCCGGTTCACCTCCGCCTCGGACAACGCCCCCGGCGTCCGTCTCGCGTTCTCCGAGACCCGTCAATTCCTCACGAACCGCTCGGACTTCACCCGTTCCGACCAGGCGGGTGGCGCCGGGCAGGGCACCGACCAGTTCGCCGTGCCGGCGCGCGGTGCCGACTGGACCGACCACAAGGGCTTCCAGTCGGGCGACAAGGTGTTCGCCGACGGACTGCACGGATTCCGCTACGTCAAGATCACACTGGACGCCCTGGCCTCGGACGCGCCCGCCGCCCAGCCCTGGGGAGAGGTGGAAATCGACTCCGTCGCCCTGCAGTTCACCGGCTATCTCGGCACGCCGGGCACCTACCGGGGCTGGTTCCTGTGCTCCGACGACGAGTTGAACCGCTACTGGTACGGCGCCTCGTACACCAACGAGATCGTCACCGACACCTTCCGTCAGGACGACGTGGATCCCCGCGGCGCGTGGTCCGCCTCCCTGGAAGGGAAGTTGGTCCTGCACGACGGAGCCAAGCGCGACCGGGACCCGTACGTCGGCGACCTCGCCGTCTCCGCGCGCACCCTGTACCTGACGCACGACGACGCGGCCGAGGCGGCCCGCAACGTACTGGCCGACCTGGCGGAGCACCAGCGCGCCGACGGCTGGATCCCGCCCGCCTCCATCTCGGGCTACACCCTGCCTCTCTTCGACTATCCGCTCTACTGGGTCACCTGCAGCTGGGACTACGTCCTGTACACCGGCGACCGCGCCTACGCCGCCCGGTATCACCCCCATCTGGTCAAGGTGCTCGACACCTGGTACCCCAGCGTCACCGACGACGTGGGGCTGCTCAGCAAGGGCCTCAACGGCACCGGCGGATACGGCGACTACGCGTTCCTGGGCCGTACGGGCCGGGTCACCTACTACAACGCCCTCTACGTCCAGGCCCTGCGCGACGGAGCCCGGCTCGCCCGCCTGCTGGGCCGTGGCGCCGACGCCACGCGCTGGCAGGCCAGGGCGGACAAGGTCGGGCAGGCCGTCAACTCGCTGTTGTGGGACGCCGACGCCGGCGCCTACCTGGACTCCGCGACCGGCCCCGTGCGGCACGCCCAGGACGGCAACGCCCTCGCCGTCGTCACCGGCATCGCCGACGCGGACCGCGCGGCATCGGCGCTCACCCACCTCGACACGACCACGAAGCGGGCGTACGGCAACGCCTTCATGGACAACGACACCCTCTTCGACCAGGCCTCGCAGCGGGTCTACGCCTTCACGTCCTACCCGGAGATCCAGGCCCGCTTCCTGACGGGCGGCGCCGCGTCGGCGCTCGACCAGATCCGCCGCACCTACGTATGGATGGACCGGCACGACCCCGGCATCACCCACTGGGAGGGCATCGGCCCCGACGGGTCCCTGTACGAGGACGCCTACACGAGCATGGCGCACGGCTGGTCCACCGGGGTGCTGCCGGCGCTGACCCACCACCTGCTGGGTGCCCGGCCGACGTCACCCGGGTACGCCACCTGGGAGGTGGCTCCACAGCCCGGCGACGTCGACTGGGCGACGGGCCAACTGCCGACACCGCACGGGCCGTTGCGGGTCGAGTGGGAGAACGGCGCTCATGAGTTCCGGCTCGCCGTCCATGTCCCGGACGGCACCCGGGGCTCGGTGGCCGTCCCCGGTGACGCGCGCCGACTGCGCGTGCGTGCGGGCGGCCGGACGCTCTGGGACGGCAGGCGCGCGGCCACCCGTGACGTGACCGTGGCCGACCGGACCGTCACCGTGTCGAACCTGGGGCCCGGCAGCCACAGTCTCGTCTGCGAGCGACAGGCATGAGGCACGCACCTGCGTGACCGGCAGGGCCGGCAGGCCGGCCTTCCGGCACCCGGCTCTGCGTGAAAGCGGGGTGCGGGCGGGCGGCACAAGTGTGCCCGCCCGCACCCTTCACCCCTCGGCCGTCCCCAGCCGGGCCAAGGCCGCCGTCACCAGGGCCGCCGTGCCGGTCTCCAGGGTGAGGCGGACACTGGGCAGGTAACGGGGCGAGTGATTGGCGGGCAGGACGCGGAGCTTCTCGGCGGCCCCGCTGCCGGGCGCCGCCGCCCACTGGGCGGGACCGGTCGCGCCGAGCATCCAGTAACCCCCGCGAATGCCGGGCCGACCGTGCAGAGCGGCGCCCGCACCGGTGAGGAGCGGGAAGTCCTCGGTGGCCGTGGCACCCGGCCACCCCGTGACACGAGCGGCACCGAACTGCCCCTCGTGGGCGGCGCGGACGGCCGCGGTGACCTCCGGATCGGCGAGAGTGACACCGGAACGGGACAGGACCGTCACGGTCACGCGGGGCGGACGTGCGGCGGCAGCGGCCTCGGCCCGGACGACGCGCTCCACCGCGGTGACGGCACGATCGAGGGCGGGCTCGGAGAAGGCGCGGACGGTGACATGGAGCACCGCCGTCGAGGCGATCACGTTCCCGGTGCTCCCCGTGTCGCCCGCCCGCAGGGAAGACGCGGTGACGACGAGCCGCTCGGCCGGATCGGACTCGCGGGCCGCGACGGCGGAGAGCCGTACCACGGAACCGGCCGCTGCCAACAGGGGGTCGGCGGTCAGATGAGGCGTGGCGGCATGACCTCCTTCGCCTTCGAAGCGCGCCTCCAGGAGGACACTGCCGGCCATCACCGGCCCGTCCGCGTGCGCCACCATGCCCGCGGGGAACGGCGCCGTGTGCTGCGCGAGGACGTCGTCCGGCGGGGTGATCCGCTCGTACAGACCGTCCTCCAGCATGGCGCGGGCACCGCTGAGGGTCTCCTCGGCCGGCTGGCCCACGACGAGGAGGGTGCCGCGCCACAGTTCGCGACGGGCGGCGAGCCACCGGGCGGCCGCCGCCGCACAGGCCAGATGGGCGTCGTGACCACAGGCGTGCATCACCGGCACGGGCCGTCCGTCCGGTCCCGGAGCGGTGGCCGTGCTGGCGTAGGGCGCGCCGGTGTCCTCGGCCACCGGCAGGGCGTCGAGTTCGGCGCGCAGGAGGACGGCGGGACCGTCGCCGTTGCGGAGTTCGGCGGCCACGCCGTGACCGCCGATCCCGCGCAGCACACGGAAGCCGTCGGCGTCGAGCCAGCCGGCGAACCGGGCGGCGGTACGGCGTTCGTCGCCGGAGAGCTCGGGATGGCGGTGCAGGTCCAGATACAGCTCTGCGGTGGGCACCGACAGGGCGTCCAGACCGGGCAGGGCGGGAGCGGGCCGGTCGTGGCGCGTGGTGGTGCCCGGTCTGCGGCTACGGGTGCTCATGGGCGGGACTCCTGGGGGCGGGTGTCAGTGAGGTGACAGCGGACGGCAAGGGCGGTGACGGAGGCGCCGCGTAGAAAGGGAGGTGCCGAAGGCCCGGAACACTTCGGCAGGTTCAGCACACGCACCACCGGACGGGACTGTGCTGCCCCGTCCGGGTCCATGTCCTCGGACCAGAAGGAGTCGTCATGGCCGACAGCCCCCTTGCCTCTCTCGCCCAGGAGATCCTGGACCTGGAGTCGGAGACCTTCGAGATCACCGACTACTCGGACGCCAGCGAGGTCATGCTCGGCTCGTCCACGAGCTGTTCGTCGACCAGCACGTGTTCCAGCACCACCAGCACCACCTCCTGCACCGCCTGACGTCCGTCGTCGGCATCGAAGGCCCCCGGCACGCGCGTAGGCGCCGGGGGCCTTCGGCGCGCACGGGCCGGACGCGCGGGGTCTGCGGGGTGCACCCTGCGCGTCCGGGCGGGACCCGTCGCCGGTCACGGGAACGGATGGGGCACGCGTCGCAGGTCCTCTTCCCGCAGCGGTGCCGGGACCAGCCCGGCACGGTACGGCGCGGTCCGCAACCGCCGCATGGTCAGGGCGCGTTGCCGCGACCAGCCGAAGTCGATCGGCAGCATCCCGGGCGCCAGCGTGGCCACCGTACGCAGCCCCATCCGGCGCTGTTCCGGGGTGGTCTGGTCGACGGCGATGACATCGCATCCCGCGCCGGCGATCAGGTCGCGCAGCAGCATCACGTCGTCGCGGAGGTCCCCGGTGCGGGGACGGAGCTCCTCCCATCCGGCGAACAGCTCGGCCGAAGGGGCGACCCGGGAGGGGGTGAGGTAGCCGTGCGCGTGGCGGCGCATCGCCGGCAGACCGAACAGTGCCGCGTGGTCCGGCAGCCGCTCGACGAGGCCGAAGTCGTCGACCATGGCGGTGAGTTGGGCCGGACGTTCGGCGACCTGGCGGGGCAGGTGCGGAATGTAGGTGAGGATCTCGGAGATCGCGGACTCCACCGCCGTCTCCGGGTCGAACGACGCGCCCGCGGCGAACGCCAGCGTGCCGAGCCCGTCGTCGCGGCGCACGGCGAGGCCGGTGACGACGGGCAACGGAAGGTCCACCCGGTTGTCGAAGACATGGACGTCGTAGCCCTGGAGGGCGGCGCGGGCCACCATTGCCCGCACCTGTGGTGCACGCACCGAGTCCAGGTCGATCTCCGGCAGGGTCAGACCGCCGTACCAGCCCAGCAGGAAGGCGTCCCGCTCGACGAGCTCCATCAGGCCGAACAGGACGGCCTCCTCCGGACTGCCGCCGGTGGCACAGCCGTTGGAGCATTCGAAGACGAAGTTGTCCTCCCGGGTGCCCGCGCTGTAGTACACGAGCCGGGCCGGGACGAGGACCGGGCGCTCGTCGCGCAGCGACCATCCGGTGACCCACGGGATGGGCCTGGCCGGATCGAACGGCGCGACCATCGGGTCCTCCGCGTACGTACGCGGCGCGTAGAGCCCGCAGTCACGCGGGTCCAGGGCACGGTCGCCCAGCTCGTCGAGGGAGGCCGTGACGACGGGTGCGCGATGACGGCGGTGCGTGCCCGCATAGCGTTCCAGCCCCTCCAGGAACGCCAGATCGCGGCTCCGGGCGAAGGAGTTGGCCTGGCCGCTCCATGTGACGTCGGTCAGCCCGGCGTATCCGCGCATGAAGACGCTGCCCGCGACCGGCGCGGTGGTGGGCGAGGTGACATCGATCCAGGTGCCGCCGCCGAGCACCCCGCACACCGGATTGGCGAGACCCTTCACCGGCAGCGGGTGGTCGGCGGGGCTGCACAGCCGGTAGGCGTCGGGACGCGGCTTGGGCCGGGACACCGGTGCCGTCAGGGCGGACTCCACGGCGGCCCGGCGTGTGGCTTCCTCCGTGAACGGCCGGCAGTGCGGGCACATCGGCTCCGGCACCAGTGGGAAGGTGCGCACCCGCAGTGATTCCAGGTCGAGTTCCGTGACCCGGGGCAGGACGGCGTCGGCGTCCTTTGCGGCGTGGCGGGCGGCCCCCGAGGCGATGAGGCGGTGCAGGGACCACACGGCGTCCACCGCGTGGTCGGGCAACGCGGGCCAGCGGCCCGCCGCGGTGGTCTCGACGCCCGTCTCCAGCGCCTCGCGCTCGGTGCGGGTACGCAGCCGCTGGCGCCGCATGGCCAGACAGGTGCCGCACGCGGGCCCGGCACCGGGGGAGCCGCCCCACGGGCCCAACAGCACGGCCTGGGCGGTGAGATGGACGGCCGTCTCGTGCGGGGACACGGACTGCCCGGGCGTCTCGCCGAGGACATTGACGTCGCCGATCCGGGAGACGGCAGGAGCGGGCAGGCGGGCCGCGGCGGCCCGGACCGCCAGGCGGTCCTGGAGATCCGCGCGGGCCGCCTCCAGGGGCGACGTGGCCGGTGCGGGCGCGGTGACGGTGGTCATGGCCGGTTGCTCCAGCGGAAGTTCCGGACGGCGACGAGTCCGAAGACCAGGGCGAACACGACGAGCCCCACACAGTCCACGGCGATGTCGCCGAGGTCTCCGCGGCCGCCCATGGCGTCGGTCAGCCCGTCGTTGAGGTAGTGCAGCGGCAGCACCTTGGCGACCGTGCGCAGCCAGCCCGGCATGAGGTCGTCGGGGAAGAACGAGCCGGAGAGGAAGGCCATCGGCACCATCACGATGTTGGCGATGGCCGCGACCGCCTCCGGGGTGTCGGCGACACTGCCGACGACCAGACCCATGGCGAGGAACGCCGTGACGCCCAGCGCGAGCAACGGCAGTGCCGTCCACCACGGCCCGTCCAGGCGCAGGCCGAAGAACGGCAGCAGGGCGACGGCGGTGAAGAGGACCGTCTGCACACCGGCGACGCCCAGCGCCACGGTCCAGCGGGAGGCGAGCAGGGTGCGCAGGGGGGTCGGCGTACGCCAGATGAGACGCAGCAGGTCGTCCCGGCGCCACTGCATGAGGGCGAAGCCGACG
This sequence comes from Streptomyces sp. NPDC025784, assembly GCF_055558435.1. Lineage (NCBI taxonomy): Bacteria > Bacillati > Actinomycetota > Actinomycetes > Kitasatosporales > Streptomycetaceae > Streptomyces > Streptomyces sp. NPDC025784. The sequence continues at coordinate 32,715 of NZ_JBVHMN010000034.1, forward strand.
GAGAACACGGCGGCGTTGCCCACACCCCACGAGAGCACGCCGGGGGCGATGTAGTTGATGGACGACAGCCCGCCGTCGACCTCCTGGTCGTGGAAGATGAGGCCGAAGAGGACGAGGAAGGCCAGCGGAAAGGCGAAGGTGAAGAACAGGGTCGTCTTGTCGCGCACGCTCGCGACGTAGGTGGCCCTGGTCAGTGCGGAGTAGGCGCTCAACGGAGGTGTTCCTTTCCGGTACCGGTCAGGGACAGGTAGGCGTCCTCCAGCGTGGCGGTGCGCACGGTGACCGACTCGATGTCGACGAGGTCGCCGAGCGCGGTGAGGACGCGGTTGGCGGCGGTCGTCTCGATGACGAGTTCGTCGCCTTCGACGGTGGCCCGGTCCACTCCCTCCAGGGCGAGGGCGGCCTTGGGGGAGAGTCCGGCGGCGGGGAGCAGCAGCCGGGCGGGGGCGGCGAGGGAGCGGATGAGGTTGCGGGGTGTGTCGAGTGCGACGACGCGTCCGCGGGCGATGATCGCCACCCGGTCGCAGAGGGCTTCGGCCTCGTCCAGGTAGTGGGTGGTGCAGATGATGGTGCGGCCTTCGGAGCGCAACGAGCGCAGCAGTTCCCACAGTTCGCGCCGGGCCTCGGGATCGAGCGCGGCGGTCGGTTCGTCGAGGAAGATGAGTTCGGGTTCGTGGAGCAGGGCGGTGGCGACGGCGAGGCGCTGGCGCTGGCCACCGGACAGGTGGTCGACGCGGGCGTTCTCCTTGTCCGTCAGGCCGACGCGTTCCAGGGCCGTGCGCGCCGTGGCCTCGTCCATCCCGTAGAGCGCGGCGACGGTGCGCAGGTGTTCGCCTGCGGTGAGGCGGGCGAAGAAGGCCGAGGCCTGGGTCTGTACGCCGATCCGCGCCAGCAGGTCGGTGTCGCGCGGCCAGGGGCTCCGGCCGAGGACGGTGACCGTACCGGAATCGGCCTCGCGCAGACCCTCGACGATCTCCACGAGGGTGGTCTTGCCGGCGCCGTTGGGGCCGAGGATGCCGAAGAACTCTCCCCGGCGTACGTCGAGGCCGACGCCGTCGAGGGCCGTCACCTCCCCGTACCGTTTGGTCACGCCGTCCAGGGCGACGACCGTCTCGGACGCGGCGCGGACCTGGGCCACGCGTGTCTCGCTGTCTGGTGCGCTCATCTCGCCTTTCCTTGTCTGAGCCGACGGGTCCGGGACCTGCCCGGGTCCCGTCCCCGCGCGGGAGAGGTGCCCCGCCGGATCGATGGGGGGTGTGACCGGCGGGCGTTCCGGGGCAGTGGCCGACGGCGTTGCGGGAGCCGCCTCCTGGCGTCGTGCGCGCAGGGAGCGGCCGAGCACGCCGAGCGCCCACAGCAGCAGGACGGCGGCCAGGGTCGCGGGCGGCAGCCACCAGGACAGGGCCGCCAGGTCGTCCGGAAGGACAGCGCGCAGCGTGGCGCCCGCCGCCACGAGCAGGGCGACGCTCTGCACGGCCGTCAGCAGGGCGAAACCGCCGTACACGAGTCGCAGCCGGGGCGGGTACGCGGCGAGGCCCGGGCCGCGGCGGAAGGCCGCTCGGGCGGCGAGCGCCACGAACGTACGGCTGCCGTCCGCGAGGCCCGTGACGCCGACGGCGTGGCCGAGTGCCTTGTAGCCGTCCAGGGGCGGCAGCGGCAGGAGGTTGGCGATCGCGCAGACGGTTCCGAGGAGCAGCAGCGCGCCGAGTGCGGGGCGGGCCTGGGCGTCGGACGGGAGCAGCGCCCACACCGGGTAGAAGGGCACCAGGAACAGGAGGTTGGCGAAGGCCCCGGCGCAGGCGGTGGCGACCTTGCGGGCCCGGCTGCCGAGGAACTGGACGTCCTCGACCCGGCAGTAGAGGTAGCTGGCGCCGAGCACCCAGCGGAGCCCGATCTCCGTGACACGGCCGCCCCAGGCACGCGCGAACAGGCCGTGGGCCAGTTCGTGGAGCGCGAGGCTGCACCACAGGACGCAGCCGACGGCGAGCAGCACCACGGGCCGCCCGGTGGTCTGCCCGGTCTGCCGCCACAGTGTGCCCGCCTGTACGGCGACGGCGGCGAGCAGCGCGACGGCCAGTGCGCTGAGCAGCGTCAGCGCGACGGGCCGGCGGACGGGGGCGGTGGCGCGGTGCAGGCGGTCCATGAGGGCCGGTGCGTCGGCGACCAGCCTGGTGCGGCCGGCGAGGATGCCGCTGGGCCGGTCCTGCGGCACGGCGGCGGGCGGTGCGGCGGGTTCGGGGCCGCCGTCGAGAAGGCTGCGACTGTGCAGCAGCCCGAGCATCTGCCCCCACTGGGCCTCTCCGAGGCGGGTGCCGAACTCACCCGTGTACTCCCTGCCGATCTCGGCGAGGGTGCGCGTGCCGTCCAGCCGCGTGATCAGGAAGTGCTCCTTGGGGCCGACCTCCAGCCGGCTCCCGGTGCGCGGGTCCTTGAGCAGGTGGATGCGGGCGGCGCCGCGCACGAGGCTCGGGCCGAGGACCACGTCGGCCCGCACGCGCGGCCGGGCGGCGAGGAAGGCGTCCGCGGTCACTCCGCCTCCCGCGGTGCGCCGTCACGGAGGGCGCGGGCGAGGACGTAGGAGAGGAAGGCTTCGTCGCGGATCGTCATGCTCAGCCGGTTGTTGGTCATGTGCATGTACGGGGAGAGCAGCATGGGCAGGGCGTGTGCGGGATCGGTGGCGTGGATGTCGCGGGTGCCGTCCCAGGCACGGAAGGTGAGTTCGCCGCGGCGGGCCAGGTCCCCGGCCCGGTCGCGGAGTTCGGCGCAGTGGGCCGCCCAGCCGCGCAGGAAGGCGGGCAGCCGTTCCGGCTCGCCCTTGGCCACCGCGTCCCGGATGTGCCGAAAGCGTGCGGGGAGGCTGGCGCCCATGGCGTCGTAGGCGCGTTCGTAGCCCTTGTCGGCGGTGTAGTCGGTGCCGCTGAAGGCCGCGTTCCAGAAGGCGTGGTAGCGGTCGAGGAAGGCGAGCAGTGCCTCGTCGTCGGAGAGGAAGGTGCCCGACATGACCATCATCAGCTGCGCGGACAGGCCGAGGAGCACCGTGCGCAGGTGCAGGTTCATGCTCCGGTTCGCCTCGACCACCAGGTCGCTGGAGTGCTGGAAGTGCCACTCGGCGAGTTCGATCCCGGCGGCCCCGCCGTACTTGCCGTACTCGGGTTCGTAAGGGCGGTCCTCGAAGGTGTTGTTGGGGCGCAGCCGCATGCGTCCGTCGGGGCCGAGCAGCCGGGCGCGCTCCTCCTCCGAGTACTCCAGGGTGAAGAGGGTCTCGTAGAGGTCGGCGAGGAAGCCCTCCTTGACCTCGTAGAGCGCGGGGCGTTCGCGCAGGAACGCGGTGAGCGCCGCGTGCGTCCGCTCGCGGACGGCGGGTGCGTCCGCGGCCCGGGCGGGTTTGAGGCGCAGCCGCAGATGAGGGCCTTCCAGCCAGTAGTTGATGAAGAAGTACCCGGCAAGCAGGCCTTCTTCGGTGAGCGCGTCCACCAGGGGTTCGACGCACTGGAGGAGCAGCGGGCGGGGGCTGGCCGCATAGAAGACGTGGACGGCCTGCCACGCGCCGGTGGCGTCGTCGGGCGGCTCTGCGGGGACGGCGGAGGGCGCGGTGGGTGCGGTCACTGTGTTCCGTCCTCTTCGGGCAGGCGGGCTTCGGGCAGCGCGGTCGCGGACAGGGGAGCTTCGGGCAGGCCGGTCGTGGGCAGGGGAGGTTCGGTCGGGCCGCCCCCGGGTGTGCGGGCCTCGGCGCGGTCGCCTTCTGGGCGGTCGGCTGCCGGCGTGCTCACCGGACCGGGCAGCATCTCGACAGCCAGTTCGGCGACGTGCCGGCCGCGAGGCGAGGTGACGTGGAGTTCCTCCTCCCCAGGGAGCATCTCCTCGAAGACCGTGCGGGCGCGGGCACCGGCGAGGAGTCCTTCGAGGGCCATGAGCGACAGCGGGCTGTCGAAGTCGACGTACTGGGGCTTGGAGCCGCCGAACAGGCCGCTGTCCCCGCCGTCCGCGGTCAGGTGACGGACCGTCGCGAAGACCCGCGCGGGCAGGTGGTGCCGGGTGCGCCAGCGCTGCCAGCCGAGGTACCAGTCGCCGTCGCCGGTGTTCGGGGCGCGCAGCGGGAGGCTGCCGTCGGCGGCCGTCCACGAGCGCCGTTGGAGGACGAGGGCGTGGTGGCGGACACGGGGCCGGGCGGTGACGCCCTGGTCCTCTGGCCCGGCGGGGACGCCGCGCCACACGTCCAGCACGGAGCGGGCGGTGGGGGAGAACAGCAGGAGGGTCCGCGGGATCTCGGGCAGCACCATGGGGACGAGGTAGCCGAGGTAGAGCGGGACGACCTCGCGGGCGAGGCGGGCGGAGCGCAGGACGAGCCGGTCCGTGGCGACATCGTGCACGGCGTGCAGGTCGTCGAGGTGGATCCGGGCCTCCTCGGGGGCGGTGCTGTGCTCGCCGGGGCAGACGATCTCGTAGTCCGTGAGCCGGCCGTGGAGGTTGAGGTTGGTGGTGGCGGCACCGGCGGTGATCTCGGCGAACACCGCGCCGGGCGGCAGCAGTCCGCGCAGGTCCTCGCGCAGCGCGGTGGTGAGGTCGGTCCCGTCCTCGCCGTCGAAGCAGTGGGTGAAGCGGGTGAAGGGGAAGCAGAGGCCGCCGAAGGAGTTGTTGAGGACGACGAGGGGGTCGCCGTCGCGGCGGGCCAGTTGGAGGAAGTGGCTCTGCGGCTGGAAGGCGGGTGCGGCGCCGGCGAGCGCGTCCGCCACCTCGTCGACGGTGGCGTCGTCGAGGACGAACTCCTCGGCGTCGGACGGCAGTACGGACCAGTCGGCGCGGACCCGGGCGGTGAGGGCGGCGCGGGCCCGGTCGACGGCGGAAATCTCCGGCATGCCGAGCCAGTTCTCCTCGGGGGCGTGGCTGCCGTCCGGGAGGAAATCGTCCTTGGTGGCGGTGAACTGGACGTACTGCCGGAAGATGTCCTCGTGGAAGTCGTGGACCAGCCGCAGTACGTCCGCGCAGCGCCCGCCGCGTCCGAAGCGGGCGAGGAAGAAGCCCTTGAGCGTGAGCCGTTGAGGGAGGGCCACGTCGAAGGCGGGCAGGACACGCCCGATGGAGCGGAGCGGACCGGCGGCGAGCGTGGTCCACTCCGTGAGGCCGGCCGTGGTGGTGCCGGCGGACACGTCCTCGTAGACCAGGGTCTGCGGCAGCGTGGGGTGTTCGGCGCCCAACTCCGCCTGGAGGGCGAGGAGATCGCCGCGCAGGCCGGCGAGCAGGACGCGGCGGGTCGGCAGGTCGGCGTGAGGGTAGCGCGCGAGGGCGTCGGCCGGGCCGTCCAGCCGGGCGGCCAGCGCATCGGCCCAGGGACGCCGGAGGGCGCGCAGCGAACGCTGGAAGGCGGCCAGCGGGTCTCCGCTGTGCACGCCCGTGTCCAGATCGGGGAGTTGGAGCATCCCCAGGTCGCGCAGGGCGGTGAGGTACCGCTCGGCCTCCTCGTCACCTGCTCCGGTGGTGGTGGCCAGCCAGCGCGCCAGATCGGCGTGGCGCAGGACGCGGTCCTGGTCCCGCAGCAGGGCGAGCATGCCGTCGAGGGCGCCTTGGCGGCGCAGGAAGAAGAGGCGGTCCTGGGCGGCGTCGAAGCTGATGGGCGCGCTGTCGTCACCGGCCGTGACCGCCCGCTGGACATAGCGGACGCGATCCTCGTCCAGCTTCCAGCCGGAGGCCAGGGTCACCGGGAGGTCGGCCCGGCGCCGCGGATCGGCGGCGACGAGTTCGGCGAGGCGGCTGAGGACGACGACATTGAGCCGGGGATGCCCCGTCCAGTCGTCGCGGACACGGGTGGGGGCCGGGCCGTTCGCCGCGCCGGTGTCGAATGCGCCGAGGGCGACGCCGGTGAGGGTGCTGAAGGGACTCGTCTTGCAGGCGGTGCGGTACAGGTAGGAGAGCAGTGAACGCTCCATCTTGCGGGCCCGCTTGCCCGGTACGGGCGCGGGGTCGGCGGCGAACGCGTCGAGCCGCTCCTCCAGGGTGGGGGAGGCGAGGAGCAGGCCGCGCCGCAGCCGGTCGTCGCGGGCCAGTTCGCGCAGGGCGGCGCGGGTGCGGGCGAGCCCGGCGGCCAGGACGGTGTCGCCCTCACGGCGCAGTCGCTCCCAGCGGACCCGGGCGTCGAGCCAGGCCGCGAGGTCGGTTCCAGCGGTCCCGCCGAGGTCCGCGGCGAGGGTGCGGGCCGCGGCGGGATCGGCGGGAAGCCGGTTGTTGAACACCTGCCTGCGCAGGGCGAGCAGGCGACGGCGCAGCCCGGCGTCCTCGGTCCCGCCGACCGCTTCGGACAGCGGGTCGCTGAGGCGGCCGCCCAGCTCGACGAGCCGGTCCTCCTCGGCGGCGGTCCGGACGGCCCAGTCGGCGGCCTCGGGGGCGCGCAGCGCGAGGACGGTGTCGGCCGGCAGGCCCGCCACGCGGAGCATGAACCGGCTGTGCAGGCCCACTGGTTCGCCGGTGAGAGCGGTGTCCTGGGCCGGGGTGGTGGCGGTCGGGCTCACGCCCTCCCCCTTTCATGTGGGGTGTGCTGCCGCTCGGGAACGGCACGTCGGGCTCCCCGTGGGTCCGGGGCGGGGCTCGCGGTCACGGGGCGACGATGTCGTAGCGGTAGTCGGCGGGGTGAGGACGCTCATGGCCGATCATCATGATCAGCAAGGGGATCTCCCCCCGTTCGGCCAGACCGAGCTCCTCCTCGAACGAGACGCTGTCGAAGCCGAGTGCGACGCCGCAGGCGGTGCCCGCGGCGGAGGCGGCGGTGTAGACGGCCTGGGCGGTGGCCCCGACAGCGGCGTTGACGAGGCGGTATCCGCGGTCGCCGACGGCGTCCAGGACGGCGTGCGTGCGGGCGACGGGCACCAGGACGGCGGCGGCCTGCTCCACGTTGTAGTTGGCGAGGAAGTAGTTCTCCTGGAGGAAGGCTCCGAAGTCCCCGGCCTTCATCAGCACCAGCCCGCCGGTGTCCCGGTCGTACTCGTAGAGCCCGGCGGGCACGTCCCGCACGTGGTTGACGAAGACGTACAGCCGGATCAGGGGTGCGCCGCCGGGCGTCTCGGTGTCGCTGTCCAGGGTGCCCGCGGAGACGGCGGCGGCGAGCGCGGCGGCGAGCCGGTCGGCGGCGAGCGGTTCGGCGGCGGCGAACCGGCCGAAGCTGCTGCGCCGTTCGCGCAGCGCGCGGCGCACGGGTGTGTCCAGCGGCGCGGGGGTGGGCAGCGGGTTGCGCTCGCCGGGTCCGGCGGGCGCGGCGAGGGCGGTGTCCAGGATGCCGGGGGCGGGCCGGTCGGCGGCGCCCTCCAGCGTGGCGGCGTGGATGCGGTGCAGGGTCGGGAAGGACAGCACCCGGCGGGACTTCTCGTCGGGTGTGCGGCGCACGCGCGCGCCGGGCGCCGGCGGGGCGGGTGCCGCCGGGCCGGTGCCCGTCCAGCGCAGCGGGACGACGGCGAACACGCCGTCCTCGTCGGCGTCGAGTCCGAGCAGCCCGCCCAGGCGGGGTTCGTCGAACCAGAGGGCGCTGCCCAGACGGAGGCCGTGGGCGCGGGCCCACATCCGCCAGGTCTGGAGGAGGGCTCCGACGTCCATCGTGACGGCGTGGTAGCAGAAACTGTTGTACTTGAACGCGTTCTGCCAGAACGTCACCCCGAGGACGAGGAACTGGTCGGTTCCGGCGGCCTCCTCCCAGCCGCCGAGGGCCGCGCGGACCTCGCCGGTGACGTCGCCCGCGAGGAGCCGGGTGACGCGGTGGCGCGGCGTGTCGTAGTAGTACACGCCCGGTGTCAGCGGGCCGCTCGCGCCGGTGACCCAGTGGATGCCGACAGGGTAGAGGCCGCCCCCGGAGGCGGTGCCGCGCGACCAGTTGGCGTGGGAGTGGAAGGGCAGCGAGCCCAGGTCGGTGTTGGCCTGGACGGCGAGGCGGCGCCCGGTCAGACCGTAGGAGTCGCGGAGCATCGCGCCGAGCAGGGGCAGCGTGAACTCCCCCGTGCCGCGCTGCCCGAACAGTCCCCGGTCCAGGGTGGCGTCGTCCGCGCAGCCGCCGTCGGGCAGCGGGAAGGACGGGGCGCCGGGGAAGAACTTGCCCTTGCGCGGGCGGTCCGACCAGTCGGGGACGAAGTCGGCCGGCTCCATGGGGATCCTGCCCCGCCGCATCACCGCGGTCGCGTACTCGTGGGCGTATCCCATGCTCACTCCCTGTTCTGCTCGTCTGTACGGGGCGTCGGCGGTGGCCGCCGCGGGCTCGTGCCGGTGTGCTGGACGGCCCTGCGCGGGCACTTCCTCGAACGGATGGCGGCGGCGGGCCGGAGACCGGGTGCCGCGGGCGGGTGGTGCGGGGTGACCGGTCAAGGGAAGGGATGCGGCGCGGGGTTGAGGTCCTGCGGTGTCAAGTCGGCGTCACGGAGACCGGCTTCGCGGAGTGCGGAACGGACCCGGGGCATCGTGGGCCCGCGCTGCCTGCGCCACCCGAAGTCGATCGGGACGAGACCGGGCACCAGGACCTTGACCGTGCGGAAGCCGAGGGCGCGCTGTTCGGCCGAGGTCTGGTCGACCACCACCACGTCGAAGCCCCGCGCCGTCACGGCGGCGACGCAGGACTCCACGTCCTCCCGCAGGTCCGCGGACGGGCGCGGCGAAGCAGGTCCGGAGGCCAGCGAGTCGAGCGGAACCCGGTCGGCGTCCGCCCGCCCCTTCAGCAGGAAGTCGGTGTACGGGCCCATCTCGGGCAGCCCGTACAGCAGAGGGTGGTCGTGCAGGACGCGCACCTCGTCGAAGTCGCGCGTCATGCGCCGCAGCCGTTTCTCCTCGCGGGCCACCCGGCGACGCAGGTTGACGGAGTCGGTGGCGATCTCGCAGAGTCCGGCGGCGAGCGCCGCCTCGGGGTCGAGGGAGGCTCCCGCGCCGAAGCAGAGCAACCCCGGTCCTCCGTCGAGGCGTTCGGCGACGGCGGTCACCACCGGCACCGGAAAGGTGATGCGGGTGTCGAAGAACCTGGCCCGGTAGCCGTACATCGCCAGCCGGTCGACCATGGCGCGGGTCGCGGCCCGGGTACTGGTCGACGGATCGATCTCGGGCAGCCGCGCCCGGCCGAACCAGGCCAGCAGGAACGCGTCGCGTTCCAGTGTCTCCAGCAGCCCGTGGTGGACGGCCTCCGTGAGCGAGCCGCCCGACGCGCAGCCGTTGGAACTCTCCTGCACGAAGCGCCGCCGGATGCCGCCGGGCGCGTGGTAGTACGCCACCACCTCCGGTACGAGGACGGGCCGGGCGTCCCGCAGCGACCAGCCCCACACCCAGTCCACGGGGCGGTCGGGCGCGAAGCGCGGTGCGTCCGGTTCCGCGGCGTGGAAGGCGTCGCAGTACAGGCCCGTGACGCGCGGGTCGACGGCGGTGTCGCCGAGCTCGTCGAGGGCGGCGGTGACGACGGTCCTCCTCGCGCGGGCCCGCATCCCGGCGTAGCGCTCCAGGCCCTCCAGCAGGCCGACGCGGACACTCGTCGCGTAGGCGTCGGTGTGGCCGCCCCAGTAGCAGTCGCGCAGGTAGGCACCCGAGCGGGTGGTGAACGCGCCGACCGCGGAGGAGGTCGAGGCGGACGTCAGGTCGGGGGCGACGGACGCGCCCAGCATCCCGGTGACGGGGTTGGCGAACGCCTCCAGCGCGAGGTCGTAGGCGTCCAGAGGGCGCAGCCGGAAGCTGCCCGGAGCGTGCTTCGGGGTGGGTTCGAGCGCGATCCGGGCGGCTTCGGCGGTGTCGTCGGGGCGTGTCGCGCAGGACGGGCACTCGCCGTCGGGCACCAGCGGGAACCGGGACACGTGCAGGGTTTCGAGGTCCAGCAACCAGACCCACGGGTGACGTTCCGAGGGCGTCCGACGGGCCGCCGACGCGACGAGCGCGGCGAGAGCGTCCACCACGAAGGCGGCCTGCCACGGCGGGGTCCCGGTGACACGGGGATCCCCGCCGCATTCCAGGGCGTCGCGGACGAACCCGGCGCGCACCGCCTGCCAGCGGCGGGCCAGGCACTGCGGGCAGCCGGTGGCCCCGGCCGTGGCGCGGGGGCCGACCACGGCGTGATGCCCGTACAGGCCGACCGGCACGGTTCCTGGCGTGAACTCGCCAGGGTCGACGGCGAGTTCATCGCGCACACCGAGCGAGGTCACGAGTGTCGGCGGCATGCCGGGGTGACGCCCCGCGCGGTCCGTGAGGGCGGCGGTGAGTGCTTCGCACAGCGCGCTCCACGGCGCGGTGGACCCGGGTTGCGCCACGGCATCGGCACGCGGTGCCGGCGCGGTCTCAGTGGGCACGGTGCTCCCCGCGGGTCAGCAGGACGCGCACCGCGTGCACATGGCCGGCGGCCAGGTCGGGTGCGGCCACGGGCACCGCGTACGCGTCCCGTCCGGCGGCGGCGAGACCCTCCAGCACGGCCGCCCAGGTGGTGGTCGTCCCGGGGAGCGGCACGGGGTCCTCGACGACGAGGGTGGCGGCGTCCAGATCGGCCCAGAGCGGGTCGCCGGTGTCCGGCCGCCCCGCGGCGCGGGCCGCCTGTTCGGCCCCGAGCAGGTCGCGCAGCGCTTCCAGCACGGCGTCGCGCAGCCGCAGGCCGCAGCCGGTGGCCCAGCGCACCGCACCGGTCTCCGCGTCGGTGAGACGGGCCATGGCGACGGGCAGCGTGTTCCCGCCGGCGGCGGTGAGGTCGAGGACCTCCGCGGTGAGCCCGAGGTGCTCCGCCGAGCGGAGCAGGAACAGCAGCTCCGGGTCGTCGGTGCGCACAGCCGGGTCCACGACACGCACCGGCGCGCTGCGGTGCACGGCGCCGCGCAGCGCGTCGTGGGCGAGCGCGGTGCCCAGGGCGCGGACGAGCGCGGCGCGCGGGCTGCCGGCGGCGCCGGTACCGGCCGAGGAGCGTTCGAAGAGGCCCTGGTCGTTCCAGCCACCGAAGGTGCGTACCGCCCCGGCGGGCACCAGGACGGTCCGGCCGTCGAGCAGCGAAGTGGCCTCGGTCCAGTGGACGATCGCGTCGGCGGGCACGTCGAGGCCGCTGGAGACGGTGAGCTCGGCGGGCGTCACGCGTGCCCACTTGCCGACCGCGGCCTCCAGGGCGGTGGCGTCCAGGACCCGCGGCGGGACGACGTGCTCGGCGTACACCTCGGCGGCGCGGAACAGGGCGGTGAGGCGGGCACCGGCGACGTGGTGGACGTCGACCGCGGAGATCCGGCGCACACGGCCGGGTTCGAGGCCCAGGCGGACGGTGCTGATCTTGAGCGGGGTCTGCTCCCAGTCGTCGTCGGCGTAACCGGTGAAGACCCCGGCCCTCTCGTGGACGAGGACGTCCCGCTGCTCCAGGGAGGTGAGGGCGGCGCGGGCCGCGTCCTCGTCGGCGGCGCCGTCGGCGGGCAGGGCGGCGGGCGCGTCGTCCGCGTGCGGTGTGCGCAGTGCGTCGCCGGTGACGGGGAGCGGATCGTCCGCGCCGCCGCAGAACCGGCAGCGCGGGTGCGGCAACAGCGGTTCGGTCAGTACGTCGAGGGAGTCGAGGTCCTGCACGACGACCTGGTTGCGTGTCTCAGCCGGCAGTGCCTCGGTGACGAGGCGGAACACCTCGAAGGCGAGGAGATTGCCGAGCATGCCGGCGAGCGGGCCGCCGAGGGCGGCCGGGGGAGTGCCGAGGGGTGCGGCGGGGCCGACCGAGGCCCACAGGTGGGCACTGTCGGCAGGGTCGGCGCCGGCCCCGAGCCGCAGGGCGGCACAGGACCAGCAGCCGGGAGCGTCGCCGGTCGTCACGGGGCCGATGACGGCGCGGTTGCCGAAGGTCCAGGCACCGAGCAGCCGACGGCCGGCCGGTACGCCCTCGGTGAGCAGACGGATCATCTGGCGAGGTCCGGCCGCGCCGGTGACCAGGACGGTGTCCCAGCCGTCGAGTTCGTCCCAGCCGTACGTCTGCGCGGTCGGGGCGGGCAGCCGGGTGACGCGCGGGGCGCAGCCCGCGCCGTCCAGTTCGGCGGCCTCGGCGTCGAGGTCGGCGGTGCCCTCCACGCCGTGCAGTTCACGGCGCAGGACGCCGTGCGAGGAGTCCGGCTCGGTGACGGCGACGGCGGCGCAGCCGTTGCGCAGCAGACCGAGTGCGGCCCAGCGGGCCAGCGCGTCGTCGCCGAGCACGGCGACGGGGGTGGAACGGAATCCCAGGAACCGTCCGGGTGCGTCGTCGGCGTAGTGGTCGAGATAGTCGAGCTGATGCGCGAAACGCGCTGCGACCTGCGGCGGAAGGACGTCCGACGGTGGTTCGGGCGCGGCGTCCCGGGCGAAACCACGCGCGTAGAGCGCGCCCACGAGTTGGACCACCATGTCGCGCTGCTTGTCCCCCAGGCCGTCACACAGCTCCTCGACCCGTCGTCGGCCGTCGAGGTGAGGCACGATCAGCGCGGCGAACCGGTAGGCGGACCGGGTGACGACGTTGAACCCGCCGTGGGCGTTGTGGAAGAGCACACCGGACGGGGTGCGGGTGAACAGCACGTCCCTGCGGATGCGGGGCCGGGACCGCGCGATCTCCTCGTACGAGGCGGGAGTGTGAGCCATGAGTTCTGAAACCTCCGATGGGGGCGGGGGCGGTCAATCGGCCGGCGGCGGGGTCATGTCCGCCGGGATGTGCTGGGCGGCGACCGGGGGAGCGGTGCCGGCGGCCTGGACGAACAGGCGTAACAGGTCGTGGACGCGGTACCGGCCGGGCGGGCCCTCCTCCAGCAGTCCGGCGTCGACCAGGGAGCGCAGTACGGCGGTTCCGGGAGCCGCGGGGGAGGCCCGCCCGCGGGCCGCGGGCGCCTCGGCGAGCGCCGCTGCGGGCGGGGTGCCTGCCGGGGGAAGCGCGGGGTGTCCGTCGGGCGGTTCGCCGCGCAGTACGGCGAGTTGGAGGCGGCGCAGCGCCGGACCGGGTTCCACACCGAGTTCCGTGTCGAGGTGCGTGTGGATCCTGCGGTACTCGGCGAGCGCCTCGGCGCGCATCCCGGAGCGGTACAACGCCTCGATGAGCAGGACGGAGAGGCCTTCGTGCCCCGGGTGGGCCTCGACGGCCCTGCGGGCCTCGCCGATCATCTCGCGGTGCCGTCCCAGGCGCAGTTCGCCGTCGAAGACCCGCTCGACGGCGAGCAGACGTTCCTCGGAGAGACGCGGGACCTGGTCGCGGTGGAGCTCGTCGGAGTGGACGTTGCCGAGGAGCGGGTCCTTCCAGAGGCTCAGCGCGGCCCGTGCCAGGCGCAGCGCGGTCTCCGGGTCCGCGCAGGCCTGCGCCCGGGAGAGCAGGTCGCGGAAGTGGAGGAGGTCGAGGGTGTCGGCGTCGGCGTGTAATCGGTAGCCGCCGGCGACGGCCTCGATGGTCTGGTTCGCGACGCCGTACTTGGCGAACAGCCTGCGCAGCCGCAGCACACAGGTGTGCAGAGCGGCCTTGCCTCCCGCGGGCGGTGTGCCGCCCCAGACCACGCGCTGGAGGAAGCCCGGGGAGACGACGGCGCCGGGATGGAGCAGCAGCGCGGCGAGCAACGACGCGGGGCGGGAGGGCTGCAGAACGACCGTCTCGCACCCGTCGGTTATGGCTAACAGGCCCAGTACCAGGAACCGGGGGCGAGCGGGCGACGGTGCGGCGGCGAGCCGCTCGGGGAGCGCGCCCTCGGGCACGCGGGCATCGGTCTTCTCCACAGCCCCTCACATCGCACGGTAGGTGATGTATCAACGGCCTTGCGTGGAAGGGCCGTTGCACACGCTCGGGGTGCCGATCGTGGACATGACCGCTGCCGAGAGGCGAACTTAGATTGCGTATCGGACGCCCGTCCAGTGGTTGACGTCAAACATCTGGTAACACGTTAGGTAGGCAACGCCTCCCGGAGCACGCCCCGTTGGCGAGCGGGCCGACAGGGCATAGTCTGCGACGGGCGTTCCACGACAGCCCCCGGAACACCGCACTCAGGGGAGGACCCATGCCGTGGTGGGCGCTGATCCCGGTCGTCTCGATGATCACAGGGCCGGTGGCGCTGTACGTCATGACCCGCAACAAACGCCGGGCCGACGACACCGGCGAGCGGTACGACGAGCTCTCGCAGAAGTACACCGCGCTGCTGGAGGAGACCACCTCCGGCGAACTCCCGAACGGCCGGGGGCGCTACCCGGAGTCCCGCTGACCTGCGTCGGAGGACAGGAGCCGAGGAGGCCGTCCGCCGGCCGACCGCGGCGACGGGCGGCGGGGTGGCGACCATGAGCGTCCGGCCCGACGGCCCGCCCGACGACCGGTCCTGGCTGGGCAGGCCGATCGACGCCCGCCCTCTGTTCGGCCCGGAACTGGCCGCCCTGCTCGACCTGCTCCGCTCCCTGGGCCCGCGCGAATGGCACGGGACTCCGGTCCCGGGCTGGACCGTTCACGACCTCGCCGCCCACATCCTGGGCGACTACGAAGGGCGCCTCGGCCGGCGCACGGGCGAAAACCGGCCGACCTTCGCGCCCGGCGAGACGCTCGAAGCGTTCATCCACCGCACCAACCAGGAATGGGTCGACCTCCACACCGGCCACAGCCCGGCCGCGCTCATCGAAGCCCTGGAACAGGCCGGGACCGAGGTCACGGACCGATTCGCGGCCGCCGACCTGGATGCCACGGGCCTGGGCGTGTCCTGGGCCGGGGTCGACCCGGCACCCAACTGGCTCGATCTCGCGCGGGAGTTCACCGAGTACTGGACCCACCGTCAGCAGATCCGCCACGCCACCGGCCGCACGACGGACCCGGAGCCCCGGGCCCTCGCCCTGGTCCTGGACACGTTCATGCGCGCCCTGCCGCACACCCTGCGCGACAGCACCGCGCCCGTCGGGACGCAGGTCCAGGTGATCGTCGACGGGCGGGCCGGCGGCACCTGGACGGTGACCGCGACCCCGGACGGCTGGTCACTGGCCGAATCGCCGCTCGGCCCGCCGGCCGCTTCGCTGGGCATGGACGCGGAGACCGCCTGGCGCCTGTGCACACGCGGCATCGATCCGGGCACCGCGCTCGGCCGCTCCCGTACGCGAGGAGACCGGCGGCTCACCGAAGCCCTCTCCCGGATCGTGTCCATCGTCCGCTGAACGCGCCCTGCTGGCCGTCGTCCCCCACGTCGGGACGGACGCAGACGCGACTGAGCGCGCCCCGCCGGTGGGGGGGGGGGCCCCCCCCGGGGGGGGGGGGGCGGCGCGGGGGGGGGCCCCCCCCCCGGGGGGGGGGGGGGGGGGGCGCGGGGGGGGGGGGCGCGCCCGCCCCCCCCCCCCGG
>NZ_JBVHMN010000034.1:47978-58441 GCF_055558435.1 Streptomyces sp. NPDC025784
GTTTGGTTTCAATCGCCCGCTTACCGCGCCCTGCGGGCCGGGGCCCCCCGGGGGGGGCGGCCGGCCGCCGGCCCCCCCCCCCCCCCCCGGGGGGGCGCCCCCCCCCGGGGGGGGGGCCCGACGACGCGACGGAGGAATCACCGCCCCTTGGTCGGGCCGGATCGGCCCTTAGGCCGGATGCCCGCGCCCGGATGCACCGCATGTCCCGGCCCCCACAAAATCCTGATCATGTGGAGATCCTCGAGAACTCGATCCGCTCATCGTGCAATGCGCCGCGGCAGTGCCCGCCACGCCATAGCCTCGACCGCTGCCTGTGGCCTTCTCCTGACGATCGCCACGGCATGCGGTGACACGACCGCGGGGAGGAGCCCCGGTGGTGCACCGGGCACCAACGGCCCGGCGTCCGCCTCCCCCCGCTCCGCGAAACCCGACCGCGTTCCCGGCATCGGAGACCGGATGTGGCGGCAGGTCCCCGCCGACACTCGCCAGGTGGTGGCCGTGTACGGGGACGACAGGGACTCACCCGACGGCGTCGTCGCCCTCTACGAGAAGCGGGGCGAGACCTGGAAACAGACCGGCAGCTGGCCCGCCCACAACGGCAGGCTGGGCTGGTCGACCGACCATCGGATGGACGACGAGCGCAGCCCCGTGGGCGTGTTCACCCTGACCGACGCGGGCGGCGTGCTGGCGGACCCGGGCAGCCGGCTGAAGTACCGGCAGGACGACCACGCCTTCGCGTCCACGATCTACTGGGACGAAGACCACGAGCACGACTTCGACTACGTCATAGCCATCGACTACAACCGGATCAAGGGCACTCCGCCCTACGACTGGTCCCGGCCCCTGGGTGTGGAGAAGGGCGGGGGCATCTGGCTGCATCTGGACCACGGTGACGGTACGTCGGGCTGTGTCACCGTCCCGGAGTCCGGGATGAGATCGCTGCTGCGCACCCTCGACCCCGCACGTCACCCCGTCGTGGTGATGGGTGACAAGGATCGCCTCAAGCGCTGACTCCGCACCATCGGTGAGCGAGTGAACCTCGGGGGCTCGCTCCACCCCTTCCAGGCAGGGCAGGACCGACCGCATGGCGACGACGGACCGGAGCCCGACGGGCGCCGACCTCCCCGTCCTGTGCAGATCAGCCCGTTCAGAGGTCGAGGACCACTTCGGTCGTCGGTTCGCTGCAGCAGACGAGGACGGTGCCGGGTTCGGGCGGTTCGAGGGGCTGCGTGGTGTAGGTGGTGTCGCCCGACACCACGTGGGTGACGCAGGTGTGGCATACGCCGGTGCGGCACGACCAGCGGGTGGGGACGTCGCAGGCCTCCGCGAGGTCGAGGAGGGAGGCGTGGGCCGGTGACCACGGTGTGGTGACGCCGCTGCGGGCGAAGGTGACGAGCGGGCCGGTGCCTTCGGGGCCGGGTGGTCGGTGCGGTCGGACCGCGGCGGTGGGCGTGACGCCCGGATTGATGGCGGGCAGGGCGCTGAACTGCTCCACGTGGATCCGCGCGGAGTCCAGGCCGAGTTCGCGCAGGAAGCCGCCGACGTCGTCCATGAAGGCGGTCGGTCCGCAGAGATAGGCGTCGGCGTCGGCGGGGATGCCCAGGGCCGCGAGCGAGCGGGCGCTGGGGCGGCCCTGGCCGATGTGGGCCTCGTCGGGACGGAGGGAGGCCTCGGCCGTGTAGGAGACGTGCTCATGGGCCTGGGGGAGTTGGGCCAGGAGCGCGTGGACCTCGTCCGCGAAGGCGTGGTGGGCGCGGTCGCGTGCGGTGTGGATCCACCAGACGGGACGTGGGTCGCGTACGGCGGCGAGCCCGTGGAGCATGGCGAGTACGGGAGTGACGCCGATGCCCGCCGACAGCAGGACGACCGGCCCGGTGCCGTCCTCGAGCACGAAGGTCCCGCGGGGACAGGCGATCTCCACGAGGTCGTCGGCGTGCAGACGCGTGTGGAGATAACCGCTGACCAGCCCGTGCGGCTCGTGCTTCACGCTGATGCGGTACGAGCGGTCCGTGGGCGTGGAGGACAGGGAGTAGCTGCGCACCGCGGGGGCGCCGTCGCCGACGGCGACGCGGATCGAGAGGTACTGGCCCGGGCGGGAGTCCGGCAGTGGTGTGTCGTCGGTGGCGTCGAGGTGGATGGACGACACGGCGGGGGTCTCGGGCACGATCCGGGCGACGCGCATGGTCTTGAATCCAGGCCATCCCGGCACCTCTCTGGGCTGCTGCGGCTCGGCGCGCCCGCCGGGCCAACCCGGCTCCTGCTTGGGCTGCTGGGCGGCCGCGAGTTCCCGGAAGGACTGCTGCCATCCGGGGCTCAGGGCGGGGATGCCGAGAGCCCTGCGCAGCTTGGTGGGGTCGCGGTCGGGCAGGTAGAGCAGCGCGTCGGTGTCGGCGACGCTGAGCTCGTGCGGGCCTCTGCGGGTGAGGGTGATCTCGTCCCCGGCCTGGACGTGGCCTTCGGAGATGACACGCAGGTAGAAGCCGGGGCGGTGGTGGGCGACCAGCAACGAGGCCATGGTCGGTTCGCCCAGGCGCATGCCGACCCGGTAACAGGTGACGCGGGGCTGGCTCACCTCGAATTCGGCGTCGCCGATGCGGTACCGGTCGCCGATGCACACCTCGTCGTCGGGCAGGCCGGAGACGGTGAAGTTCTCGCCGAAGCTCCCGAAGGACAGGTCGTCGCGGCCGAGGTGCTTCTGCCAGTACTGGTAGGACTCCAGCTGGTAGACGAGAACGGCGCGCATCTCGCCGCCGTGTCCGGCGAGGTCGCCCTGTCCGTCTCCCGCGATGTTCAGCCGCCGCACCATCCGGGGCCCTTGGACGGGAGATTTCCAGGCCCCGGTGTGGACGGTCCTTCCCTGCCAGGAGACGTCCTTGGGCATTCCTACGTTGACGGACAGCAGCGTCGCCATCGCGGACCTCCTGCGGGGGCGGCAGGGACGACAGCCCCTCATGGCGTGGTGATCTGGGCGCTCGGGCCGATCCTAATTCTTGTGCGGGTACCCTCGCGATTCCGCGCCACGGCGCGCGCCCCGGCCTCAGGTGCCGGAGGCTGGGGCGATGGGAGAGGCTGCTCACGGAGCACGCGGGTCGGGAAACGGCGGACGACGCGGGTCAGGGGCCGACGGACCCGACGTAGCCGGAGGACCGGACGCGCCCGGAGGCGAGGGACCGCACAAGTCACGCACCGACGGGCCGGCCGAGCCGGGAGGCGACAGTGAGCACGGGCCGGGAGCCGACGGACCGGACAGGCCGGGCGGAGGAGCCACGTCGTTCGGCGTGGAGCGCGACCCCACCCGGGTGGTCGCCTTCAGCGACGGCGTCGTCGCCATCGCCATCACACTGCTCGTCCTGGAGATCCATCCGCCGCGGGACACCAGCCACCTGCTGCACGACCTCGCCGCGCTGTGGCCGTCCTACCTGGTGTACGTCGTCACCTTCATGCTGATCGGGCAGGTGTGGGTCAACCACCACATCATGTTCGACCACGTCCGCAGCGCCGACCGGGTGGTGTTGTTCTTCAACACCGTGCTGCTGATGGACGTGGCCTTCCTGCCCTTCGCCGCCTCGGTCCTGGCCGAGGCCTTCCGTGACGGACACGGTCAGCGCACCGCCGTGGTCCTCCATGGCGTGGCCTTCGCATTCCTGGCCGTGCTGTTCAACGTCATCTGGTGGCACGTCCGCCGACGCCGCCTGCTTGCCGCCTCCCTCGAACCGGCCGGTGCGGCGGCGATCGGCCGGCGCTTCCGGCTCGCCGTCGCCTGGCTGGCCACCGGAACGCTGATCGGCGCGGTGCTTCCTGTGCTCGGCGTGGCCGTGATCGCCGCCTTCATCCCCTACTACTGGCTGCCCATCGCGGGCGAGATCGCCAGGGTGAAGCGTCGGCGCGGCCGTGGGAATCAGGCGTGACACCCCGGCGGCCCCGCCCGCCGACGCGGAGTCACTCGGCGGCGGCGTCGCGCGTGCGCCGGTAGTGGCGCCGGGCCTTCATCCGGTTGCCGCACAGGGCCATCGAGCACCATCGGGCCTTGTTGGTCTTGCTGCGGTCGAGGAGGAAGCGCCGGCACTCGGGATTGGCACACGGCCGGAGCCGACCGGGCATCGTCTCCTGCAGCGCGCTCCACGTCATGACCGCTTCCACCGCCATACGGCGCTCCGCGGGGGCGTCCAGCTCCCAGGAGACGCCCGCGGGCGACAGATGCGGGCGGGAGATCACGTCCTCGAGGAGCGGTGCCAGTGAGGTGGCGGGCCGGCTTCCGCGCACCACGTCCTGAAGGGCGTCGCGTGCTCGCAGAAGGTACCGGTGCTCTCCAGGGCCGCCGGTGCCGCCGTGGGCCTGCTGCCAGGGCCCGGCCGCCTCCGGATCCGCCAGTCGGTCCTGGACCTCGTCGCGCACCACCGGAGTGCTGTTGAGGAGCTCCAGCAGGGTGTCCTGTTGTTCTCGGTCGGCCACTCTCACACCTCCTAACCTGCTCAGGTTGCTTGACAGGTTACATGAATCCTTCGCGCTAACCAGAGAGGGTCCATTCGGGGGTTAGTTGCGCTCACGGTCGCGATGTCCGGGTTCAGTGGGTGAGAGCGTGGACTCGCATCGACCTAACCAGTAAAGCTGGCTTGACAGGTTAGTCTTGGCGTGCTCGACTGGTTATGTAACCGCTGAAAATCGATGGAGAGGTTATGGACATGACTGTCGAAGTCCACCACCGCACCGCCACCGTCGACGGCCTCGACGTCTTCTACCGGGAGGCGGGGGACCCCGGGGCACCCGCCGTCGTCCTCCTGCACGGGTTCCCGACCAGCTCGCACATGTTCCGCCATCTCATCCCGGCGCTCGCCGACCGCTACCACGTCATCGCGCCCGACCACATCGGGTTCGGCCAGTCGGCCATGCCGGGCCTGCAGGACTTCCCGTACACCTTCGAGGCCCTGACCGACGTCACCTCCGGGCTCCTCCGGCAGCTGGGCGTCGACCGGTTCGCCCTGTACGTGCAGGACTACGGCGCGCCCATCGGCTGGCGGCTCGCCCTCCAGACGCCCGAGCGCATCACCGCGGTCATCACCCAGAACGGCAACGCCTACGAGGAAGGCTTCGTGAAGGCCTTCTGGGACGGACTCTTCGCCTACGCCGAGGCGCCGGGACCCGGCACCGAGGCACCCGTGCGCGGCGCCCTCACCCCCGAGATCACCCGCTGGCAGTACGTGAACGGCGTCCCCGACCCCACCCTGGTCAGCCCGGACAACTGGGTCCACGACCAGGCACTGCTGGACCGGCCCGGCAACGACGAGATCCAGCTCAAGCTGTTCCGCGACTACCCGACCAACGTGGACCTCTACCCGCAGGTCCACCAGTACTTCCGCGATGCGCAGGTTCCGCTGCTGGCGGTCTGGGGCGCCAACGACGAGATCTTCGGCCCCGCAGGCGCGGAGGCGTTCGCCCAGGACCTGCCCGACGCCGAGATCCACCTGCTCGACTCCGGGCACTTCGCCCTGGAAAGCCACCTCGGCACCATCGCCGGCCACATCCGCGACTTCCTCGGCCGCGTCCTCGCCTGACGCGCACGGAGCCGGTGGCCGCGAGGCGGAACCCTGCCCGCCGCGCCCGGCAAGGGGCCCTGGCGGTCGTGCCCCGCCCGGCCCGGCACACCTTCGGCGCCACCCCGCAGGCCGTGCGCACCGCCCGCGACGTCGGCGGTGCGAGCCCTCGACACATGGGGCGGCTGCCGACGCCGGGACGACATCCGACCCTGCTCCCGCAGGCCCGCGAATTCCAAGTCCCGTTGCTCCAGCACTCCTTGATCCTCGCCAACCGTCAAAGCACCGCGGGGCGCGGCCGTTCGCCCACCCCCATCCCCGGAAGGAACCGCCATGGGACTGTCCTGGCAACAAGGCCCCCTCGCCGACGGAGCGATCGGCCACTTCCTCACCCCGCACCCCATGCCGGAGCGCCTGCTGTTCGCCGAACGGTTGCGCCGCCGCATGCGCGTGAAGTTCAACGGCTCCTGGATCGCCGACAGCGAGAACGTCGTCCTGCTCCACGAGCCGGGCCGCTACCCCGTGGCCTATTTCCCTCGTGCGGACGTCGACGCGCAGGCCCTGGTCGCGAGCGGCAAGGTCACCCGGCACAAGGACCTCGGCGACACCTCCTGGTACGCGGTGCGCGCCGGCGACCGGACCACCGAGCGCGCCGCCTGGGAGTTCACCGCACTGCCCGGGCACGCCACCGAACTCCAGGACCGCATCGCCTTCGCCTGGCGGGCGATGGACGCCTTCTACGAGGAGGACGAGCGCATTCTGGGGCACGCCGCGGACCCGTACCACCGCATCGACATCCGCAACACCTCCCGCACCCTTGAAGTCCGCCTCGGCGACACCGTGGTGGCCCGGTCCGAACACCCCGTCGTGCTCTTCGAGTCCGGGTTCGCGCCGCGCTGGTACGTCCCCCGCGCCGATGTCGACGAGAGCCGGTTGCGGCCGGTCGAAGGGCAGACCTTCTGCCCTTACAAGGGCCTGTGCGACTACTACGACATCGGTGACGCGCGCCGCGCCGCCTGGTCGTACCGCAACGCCTACCGGGAGGTCGACCGGATCGACGACCTGGTGTCCTTCGAACCCGACCAGGTCGAGGTACGCCTGGACGGCACACGTCTGCACCTCGAACCCGGGCAGCAGGTCGTCCCCCACGGCATCGACCGCGGCCTGGAGGTCGACGAGGTCGAGGCGCACTGACCGGACGGCCGACCGAGCTCTTCGCGCCGACCGACACCTTCATGGCCGGCACCTGCCTGCCGGTCGACGGCGAGCGGGCTCCCGTCCGACCCGTCCCTCACCGCGGGAACATGACGAGGGCCCGGTCGGCCCCGTACCGCCGAAGCACCAGGGCACCGCGAGCACAGCGCCGACTCACGGTCGCTGCGCCCACACCTCCGGGCCCCCGCCGTGCCACTCGATGAACGGCGAGTCCGCCACGTCGATCTCGTCCAGCCCGGCCCACCCCGCCGATCGCAGGAACGTGGCGAGGTCACGCAGGCCGTAGGCAATGCCCATGGACTCCCCGTCGACGACGACCTCACGGCCGCGGGGGTCAGCAGGAGGGCGGACGATCACGGAGCGCTCAACCATGAGCATCACCTTCACGTCGCGTCGCGGCCGCCGCAACAGGAGGGGGCCTCGCGAGCGACCCCTCGGGAGCCGTCTTGAGGCCCGCTGAGGGACGTGCCCAGGGTGCGCTCCCGGGAAAGCGCTGCTTCCCTGTCAGGGCACGCTCAGCCCACCGCAAGGAGCGATCATGACTGTCGCGGGTGAACCGGGACGCCGCGCCGAGCACATGCGCGCGCAGGCCGAAGAGCTGGAGCAGAAGGCCCGCCACGCCGCGGACCAGCAGGAGCAGGAACGCCTGATGGGCAGGGCACGGCAGCTCGGACAGCAGAGCGAGCGGGTGGGCGACACCCCCGGCCGTGACGAGGAGGATCCGACGGGGTAGTGGGGGCGGTGTGCCGTCAGGGGGTGACCGTCACCCGTCGGCAGCGCCTGGAGAGACGGGACGGGCTGCGATGCCCGCGGTAGGGATGCCGCAGCCTGGGTAACCGCCATGGGTCGGGACGGGCCGCAACCGACGCCGCCACCCGCACGCGCGGCGCCACTCCGGCCGGCAGGGCCCTCCCGCCGCACCGCAGCCGGCGAAGGGGCGGCCGTTTGCGCCGCGCGCCCGGGACGGATGTCATGCCGAAGACCGATGGTGGCAGCCGAGGAAGCCCCCGAGAGGACGCGATGACCTCCACCCTGGACATCCGCGTCGGCAGCCGGACCGTATCGGCCCGCCGGCCCGACAAGACGCTGTTCCCCAGCGACGGCATCACCAAAGGGGACCGCGGTCGCGCCCTACTCGGTGCGCGCCCTCCCCGGAGCTCCGGTCGCAACTCCCCTGACCTGGGACGAGGTCGAGGATCCGGCCATCGACGCCCGCAGCTTCAGCGCCGACTCCATCGCCGAGCGACTGGATTCCGACCCGTGGAGCGACGTCCTGAAGCGCCGCTGTTCGATCCGCGCCGCCCGTCGGCGGCTCGACGAGAGCTGACGGCAGGCTCCGCCACGGTGGGCCACGCCGCCCGAGCGCCCCCGAAGATTCGCGGGAACCGATGGGTGACGTCCCCGCTCGGGGGAACTCGGCAGCTTAGAAGGCATGACAACCGCAGGAGGCACGCCATGATCGCCCTCGGCATCATTCTGCTCATCATCGGTCTCATCACAGGGATCTCGATCCTGTGGACCATCGGGCTCATCCTGGCTGTGGTGGGCGTGGTCCTGTGGGTCGCGGGATCCATGGGGCACGCCGTCGCCGGCCGCCGCCACTATTGGTGAGCCGACCACCGTCCCACTCCGTCGCCGGGGCCGGCCAGAACCCGGCCCGGACCGCGTCGCCGACGACGTCGCGGCGAACGGAGCGACGACGCTGCGGACGACGGAGTGGGACACGAAAGCAGGGCCGTGTGCGGGTACGGCGCCGCCCGGGCCTAGAGTTCGCGCAGCGCGGGCAGCAGCGTCTTCTGCGCCCAGTCCAGGAACGGCAGCTGTGACGCACCGCCGACCTGGACGAGGGCGATCTCGGTGAAACCCGCCTCGACATACGGTCGTACGGCCTCGACGAACACCTCCGGGTCGTCTCCGCACGGGATCGACTCCGCCACGTCCTCCTCGCGCACGTACGCACTGGCCGAGGTGAAGGCCGCGGTCCCCGGGAGTTCGGAGTTCACCTTCCAGCCGCCGCCGAACCAGCGGAACTGCTCGTGCGCCCGCCGTACCGCGGCATCGCGATCGGAGTCGTGGCTGACCGGCAGCTGACCCACACGCGGTTTGCCGGCACCCCCGTGCTCGTCGAACGCCGCGACGAGGCCCGCGTCCGGCTCGACGGCGACCATCAGATCGGCGAGCCGCCCCGCGAGCCGGCAGGAGTGCCGCCCGGAGACGGCCACGCCGATGGGCGGCGCAGTGTCGGGCAGGTCCCAGAGCCGGGCGGACTCGACGTCGAAGTGTTCGCCGTGATGATCGACGTAGCCTCCGCCGAACAGCGCCCGGATGACCTCCACCGCTTCGGCCAGCATGTCCTGGCGCACGTCGGCTGCGGGCCAGCCACCTCCCACGACGTGCTCGTTGAGGTTCTCGCCAGAGCCGAGCCCCAGCCGGAAGCGGCCGCCCGACAGCAGTTGCATCGTCGCGGCCTTCTGTGCGACGACGGCCGGGTGGTAGCGCATCGTCGGACAGGTCACGTACGTCATCAGGGGAATCCGTGAGGTGGCCTGCGCGGCCGCGCCCAGCACGCTCCATGCGTAGGGGGCGTGGCCCTGCTCGTCCAGCCACGGAAAGTAATGGTCCGACGTCAACGAGAAGTCGAACCCGGCCTCCTCGGCCCGGACGACATGCGCCACCAGGTCCTGGGGGCCGGCTTGCTCGGTCATCATCGTGTACCCGAAAAGAGCCATACGCGGCGAGTACCCGGTTTACCGAGAGGCACAGGTTGCCGCCCGGTGCGGGCAAGCGCAGGGTGAAAGCATGGGCGGGAGCGTGTCGTCCTTCCCGCGCCGCAACGAAGCTCGAGAGGTCGCGGTCCAAGTGAGCAAGGGCAGTGCCAAGGCGAAGCAGGTCAAGGGCAAGATGAAGCAGACCGTCGGCAAGGCCGTGGGCAACAGGTCCCTGAAGCGGGAGGGCCAGGCCGAGATGCTGGGCGGCAAGGCACAGGAGATGGCCGAGAAGGCAGCGCACAGGGCCCGCAGGATGATGGGGCGCTGACCCGGCACGTCGCAAGCCATGGGGCGCCGACCCGGCACGTCGCAAGCCGTGGGGCGCCGACCCGGCACGTCGAAGGCCGCACGCGACGACGGGCATCGTCCGCCACTCCACGTGTCCGACGAGGGCGGGTGGCTGCGGACCCGACTCGGCGGCACCACCGCGTCCACCGAGCGCGAGTCGCCGGCCGACCGCACGGGCGTGCTCAGAGGCGCGGTGCGGATCGGCCGACCACCACGGCCACTTCAGCACCACGTGTTCAAGGGCCTTCCGGGTGACCCGCGCCGGGGTGTAGGGACAGGAGAGGCTGACGACGTCGCCCATCCGCAGATCCACTGTCACCTTCGGCCTCCAAGAACGACACGCCCCGTCGAGACAGTACGGCCGACGGTGCGGCAGGATGCGGGCGGGTGCGGTGCGGCCACGCGGGAGAATGTGTCTCCCCGGCGGTTCCGAGCCGGGGAGAGGCCCCAACCCTCCGCTCGTCGTGGGAGTGTGAGGGCTGCTCAAGCAGAGGACGTCGAAGGGAGAACGGGACGTGGCCGTCGGGAACGGTGCGCCATTGCGACTGACGCGGATGCACCGGGTTCTCATCGGCGTGGTCGTCACCGGTGCGGTGATCATCGCCGGTATCGGCTTCGCCGGTTCGTACGCCGCCGTCCGCGAGCTCGCGATCAAGAAGGG
>NZ_JBVHMN010000035.1:0-50381 GCF_055558435.1 Streptomyces sp. NPDC025784
CGCCGCAAGGCACCCGTCGAATCCCTGATGCCCCTGCGCCTCGCCCGCTACGGCGTCCCCCTCGCCGAGACCGCACCCTCCGGCCTCGCCGCCGCAGGAATCGAGGAGCCACCGGTCGAGATCACCGGCGAACGGACACCGGTGCCGGCGCAGCGGCGCCACAGCCCCGCACTGGACGCGGCCCCGGTCCCCGTGGCGGCCGTTCTGCCGCCCGCCGCCTCGCGGCAGTCGCCTTCGGGCCCCGCTGCCCCCGCGCCGTCGTACACCCCGCTTCCGGACCCGGAGCCGGACCACGAGAGGCGGGCCGGTGCCCTCGCCGGCGCCTATGGGGCCTGGCTGTCCGCCTTCGGCACCGAGCCCACGCCCAGGCAGTTCTCGATCTGGCTCCGCGACGAGTACGGCATCTCGACCGGGGCCGGAGACCCGCTCTCCGAGGAGCAGTTGGACCCCCTCCTGCGTGTTCTGAAGGAGCGCCACACGTCACGCGACGCGGTGACCGGCGTCGACGACGCGGAGAATGTGGACGGCGAGCTTTCCTGGAGCGACTACTTCCACAACGCCTGGCTCAGCTTCGCGCGAGAACACGGCACCTATCCCGACGCCGACGCCCTCGCCGAGTACGTGTACCGGCTCGACGGCATCACCGGAGCCACGGGGCAGCCCGTGACCGGCGCCGATGTGCAGGCCTACGTCATGGAGTTCCAGGAGCGCGAGTACGACGCGAGCGGCCCCGCGCCGGTCAGGGGTGAGCGGGACGGCTCCGTCCCCTCGGGTCCTGCCGCGGCACCCGAGGACAGCCCTGCCGTGGACATGGCCGCCGCGGCCCAACGCGGCGCGGCGGCCGACGGGGACATCGACGGACAGCGTCCGCGTGACGGTGCGGCGCAGGGCGCCGACCTCACCGCCGTCGACCGTTACTACCTCGCCTGGACGGAATACCAGGCCCGGCACGGAGCGGAACCCGACCCCGACGAACTGTCCGCCTTCCTCGCCGCAAAGGGCATGTTCGGCCGCGGAGGGAAGGCGGTCAGCCCGTCCACGCTGCGTCGCTACCCGCTCTGGTTCCGGATCTACGGAGTGTGGGCCGAGCACCGCATGCGCCACGACCGGGTCCCCTCACCGGACGCCGTCGCCCAGGACTGCGCGCGCCGCGGGATAACCGGCCAGCACAACAGGCCGATCACCGCCGTGCAGATCGCGGAACAGTCGCAGGACTTCGAGCGCCGCTGGCAGACCCTGACGCATCTGCACGCCGACACCCCTTAGGCGGGGGCGTCTCCCACGACGAAACCAGGAGGTCGAGGCATCGGCTTCCGCGTGCCGGCCGGGATCACGCCGTCCATCCCATGTGGGTGTACGTCCCACCGCGGGCGATGCCGGTGAGTGCGGCGCGGGTGTACTCGACGAGTCGGGCGGGCAGCGCGTCCAGCGGCCACCAACGCCACTGCGTGCACCGGTCGGGTTCGAGGACCCGGGGTTCACCCTGCCAGCGGGACGCGGCGAAGAACAGCTGCAGCCGAGGGATCGGGGTGCCGGGATCCCGCACATCCACGACGTGCACGAGGGTCAGGTCGCTCGCGTGCACGGTGATGCCGGTTTCCTCGGCCGTTTCCCGGATCAGGCAGGTCAACGCCGACTCGCCCGCCTCGCGGTGGCCGGCGGGCACATGCCAGATCAAGGGGGCGAAGGCACTCTCGGGGGCGCGTTCGCCCAGCAGCACGGCGCCGTCGCGTTCGAGGTAGAGGTGCACGCCGACGATGCTGCGCTCACGTTGAGCGGCGGTTTCCTGGATGCGCAGCGTGGGCGGCCTCCCCGCGGCGTCGAGCCGGGGGAGTGGGTGCTCGCGGTGCTCGTGGACGACGGCCGCGGTGCCGGGGTCCAAGGCCATGTGCACGATGTCGGCGGCGTCGGTCCAGCGCAGTTGGATGCCCTCGTGGAGCGGGATCTCGTGGGCGGGTCGGTTGAGGGTGCCCAGGTACACGACGATGCGGTACTTCAGCCGGCCGTCCGTGTCGACCGTCTCCAGGGTGACGAACGGGGTGAGGCCGGGCACGGTGAGTCCGGTCTCCTCACGCAGTTCACGGACCATGGCCTCGTCGCAGCTTTCGCCGGGCTCGGTGTTCCCGCCGAGCAGGGCCCAGCGGCCGGCCTGCCAGATGGGTTTGTTCGCGTCGCGGAGGTGGAGAAGGTACCGGCCGTCGTCGTCGACCAGGAGGGCGGCGGTGCCGGGGACTTCCGTGGTGAGGAGCGGCTGCGGCGCCGCGGATTCGATGCTGGTCACGTGGGGTGTCCTTTCGTGCGGTCGGTGCCGGTGCGGGGTGGGAGGCCGGATGCGGCGTTCAGCGTTCCTGGGACAGGCGCAGGAGGTCGGCGAAGGTGCCGCCGGCGTGGACGAGGTCGTCGTAGGTGCCCTGCTCGGTGAGGCGGCCCTGCTCCATGACGACGACGTGGTCGGCGATCCTGGTGTTCTCGAGCCGGTGCGTGACGACGATGGTGATCCGGTCCGCGGCGATGGCCTTGATCCTCCCGAAGATGCCGTGCTCGCCGCGGGGGTCCATCTGCGAGGTGGGTTCGTCGAGGATCAGCAGCGGGGGCCGCCGGTACAGGGCCCGGGAGCAGGCGAGGCGCTGCCATTGGCCCCCGGACAGTTCCGTGCCGCCGAAGATCTCGCGGGCGAGCAGGGTGTCGAGGCCCGCGGGCAGCTCTTCGATCGCCTCGCGCATGCCCACCGCCTCGACCGCGTCCCACACCTGGCGGTCGCCGGTGCTCCTGGGCTGGCCCAGCGTCACGTTCTCGCGTGCCCGCAGGGGCCATTGGGCGAAGATCTGTGGGACGAGACCGGTGCACTCCCAGACCGTCGCGGGATCGGCGTGGGCCAGGTCGACGCCGTTCCACGTGACCTGTCCCTTGTCGGCGAGATAGATGCCGGTGATGAGCCGGGTCAGCGTGCTCTTGCCCGAGCCGTTCACGCCGACGACGGCGAGGATCTCGCCGCGCCGAAGGGTCAGGGAGACGCCGTCGACGGCCGGCTTGCTCTTGCCGGGGTACTGGTAGGTGACCTCGTGCAGGCGGATCTCCTCCACCGGAGCGGCGACGGCTGTGGTGCCGCGCTTGGGTGCGCGCTCGGCGGCGTCGTCGAAGAACGCCTGCATGTCGCCGAGATACAGGCTGGTGTGGAACAAGGCGGCGCCGTTGATGACGACTTGGGAGAGCGCGGCCAGGGTGGTCTGTACGGCGACGACCGCCGTGGCGGCGACGGCGGGTGCGATGCGACCGGTGACGGCCAGCCAGGCGAGCACACCCCAGGTGGCGGCGAGGAACAGCCCGCCGGCGAGGGAGGTGAGCACCGCGATGCGCAGGGTCCGCGGCGCGGCGGCCAGGGTGCGCTCGTCGACACGCTCGGAAAGGGCGCGGTACCAGTAGAGGAGGTACTCGACCATCCCATTGGCGCGGACCTCGTCGCCGTACTTGGGTGTCGTCGCCCACCAGCGGGTCATTCCGCGGACGTTGCGGTCCGCGACATTGGCGTAGTGGATCTCGTAGTCGACGCGTGCGGTGAGGACCGCGCCGACGCCGGCCGGGGCGACGGCGAGGATCAGCAGGGGAAGCATGACCGGGTTGAGCACGGACAGGACTCCACCCGCGGTGACCATCTTGATCAGAGCGGCCATGAAGCGCTGGGCGTCCATCACCATGACGTGCGTGCGGATGACGCCCATCTCCGCGGCTTCCTGCCGGTCGGAGAATCCGTCCACCGCGTACGCGGACGCCTCGACCCGGCAGACCGCCTCGACCAGCGCCGAGTCCGTCATCGTCGTCAGCCGCGGGGTGATGCGCCGTTCCGCGTACGCGGCCAGTGCCACGGCGAGCCGCGCCACGGCGGTCGCGCCGGCGACGACGGCCAGCGCCGGAAGTGCCTCGCGCAGGCGGTCCGCCACCGCGCCACCGCCGAGAACGGGTGCCATGGCCCTCGCCGCGGCGGCCAGCAGCACGGCGGCGGCGACCCCGGTGGCGAGCTGGCAGGCGAGGACGAGGAGCACCGCGTTGCGTTCGATGCGCCAGGCCATGGCGGCGATACGCCCGAGGACACGGGGGAGTTGGGCGCACAGGGCGCGAAAGCCGACTTCGCCGAGCGGGTTCACGGAGTAGTGCCCGGAGTAGGTGATCTCGGCGGGAGGCGGGGGCGGGACGGGACGGGAAGAAGCGGTCAACTGCACATCTCCCTGCGGGATCGGACGGGGTGAACGCGGCGCCACGGGATTCAACGACAGCGGCGTCGGGTTCGAACACACGTATTTCGGCCGCAACGGATTCCGTGTGCGGCGCGGTCGCGGCGTGGGCCGCTCATGGAGGCGCGGGGCGGGGGCGGGCGCGCTCCTGGCCGAATCGCCGCGGTTGATACGCCTGTGGCGGTTGAGGTCGACCGGGCGTAGGGGAGGGGTGCACTCCGGAGTAAGCGCTTCACATTCGCCCGCGTCGTGTACGCCGGTGGCGGTGGAGGTCGAGTCCGCCGGATCGGCGCCGGCGGGCGCTTTCCCCACGTGGTGCCGGGCGAGCGTCGGCAAGACTCTTGCCAGCATGTCGGGTGACCCTTATTGTCTGCCGACGGAAAGCGCTTTCTCGCTCTGTTCGGGGCCCTCGCCCAGGGAGCGATCGTCGCGAGGGCCGTCGCGACGTGTGCACGAGCCGCCAGTGATCGAACACGGGACGTCCCGCGATGTCCACGTGCCGTGGGACGAGGGCGCGGTGACCCGGTGCTCCACGCCCTGACGGCAACCGGCAGCCGTCACCGGAACCTCCGGGTCGGACCACGCCGATGCTCACCCGGCAGGTGCCGGGCGGACGCCCCGCGGTCCCCGGGCGGAGGCCCGACGGTCGCCGGCGCGAGGACGCACAGCGGCAGGTGCAGGTGCTCGAAGCCCAATGACGAGTCAGGAGACGAGTATGAGAAGACCAGTGGCACTGCGACTCTTAGCGGCGTCGGCCGCGATGGCCTTCGCGGCCGCGGTCGGTGTGACCCTGTCGGTGCCCGAGGCGTCGGCGGCCACCGCCGGCGCCACCGGATACGCGACCCAGAACGGCGGGACCACCGGCGGGGCCGGCGGCCAGACCGTCCGGGCCACCACGGGAACCGCGATCCACGCGGCGCTGTGCGCACGGGCCAGTAGCAGCACCCCGATCACCATCGAGGTCGAGGGGACCATCGATCACGGCAACACCGCCAAGGTCTCGGGCGACAGTTGCAACACGGCTGCCGGAGTCATCGAGCTGAAGCAGATCAGCAACGTCACGATCGTCGGGGTCGGCGGCGGCGCCGTCTTCGACCAACTCGGCATCCACATCCGCGAGTCCAGCAACATCATCATCCAGAACGTCACCGTCCGGAACGTGAAGAAGTCGGGCTCGCCCACGTCCAACGGCGGTGACGCCATCGGCATGGAGAGCGACGTCCGCAACGTCTGGGTCGATCACGCCACCCTGGAGGCGTCGGGCGGGGAGGCGGAGGGATTCGACGGCCTCTTCGACATGAAGGACAACACGCAGTACGTGACGCTGTCGTACAGCATCCTGCGCAACTCCGGCCGGGGCGGCCTCATCGGGTCCAGCGAGAGCGACCTGACGAACGGCTTCGTCACCTTCCACCACAACCTCTACGAGAACATCGATTCCCGTACGCCCCTGCTGCGCGGCGGCACGGCCCACATCTACGACAACCACTACGTGAGCCTCAACGAGTCCGGCATCAACTCCCGTGCCGGTGCCCGCGCCAAGGTGGAGAACAACTACTTCGAGGACTCCAAGGACGTCCTGGGCACCTTCTACACCGACGCCGCGGGCTACTGGCAGGTCAGCGGCAATGTCTTCGACAACGTGACCTGGTCCAGCCGCGGCAGCGAGAACAACCCCGCGGGCCCCGACCCCCAGTCCAACACCACGGTGGGCATCCCCTACTCCTATACGCTCGACGCCGCGAGCTGCGTGCCGGACATCGTGAGCCGGACGGCAGGTGCCGGTACGGGGCTCCAGGTGTCGAACGGCACCTGCACCGCGCAGACGCCGTCCCCGACTCCCACCCCGAGCCCGACTCCCACCCCGACGGAGGAGCCGACCCGGCCCGCCGGGACCAACCTCAGCATCGGGGCCGGCTCCGACGGCTCCAGCAAGGCCGACGGGACGAGTTACGGCAATGTCCGCGACGGTGACCTGAGCACGTACTGGTCGCCGGCCGGCTCGACGGGCTCCGTCTCGATCAAGTGGGGTTCCTCCACCGCGCTGTCCGGCATCACCATCCGGGAGGCGTCGGGATCCGCGGGCGCCATCACGTCCTGGAGGGTCCTCGACGCCGACACGGGTGCCGTCCTCGCCTCCGGCAGCGGCGCGGGCGCCATCACCTTCGCGCCGACCTCGCTGAAGAAGATCACCTTCGAGATCACCGCATCCACCCGCACTCCCAAGGTCGCCGAATTCGAGACGTACCGGTAACACCCTTGTGGCCCGGGGCCCCCGTGCCCGGAACTCCGGCAGGCGGGCTCCGTGAGGACTCACCTGTGCCATGGCGCCGGTGACGCCCCCACGTCCGGAGGTGAGCGGTCCCCACCGCCCGCCTCCGGACGTGTCACGAGATGGCCCGGAGCCGGCCGTGGGGGCGGTGGCGGAGGCCGTCGACGGCCTGGGCCGTCCGTTCGTCCGCGGGAAGGAGGACGACCAACTGCTGCGCGTCGGAGGAGAGGTCGAGCGTCTCGCGGTTCAGCCGCAGCTCGGGCTCGTCCGGGTGGTGGAGTCTGAGCACCCCGCGCCGCAGAACCACGTGGCGGTTCAGACGGCTCGTGAACTCGGGCCCGGCGAGCGGAGCGAGCTCCGCGGTGAGCCACTCGGCGTTCTCGACGGAGGGTCCGAGCCACAGGTCGAAGGCCTGCTCGTCCGCGATGTCGCTCCAGTCGGCGAAGAAGGACCGGGCGCGCGGATCGGTGAAGACGTAGCGGGTGAGGTTGGGCGGATCGGCGTCGAGTCCGCTCGGCGTTCCGCAGCCGTGGGCGTCAGTAGCCGTATCCGCCCGAACTCGACGCGCGGGGGCCGGACGTGCTCGGCGCGGCCCCCGGCGCGTCGCTGTGCACCGCATGCCAGGTGAAGCGGCGGCCGACGAAACCGTCCTGGAAACCGTCGCCCTTCGCGTCGCCGGGCTTGTCGTCCTCGGTAAAGGTGTAGACGGGTTTGTGGTCGTACGTGATCTGGACCTTCCCGTCGTCCGGACGCGTGATCGTCCCGAAGTGGCCACCGCTGCCCGGCCGTTGTGACGCGTGGGCGGAGTCGAGCGTCACAGGGTGCCAGAACTGGAGGCACTGTGCGGTGCAGGCGACCCTGCCGTCCTCTTCGTCGGCGCTGTACACGGTGCGGCCCGAGGCGTCGACGAAGACCTCACCGACGGCGTCGGTGACGTGCGTGGACAGGAGAGATCCTCCCGTGGCCCCGGGTGAGTCGTCCGAACCGGCCGGTGAACCACCGCCTGTGCAGGCGGCTGCCGAGAGCATGGTCGCACCGGTCAATGCGATGGCGGTGAGCAGTCGTGCGGCGCTGCGATCAGTCATGGTTGCTTCCCTCCACGGGCGGTTCCTCGCACGCTTGCTGTGCACTGGGACTACGCCTCGCGTCGCGTGAGGGTTCACCCGCTTGCGTCGTGAACCTTTCTCGTCACGCGTGCGTAGGGAGGGGAGTGGAGCGTGTATCCGCGCACCAGGACCGCTGGGGCAGCGAATTCCTGCGCGCACTGTATGCGCAGCAGGGACCGCCGCTGTTCCGCCATGTGCTGCGACTGCTGAACGGCGACCATCAACGCGCGGAGGACATCCTGCAGGAGACGTTTCTGCGCGCATGGCAGCATCGTGAGGAGCTCACCACGGAAAGCGCCGCGCCGTGGTTGTACACGGTGGCTCACCGTCTCGTGGTCTCGGCCCATCGACGTCGTGCCGCTCGCCCGCCGGAGTCCCCTCTCGGTGAAGAACTGCCCGCGGACGAGGGGCAGGACGACATCGAGCGGGCCCTGGAGAGCTGGCACATGATCGACGCTCTTCGCGCGTTGAGTCCCGAGCACCGCGCGGTGCTGGTGCACGTCTACTACCTCAGACGCACGGTGGCGGAGGCCGCCGAGCACCTGGGAGTACCGCGGGGAACGGTCAAATCGCGTTGCTACTACGCGCTGCGCGCCTTGCGCGAGGTCCTGGAGGAACGAGGGGTGACGGCGCCATGACCTGCCGGGAGAACACGGATCTGGGCGCGTACGTGCTGGGCGCGCTCTCACCTGGGGAGCGCTCGGCGGTGGAGCGGCATCTCGCCGACTGCGCCGACTGCAAGGAGGAGTTGGTGCTGCTCGCGCCCCTTCCCGGTCTGCTGCGGCACACTCCGCTCGGCGAGGTGCACGAGGGAGACCGGGCGGCCGTCGGCGGCTCCGCTCCGCCACCGCCCCGGACCCGGCTCGGTGCCGTGCACCGGCGTACCGTCCTGGTCGCGACGGCGCTGCTGGCCGCCGTCGTATGCGCGCTGGTCGTCGTACTGCTGCCGGGCGACGCGCCACCCGCCGGCGGCCCGCCCGGTACCGTCACCCTGTCGAACACCGATCCCGAGACCCACGTGCGGGCGAGCGTCGCCCTCGCGGCGGAGGCCTGGGGAACATCCATGGACGTCACGCTCTCCCACCTGCCGCCCGGACGGATCTGCCGGCTGGTCGTCCGTTCGCACGAGGGCCGCACGGAGACCAGCGGTACGTGGTCCACGGACTACGGCGGCAGCAGTGGCAGGATCCCTGCCGCGACGTCGATCAGCCCGCAGGACATCGACTCCATGGAAGTCGTCACCGATACGGACCAGGTGCTGGTCCGTATCCCGTGACGGCACACGACGGTCCGCAGGAAGTCGGCGGCCTCGTGCGACGGAATGCGCTGCGGCCGGCATGACGGGTGCGTGAGGATGACGGTCATGGGATTGTCGACGGCGTTCACGGAACTGTTCGGTGTGGAGCACCCGATCGCCCTGGCCCCGATGGGCGGTTCGGCCGGTGGCGCGCTGGCGGGAGCGGTCTCGCGCGGCGGTGGGCTCGGCCTGCTGGGCAGCGGGAACGGGGACCAGGACTGGCTGGCCCGCGAACTGCCCGTCCTGGCCGAGGAGAGCGACGGCAAGCCGTGGGGCATCGGCTTCCAGACGTGGGCGATCGACGCCTCGGTGGTGGCGCGGGCGCTGGAACACGGGCCGGCGGCGGTGATGTTGTCCTTCGGCGACCCGACTCCGTTCGCGGAGCGCGTCCGTGGCGCGGGCACGGCGCTGATCCTCCAGGTCACCGACCTGGAGGAGGCCCGCAGAGCGGTGGATCTGGGCGCCGATGTGATCGTGGCGCAGGGCACCGAGGGCGGCGGGCACGGAGCCCGGCACGGGCGGTCCACGCTGCCGTTCGTGCCCGTGGTGGTGGACCTGGCGGCGCCGGTTCCGGTGCTGGCGGCCGGGGGGATCGCCGACGGGCGTGGCGTGGCGGCGGCACTGGCGCTGGGGGCGTCCGGCGCCCTGCTCGGAACGCGCTTCCAGGCCACGACCGAGTCCCTGGTCGACCCCGCGACCGCCGAAGCGATCGTCGAGGGCCGCGGCGAGGACACCGAGCGCAACAGAGTGCTGGACATCGCGCGCGGCTCGCGGTGGCCGGCACGCTACACCGCGCGTACCCTTGCCCACCCCTTCCTCGACGGCTGGCGGGGCAAGGAGGAAGAACTCGCCGCGGATCCCCGAGCCCGGCAGGCGTACGAGGACGCCGCTGCACAGGGCGAGATCCCGGCGCTGCCGCAGTGGGCGAGCGAGGCCGTCGACCTCATCGAGGACCTGCCGTCCGCGGCCGATCTGGTCGGCACCATGGCCCGCCAGGCCGAGGACGCGCTGGACCGAGCCGGAAGGCACTGACCGCGCCGGCAGCGAGCCGGCCCGGACGAGCCGGTCTCACCGAGGCACCCTCCGGCCTATGGCTCGACTGCCTGATACAGCGTCAGTCAGCCGCCTCGGTAGGAGAGTTGTCCGCCCTGCCCGAGGCGGGGATCGGTGCTTGCCGTGGTCCGTCCGCACAGGTGGGGGGCCGCAGCGCGTCGGCGCGGCGGCCCCCCTTCTGTCGCTTCGTGACGTTCCCGACCTGTGCCGAGGAAGCGTCAGCTGACGATGATCACCACGGGTGTCGAGTTGAAGCCGTACCCGGCGAAGCCGCCGAAGCCGCCGTACCCGAACGAGTTCCCGAAGCCGAAGCCGCCGCAGTACGAGTTGAAGCCCCGGTTGAAGCCGACGCCGAACCCGCACCCGCTGCCCGCCGGGATGTTGGGCGACAGCGAGACGACGCCGTTCGTTGTCGCGGCCGAGGCCGGGCTTGCGGCCACTCCCATACCCGCGATCACGCCGCCTGTGAGGAGGGCAGCGGCGAGGGTTCGCATGACCGGTTTCCTGCGCATCATTCGGTCTCCTTTCCCCCGAATACCTGCCCCCCTCCGGTTTCTCCCCTCGCACTAGGTAACACCTGTTCGGCGGAACGTACCACCCGAGCGCCACGGGGCCCCGTGGTTCCGGGCCGGAGTGCCCGCGCGAACAGCGCCCCAGTTCCATGTGCTTGGCAGTACGACGAGGGCTCCGCCGATCGGGCGACGCTCCCCGGCGGTCGTACCGCGCGTTCACCGCAGCGAGGCGGCGGGCGGACGCTCACGCAGGGCGCCGTAGCCGATGAAGTAGGCCGGTACGCGCTTGAACCACCGCGAGCCGGTGAGGAGGCCGCTCACCCGTTTGGCCCGCCTGGAGTTGCCGAAAGGCGGATCGCCGGCGAGCACGGGCGCGATGACCCGGGCGTGAGCGAGGCGTTGCAGAGCCTGCGTCAGCGCCGTGGTCGGCCACCGGCGCCGCTGGATGCCGCGTACGTCCCGCAGGCCGACCGCTCCCGTACGCAGCGGCTCGACGAGGTGGCGAGCGGCGGCCACCGCGTCCTCGACCGCGAGGTTGATGCCGATGCCGAAGACCGGCGACATGGCGTGCGCGGCGTCGCCGATGCACAGCAGTCCCGGGCGGTGCCAGCGCCGCAGCCGGTCGAGCCGTACGTCGAGCATCTTCACCTCGTCCCACGACCGCAGCTCGTGCGCCCGGTCCGCGAGCCAGGGCACGGCGTCCGAGAAGTCGGCCATGAACCGTTCGAGACCGGCCGCGCGACGCTCGGCGTCGGTGCCCTTCGGAATCAGCCCTGCACACTGCCAGTACTGCCCACGGTCGATGAGTGCGGTCAGGAGGCGGTCCCCGGCGGCGCCCACGAGCCCATGCGGGTCCCCGTCCCGCCGGGGCAGCCGGAACCACCAGGCGTCCATGGGACAGCTGTACCTCCGCAGGCCCAGTTCGGGCCGCGACCGGGCCAGCGAGCCCCGGCCGTCGCAGGCCACCGTGAGGGTGGCCCGCAGTTCGCCGGTACGGCCGTCGGAGGTGCGGTAGCGCACCCCGGCGACCCGCCCGCGCTCCATCAGGAAGGACGTCGCCTCGGTGCTCATCCGCACCGAGAAGGACGGCTCCTTGCGGGCCTCGTCGGCGAGGAGGTCGAGCAGGTCCCACTGCGGCACCATCGCCACGTAGTTGTAGGGGCCCGGCAAGGTGCTGATGTCGGAGACGGTGACGAGTGAACCGTCGGAGCCGAGCGGCAGCTGCACCGTGGTCACCCGGCGCTGCGGCAGCCGGGCGAAGCGCTCGGCCAGGCCGAGGTCGTCCAGCAGCGCCAGGGTCGAGGGATGCACGGTGTCACCGCGGAAGTCGCGCAGGAAGTCTCCGTGCTTCTCCAGCACCGTGACGTCCACGCCGGCGCGGGCCAGCAGCAGGCCCAGGACCATTCCGGCGGGGCCGCCGCCCACCACGCAGCATGTCGTCCGCTCCATCGCAGGCCTTCCCTTCGGTGCCGACCGCAATCCGAGCCAGTGGAACATATACCCCCAAATACGGGCGCCGCCTGAGCCCGGCCGACTGGACCTCCCCGCCGGACTCAGGCCCCGGTACGACACGCGCCGGGGCCGCGATCCGCAGGAGCGGGACCACGCCGGCCGGGCCGCGCTGTGCCTGTCACGTCATGCGGCTGCCGGGCCGTCCGGGTCCTCGGAGCGACGCGCGAGCAGCGTCGTGCCGGCCCCCGCGAGGGCGCACACCGCGCACAACAGCCAGACCAGGACGTACGCGCCCTCGGCGGGCGTCTCCCGCGCCGTCCCGGGCCGGTGGGCCGACGCGGCCAGGACCGCGGCCATGACACCACCCGCCACCGAACCGCCGAACGACTTCACGTTGTTGTACAGCGCGGTTGCCGCACCCCCGCGATCCCGGTCCGCCGCCTCGACGACCACCGTGGGCATGGCGCTCAGGGCGATGCCCAGCCCGAGGCCCGCCACCACCTTGGTCGCCACGATCTCCCCCAGGGACACGTGCCGTACCGCCAGGACCGCGAAACTGGCCGCGACGAGGGCGAAGGACCAGGCCAGCACAGGCCGGTAGCCGATCCGCCGGGCGAGCGGCACGGTGAGCGACGAGCCCACGACGGCCGCCACGATGCCCGGCAGCAGCACCAGGGAGATGCGCGCGGAGGAGAGCGCGAAACCGTAGCCGGCCGAGTCCGGATCGGCGGCCAGGAACGTCGTGTCCGGCGCCTGGGCGGCGAAGAACACCACACCGAAGCAGCAGGCCGCGGCATGGGACGGACCGGTCCCACAGCCGGTCAGTGTCCGTACGTCGACCAGGGGATCGCGGCTGCGCAGTTCGGTCCGCACCCACCACGCGAGCAGCAGCACGCCCAGCGCCGCACCCGGCAGCACCCGCAGGCCGACACCCCCGTCGTGTTCGAGCGCGGAGACGCCCAGCAGCAACGCCGTGGTGCCGAGGGCGAGCAGGGCGAAACCCGACCAGTCCATGGCACCGGCCCCGCGCGCCTCCGACTCGGGGACCGCCACGAAGGACAGCGGGACGCACACCGCCGCGAGCAGCGCCGGTACGAGCAGCGCGGCCCGGACCCCGCCGAGCGCCCCGGCCGCCGCGCCCATCGAGGCCGCGCCCAGCAGGCCGCCCACGGTGAGGGCCCCGACCAGCCGGGCGATCGCACGACGGGCGTCCGACACCGACAGACGGCTGCGCACCAGAGCGATCTCCAGCGGCAGCAGGGCCGCGAGGGGTCCCTGAAGCGCCCGCCCGCCCCACAACAGCCCGGCTGTGGGCGCCACGGCGACCAGGAACGACCCGGCCGTCACACAGGCCAGGGCGACACGCAGCATGCGACGGTGGCCGTACAGGTCTCCGAGCCTGCCGAACAGCGGTACGCACACGGCCGCGGCGAGCAGCTGCACCGATCCCACCCAGTTCGCCGCGGAGTCGCCGAGACCGTAGGCGTCGGCGAGGTCGGGCAGCAGGGGTGTGATGCCCATCTGCGTGAAGCCGCTCATCAACTCGAACAGGACGAGCAACCCCACCACCCCTGTGACGGAGGCGTCGCGACGGACCGGGGCGACGCCCGGCGCGGCGGTTCCGGTCACGGCGTCACCGCCCCGGCCGCGGCCGGCAGGTCCCCGGCTGCCGCCGCCTGCTCCAGGCGCCCGGCGGCGAGGCCTGCGAGGAGCACCGCGGCGGCGGGCAGGACGCCGTCGTCGAACGCGGCGTCGGGGGAGTGGTTCATCGGCGCCGTACCGGGGTCGCGGTCGGCGGGGCAAGCGCCGATGCCCAGGAACACGCCGGGTACCTCCTGAAGGACGAAGGAGAAGTCCTCCGACCCGGAGATGGGTCGTGGCGCGACCAACACCCGCTCCGGGCCGAGGAGTTCTCCGGCCACGGCCGTGGCGAACGAGGTCTCCGCGCCGTCGTTGACCGTCACCGGGCAGCCGTCCCGGTAGTCGATCTCGGCCGTGACGCCGTGCGCCTCGGCGATGCCCCGGACCGTGCGCGCGACGGCACCGCGCACGAGGGCCCGCGCGGGTTCGGACACGGTGCGCACGGTCGCCTGGAACGTCGCGGTCTCGGGGATGACGTTGCGTGCCTCACCGGCGTGCAGGGAACCGACGGTCAGGACGGCGGTGTCGAAGACGTCGACGGTGCGGGTCACCATCGTCTGCAGCGCGGTGACCATCTCGCAGACGACGGTGATCGGGTCCTGGGCGGTGTGCGGTGAGGAACCGTGGCCGCCGCGGCCGGTGACGGTCACGTCGAAGCCGTCGGACGCGGCCAGCACGGTGCCCGGCCGGGTGGCGACGATGCCGGCGGGCAGGGTGTTGGCGAGGACGTGCAGCCCGTAGGCGGCGACGACCCGTTCGCCGGCCGCGTCGAGCACACCCTCGTCGATCACGGGCCGGGCGCCGCCGTGCCCCTCCTCTCCCGTCTGGAACATGAAGACCACGTCGCCGGCGAGTTCCTCCCGCCGCGCCGCGAGCAGCCGCGCCGCACCGACCAGGGCGCTGGTGTGCAGATCGTGACCGCAGGCGTGCATGACACCGGTGCGGCGGGAGGCGTACGGCAGGCCGGTGGTCTCCCGCACCGGCAGCGCGTCCATGTCGGCGCGCAGCAGGACGGCGGGACCGGGCCGGCCACCGCGCAGGACGGCGGTCACGGAGCTGAGCGCCGCACCGGTGGTGATCTCCAGGGGGAGTCCGCCGAGCGCGGCGAGCACGGTCTGCTGCGTCTGCGGCAGATGCAGGCCGAGTTCGGGGTCGCGGTGCAGGGTGCGGCGCAGGTCCCGCAGGTCGTCGGCGAGAGCGGTGGCATCACTGAGCTGGAACATGGCCGGCATCCTGCGGCGGAGAAGCATTCCTGCCGCCGCCATGCCTGGATCCGCCGATGTTCGACGATCGTATGCCGGAAAACGCCACACTGGACGAGCTGGACCTGCGGCTGGTGACGGTGTTGCAGGGCAGTCCACGCGCCGACTGGCAGCAGATCGGGGCGGCCCTCGGCGTGGATCCCTCCACGGCGGCACGCCGGTGGGCCCGGCTGTCGGCGGCGGGCCACGCATGGTTCAGCTGCTATCCGGTCAGCATCGAGGGCATGCCGCTCATCGTCGCGTTCGTCGAGGTGGACTGCGTGCCCGGGCGGCTGTACGAGGTGGCCGCCGAACTCGCCCGGGACCCGCACGTGTTCACCGTCGAGCATGTGACCGGCGGCCGCGACCTGATACTGACCTGCGTCTTCGGCAGCCTGGCCGAGGTCGCCCGGTACACCGGGATGCGCATCGGCGCGCTGCCGGGCGTCGCGGCCAGCCGTACGCAGATCGCCACCGCACTGCACACCGAGGGCAGCCGCTGGCGCCTGGACAGACCGGCCGGGGCCGCTCGGCGGGGCGCGGTGCGGGTCGCCGCCGGACCCGAGCCCGGCCGTTCGGCGGTGCGACGCGAGGACCAGGTACTGGTGCAGGCCCTGGCCGACGACGCACGGCAGGGCGTGGCCGAACTGTCCCGCCGCACGGGCCTCAGCGCGACCACGGTCCGCCGGCGGCTGCGCCGTCTGGAGGCCTCCCACGCGCTGGTGTTCCGGTGCGAGGTCGCACGCGGCCTGTCCGGATGGCCGGTCAGCGTGAGCCTGTGGTGCGCGGCGCCGCCGGGGGAGACGGCACGGATCACGGCACATGTGTCGGCGATGCGGGAGATCCGTCTGTGCGCCTCGCTCTCCGGGCCGCACCATCTGCTCTTCGCCGCATGGCTGCGCTCGCTCGACGACATCCACGCCTTCGAGTCCCGCCTGGTGGCAGGCTTCCCCGAACTCACGGTGGCCGACCGCGCGGTGACCCTGTGGCCGGTGAAATTCGCAGGCCACGTGCTCGACCCCTCGGGTCGCCGCCTGGGCTCCGTACCGCTCGGCCCCTGGGACCAGAGCACGGTGGCCACGACGGAGTCCGCGTTGCTCGCGGGGTTGCCTGTTCAGGGC
Organism: Streptomyces sp. NPDC025784; assembly: GCF_055558435.1. Lineage (NCBI taxonomy): Bacteria > Bacillati > Actinomycetota > Actinomycetes > Kitasatosporales > Streptomycetaceae > Streptomyces > Streptomyces sp. NPDC025784. The sequence continues at coordinate 15,925 of NZ_JBVHMN010000035.1, forward strand.
GGGTGACGGGCAGCGCGCGACGACTCTCCCGCGCCCCTGGCTCGGGCGGCCCATTCGCTGTCGACCCGACCCGACCCGCTCGGCCGGGCTCCTACGACGTGTCCCGGACCCCGCACTCTGCCATGGCTGCGCCCGGACGGTCCCTTTCCCGGGGCGATCCGGCAGCCGTCAGGATCACCGGGACGTTCCGGCGGCCGTCAGGGGGCGATCGGCAGCCGGCGCTTGTGGTCGGTGAGGCGGTAGCGGCGGACGATCGTCTCGAAGTCCCTCTCGTCCACCGGCTTTCCCTCCAGGAAGTCGTCGATGACGTCGTAGGTGACTCCGAGCGCGTCCTCGTCGGCCTTCCCCGGGTCGAGGGTCTCCAGGTCGGCCGTCGGCGTCTTCCACACCAGCTCGGCGGGTGCGCCCAGCGCGTCGGCGACGGCGCGGACCCTGCGCTTGGTCAGGCCGGTCAGCGGGACCAGGTCGGCGGCTCCGTCGCCGAACTTGGTGAAGAAGCCCGACACGGCCTCGGCGGCGTGGTCGGTACCGACGACCAGACCGTCGTGCGCGCCGGCCACGGCGTACTGGGCGATCATCCGCTGCCGCGCCTTGATGTTGCCGTGCACGAAGTCCTGGTGGTGGGTGTCGCGGAAGTCGACGCCCGCCGCCAGCGAGGCTTCGAGCGCGGCGTCGCTCGCGGGCTTGATGTCCACGGTCAGCACGTGGTCGGCCCGGATGAAGGAGAGCGCGAGCTGGGCGTCGTGCTCGTCGGCCTGGACGCCGTAGGGCAGCCGCATGGCGTAGAACCGCGCCTCGTGCCCCGCGGCCCGCGCCCGCTCCACCGCGAGCTGGCACAGCCGGCCGGTCGTGGTGGAGTCGACGCCGCCGCTGATGCCGAGCACGAGGGAGCCCAGACCGGTGGAGGTGAGCCGCTCGGCGAGGAAGGCCACGCGGCGTTCGATCTCCCGCTCGGCCTCGAAGGTCTCGGAGACCTCGAGTTCCCGGGCGATCTCCTGCTGCAGGGCGATGGACGCCGACTCGCTCACGTCTGCTCCTTGGTCCGGTTCGCGAAGTGTTGTCGCGCCCACCCTATCCGGGGTCCCCCACGGGGATCCGCCCACGTCGGACGGTGTGGAACCGGGCGAAGGCCGACACTCGCGCCTCCGGCGGACCGGCCCCGGTGACGAGACGGACGGGCACGGGCGCCGAGCCGTCCCGCGCCCGCCGGGCGGGCGCCGGCCGGGAAAGCGCGCACCGCCCCGCCGGGCGGACGGCGGCCGGGAAAGCACGCACCGGCCGCCGTCCGACAGTCCTGCCCGGAGCGGGGTCAGGCGGCGTGCTCGATCCAGCGACGTACCGCGATGTTGATGTCGGCGGGCAGGGCACTGAGCCGGTCGATGGCCTCCCTGTCCTCGGGCAGGGGCGGGATTCCGGCGGCCGTCAGGGCCGCGTGCAGGTCCAGACGCCTGCGGTCACGTGGGTCGATGGTGATGTCGAGCCGTTCGGCGGCGTTGGGCGGCGGCAACAGGTGGTCGCCCCCCTGGTCCTGCTCATGGGGCTGTGTGGCCCGGTCCCACCAAGAGAAGCCGGGCTCGTCGCAGGCGTAGGGGTCGAAGGAGGACTGCGCCGCACCGGACGCGAAAGCGGGGGTGGTCACGGGAATCTCCCTTGCAGCGGTATCGGTTCTGCATGCCAGGAGGTCCTGGGCCCCGGTGCCGGTTGCGGCATTCGCCACGCTTCATGCGAACGGCGTCATTGGCGGTTCATCGGCCCGTCACACCACCATCCCGCGTCGGTTCGCCTGCGTGTACGAGCTCCATGGCTGGACCGCACCCACCCGTCCGGCACTCGAAGTGATCAATTGGGCCGGCACCCGGGCACATGCCCTGCTCCGGCGTGGGGCTCGTGGCGGTCGAGGACCCGGGCCGCCCGGTCCGGCGACCGCCGTCTCGCCCGTCCGCCGCGGTCGACCCGAACTGCTGGACACCGCGCGGAGCCACCGCCGTCTGGATCTGCTCAGCCGGACCGGTGTCGCCCTCAGCCAGGGCCTGGACGTGGCGAGCGTCGCGGCGAAGCGTTCGGCGGTGTGCACCCCGGCGTTCGCCACCACTGTCGCCGTCGACCTGCTCGCCGACACCACGCAGGGAGAGCCGGCCTCTTCGCAACGCCCCTCAGCGAAGAGGAGCGCCGGGGCGCCCCCGGATCCCAGCGCCCGGCCACGGATCCATCCGCTGAGCACGGCGATGTCCACCGGCGGTGCCCAGGCCGAACAGGACCTTCCCGCACCCCGTACGGAGACCCTCCCCGTCAGCGAATGCGTCCGGACCGCCGTCGTCGTCGTCATGCCTCCGGACGGGTCCCAGGGCCGGCCTCATCACGGAATCGTCGTACCCCTCCTGGCCGTTGGAGGGGTCCTGGGCGCGATCACCTTCGCGCGACCCGGTGCCTTCGATCCCGACGACGAGCTCACCACGCGCGACATCGCCGCCCGCACCGCGATGGCCATCGACAACGCCTTGCTCTACCGGCGGGAACGGCTGGCCACGCTCACCCTCCAGCGCCATCTCCTGCCCGCGCGCCTGCCCGACGTCCCCTGGCCGGAGTCGGCGCACCGCTACCACCCCGCGCAGAACGGCACGCTGGCCGGAGGCGACCGGTACGACACCGTGCGACTCCCCGGCGGCCGGATCGGACTGACCGTGGGCGACGTCATGGGACACGGCCTGGGCGCCGCGGCGGCCATGGGCCGCTACCGGTCCTCCGCACGCGCCCTGCCGGCCGTGGGCCCGGAACCCGGCCAACTGCTCACGCGCCTCGACGAACTGGACGACGGAGACGACAACGGCCTGCCCGCCACGTGCGTCTGCGCGACCTACGACGGAGTCACCGGGATCCTCCGGCTCGCACTGGCCGGCCACCCGCCGCCGCTCCTGGTCCGTCCGGACGGGTCGGCGGACACACTGACAGCCGACCCCGGACCGCCCGTGGGCATGGGACTCGGCCACGTGTACGAGGACCTGCACTGTGTGGTCCCGCTCGGAAGCCTGCTCGTCCTCTACACGGACGGCCTCATCGAGGACCGCAGCCTGCGCCTGGACCTCGAACAGGGAATCACCGTGCTGCGCCGGGCGATCCACCGCACCGACGCGCCCCTGGACGACCTGTGCGACGCCCTCATGAGCGCGCACCCTGCCGACTCGCCGGACGACGCCACCCTGCTCGTCACCCGGCTCACGCGGCTCCAGCCGGTCACTGCGACCGGCTGCGAGACGCAGGCGGTCGACCGACCCGTCCGATCACCGGTGCTGCACGTGATGAGCCGCAGGTCAGTGCAGGTCCACCTGGAACGCGTGCCGGTGGTCGGCGGGGCAGGTGAAGACGCGCAGGTCTCCCGACCGGCCGACGACAACATCTGTCTCGGTGTCGCTGGCCACGGTGAACAGGAGTGTCATGGCCGTGCCGCAGGCACCACAGGCAAAGGCTTGGGGGTGCGTCAGGTGCCAGGTGGGCCAGCCGCCGAGTTTCCAGCCGGCGAGACGGGTGATGGCATCACCGCCGTCGCCGGTCTCGCGAACCAACTGCTGGAGCCGTGGACGGAGTTCTTCCGGCAGTTCCTCACGGAACGGGAAGTCGGTCACACGCTCGGCGGTGATGGCGCATGCCTGCGGCAGGTAGCCGTCCTCCTCATGTCGTGAGGGCGGCGGCGGAGTCGTCAGCCGGTCGGTCACGTCGGCGGCCCGACGCCATCGCATCTCGACCACAGGGCTGACGTCGGCCTGCTGGGCCGGAGGATCCCAGTGTTCGTTGGGACACCACAGGATCTGCAGGAGGTCCATGTCGGCGGGCCACCAGGGTCCCGGCACATCGCGACGGAAGATCTGTGCGACCGGCACCATCGCCGTGGCAGGCCCGCCGTCAGGGCTGATCACGTCGGGCAAGGAGCACGTGGGCCACGGTTCGTCACTGGGCCACAGCAGCGGTCCGCCGAGAGAACTGTCCCGGCAGTCCGGCTCCGCGCGCGTGGGATGAAATATGACCGCGTCGCGCGCGTGGGGAGCGAGTTCGGGCAGCACGGTGAGTATGGCCTCGGGCGTCGGACGCGGGGTGTGGGTCATCGTGCCCTCCGATCAGCTGGTTCCAGATCGCCCGCAGCGTATAGGCCGGCGGTGACAGTCAGGCCCAGTGGCGGATCAAGCCCTTCCGCAGAGCTCGACCAGCTGCCGGGCCGTGCCGGCGGGATCGACGATCTGGTGCAGGTGCGCGCCGGGCAGATGCGCCACACGCCAGCCGCGTTCACGCGCGTCGGCGGCGAAGTCGTCGTACGGGGGACCGAACAGCAGGTAGGAGCAAGGGTGATCGTCCCAGCCGCCGGGGACCGGGACGTGCTGTTCGTAGTAGGACAGCGGCAGGGTCGGCTGCTCGTCGACGACGGTCTGCCGGACGGTCGGATCGGTGAACATGGGGGCGACGTCCGCCTCTTCCCACCAGTCGGTCCAGCGCGGAAGCCTGCCGTTCACAGCCATGGGTCGGAGGAACTCCAGCAACTCGGGCGGGGCGACGGGGGTGGGACCTGTCCGGGCGGGCAGCGCGGCGTCGACGAAGACCGAGCCGGTCACCGGACGGTCGAGCCCCGAGCGCACCACCGGGAGGAACAAACCCGCGTTGCTGTGCGCCACCAGCGTGACGGCACGGTCGACCGGCACCTGGCGCAGATCGTCACGTACGGCCTCCACGACCCGCGGCCAGAATGGCGGAGCTCCGGCGCCCACGTCCAGCAGGGACGGCACACGCACCTGGTGTCCCGCGGCCCGCAGTCGGTCGGCCACGGGCTGCCAGGTCGAGGGACCCACGGACGGACTGTGCACGAGAACGAAGATCGGCTGCATCGGACGATGCTCGCGCCCGACTCACGGGACGCGCGACCCGCTTGGCTGAGAGCAGAGCAGAGCAGAGCAGAACAGGGCAGTCGCGAGGGCGCCGCCCGAGCCTGGGCGACGCGGCCAAGCCGGGGTGACGACCGCGGCGGCGCCGGCCGGTCAGCCGCCGACGCGGCCGTGGAGTGCGCGAGTGCGCACTTCGGTGCCGTCGTCACGCCCCTCCGCGGCCACGTGCCGAAGGCCTCCGGGAAACCGCGGCACCCCTCAGGCCGTGCTGCCCGGTGCGGTCGGTCCGGTGAGGGGCGCCCGCCGGTCCTCGCCGCCGAGCAGCAGGCGACCGCTCGCACCGGCCGTCAGCAGCCCGGCGACCATGGCGATCAGGCTCAGGCCGGGCCCCGACGACCAGTCCACGTCGGCCGTACGGACGGCCAGGACCAGTGTCGTCGTGGCCGCGGTGCCGGTCAGGGCGAGCAGTGCCGGTCGGGTGCGCTCGATGTCGTCCTCGGCGAGAGCGCCCAGCACCCCCGCGCCCAGGGAGAGGGCCCAGACGCCGAGCGCCTGCGCGTCGAGCCGTCCGGTGCGCCAGGGGACGAAGTCCGACCAGAAGGCGGGACGGACCAGCAGTCCCGTACCGATGCCCAGCCAGGAGGACCCCAGCACGGCGAGCGCCGGCTTCGACCAGGCCGGGAGCGGAAGCCTGCGTGGTGCGGTCGGTCCGGCCGGCGTGAGGAACTGCCAGGCCAGGGCGATGACCACCCATACGCACAGCAGGCCCAGGACGAGGATCCAGCCGACGCTGAACAGGACCGGGACGATCGGGCCGCCCGCGGCGACGTACAGCCGGCCGGCGTTCAGGAGGGTCACGGCGAACAGACCGACGAGCACCACGGCCGTGGGCAGCACCAGTGTCCGGGTCTGCTGCCAGGAGCGGGCGCGGCCCATGGCGAACAGGGCCGGCGCGGTCCCCAGCATGCCCGCACCGATCAGTCCGGGACTCAGCGACCTGGGCGAGGGCCAGGCGCCGAAGACGTGACCGGTGAGCGCGACGGCCGTCAGGAGCCCCCCGACCAGGAGGTTGATCACGGCCACGGCGATCGCGAGCATCGCCAGGCCGGCCGTCAGCGGACGCCCCTGCACGGCAGCGGCTTCGGGTACGGGCACGGTCGGAGTGCCGCCGACGGGTTCGGACGGGTCGGTCGGGTTCGGCATGGCGCTTCGGCCTCCAGAGGGGGCGGCCAGACGATGGCCGGGGCGTGAGCTGACAGGGGCGGCGCGGTGTCGGGGCGGGACCCCGCCGCTGACGGAAGCGGCGGGACGGATGCCGGAACGGTCGTGATCGATACGCCTAGGGGGTTTCGTTCGGATCGCGGCGGACCCGAGCCGATCCGAACGAAGCCCCCTAGGCGGCCGGCGCCGACACACGGGTCGTGGGCGCGGCGGCCGGGACGGCACGCTTGAGCACCTCGCGGGCGTGGACGACGCGCAGGCTCGTCACGAGGGCCGCGGCGAAGGCGAGCATGCCGCAGCCGATGGCCACGGCGGCGGTCAGTGCCGTCAACCGGTCCAGCCCGAGGCTGCGTTCGAACAGCACCACGGAGCCCGCCGAGAGCACCGGCGCCAGACACAGGGCCGTCAGGTGGATCCGCCACTCCTCCCGCGCCCAGAGCCGTCCGGCCCGTCCGGCCCGGTGCGCGCCGACGGCCATGACCCCGTGGGCCACCGCGAAAGGCAGCAGGTAACCGGCCAGCAGGCGCTGCCCGTCAGCGCCGAAGTCGAGGAAGGAACGCACGATCCACACCAGCGCGGCCGCCCCGGCGAGGTGTGCGGCGACCGTCACCGGCAGCGGCGCCCACGACCCGTGCATTCCGGCGACCGTGCGCCGCCGGTCCCGCGCCCGAGAGGCGAGCAGCGCGCCGAACACGACCACCGAGCCCAGGTGCATGATGGCCACGCGGTTGATCTCCGTCATCGGCAGCCCGGGCATCACCCACGGCAGGGCACCCCACTCCAGGCGAAGCAGCGGAGCGGTCAGCAGGAAGCCGTAGCAGACCAGCATCCACCGCTGGTGCAGGTCGGGGAAGCCGGCTACGGCCGCGAGGATGCCGAAGGTCACGCTCAGTACCGTGCCTACGAGGATGGTGGCGAGGACGATCCAGAAGGCCGGGCCGCTGAAGGCGTCCTCGGGCGCGGTGCGGGCGAGGTACATCGCGGCGCCGGCCATCGACGCGTACACCGTGACCGCGAAGACGACTCCGAGGACGCGGTGCAGCCGACGTCGCCGGCGTGCGGCCGTGAGCAGTTGCGCGGGCCCGAGCAGCATGAGCAGGCCACCCAGCACCGAGTGGACGATCATCGGTACGAGGCTGTGCCGGTAGGGGGCGATACGGGTGGCCAGCGCGTCGGCGACGTAGCGGGGCGAGACCGTGTGGCCCAGCAGCCACTCGCCGAACGCCGGGGCGCCGGGACGCGCGTACGGCCACAGCGCGGTCATCGCGATCGGCGCGTAGGCCACGCACAGGACCGACACGGTGACCGCGGCGACACGGCGCCAGGTGGTGGTCGTTGGAGGACGCACGGCGACTCCCTGCTCACGGGCCTCGGTTCCACGGCACCGCGATAGTCTCTTCTGGACTATCGTGGGTTACCGACGGTAGAGGCGGCCGGGGGCCGGGGTCAACGGTCCGTCGTACGTTCGTCCCTGTCGCGCACCCAGTGCCAGAAGTCGACCATCATCCGTTCGTAGCGGATGCCGAACTCCAACGCCTCGCGCTGGCCCGGCGTCAGCAACTCGCCGACGCTTCCGGCGAGTTCCTCGTAGTCGCTCAGCGTCTTCTCGTGCTCGGAGACCTGAGCCGGTGCGAGCACGTCGGGGCGACCACCGAACCAGAGCTTGAGGATGCCGCGTTCGCGGGCCTCCACCGGAACGAACGCGGGATCGTCCAGCCAGGTCCGCAGGGCCGAGCGCCCGTCATCGGTCAGTGCCAGCACCCGCCGGTTGCGTCCGGCTTCCTGCCGCACCTGCGCCAACAACCCGGCTTCCAGCAGCCGTTCGCACTGCGCGTAGACCTGCGCGTGCGGCACGGACCAGAACGGGGCGACGGTGCGGGCCGCCTCACCCTTCACGTCGTAGGCGCTAGCCTCGCCCAGCTTGTCGATGATGCCGAGGACGAGGTACGAGGAGGTGGTCAACCGAGCGTCAGCCATGGGGCGACCGTATCCTCCCCGCGGGGGGCGGGCGTACGGCGTCGGCCACCGGCCGGGGCGAGCGGCACGACGGCCGCTTCGCCCGGGGAGCACCCGGCGCGCGTTGTCGCGGCCGTGCGGGCAGGGGAGGGGCTGTGCGGGTGGGGGAGGGGCTGTGCGCACGGGTCGCGGGCAGCCCGTCGTTCTTTTCGAGGCGGTCCGTGGCGGTCGGGTCGAGGCGGTCCGTCGAGGTGGTCGAGCGCCCGGACAGGCGAGGGGGCCCGCCCTCAATGGGCAGACCCCCTCTCCGCGCACGCTCAGGTGTGGTCGCGCTTGATCGCGCGCCCGGTCTCCTGGATCCGCTCGCCGGCCTTGGCCTTGGTCTTCTTGGCCTCGCCGCGCGCCTGGTCCAGCTGACCCTCGGCCTGCATCTCGCGGTCGCCGGTGACCTTGCCGGTCATCTCCTTGGCCTTGCCCTTTATCTTGTCCTGACGGCCCTTACCGGCCATGGTTCCTCCTTGAGAGGTGGTGTGGCTTGCCCGCCCAACGTAAGTGGGGTCCTGCACGATCGCGCGTTGAAGCGTCACGTTGAGTAGCCAAGACCCCGCGAATCCGCCACGGTCACCTCGAGAAGCAGGACGGCCCGGCCTCCGAACTCGGCGCATGTGCAACGGCGTTGGGATCTGAAGGCCTTGGACCGCGACGGCCGCGCTCCGGGCCGGCCCTCTTCACTGCCTCCGTACGGTCACCCCTGACGGCGGCGGTACAGGAGCCACGCCGCGACGGCGGCGCCGACGCCGGCGAACAACAGGCCGCGGTTGTCCCGGGCGAGCTGCGCGCCCTGGGCCGTCCTGGCCTGCAACGGTTCGGGCGCCTTCTCCTCCCACAGCCGGCCGGCCTGGACCGCCTTGGTGTGCGCCTGCTCGGTGGCCTGGGCGGCCTTGTCCTTGACGGGGTCGGGCAGCTTGTCCTGGACCCGGGACGCGGCTTCGGTCGCCTTCGCCTTCAGCGCACCCGCCTTGGCTGCGGCCTGGTCCTTGACCTCGGCGACCTTGTCCTGGGTGCGGGCCTTCACGTCCGCCTTCGCCGCGAGTGCCTCTACGGTCTCCCCGAGGTCGTGGCGGGTCTGCTCGACCTGTTCGCGCAGCTCCGCGGGGGTTTCGGCCGTCTTCTTCTCGTGGGGCTGCTCGGTCATCGGTGCGCACTCTCCTTGATCTCGGCGATGTCCGCCTTCACGTTCTCGATGGACTGCGTCGGCGCGGGCGGCGCGGCCGAAGCGACCTGCTTCTTGCCGGACATCGCCATGATCGCCGCGATCACGCCGAGCGTGGCGGTGACCGCGAGCGCGGCGGCCCACACCGGCAGTACGAGCGCCAGCGCGGCGATCACGGTGGCCGCCAGCGCCTGAAGCATCAGAATGCCGACGACACCGGCGCCGCCGAAGAGACCGCCACCCTTGCCGTAGCGCTTGCCCTTCTCCTTCATCTCCGCCTGTGTCAGGCGGAGTTCCGTTCGCACGAGTTCCGTCAGCTGCTGTGTGGCGCGCTGGACCAGCTCGCCCACCGGCTCCGGACCGGGCGTCTGCTGCCCCGGTCCGTGGCGCGGCTGCGTACTCGACACGACACTCACCTCCCGTCACGTGACTTCCTCCGGACCCGAGGTGCCGCGGGGCACCGGATGTCCGGTGACCCGCGAGTACCCACAAAGACGCCGTCCACCTGTCCTTTCAACTCCGCGATGGTCGCGCGGAGATGGGCGGGGTGACGGCGGAGGCGGGTCGGGCCTGCCGGGTCTGTGAGGCGGAACTCCCGGACCGGGGCGGGCGGGTGTCGTCCGCGACGCCGGTTCCGCCGGTCATGTCTCCACGGGGTGGTGGGTCACTCCTCGACGGGAGGGTGCGGATGATCCATGCGGGCGAGCCAGGTTCTGAGCAGCGTTTCGAGGGCCTCGGCCTCGTTCGGGGTGAGCTGGTCCAGCAGGTGGCGTTCGTTGCGCATGTGGTCGGTGAACGCCTGGTCGATCAGGTGGCGTCCGGGTCCGGTGAGGGCGACGATCCGGCCCCTCTGGTCGTCGTCGGAACGGCGGCGTGTGACGAGTCCGGCCCGCTCCAGGCGGTCGATCCGCTTCGTCATGGCGCCGGTGGTGACCATGGTGTGCGCGGCGAGCTCGCCGGGCGCCCGTTCATAGGGCTCACCGGCGCGGCGCAGGGCGCACAGGACGTCGAACTCTCCTTCGGTCAGCCCGTAGCGGCCGTACACGAGGCAGAGCTCTTCCGTGAGGCGGTCGGCGAGGCGGTGCAGCCGGCCGATCACTCCCTGCGGGGAGATGTCGACGTCGGGTCGCTCGCGGCGCCAGTCGGCCTGGATGCGGTCCACACGGTCCATGGGTTGCCGGTCTTCCATGGAGACAGGATAGCTTCCCGGGAAGCTATATTGGCTTCCATGGAAGCTGATCTGCGCTGGGTGGCCCTGACCGCGGTCGCCCCGGTGGCGTGGGGGACCAACTACTTCGTCACGCACGAGTTCCTCCCCGCGGACCGTCCGCTTTCGGGGGCCGCCCTGCGGGCGCTGCCCGCAGGGCTCGTCCTGCTGGCCGTGTGCAGGCAGCGGCCACGGGGCGCCTGGTGGTGGCGGTCGGCCGTACTGGGGGTGCTCAACGTGAGCGTGTTCTTCGTCCTCGTCTACGCCGCCTCCCAGTTGCTTCCGGCGAGCGTCGCCTCGACCGTCATGGCGGTGTCCCCGCTGACGATGATGCTCATGGCCTGGCCCCTGGTGGCCGAGCGGCCCCGGCCCTCCCATCTGGCCGGCGCTGCCGTCGGTCTCGCCGGGGTGTGCCTGATGCTGCTCACGGGGACGGGCGGAGTGGGCGTGGCGGGGGTCCTCGCCTCGGCCTCGGCCGTGCTGGTGTCGTCCTTCGGTCACATCCTGACCAAGCGGTGGACCGCCGATGCCGACGTGCTCGCCTCGACCGCGTGGCAGCTCACCGCCGGAGGTCTGATCCTGATCCCGGTCGCCGCCGCCGTGGAGGGGCCCCCTCGCGAAATGTCCGCGTCGGCGCTCCTCGCGTTCGGCTATGTCGCCCTGATCGCCACCGCGCTGGCGTTCGTCGCCTGGTTCACCGGGCTGCGGCACCTGGCCTCGGGCACGGTCGGGCTGATCGGGCTGCTCAATCCCGTGACGGGCGTGCTGCTCGGCACGGCGGTCGCGGGGGAGACCCTGGCGGTCCAGCAGAGCTGGGGACTGGTGCTGGTCCTGGCCGGGGTCGTGCTGGGCCGGCCCGTGCGGGCGGGCCGGCGCGGCGCCCGTCGAGTGGTCCCCCGCCCCGTGGCCGGCGGATCCTCCGCGCGAGAGCGCGCCGACTGCTCTCCCGGAGGAGGCGGCTCCGCACGGTGAAGGCGCTCTTCGCCGTGAGGCGGCCCGTCCGGGGACCGTCCGGCGGATCGCTGCTCAGCGAAAGAGTTCGCGGGCCCGGCGGGCCACCTCGTCCGGCGGCAGGTCCTCCAGGTGGGTGAGGAAGACCCAGACGTGGCCGAAGGGGTCCCTCAGGATGGTCGTGCGATCGCCGTGGAACTGGTCGGCCGGCGGTTGTACGAGTTCCGCACCGGCCGCGGTGGCCCGGTGTGCGAGTGCGTCGACGTCGTCGACGTAGACGTGCAGGCCCACGGTGGTGCCGCCGACAGCGGTCGGCGCGCGGAAGAAGGGCCCCTCGGCGTCGCCCAGCATGATCGTGGAGCCCTGGATCCTGACCTCGGCATGCACGACGCGCCCGTCCGGGCCGTCGAGGCGGAACAGCTCTTCGGCGCCGAACGCCCGGGTGTAGAAGTCGATCGCGGCGGCGGCGCCGTCGACCATGATGTGGGAGATCACGGCGTTGCGGTAGGTCTCGGGAACGGCGCTCACGGACATGGGAACTGCCTCCTCTTGGCCGGCTGCTGCCGATGACCCGAAGGTAGGAGCTGAACCAGAGTTGAGGTCAAGCGTGAGTCGGCGGGCCGTCGGCAGGATCGGGGGAGGAGATACGCCGGACGGGCGGAAGCCGGCCTGCCGTCGGTGAGACGTCCGGCTCCCGGCCGGCCGTCGTGACGGCCCTGAGCTCGTCCAGTGATTCCCGCAGCAACTGCGCCAGGTCGCCTTCCTCGGCTGCGGCGATCCAGCACTCGAAGGCGATCTTGAAGACGGCCATGCCCACTTCGGCTGTCAGGCTCGCTGCAGGCTCCGTGACACCGCGCCCCCGCAGGGTGTCGGCGAGGGCGGCCGACATCGAAGCGAGCTTGATCAGCTCACGCTCCTGGAGTTCAGCGTTCGCCGTGATCACGGCGTGCCGCTTCCTGGCCTGCTCGTGCAGGTCGATGAAGGCCTGGGAAGCTGCGTCAAGTCCCCGTGCCAGCACGTCGATCGGCGCGGCGGACTCCGGAGCCTGGGCGACTGCCCGCACGAACAGCTCCTGCAGCTCGCCGGATCCGGCGAAGAGCACCTCGCGCTTGTCGGCGTAGTGCCGGAAGAAGGTCCGCTCCGTGAGTCCGGCCCGTTTGGCGATCTCCGCCACGGTCGTCTGCTCGTATCCGCGCTCGCTGTAGAGCTCCAACGCGGCTTCCGCGAGGCGTCCACGCGCGTTCGGCTCCCATCTACCCATGGGCAGATCCTACGTGATGACAGTCCCTGACATCAGGTGTTAGGGTCGATGACAGTCACTGACATCACTGGTTTGGAGTCTTCCCATGAGGTTCTTCGTGACCGGCGCGTCCGGCTGGATCGGATCGGCCGTCGTGCCCGAACTCATCGACGCGGGGCACCAGGTCGTCGGGCTCGCCCGCTCCGACGCCTCCGCCGAGGCACTCACCGAGGCCGGCGCGGAGGTGGTCCGCGGCACGGTCGACGATCTCGACATGCTGCGGGACGCCGCCGTCGCGTCGGACGGGGTGATCCATCTCGCCTTCAAGCACGACATCGCGTTCACCGGCGACTTCCAGGGAGCCGCCGAGGCCGATCGACGCGCCGTCGACATCTTCGGCGAGGCGCTCGCCGGCACCGACCGGCCCTTCGTCCTCGCCTCCGGCGTGGCCGGGCTGACGCCCGGACGTGTCGCGACCGAGCGTTCGACGCCCGTGATCGACGGATCGCCGGCGTCGATCCGTCAGGCCACGGCGCAGAGGGTGCTCGACCTCGCCTCGCACGGAGTGCGCTCGTCCGTGGTGCGGCTGTCGCCCACCTGTCACGGCGAGGGGGACCAGGGCTTCATGGCGACCCTGGTCGCCGTCGCCCGGGCCAAGGGTGTGTCCGGTTACATCGGTGACGGTGCCAACCGCTGGCCTGCCGTCCACCGCCTCGACGCGGCACGCCTGTTCCGGCTGGCGGTCGAGCAGGCCCCGGCGGGAACGGTGCTGCACGGTGTCGCCGAGGAGGGCGTCGCGATCCGGGACGTCGCCGAGGCGATCGGCCGTCAGCTCGACGTGCCGGTGGTGTCCGTGGCTCCGGACCGGGCGGCCGAGCACTTCACCTGGCTGGGCGCTCTCCTCGGCCTCGACTCTCCGGCGTCGAACACCCTGACCCGCGAGCTGCTCGGCTGGGAGCCGACCCGGCCCGGCCTCCTGGAGGACCTCGACAAGGGCCACTACTTCCACATCGCCGACACCGTCGCCTGACGGGTCGCGCGGCGCGCGGGGGCACCGGTCGAGCCCTCGGCCTTGCGCTACGGGCTCCCGGGCGGGTGCGACTCCTCACCCCGCTCCGTTGAGAGGCTCGCCTGCCACCCGGGTTGCAGGCGGTCCAGGAGCGCGCGGAAGGCCGCGTCGGAGCGGTCCCAGTCGCCGTCCGCCAGAGGTGCCATGAGGAGACCCATGGTCGCGTCGACCACGAGAGAGGCCTCCGTCCTCGCCCCGCTCCCGGTCATGCCCATGTCGCGGAAGACCGAGGTGAGCAGGTCCCTCCACTCGGTGACCAGGTCGCGCATGAAAGGCCCGTACCGCTCGGGGTGGAACAGGCTGGCGGCCATGATCTCCAGGTAGAGGGGGAGCGTGCCGCGCGGACCGGGGGTGTTGAACTGCCTCCAGATTTCTTCCAGGAGGCGACGCAGCGAGGCCGGGTCCTTGGGTGAGGCATCGGTGCCGAACAGGGCCCGGGAGCGCAACAGCGGTCGCTGCTTGTCGAGGGCGATCGCCTCGCTGACCATGCGCTCCTTGCTGCCGAAGTAGTACAGGAGCATGCGGTCGCTGGTCCCCAGGGCCTGGGCCAGCGGGCGCAGAGACAGATCGGCCAGGCCGTTGCGGATCAGGTACGCGCGGACCTGGTCCAGCAGGGCCCTTCGTTTGGCCGGGTCGGGCGGGCGCGGCATGAGAGCTCCCGGTGTGGTTGCGCGGATGTCTTGCACGTCAGGGGCGGGTCCAGTGCCGACGCGTCTGGCAAGTCCGTTTTGAAGGGGTATTTACTGTAGCAACCGTTACGTGTATATTTTAAGTGTAGCGAGCGCTACGTGCACACCTCCGTCATCGAGAAGGGACTGGTTCCCATGGCCCCCCAGGCCATCACCCTCACCGCGACCGCGCCCTGCGGGCGTTTCGCCCGGTTGTGGCGGCGTTGCCTGGGAGACCAGTTCCGGACGATCGCCGCGGACCGTGGTCAGGGCGAGGTGAGCTCCCCAGGAGACGTCCCCGTGTCGCGGGCCGACAAGCGTCGTGCCCTGTGGTCGCGCACGCTGGAACCCCTGCGTCCTCTCGATGCGCCCCGCGCCCGCCCCACCGCGTGGGATGCTTCCTGGCCCCTTAGGCGGGATCCGGCATCGGTCCGCCGGGCCCGGAAACTGGTGATCGCCCAGCTGGAGACGTGGAATCTGACGGAACCGGCCGACACCGCCGAACTCCTGGTGAGCGAAGTGGTCACCAACGCCCTGTGCCACACGCGCGGCCCGCTGCGGCTCAACCTCCAGGTGCGCGGTTCCCGTCTGCGGTGCGAGGTCGAGGACACCGACCCGGCCGGCCCTGTACGCCGCTTCGTCGACGTCGACGCCGAGGGCGGACGCGGGATCGAGCTGCTCGACCTGCTCACCGACGCCTGGGGGACGAGCGACACGGCCACGGGCAAGACCATGTGGTTCGAGCTGAGGACACACGCCGAAGCCTCGGCGGGCGTGCCCTCGGAAGAAGGCCCTTCGGCATCCGATTGAGTGTCGGCCGACGGCAGGACTCCAGGCCCGAAGCCGACCGGTCGGCGTCGTCGAGCGGCGTTCCGGCCGACGTCCTTGCGACGTCGGCCGGGGAGTGGCAGTCCGGACGAGGGTGCATGCGTACGCCCTCGTCCGGTGTCGGTGATGTCACCTGTGGATGTCGGTCGACGCCGGACGGCGCGCGTGTGGCCTGGTGGTGGTACATCCGCCAGCCTGCGGCTCCGGCCTCTCTGCGCCAGACCGAACTGCGCCTGGTCCAGCGCTCGCCGAGCATGGTCTCGAAAGTGAGATGCACCAGACCCGGCGCGAGCAGCACCCCCGAGATCTCCGAGGGTTCGTAGCGGGGGCCGTCCGGCGAACTGCCGGCATGCTCGGACAGTTCGGCAAGCATGGCCGCATACGTCCACCGCCGCCCCGACCCGCCGACCTCAACGAAGTCCTGGTCGAGGAGCTGCCCGGCACGTTCTCGCGGTCCGTGAACGTATCCTCACCAGGCCCACCCACCGGGCCGCAACCAAATTGATCTGCGACCACAGTTCCTGCCCTAATCGCAGCAGACGACGTGAAGCAGGCGATCGCAGGCGAGTTGCAGCTCATGGATCCGCATGTACGAGCCAACGGTCAGAGACCGACGCTCAGTGGGGTTCCTCATCGAGCGGCGCCTCGGGATGCAGCAGGTCGCTGCGCTGCCTCTGTGCGCTCTCGTGCGGCCGGGGAGGCGGTCCGTCGGAGCCGGCCGGATACTCCTCCAGTGGGACGAGGTTGCTTTCCCATGCGTTCAGGACGGGGGTCAGGACCCGCCATGCTTCCTCGGCCTCGTCGCCACGGATGGACAAGGCCGGGTCCCCCCTCAAGACGTCCAGCAGGAGCCGGCCGTAGGCGGGGAGATGAGGCGGTTCCATCCGTGCGGTCAGCGAGAGTTGGCTGAGGGACTGGGCGTGTGCCCCGATGCCGGTCATGTCGAGGGTCATCCCTTCCGGCTCGAGTCCGAAGCGCAACACGTTGGGCAGGGCCTCTCCTTCGTGGCCGAAAGGCAGGTGGGGCACGGAGCGGAAGCGCACCGCGACCTCCTTGCGGTCCTGGCCGAGCGCCTTGCCGCTGCGCAGGCGGAAAGTGGTCCCGGACCAGCGCCAGCTGTCCAGTTCCAGTTCGACCTCGGCGAAGGTCTCCGTGCGCCGCCTGTGCTCCACGCCCTCCTCGTCGACGTATGCGGGGACGGCCCGGTCGCCGATCCGGCCGGACAGGTAGCGTGCGCGGCGGGTGCGGTGCACGACGTCGTATTCGGTGAGGAGCCGCACGGATCGCAACACGTCGACCTTGCGGTCGCGCAGGTCGCGCTCGCCGAGGGTGATCGGGGGTTCCATGGCCACGAGGCACAGCAGCTGCAGCAGATGGTTCTGCACCATGTCCTTCAGCGCGCCGACGCCGTCGTAGTAACCGGCCCGGCCTTCCAGAGCGAGGGTCTCGTCCCAGACGATCTCGACTTCCGCGATGTGGGTGCTGTTCCAGATGGGCTCCAGTACGCGGTTGGCGAGCCGGCTTCCCAGCACGTTCTGGACGGTCGTCATGGCGAGGAAGTGGTCGACCCGGAACACCGCCTGTTCGGGTACGAGACCGGCGAGAAGCCGGTTCAGTTCGCGCGCGCTCGTCAGATCCTCGCCGAACGGCTTCTCCAGCACGATCCGGCTGCCCGGCACAAGGCCCGCGTCGTGCAGGGCGGTGACCATGTGCGGGAAGAGCGCCGGGGGAAGGGCGAGATAGACGGCGATCGGTTCGTCGCCGGCGACGACCGCGGCGACGTCCGCGGGATTGGTGACGTCGGCCTGCCGGTAGCGGGCCGAGGCCGCGACGGCCGCCCTGGCGTCGGCGGGGCAGGAGCCGGCGTGGCGGTCGAGCTGGTCGGCGCACCACCCACGGAACCGGTCGGTGTCCCAGTCCTCCCTGCTCGCGCCCGTCAGCCGGAAGCCGTCGCCGACATGTCCCGCGGCCTCCAGTGCGGCCAGGGCCGGCAGGAGATAGCGAGCGGTGAGGTCGCCGGTCGCGCCGAAGACGGCGAGCCGATTGATCATGCCGAGGCGCCTGACCTCGCCCGGGCGAGGTTCACGCCGCTGGCGATGATGCCGATATGGCTGAACGCCTGGGGGAAGTTGCCCATGAACTCTCCAGAGGTGGGGTCGATCTGTTCCGGCAGCAGCCCGAGGGGGCTCGTGCGGGCGCACAGCGAGGCGTAAGCCTTCTCGGCCTCGTCCAGCCGGCCCTGAGCGGTCAGGTTGTCGGCCAGCCAGAAGCTGCACAGCACGAAGGCGCCCTCGTCGCCGGGCAGGCCGTCGGGCGACTCCTCGTGCAGGTAGCGGTAGAGCAGGCTGTCACCGGCCGACAGGCGTTCGGCGATGGCTGTGGTGGTCGCCGCCATGCGCGGGTGGTCGGCCGGCACCACGTGGCGCAGCGGGAGCGCGAGCAGGCTTGCGTCCAGCACACCGCCGCCGTCCAGGTGCGCGCTCAGCGTCTGCGCGTCCTCGTCCCAGGACTCCTCCAGGATGAGTCGGCGCAGCCGATCGGCCGAGGCACGCCAGGTCGTGGTCGACCCGGGCAGGCCGAGCCGCTCGCCGATGGCCGCGGCCCGGTCCAGGGCCACCTGGCACATCCCGGCCGAGTACGTGAACACCCTGCCGTCGCTGCGCACCTCCCAGATCCCCTGGTCCGGCAGGCGCCACGCCTGCTCCGCGGCGTCGGCCAGTCCCGCCAGGCCCGCCCACAGCGCCGGCTGCACCTGTCTGCCCGTGCGCAGCCACTGGTCGGCGCAGTCCAGGATCTCGCCGTAGAGGTCGTGCTGGCGCTGGTCGGCCGCGCCGTTGCCCCACCGCACCGGGG
Source organism: Streptomyces sp. NPDC025784 (assembly GCF_055558435.1). Lineage (NCBI taxonomy): Bacteria > Bacillati > Actinomycetota > Actinomycetes > Kitasatosporales > Streptomycetaceae > Streptomyces > Streptomyces sp. NPDC025784. The sequence continues at coordinate 33,996 of NZ_JBVHMN010000035.1, forward strand.
CGGAGCGGCGGTACCCCTCCAACCCCGTGTCCTCGATCTCGGCGGGTACGAGGCCGCCGTCGAGGTCGTACATGATCCGGGGGCTGCGGCTCTGCTCGACGGCGTCGAGGACCCAGCCGAGAAAGGCGTCCGCCTCGCCCGAGAAGCCGATGCGCCGCAGGGCGAACACGGCGTAGGCGGCGTCCCGGATCCAGGCGTAGCGGTAGTCCCAGTTGCGGATTCCCCCGACCGGCGCGGGCAAGGAGGACGTGGGCGCCGCGACCAGGGCGCCGCTGGCCCAGTCGTCGCACAGCTTCAAGGTGATGGCGGCACGCCGGACCAGCGCCTCCTGGGGACCGGAGTAGTCGAAATGCTTCATCCATCGTCGCCACGCGTCGGCGGTGTCCGCCAGCATCGCCTCGGCTTCGAACCGGTGGTGGCGATGGAAGCGGCCCCAGGACAGAACCAGGTCGAGGCGTTCGCCCTGCCTCAGGTCGTGGGTGCTGTGAAGGCCGGTCAGGGGACGGTTGGAACGCAGGTGCAGGCGCAGGTCCGGTTGCCGTGCCACCCTCAGTTCGAGGCCGCTGAACAGAGCGCGCGCCGTGCAGCCGCCACGAGGCTCCACAGCCACCCGCAGGCGAACGTGCCCGGACAGGACCACGGCCGACCGGACGAGCTCACGCCGCCCGGCCGGAGCGTCGTCGGTGAGGTCGGCGCCGGTCCGCACCGTCAGCGCGTCGGTGACACGAACAAGACCGGTGGCACTGCGCAACTCGGTCGTCAGCACGCCGGTGTCGGGCTCGTAGCGCTGCCGGGCCTCCAGCAGGTCCTCCGGTGCGAGGGTGAAGTGCCCGCCTCGAGCGTGGTCCAGCAAACCGCAGAACAGCGGGTCGGAGTCGAACCGGGGAAGGCACATCCACGGGATCGAGCCGTCGAGGCCGACCAGCGCCGCCGTCCTGCCGTCTCCGATGATGCCGAGATCCTCCAGCGGCAGGTAGCCCTGCCGTCTGCGGACCGGGCGGAATGGAGGGTCGGGATCGTGCATGGCTCCTCGCTTCCGCAACGCCGAGGCATCGTCCGGCACACCGGGCAGGTCAGAAGGACAGCGCCTAGAAGGTGATCAGTACCTTCACGACGTCTTCGAGTTTCTTGTCCGAGACCTCGAAGGCCCGCTCCATGTCGTCGAAATGGAACGTGTGGGTGGTCATGTGCGAGGGGTCGACGCGCGTCGCCTCCAGCACCCGCAGCAGCCGTTCCATGCGGAGCCGGCCACCGGGGCAGAGGCCGGTGGCGATCGTCTTGTCCGCCATACCGACGCCCCATTCGACGCGGGGGATGCTGATGAACTCCCCTTCGCCGAAGTAGCCGATGTTGGAGATCGTGCCGCCCGGCTTGGTGATCTTCACGGCGGTCTGGAAGGTGATGTCCGCGCCCAGTGCCTCGATGGCGGTGTCGACACCTTCTCCCTCGGTCAGTTCGTGGATCCGTTCGACGACGTCCTCACTGGCGAAGTCCACGATCTCGTCGGCCCCGTACTCCCGTGCCAGTTGCTGCCGGCCGGCGACGGATTCGACCCCGATGACCCGGCCGGCGCCGCGGAGCCGAGCCCCCGCCGTGGCCATCAGGCCCACGGGGCCTTGTGCGAGGACCGCCACGGTTCCGCCGATCGGGATGTCGCCTTTCTCCGCTCCCATGAATCCCGTCGACAACATGTCGGCGCAGTACACCGCCACGTCGTCGCCGATGGCATCGGGGATCTTGGCGAGATTGGCGTCGGCGTCGTTGACGTGGAAATAGTCGGCGAAGACCCCGTCCTTGTGGTTGGCGAACTTGAATCCTCCGAGCGGTCCGCCCGACTGCGACGGGAACCCGTTCTGGGAGGCCAGGTCACCCCAGTCGGGGGTGATGGCGCCGACCAGCACTCGGTCACCGGGCCGGAAATCCTTCACCTCGCCGCCCACCGCGTGCACGGTGCCCACCGCTTCGTGGCCCAGCGTCAGGTTCTCCCTCGGTCCGATGCCGCCTTGCACGGTGTGCGAATCGGATGTGCAGATCAGCGCACTGGTCGTCTTGATCACGGCGTCGCACGGTCCCGGCTCCGGAACGGGCTTCTGCATGAAACCCACCCGGCCGATCTCCTTCATCACGAACGCCTTCATCTGCCTGTCCTTCCTCCCGGTCACCGTCGTCCGCGGCAACGGTGACCGGCCGTACGGCACTGGCATCCGGTGTCAGTCGTTCACTCCTGCCACTGTCGCAAGATCCAGGCCGGCTCGCGACCGGACCGCACGGTGATCCCCGGCCGATGCCGGGCCAGGCGTGTCACCCGGGCCGGGGCGTCGCCGACGCCATCCTGCTGAACCCGCCCGCCCGCCCGCATCGCCTGACCCGGCGGCCGGGAGAGCCCTGTTAGCGTCGAGCTTCGCGCGTGCAAGGGCGGAGGACGCTGTGGGTGACAAGGGCACGGACCGGGCCTTCATCGGATCGTTCACCTCGTCCGGCGGCCGCGGCATCGTGGTGACCGCTGTGGAACCGGAAACGGGAGCGCTGACCGAGACCGGCGTCATCGACGCCGTACCCGACCCGTCCTATCTGACCGTCGATCACACCGGGGCGGGACCGGTCCTCTACGCGGTCTCCGAGACGGCACTCGGGTTGGTTGCCGCCTATGACATCGCCGGTCCGGCCCCCCGCCCGATCGGCGCCCCCGTGGCCGTGCGTGGGGAGGTACCCACTCATCTCACGGTGACCCGCGGACACCTGCTGACCGCCAACTACGGCTCCGGGAGCGTCACCGTGCTGCCTCTCGCTGCCGACGGCAGCCCGCGGAGCGCCAGCGACGTGCGGCACCAGGCGGGCAGCGGACCGCACCGCACCCGCCAGTCGGGCCCGCACGCACACCAGGTGCTGCCCGATCCCTCGGGACGATGGGTGCTCAGCGTCGACCTCGGCACCGACAAGGTGAGCGTTTTCTCCCTGGACACGCAGGCGGGCACACTGACGCTGAACGCGGAGACGTCATTGCGGCCCGGCACGGGTCCGCGTCACCTCGTCTTCCATCCCTCCGGAAGCCACGCCTATGTGCTCGGAGAGCTGGAGCCGACGGTCATTGCGTGCCGCTGGGACGCCGCTGCCGGCGTGCTGGAGCCGGTGGGGACGACGCCGCTGTTCCCGGGCGGCATCGGCGAGGTCGTCTCCCCCTCGGCGCCGGTCGTCTCGCTCGACGGGCGCCACTTGTGGGCGGCGGTACGAGGCACCGACACCGTCACCGTCCTGGACCTCGACGCGGACGGTGAGCATGCGGAGCCGGTCGCGTCGGTGCCCTGCGGGGGGCGATGGCCGCGGGACCTGGCCCTGCACCCCTCCGGCACCCGCCTGTACGCGGCCAACGAGCGCTCAGGTGATGCCACATGGCTGGACGTCGACCCAGTGACCGGCATCCCGCACCGCGCGGGTTCGCTGCCGGTCCCGGCGGCCTCCTGCATCGTCTTCGCCTGACGTCCGCCCACACGGCCCCCGGTCACGCCTTGTTGCGGACGACGGCGACCGGGCAGTGGGCGTGGTGCAACAGCGCCTGGCTGACCGACCCCAGGAGCATCCCGGAGAAGCCGCCGCGCCCCCTGGCCCCGACGACCAGCAACTGGGCGTTCCTGCTCGCCTCGATCAGGACGCTGCGGATCTCGCCGCTCAGCACCTCCTGCCTGACCTTGACATCCGGATACCTCTCCCGGCGACCGGCGGCTGCCTGGGCCAGCAGACGCTCAGCGGTCTCCACGCCGGTACCGGCCGGCGCATGGTCCGGCAACCAGGCGTGCACGGCGAGGACCTCGGCTCCGCGCAACTCCGCCTCGGCGAGCGCGAAGTCGACCGCCCCGTCCGCCTCGGGGGAGCCGTCGACGGCCAGCACGATCGGCCCGGCGTCAGGTGCTTCCTCGCGGACCACCAGAACCGGACACGCGCTGTGGGCGGCCAAGGAGACCGCCGTGGAGCCCAGGAGCATGCCGACGAAGCCGCCCGTGCCCCGGCGTCCGACGACCAGGAGGTCGGCGGCTCGCGACTCCGCCACCAGCACCGATACCGCGTCGCCGATGAGCATGCTCTCGGTGACCTCTACCTCAGGTGCGACATTGCGGGCATGCTGTGCGGCGTCACGTGCCAGACGGTTGAGCGGCGACGGGTCCAGCGGCGCGTACATCGCACCGACCGGCCAGGTGAAGGCATGCACCACATGGAGCCTCGCACGACGCCGCTGGGCTTCCCGGGCGGCCTGTATCACCGCGACGTCACTCGACGACGAGCCGTCCGCGCCTACGACGACCAAGCTGCCCATTGCTCCTCCATCATCGCTTCAGCCTTCGCACCCCCATCAGCCACTCCAGCTCCAAGCCTTACTCCGGCCAGGCATCGCCGCCAGCCGACCGGGCGACCGGCGGCGATGACGAATGCTCAGCGAGGCGCATCGGACCCGCGACTGCACCTCTTGACGTACGGAGCGTGCTTTCCCACCCGTACGTCAGTACCGCTGTGTCTCAGACCGGCCGCACGCCCGTCAGCGCGCCGCTGGGGTCGAGCACATACTTGCGTGCCGCGCCCTGGTCGAACTCGGCGTAGCCGCGGGGCGCGTCCTCAAGGTCGATGACGGTCGCGTTGACCGCCTTGGCGATGTGCACCCGCTCGTGCAGGATCGCCATCATCAGGCCCCGGTGGTAGCGCATCACCGGGCACTGGCCCGTGGTGAAACTGAGGCTCTTGGCCCAGCCGAGACCGAGCCGCACCTTCAGGGTGCCGCTGCGGGCGTCGTCGTCGACCCCGCCGGGGTCGTCGGTGACGTACAGGCCCGGGATGCCCAGGGCCCCGCCCGCGCGCGTCAGGCCCATCACGGAGTTGAGCACGGTCGCCGGCGCCTCCCCGGCGTCCGGGCCGTGCGCCCGTGCCTCGAAGCCGACGGCGTCGACCGCGGCGTCCACCTCCGGTACTCCGAGGATCTCCGCGATCTGTTCCTCGACGGGACCGCGCGACACGTCGACGGTCTCGCAGCCGAAGGCGCGTGCCTGGGCGAGGCGTTCGGCGTTCAGGTCGCCGACGATCACCACGGCCGCGCCGAGCAGGTGCGCCGAAGCCGCCGCGGCCAGACCCACCGGGCCGGCCCCGGCCACGTAGACGGTCGAGCCGACGCCCGCGCCCGCGGTGACCGCGCCGTGGAAACCGGTCGGGAAGATGTCCGACAGCATGGTCAGATCGAGCAGCTTCTCCCGCGCCTGATCCGCGTCCGGGAACCTCAGCAGGTTGAAGTCCGCGTAGGGGACCATGACGTACTCGGCCTGGCCGCCGACCCAGCCGCCCATGTCGACATAGCCGTAGGCCGCCCCCGGACGGGCAGGGTTCACGTTCAGGCAGATGCCCGTGTTGCGCTGCTTGCAGTTGCGGCATCGCCCGCAGGCGATGTTGAACGGTACGGAGACGACGTCACCGACGTCGATGAACTCGACGTCCGGTCCCCGTTCGACGACCTCTCCGGTGATCTCGTGGCCGAGCACCAGTCCCTCGGGCGCGGTCGTCCGCCCGCGCACCATGTGCTGGTCGCTCCCACAGATGTTGGTGGCGAGCACCTTGAGGATCACCCCGTGCCGGCACTTGCGGCCGACGTTCTGCGGCGCGACCCCAGGCCCGTCCTGGAGTTCGAGCGTCGGGAAGTCGGTGTTCCTGACCTCCACCATGCCCGGCTTGATGTATGCGACTGCCCTGTTCGAGCTCATGCGTGATCGCCGTCCCTTCGGCTCCACGGTTATGGATGCCAGTGGCTGTGCGCGGGGCGGAGTCTGCTCTCCGCACCGGCCTCTGGCCACCCTTCGTGCGACGAATCGACCCGCGACCCGGAGGGACCGGGCGGCCACAGCGGTGCCCGCGCATCCACGCCGGGGCACATGGCTGCCGGACACGCGTCACCCCTGTGCGTCAAGTCCCGAACACCCGTGTCACGCACATCAGGGGCATGACGCGATTCTGCCCGGCGGGCCTAATGGAGATGTGGTTCACGAACCCCGAAGGTCACGACATGAAGACCGGCAGGGGTGACGACAGAATTTCCGAATTTCCGCCCTTTCTTCTTTCTTCTTTCTCAATGGACGTGATTTCAGTGACTCACCGTTCCGTCTCGCAGCGCCTTCTGATGCTCACCGCCCCGACCGCCTTGGTGGCGGGCGCGGTACTGCTGCCCACCAGCGCTCTCGCGGCCCCGGCAACCCCGCACTCCGTGAACGTCACCATGAACGCACAGGGAGCCGAACGCAGGGCTCACGATCTCGGCACCGGTGTTTCCCCCGTGAAATGGAAGGAGGCCACCGACGACCCCAGCGGCATCGCGATCAAGCTGCCCGGAAAGCCGAAGTTCCAGAACCTGAAGGGAATCTTTGGCATTCAGGCGCGTCACTATTCCGTTCGTACATCGGACGGTGTCATGTATTTCATGGTCGTCGACATCAAGGCGACGGGGCCGGGGGACCTCCAGGAACTTGTCGAGGGCACCCGGCAGGGAATGGCCGAGAGGTTCGGCGATACCGCCATCACCAGTGAGAAGCGCCTCACGGTCGATGGTCACACCGCCGTCGACGCGCACTTGAACTCCATGACGGGCAAGCGGATGGTCATCACCACGCGTGTCGTCGCCGTCGACGACCGCATCGTCCAGGTCGTGACCGTCGGTCCCAAGGCGCACGAGAAGTCGGTGGACAAGGCCCAGGCGCAGGCCGTCGCCAGCCTCCGTCTCCCTTGATCCCACCCCGAACCGTCGACCTGGCTTGCGAGACGCGGCCAGGTCACGGTCGTCGTCACCCCGGCGGCCGGACCGTACGGTTCGGGCCGCCAGGACGCCGAGTGCCGCTGATCGAAAAGCCGCTCGACTAGTCGAAGAGCTTCTTGACGACCCGCGCGGCCGCCTCGCTCTCGGCGGCCGCGGGTGACAACTCGCTCAGCGTGTCGAGGTCCGTGTCGGCCTGCAGTTCCTCTTCCCAGGCGGCGGCAAGCTTCTCCTGCTCCTCGCGCGGCTGCTTCTGGACGTACTCCCGGGCCTGTGGGGTCAGAGCGTCGAGGAATCGTTCCACGGTGTCGATGGCCATGCTGTCCTCCTTGATCACGGGATGTGCCGGTTCTGCGGACACTGTCCAAGAGTGATCGCCACGGATGCCGCGCGGTCGACGCCCTGGCCCAGTAGGACCCGAACGGACGCAGCCCGGGCGGAGGCCGGCTGCTCGACGGCCGGTCGTCTCCAGGAGGACAGGGGCCTGACTCGGCACCCTGGATCACAGACTGTAGCCGCCCGACACCTCGATGTTCTGGGCGGTCACCCAGCTACTGTCCTCGGAGAGCAGAGCGGCGATCACCTTGCCGATGTCGTCCGGTTCTCCGACCCGGCCGAGTGCCGTCTTCGCCGCGAGCGCCGAGGCGACCTCGGGGAACCGGGCGAAGGCGTCGTCGGCGATCCGGGTGCGGGTCGAGCCCGGAGACACGGCGTTGACGCGGATGCCGCGCGTGCTGAACTCCTTGGCCATGTAGCGGGTCAGTACGTTCAGGCCGCCCTTCATCGAGGCGTAGGCCGAATAGCCCGGCTCCGGACCCGACATCGTCGCCGAGCTGCTGCTCGTGTTGACGATCGCTCCGCCGTTCTCCATGAGCGGCAGCAGCTTCTGGGTGAGGAAATACGGTCCCTTGAAGAGAACCCGCATCAGCCGGTCGAACACTTCCTCCGTGGTGTCCTCGAACAGCGCCGTATGGGCGATGCCGGCGTTGTTGACCAGGTAGTCGAACGTGGCGCGGTGCCAAGTGTTCTGAAGTGCCTCGACCACGCGGTCGTGGAAGTCCGGGAAGACGCCGGTGTCGCCGACGTCCAGCGGGAGCGCGACGGCCGTTCCGCCCTCCTTCTCGATCGCGGCCGCCGTCTCCAGCCCTCCTCGCGCGTTGTTGCCGTAGGTCAGAATCACTCCGGTTCCGCGCTGGGCGATCTGCAGGGCCGCGCTCTGGCCGATACCCGAGCTGGCGCCGGTGACGATGGCCACCTTCATGATGTTCTCCTTTGCGGCAGGAAGCCTTTGGATGCCCGGAATTCCTTCTCGTGGATTCCGGTGATTCCATTCAAGCGGCCTGACCTGCACAATCGGTAGAACAAAGCTCGCGACCCCTTGCACGATCCTCTCGCGCACAAGAGTCCGTGCCGGGGCGTGTGCTGCAATGGGGGCATGCATCTCGACGAGCTGTGCGCCCTGCTGGACCGGCATGCGCGGCCCGATTGGACCACCGCCATCGACGGTGTCCTCATCTCCAAGGTGGAGCGGCCCGACCCGCCGTCGCCGTCGATGTCCGGCACGGTGCTGGCGGTCATCGCCCAGGGCGCCAAGCGCCTCGCGCTGGGCGAACGGGTCCATGAGTACGGCGCCGGTCAGTATCTCGTCGCCTCCGTCGACCTGCCCGTCACCGGACACTTCACCGAGGCCGGCCCTGGACATCCGGCGCTGGGGTTCGGACTCACCCTCGACCCCTCCACCATCGCCGAACTGCTGCTGCAGGCCGGGCCGGGCGACGCCCCCCGAGCCGGGCAGGGCGCGCTGCCGGCCATCGCCGTCAGCGATGCCCCGGGAGAACTGCTCGACGCGGTCGTCCGACTGTTGCGCCTGCTCGATCATCCCCGCGACAGAACGGTGCTCGCCCCACTGGTCAAACGCGAGATCGTCTGGCGGCTGATCACCGGCGAACAGGGCGGCATCGTGCGCCAACTCGGCCTGGCCGACAGCAGTCTGAGCCACGTGGCGCGAGCCGTGCGGTGGATCCGCGAGCACTACGCGGAGCCGATCCGGGTGGAGGACGTGGCACGGCTGTCCGGGATGAGCGTCTCCGCCTTCTACCGCAACTTCCAGGCGGTGACCGCCATGAGCCCCATCCAGTTCCAGAAACAGATCCGGCTCCAGGAGGCCCGCCTCTTGCTGGCCACCCACTCCGACGACATCACGGGAGTCGGGCACCGCGTCGGGTACGACAGTCCGTCACAGTTCAGCCGCGAGTACCGTCGCCAGTTCGGCGCACCGCCCAGTCAGGACGCCGCCAACCTGCGCCACAGCCCGCCGGTCGCCGCGGGCGCCCTTCCCTAGCGCATCGGGAGCTCCGCCTCGTGCGCAGTGATGAGGAAATGGAAAAGGCAAGGAGAACTCCGCTCCTTGCCACTCTCAACTTATAGCGCACTGGGGGGCTTGCGGCAAGGCCCCGGTCGTACTGCAGAATCGCTGACCTCAGCCAGAACCTGCAGAAAATGGAGATTCACGAATTGCGTGGGCTTTTGTCAGCCAGTGAGGCATGCGGCCGCGAAGAGCGGGCGGCGGAATTCACGCCGCGGCCGCGGCCACTCGACACCGTCGTCCCCGGGTGCGCTCCGGCGTACGCCGCGGACGCCACCACGGAACGGGGCTGATGACGTGAACCCTCTGACCACCAGTGCGTTCGATCTCCCCGAACGTCTCTCCCCGAAGGCCGACCCGGCGTTGATCGGCGGCGACGAACAGCACTTCGCGGCCATCGCGGAGACCCTCGAGCAGACGATCGCCGAACTGTCCGACCGCCTCGACGCCGAGCTCAAGGCGCCCGGCGGCATGGGACGGCAGGCGATGGAACGGGACGCGGAGATCCACCGGCTGACCGGTCGGCTGCGCACCCTGCGCCGCTTCGGTCTGGACCTCTGCCTCGGACACGTCGTCCGTGCGGACGACCCCGAACCCGTGTACATCGGACGGCTCGGTCTCACCGACAGCACCGGTCGCCGGCTGCTGCTCGACTGGCGCTCGCCTGCCGCAGCTCCCTTCTTCGCGGCCACCCACGCCAACCCGGCCGGTCTGACGAGCCGCCGCAGGTACCGCTGGACCGACGGCCGGATCAGCGACTACTGGGACGAAGTGTTCACCGCCGAAGGGCTCGAAGGGCATGCGGCCCTCGACGACCAGTCCGCCTTCATCGCCAGTTTGGGCGGCAACCGGTCGTCACGGATGCGGGACGTGCTCGCCACCATCCAGGCCGACCAGGACGCCATCATCCGGGCCGGATCCCGCGGCGCGCTCGTCGTCGACGGCGGTCCGGGCACCGGCAAGACCGTCGTCGCCCTGCACCGCACCGCCCACCTCCTCTACTCCGACCCGCGCCTCGGTCATCGTCGGGGCGGTGTGCTGTTCGTCGGCCCGCACCGGCCCTACCTGGCGTACGTCGCCGACGTGCTCCCGAGCCTCGGCGAGGAGGGCGTGCAGACCTGCACCCTGCGCGATCTTGTCGCCGAAGGGGCGACAGCCACGGTGGAGACCGACCCGGAGGTGGCCCGCCTGAAGTCGTCCGCGGACATGGTGAAGGCGATCGAGGCGGCCGTCAGGTTCTACGAGGAGCCGCCCGCCGAGGCGATGACGGTCACGACCGACTGGGCCGACATCCGGCTCACCGCGGACGACTGGGCCGAGGCGTTCCGGGCCGCGGGATCGGGCACGCCGCACAACGAAGCGCGCGACCAGATCTGGGAGGAGCTGGTCACCATCCTGCTGGACAAGTTCGACGGCGACGTCCCGCCCGACCGGTTCAGCAGATCGCTGCGGAACGACAAGGACCTGGTCGACACTCTCGACCGCGCCTGGCCGCTGCTCCAAGCGGCCGACCTCGTCGGAGACCTGTGGTCGGTACCCGCCTATCTGCGGATGTGCGCTCCCTGGCTCAGCCCCGATGACGTACGCGCACTGCGGCGCAAGGAAGCCCCCCATGCCTGGACCGTGTCCGACCTGCCGCTCCTGGACGCGGCGCGGCAGCGGCTCGGCGACCCGGAGGCGGCAGTGCGCAAGCGCCGGCAGGAGGCCGTCATGGCCGCCCAGCGCGAGCGCATGACACAGGTCGTCGACAACCTGATCGAGGCCGCGGCCTCCTCCGGTGCCGACGGTGACGACGGCGAAGGCCTGGTGAGGATGTTGCGCGGCCGGGACGCCGAGGTCAGTCTCGTCGACGAGTCCGAACTGCCCACCGCCGACCGGGATCTGCTCGCCGGCCCCTTCGCGCACATCGTCGTGGACGAGGCGCAGGAACTGACCGACGCGGAGTGGCAGATGCTGTTGCTGCGCTGTCCGTCCCGGAGCTTCACCATCGTCGGGGACCGCGCCCAGGCGAGGCACGGGTTCACGGAGTCGTGGCGGGAACGGCTGGAGCGGGCCGGGCTCGAACGGATCACCATGGCCTCCCTGAGTATCAACTACCGCACGCCGGAGGAGATCATGGCGGAAGCCGAACCGGTCATTCGTGGTGTCCTCCCGGACGCCAACGTGCCGACGTCCATCCGCAGCAGTGGCGTCCCCGTCGTCCACGGATCCGTTGCGGAGCTGGACGCGGTCCTCGACACCTGGTTCTCCGCACACGCCGACGGGATCGCCTGCGTCATCGGTGATCCCACGTTCCGCGCGACGCCCCGCGTCCAGTCGCTGACCCCCGAGCTGTCGAAGGGGCTCGAGTTCGACCTGGTCGTCCTCATCGATCCGGAGGACTTCGGCGAGGGCGTAGAAGGTGCGGTCGACCACTATGTCGCGATGACCCGAGCGACCCAGCAACTCGTGATACTCACCAGCTCCTGACGCCTACCCGGTCGCCATGATCGCGGCCCTGCGCTCATGGGGACGAGGGACCGCCTACGAAGAAGGAGACGGTCCCTCGTCGCTCGGCCAGGCTCTCCTGCCCCGAGCCGTCAGACGCCTTCCGCGCCCTGCCGGTCAGGTCCCTTCCGCCCCTCGTCACCTGCCACTCGCTCCAAGGCGCCACCCGCCGCGCCGCGTTCTTCTCCTCCGGAGCCCGCCAAGCGCCGCTCCAGCGGCCGGATCGCCACGCTCGCCGTCAGCGCCAGACCGCCCACGACCACCCAGGGCAGTACCCGGTCGACGCCGTACAGGACACCGAACAGGCCGGGCGTCACCATGTCCGCAGTCGCGAACGAGTACTGGAACGCGGCGAGATACGTCCCTCGCATCCCCTCGGGCGCCGCCTCCGCCGAGAGGGCGTTCGAGGCCGGTCCGTGCAGCATCTCCGCCGTCGCCCACAGCAGCATCACCAGCGCCAGACAGCCGACCAGCAGCGCGCCGCGCGGCAGTAGCACCGCCAGGGCCGCGGCGCCGCACCAGATCGCCCACAGCCGGCCGGCCCAGGCCATCGCCCCGCCCCGGGAGGTGCGCCGCCGGACACGGCGGGTGGCCTCGGCCGTGCACGTCGCCACGACCGCCGTGGTGATCGTGAAGAAGACACCGACGGTCCACCCGGGCGCGTGCAGCCCGCGGACCACGTAGACCGGTGTCGCCACGGCGAGGAAGACCGTGCAGATGTTGAACAGGATGTTCACACCGATCAGTTCCAGATACGGCCGGTTGCGCAGCAACTGGCGCACCCCGTCCGGGGATTCACCGCCGACCTCGGGAGCCGGCCGCCGCGCACCGCGCACGAACAGCCCGACGGCGACCGCCGCGACGACGAAGGAGATCGCGTCAGCGAGCACCATTCCCCGGTACACGTGCCGCGAGTCGGTCGCGAGCAGGACGCCCGCGAGCACCGTGCCGATGCCTGTGCCGGCCGCCCGGATCATGCCGGCCCGTGCGAACCACTGGTCCTTGGCGTCCCCGTCGGCCTGTTCGGCGATCAGCGTGAAGACCGACGACCAGTACACGCGCAGGCCTGCCGACTCGACCAGCGCCGCGAGGAACAGCGACACCGGACCGGTCACCCCGAGATACAGGAAGAACCCGACGGCCTGCGACAACTGCCCCGCGACCACCACTGGGCGCGGCCCGACGCGGTCGACGATCCGCCCGACGAGCAGTGGCAACAGGAGCGAGCAGGCCGTGGCCGCGGTCAACAGCAGACCGACGTCCGCCTCCGACAGGTCCGTGACGGCGAGGAAGTAGACCATGGACAGCGGGAGGAAGAGCCCGGTGCCGACGGCGTCCACGGCCAACGCCGTCGGAATCGCCCAGGCGGCGCCGTCGCGGACGGTGCTCGTTCGCACTGGGCGGGCCTCCTCGTGTCGGGTCACAGGGATCTCCCGGAAGCGGCGGCTCCCGCCCGGCGGGGGCAGCGGACCGCGTTGCCCCTGCGCCGAGGTCCCCGTGCCGCGCGATCCGCGAGTTCAACGTTGTAACCGCAGGCGCGCACCGACGTCAACGGAGTTTCGCCCAGCCCTTGCCGGAGCCCGACGACAGCAGGCCGCGGAGCGCGCCCGCCGGTGGAGCGGCAGTGCGTGTGGTCCGGGCGATCGGAATCGCCCGGACCACCATCACGATGCCGGAGCGGCCTGGGGCTACCTGGCGAGCTCGGCCGGCTCGTCCAGCCGCGTCAGCTTCCGGGGGTTTCGCATCACGTAGATCCGGGTGATCCGCCCGTCCTCCACCGCGAGGCTGACCGCGGACGGCTCGCCGTCGAACTCGATACGCCCCGCCGGCGCGCCGTTGAGCCACACGGCCGTCGTCGTGAGCGCCTCGACCACCCGGTTCGCGCGGGCCAGCAGCTCGGCGACCGCCGCTACCCCGTGGATCGGATCGAGGGCGGCGGCCACGACCCCGCCTCCGTCGGCGATCATGACCACGTCCGGTGCCATGACCTCCATCAGCTCCTGCAACTGCCCGGTGCGCAAGGCCGTCAGGAACCGATCCACGACGGCCTGCTGCTCCGACCGGTCCACCTGGACCCGGGGCCGCCGGGCCGCCACGTGTTCGCGGGCCCGCCGGGCGATCTGCCGCACGGTGGCGGCGGACTTGCCGATGGCCTCTGCGATCTCGCCGTACGGCAGGTCGAAGACCTCGCGGAGCACGAACACCGCGCGCTCGGCCGGACCGAGCGTTTCGAGGACGGTCAGCATCGCGATCGAGACGCTCTCCGCGAGTTCGACGTCCTCGGCGACATCCGGGCTGGTCAGCAGCGGTTCCGGCAGCCACTCGCCGACGTAGTCCTCGCGACTGCGTGACAGCGCCCGCAGCCGGTTGAGCGCCTGCCGTGTGACGATCCGGACCAGGTAGGCCCGCGGGTCACGCACCTGTGTGCGGTCGATGTCGGCCCACCGCAGCCAGGACTCCTGCAGCACGTCCTCCGCGTCGGCCGCGGAGCCGAGCATCTCGTAGGCGACCGTGAACAGCAGGCTGCGATGGGTGACGTACGGGTCCTCGGTCATGCGGGCGACGCCACGCCGGACTTCGCCGGGCGTGCGGCCAGCGGGATCTCGCAGGCGTCGGAGAAGCCCTGCGACTGGACGCCGTTCGCCACATTGGCCCTCGTCGCCAGGTTGACGAAGGCGATGTGCGCGGTGAGCTCGACCATCGCCGCCGGGCCGAGCCGGCCGAGCAGGCTCGCGTACATCTCGTCGGTGACGGTCGGCGGTGTGTTCGTCATGGCCTCGGCGTACTCCATCACGTCCCGCTCCAGCGGGGCGAACACGTCCGACTCACGCCACCGCGGCACCTGGCTCGCCTTGGGCAGGTCCAGGTTCGCGTTCTGCGCCTGGAAGTAGCCGACGTCGAGGCACCAACTGCAGCCGACCTGTGCCGCGACGGCCATGTGCGCGAACGACTTGAGGCTCGCGTCGGCCGAGTCCCAGGCGCCCACCTTGCCTCCGAACTCCAAGTTGGCCTGGGCGACTTCCGGAGTGTGCCACAAAACCTCGACATTCTCGGGCACGGCACCGAACTGCTTGATCATGTTCGCCTTGAGCTCGGCGGGGAGCTCGGCCTTCGGGACGCGCAGCGTCATGGTGTTCTCCTTGTCCGTGTGCCTGTACGCCTGTGTGGCTGTTCGGCATGAAGACACCACCGGGCCCGCGAATGTGACATCGAACAGCCGCGCACGACCGTGCCCTGCGGGAGGTGTCCGCCCCGGGGCCGACCGGACGCGCGCTCGTGCGGCCCGCGCCCGGTGCCGCGTGTGCGGTGGCCGACCTGGCGCGTACCCGGTGCGCGGAGCCTTCCTGGAATGCCGCCGACCAGCGGTTCAGGAGGGGGACTCATGAGATGCACGCGGCTCGTGGGGGTCTTGGCGGCGCTCGGTCTGGCGGTGGGCTGCGGAAGTCCGGACGGGCCTGATCCAGGGCCGAGCGGATCCTCCGCACGGTCCGTACGGGCCCTCTCCCGCCCGCTGACCCCGCCGTTCGCGGCGCTCCCGGCCGGTGCCGACCGATCGTTCCGGTTCGCGGTGGATCCGGGAGAACTGGACAGATTGTACGTACGGGAGGTGCAACTCCACGTCGGTATCAGCGGCACGGCGTCCGGTGCCACGGAACGCTCCCACGCCACCGCACCGGCCGACGGCTTCTCCCTCCGCTGGCACAGGTGCGGCCGAAGAGCTCCGGAAGCGGGCGGTGTTGTCGAACACCGCTCGCTCCCACGCTCCCGGCCGGTCGTGGCGTGCGCGAGCGAGCTATCCCCGTCGGCCGGACGGCGGAGGCTTCGACTCGTGACGTGCGGTCAACTCGTAGCCCTCGTCCCGGGCAGTCGGTCGCCGACGGTCTCGCAGGCCAGGTTCCCTGCGGTCTCTCCGCCCCTCTCCCCGGACTTCCTGCTGTCTGGTGGCCGTGGTGAGGAGCCGATCGGGATCGGGTAGTCCCGGCACCGACACCCAGGCGCGTATCCCTTCGTCGGGTGGGCCGTCGACGGTGACTTGGGCGTAGTCGACGGCGGTGGCCGGCTGGAGGACGGATCGGAAGGTGGCGTCCGAGATCAGGAGGGCCAATGGGAACCCGGGTTCGGCACCGAGCGCGTCCCTGAGCACCGGAGCGTCGATCATTCTGGCGACCTGGTTCAGCGCGGTCCCGGTCCATCCCCGGCCGTCGCGCGCCACCGGGCCCGTGTGCACCGCCGCCCGGAGCCGCAACTGCCCCTGGGGCGAGGCCACTTGATTGTGGTGGCGCAGTTCCTCCTGCAAGGCGCGAGGCAGGGTGTCCAGCACCTTCGCCAGGGCGACGGACGGCGGGAAGAGTGCGACCAGGCCGTCGCCGCGGTCCTCGATGCCGACGTCGTCGGACTGAATGCCGTACGAGCGGACGGCGTTGTCGAAGATCTCGTGCAGCCTTCTCCGCAGGTAGTGCTGCACAGGTGTGCTGGAGCGGGCGAACTGCTCGATGTCCAGCGCCAGGAGCGTGCACCATGTCGGGGCTTCGAGGCCTGGCGCGAGGAGCAGTCCGGCGCGCGCCGGACCGCGCGACGGCGGGCGGAATTCGCCTATGGTCCAGGAACGGCGGCCTGGTGGGGCGGCGCTCTCGAACGCGAGAGGCGCTGTCGCGTCGCCGCCTTCGGCCGCCGCCTGGGCGTCGGCCTCGCGGGACTTGATGACCTGCGCCTGGTGCTGCTCGAAGCGCTGCTGCGCCTCGGCGTACTGGCGCTCCCA
>NZ_JBVHMN010000036.1:0-47956 GCF_055558435.1 Streptomyces sp. NPDC025784
GATCTTGGTCGACACGGTTCTAGCAGGAGCTCCATCTCTGCTTCAGACTGCTTGACACACCAGCCCCGCCCCTAACTACACGGCATTGGATCTAGAACCCCAGGTCGCTCAGTCCCGGGTGGTCGTCGGGGCGGCGCCCGAGCGGCCAGTGGTATTTGCGCTCCTCCTCCGTGATGGGGAGGTCGTTGATGCATGCCAGACGGACCCGCATCAGCCCTTCGTCGTCGAACTCCCAGTTCTCGTTCCCGTACGAGCGGAACCAGTTGCCCGAGTCGTCGTGGCACTCGTAGGCGAACCGCACCGCGATCCGGTTCTCGGTGAACGCCCACAGCTCCTTGATGAGCCGGTAGTCCTGCTCCCTGGTCCACTTGCGGGTGAGGAAGGCGACGATCTCCGTACGCCCGTCGACGAACTCGGCACGATTGCGCCAGCGGCTGTCGACCGTGTAGGCGAGCGAGACCTGTTCGGGGTTCCGGGTGTTCCACGCGTCCTCGGCGAGGCGCACCTTCGTGATCGCGCTCTCCCGGGTGAACGGGGGCACTGGAGGCTTCGCGGGCATGATGTCTCCCAGAGCCGGTCCGGTGGACGGACGGTTCCGTTGGGGCCAGGTCTGTTCCACGGTTCATTCGATACCTGCGTCATGGTGATCGCAACAGCGGCCGCCCGGCCGGAGCGGCACATCCACCGGCCTGGCCGGGCGGCCTGTCCACGGCCCGGCTGCCGTCCGGAGTCCCCGTCCCGGCGCACTCATGTCCGTGGCCGGGACGGGGAGATGGCCCCTGCCATGCACGGAGTCAGGAGGCCGGGACCTCGTCCACGAAGGCCGTCCCGGCGCTGCGGTAGGCGGCCACCTTCGCGGCCACCTGTGCCGGGGTGAGGACCTGGTCCTTGACGTGCAGGACGTAGTCGACCTGCTCGTCGTAGGCGCGGGCCGTGGTGGAGGTCTGGCCGGTGAGGTCGATCAGCCACTGGTTGAAGTTGATCGACATCGGCCGCTCGGGCAGGTACTGGGCGTCGTGGGTGCCGAAGAGCTGACCGTCGATGTAGTACTTGATGCTGCTGCTGTCGATGGTGACGATCAGGTCGTGCCAGCCGGCGTAGCTCTGGCGGGCCTCGGTGTGCTGGTTCACGGCCTGCCAGGGGTCAGGGTTGTAGGTCTCCCAGGACGTGGTGTAGAGGATGTTGCCGGTCTCGCCCCACCCGCCGTTGGGCAGGTACTCGAAGTCGTACTCGGAGTAGTCGTCGGCCATCGGCGCCTTGAGGTCGTTGATGGTGAAGAAGGTCTGCACCAGGTGATCGCCGTCGGGTCCGGACGCCGGGGCGTCGGTGAACTTCACCCGGGCCGCGTACGTGCCGTTCTTGAACTTCGTGCTCCTGGAGACGACTTCGGTCTGCCTGGTGGACTCGGCGGTGCCCGCGGTGGACGTCTGGAGGTTCATCACCGAGTTGCCGGAGACGGTGGGGAAGGTGACCTTGGACGGGTCCCAGGTGGCGCCGGGCACGCCGGGACCGCCGGAGTTGGAGCGGACGCTCCAGCCGTGGGCGGAGAGGGCCGGGTCGGTGTGCGACGTGTAGGCGAAGTCGTCGAACAGCGTCTGGCCGCCGCCGGGCGGATCGGTCGGATCCGTGGGGTCGGTCGGGTCGGTCGGGTCGTTGCCCTCCGGTGCTGTGCCCCAGACCGTGCTGCCCGCGAGCTGCGCGGTGACCTTGTTCCAGTCCGCGTACGAGGTCAGGGAGGAGTTGAAGGAGTAGTCGTCCGCCTGGGTCAGGGTCTGCCAGTTGGACTGGTAGAAGCGCAGCTGCATGTCGCCGGTGTCGGCGCCCGGCGCGAGTGTTCCGGCGCCCGAGGTGAAGGCGATCTCCAGGTACCGGTCCGCGGTCGCGGTGGGATGGCTCAGCGTGCCGAAGGTGCCGGTGATGTTCGCGCACCCCTTGACCGCCCAGGAGCAGGCGAACCGGTAGGAGGCGCTCGCCGAGTCCGCCTTGAAGTAGTAGCGGATCTTCACCTGGCTCAACTGCACCGTGGAGGCGCCGGTGTTGCGCACCTTGAGCCAGGGCTCGCTCTGGTCGGCGGTGGCCCCGCCGGAGCTGGTGCGGTACTGGACGGCGAGGCCGTCGGCCGCGGCGGCGGTCGCGTTCATCGGGACGGCTGCCAGGGCGGTGCTGCCCAGGAGCGCTGACAGGGCCAGGGCCACCCGGCGGCGGCCGGTGGCGGGACGGGTTCTCATCCGGGTTCCTTTCGGGGAGTCTCCCGCATACGGCGGGAGGATCGGGGGGTTTCCGGAGCGTTTTCGGGCGTGCTGCGCCGCTGGTCGTGGAACACGTCGGCGGGCGTGGCGAGTGGGTCTCGGCCCAGGGGGCGGGCCGGTCGGGGGGCTTTCAAGGAGAGGCAGGGCTCAGGGGGATCCGCGGTGAGGGCGGCGGATCGCCCCGCGACGGGCACGGCGCTCAGCGCACGGCGGTCGGTGGACACGCGGCGTCGAGCGCCGTCCCACGAGCCGGCCCGGTTCACCGGGACGTCGCGGCTCCCGGCCGTTCGGGCACACCGTGGGCGGGCGAGCGGTATCGCATGGTTCACCTCTGGGGGGCTGGAGGGAAACTACACACCACACTTGACCAGTTGGCCGGCCGACGGTTTACCAGTCGGCCTCGGACGAAGGTGGCATAGACCAATGTGAGCGTCAAGTGCCCCTCAGGCAAAGGAAATTGGCGGGTCCTTGATTGGCTGTTGGGCTGGTTCGCGTGCGCCGAGCCCGACTAGAGTCGGCTTACCAGCAGACCAGTTATGGTCAGGGCCGCACCGGCACCCCGTCCCGACGACGAACGAGAGTCCCGCATGGAGATCGACCCCGCGGCCTCCCGCGCGGTACTCAAGCGCGAGAAGGTGCGCGACGCCGTCCTCGCACTCGTGGAGGAACGCCGGCCGGGCGACGCGATTCCCTCCGAGCGCGCCCTCTGTGCCGAGCTGGGCGTGTCGCGGCCCACGTTGCGGGCGGCGGTGGACCAACTCGTCGTCGCCGGGCTGCTGGTGCGCGAGCACGGCCGTGGCGTGTTCGTGGCCAGCGAGAAGATCACTCAGGAACTGGTCCAGGACAGCCGGACGTTCAGCCTGCCCCAGGCCGTGGGGGAGTGGACCAGCCGGCTCCTCGAAGTGAGTACGCAGTCGGCCGGCGCCAGGGTGGGCCGCAAGCTGCGCGTCTCGCCGGCGGCCAGGATCCGGTACGTGGCACGTCTGCGCCTGGTCGACGGGTCTCCGATGGCGATCGAGTACCTGTACATCCCCGCGGATCTGGTCCCGGACCTGACCAGTGACGAACTGGAGAACGGCGACCTGTACGAGCACCTCGGCCGACGTCACGGCATCCAGGTCAGCGAGGCGGTGCAGGCGATCGAGCCCACCGTGGTGACCCGCGGCGAGGCGGAGCTGCTCGACGTACCGGAACTCTCACCGGCCCTCCTCTTCGAACGCCTCACCTCCGACACTCAGGGCCGGCCGGTGGAGTACGTGCACTCGCTCTACCGCGGGGACCGCTACCGCATCGTCTCCCGGCTGACGCTGGGCCCGCGCAGCGAGCACCCGTCGCCGCGCCACGGCCACCACCCCGGGATACCGCCGGGCGACATCATGCCGGGGGAGCCCGTCACGTTCTCCACGCGTGGTGAAGTGCAGAACGCCCCCTGACCTGCGGGTGGTTCATGTCGGCGGCGCGGCGGGGTGACCGGTCCCGCGGTGCCGCCCTGACGTGTGCGGGCCGCCGTCGCCGCACCGTCCGCCGTGCGCGCGGCCCCCGCGCGGTCGCCGCACCGTCCGCCGTGCGCGCGGCCCCCGCGCGGTCGCCCTCCCCGCATCCGGCCCGCCGATCGCCGCCACCGTGGCGTGCGGCCCGTCGGCATGCCCTCGATTCGAGCTGCTTCTATTAAATTAGTAATTAATCTTGACAGGGTTTCGGCTCCGGGCCACAGTCGTCGCCGTGACGCCGTCGGCCCCGCGCGGCCCGCGTCGCGTTCCTCCCTGCTTCCCAACCTCCGGGAGAGGCAAGTGGCTTCACGCTCACCCACACCCACACCCAGGCCGACCCGATATCGCACCACCCGCCTGGCCTCCGTGGCGGCTCCCGCCATGGCCCGGGCAGCCTCCGGGGCACCGGCGGCGGCAGCCCCCGGCTCCGCGCCGCCCGTGGCCGAAGCGGACGACACCGCGGGCCAGGGGGCGCATTCACCTCGCCCAGTTCAAATAAATTAGTAATTAATCTTGACGTGGCGGGAGTGCCACGCGAACCTGGATCCGCCGCGAGCGGGGCACCGGCCGTCAGGAGGGCCGCCCCCACCGCGGGGATCCGCAGGGAGACTCTCATGACGAACCACCAGCCAAGCCGACGGCATGTGCTCGCCGGACTCGGCGCCGCCGGGACGACGGCGCTGCTCAGCGGCTGTGTCACCTCCAGCTCCTCCGCCAAGACCTCCTCGAAGGGCGCGGTCACCCTCCAGTCCAACCTGTCGGCACCACAGGCCAAGGCGGCCATGCAGGACGTGGTCGCCGCCTACGGCAAGAAGGGTTCCGGACAGGTCAGCCTGAACACCGTCGCCGCCGAGACCTTCCGCACCCAGCTGCCGACCTACCTGACCTCCGCCAACCCGCCGGACGTGTACACCTGGTACCCCGGCTCGGTCGCCGACGCCTACGCCAAGAAGAACCTGCTCCTCGGCCTCGACGACGTCTGGAACTCCTCACCCGACCTCAAGCGCTACTCCAAGGCGCTGCACACGCTGTGCACCGCGACGTCGGGCAAGAAGGTCTTCGTGCCCACCACCTACTACTGGTGGGGCATGTTCTACCGGAAGTCGAACTTCGCCAAGTGGGGTGTGAGCGAGCCCTCGACCTGGGACGAGTTCCTCGATCTGTGCGACAAGCTCAAGTCCAAGGGCGTGGACCCCATCGGGCTCGGCGCCGGCGGCAACACCGCATGGGTCGCCTCCGCCTGGTTCGACTACCTCGACATACGGATCAATGGCGCCGAGTACCACCGCCGGCTGCTCGCCGGAGAGCACCGCTTCGACGACCCCGAGGTGCGCAAGGTCTTCGACCGCTGGCAGGAGGTGCTGCCCTTCTTCGACCCGAACGGCACCGCCGTCGCCTTCCAGGACGCCACGACCTCCCTGCTCAACGGCCGCAGCGGCATGATGCTGATCGGCACCTTCTTCGCCGACGCCGCCCCCAAGGACGCGCTCGACGACATCGACTTCTTCCGCTTCCCCGTCATCGACCCGAAGGTGCCCCTCGCCGAGGAAGCGCCCACCGACGGCTACTTCGCCAGCGCTCGCACCGGACGCCACGAGCAGGTGTCCGAGCTGCTCGGATACCTCGCCACACCCCAGGCGCAGGAGCTCTACATCAAGGGCTCCTCCGGTACCGTCCTGCCCTGCCACCCCGACGCGAAGGACGCCGGCACCGCACTGGTCAAGAAGGGGCGCAAGCACATCGAGGCGGCCGCGGAGATCACCCAGTTCTTCAACCGCGACTCCAGCGACGCCCTCCAGCCCACCGCCGACACCGCGCTGACCAAGTTCCTCGCCAAGCCCAAGGAGGTCGGGAGCATCCTCACCACCTGGCAGCGCGACGCCCAGAAGATCTGGAACGCCTGACATGGCCGTCCTGACCGCCACCCGAAGCAAGACCCCGGCCCCGACCCCGCCCAGCGGCGGTCGGGGCCGGGGCCCCCGGCGCACACCCCCGCTCGTGCTCGCCTTCGTCCTCATCCCCCTCCTCGCCGAGGCCGTGTGGGTGTTCTGGCCCGCGCTTCAGGGTTTCTACCTCGCTCTGACCAGCTGGGACGGCGTGTCGCCGCCGAAGTTCGTCGGTCTCGACAACTTCCGCGAGATGGCCGGGGACGACATCTTCCGCAGCGCCGTGGGCCACACCGTCCTGTGGCTGGTGCTGTTCGGCGGACTGTCCGCACTCCTCGGCCTCGGCGCCGCGCTGCTGCTCCAGCAGGAGCGCCGCGGCATCGGCTTCTACCGCGCGGCCCTGTTCCTGCCCGTCGTCTTCTCCCTCGTCGCCACCGCCCTCGTCTGGCAGGCCATCTACCAGCCCGACGGCGTACTCAACCAACTCCTCGACGGGATCGGCCTCGGCAGCCTGCGCCACGCCTGGCTCGCCGACCAGGACACCGCCCTGTACGCGGTGATCGTGCCTGCGCTCTGGCGTCAGATCGGCTACGTGATGGTCCTCTACCTCGCCGGCCTCAAAGGCATCGACCCGGCACTCTACGAGGCGGCCAAGGTCGACGGCGCCGGACGCCTCCAGCGCTTCCGCCATGTGACGCTCCCTCAACTGCGCAGCGTGAACGCCGTCGTGCTGTCCGTGATCATCATCGACTCGCTGCGCTCCTTCGACGTGGTGTGGTCACTGACCCGGGGCGGCCCCTACCACTCGTCCGAACTGCTGAGCACCTACATGTACTCCACCGCGTTCCAGTCCCTGCGCCTCGGATACGGCTCCGCCCTGGCCGTCGTCATCTTCCTGCTGGCCTTCGGCGTCATCGCCTCCTACCTCGTCCGCGCCTTCCGGGAGGCCGACTGATGTCCGCCACCCAGCCCCGCACGCCGGCCACCCGTCCCCGCGCGTCCGCCACCGCACTGCGCCGCCGACGGGCCGCCACGGCCGGCTTCCACCTCGGCGCCGGGACGCTGGCCGTGCTGTGGCTGCTGCCCATCGCCCTGGTCCTGGTGACCAGCCTGCGATCCTTCGACGACATCGCCGCACACGGTCTGGGCAGCCGGCCCCACTCCTTCACCCTGGACAACTTCCACCAGGCATGGTCCGACGGCGGCCAGCAGCGCGCCCTGATCAACAGCCTGGTCGTCACCATCCCCTGCGTCGCGGTGACCCTCGCACTCGCCGCCATGGCCGCGTTCGCCCTCAGCCGCTACGACATGCCCTTCCGCCGCTCCTTGTTGCTGCTGATGCTCGGCGGCAATCTGCTGCCTCCGCAGATCCTGCTCATCCCGGTGTCGAAGCTCAGCGAGCTGATGGGCCTGTACGACACCCTGCCCGCCCTGATCGGCGTGCAGATCGGCTTCGGCGTCGGTTTCTACGTCTTCGTCCTGCACGGCTTCATGCGGGCGATCCCCGCCGAGATCCAGCAGGCCGCCGTCGTCGACGGCGCCGGACCCTGGCAGGTCTTCTGGCGCATCATCCTCCCGCTCACCCGGCCCGCGCTCGCCGCGCTCAGCGCCCTGTCCTTCACCTGGATCTTCAACGACCTGCTGTGGGCCATCACCGTGCTGCGCAGCGACACCAAGATGCCGATCACCGCGGCCCTCATCGGACTTCAGGGACAGTACGTGTCCATGTGGAACGTGATCGCCGCCGGATCCGTCATCGCCGCCGCCCCCACCGTGGCCGTGTTCCTCCGTTTCCAGCGCCACTTCGTGGCCGGCCTCAACCTCGGAGCAGTGAAGTGACGACATCCCAGCGCTGGACGCTGCGCACCGAGCGCACCGGCTACACCGTGCGGCTCTCCCCGGACGGCCCGTGGGCCGAACTGGAGTCATGGGGGCCGCGCGGCGTCGAGCACGGGCCGTCGGCGCTGGACTGGTCGCACCGCACCCACTTCATCACTCCCGCAGACGCCGCCCCCGCCGAATACCTGCCGCAGGGACTGCGGCCGTTCACCGGCGCCGACCTCGTCGCCTCGCGACCGGGCGGGGAACGGGGCGTGTGGTGGACCTTCGACGGCGCCGTCGAGGAATCGGGCGCCCTGCGGCTGGCATTCACCGACGACGTCCTGGGCCTGCGCACGACCCTGTGCTACGCCACCGTGCCGGGAACCGACGTCATCCACCGGTGGACCGAACTGACCTGCACGGGTGAGGAGGAACTGCGCCTGGGTCGGCTGGACTCGGCCGCCGTGACCGTCCCCGTCACCGAAGGCGCCCGGCTGACGTACCTCACCGGCCAGTGGTCGCAGGAATTCCAGCACACCCAACTCGACCTCACCCGGGGCACGTTCACCATGGGCAGCACCCAGGGCGTACCGGGACACGCGTACGCGCCGTGGCTCGCCGTCCAGGACGCGGCCGCCCCGCACGACGGACCCGCCCCCACGTACGGCATCGCCCTGGAATGGGCGGGCAACTGGCACATCACCGCGGAGGCGGAACCCGGCGGCACGGTGCGGGTCCGGGCCGGCCGCCTACCGCACGAGGGCGCGGTACGGCTCGCCCCCGGGGACACCCTGACCACACCCCGCCTCGCCTGCGCCTTCAGCCCGGACGGCCTCGACGGCCTGTCCCGCGTCTGGCACCGCTACGAACGACGGCTCGCGGGCGGACGACTGCGCCGCCCCCGCAAGGTCCTCTACAACTCCTGGGAGGCCACCGGCTTCGACGTCGACGCCGCCAGCCAGCTGGAACTGGCCAAGGCCGCGGCGGACATCGGGGCCGAGCTGTTCGTCGTGGACGACGGCTGGTTCACCGGCCGCGCCGACGACACCGGAGGGCTGGGCGACTGGTCACCCGATCCGGCGGCCTTTCCCGACGGATTCGACCGCTTCGTCGACGACGTGCGGGCCCTGGGCCTGGACTTCGGACTGTGGATCGAACCGGAAGCCGTCAGCCCGGCCAGTCGTCTGTACGCCGAGCACCCCGAATGGGTCTACCGCATCGAGGGCCGCCCCGCCCGCCGGGTGCGCAACCAGCTGCTGCTCGACCTCGGCCGCACCGACGTCCAGGAATTCGTCCTCGGCACCCTCGACGAGCTGCTGACCAGCCATCACATCAGCTATGTGAAGTGGGACATGAACCGCCCGCCGACCGAACGTGGCCGACCGGGCGCCGGCCCCGCGGACCACTTGGACCTCGACGCCGAACACGTCCGCGGATACCTGCGCGTACTGGACCACCTGCGAACCGCCCACCCCGACGTCACCGTCGAGGGCTGCGCGGGCGGCGGTGGCCGCATCGACCACACCACCCTCGCCCGCACCGACGTCGTGTGGCCCAGCGACAACACCGCACCACTGGACCGCCTGGCCATCCAGTACGGCTTCCTGCACGCGCACGCGCCGCACGTCATGAGCTCCTGGGTCACCGACGCCCGCGGCGTCTTCGACCCACGCCCGCGCAGCCTCGCCTTCCGGTTCGTCACCGCCATGTGCGGAGTGCTCGGCATCGGTGCCGACCTGCGCCACTGGACTCCGGACCAACTCGCCGAAGCGGCCGGGTGGATCAGCCGGTACAAGGAGGTCCGCGACATCGTGCACCACGGCGAGGCCCGCCTGCTCGGCACGGTGCGGGACGCCACCTGCGGAGTGCAGTACGACGCCGAGGACGGGGAGCGAGTCGTCGTCGCCGCCTTCAGCACCGGACGGCTGGACGGCGCCCCGCTCGTGCCCGGCCGCCCCGCCCGGCTGCGGCTGCGCGGGCTCGACCCCACCGCCACCTACACCGACGCCGCGTCCTCGACCGCGTACAGCGGCGCACACCTGCTGCACTACGGACTGCCGTTGGCATGGAGCGCCGACCACGACGCCGAACTGGTGGTGCTGACCCGGCACTAGAACAGGGGCACACGCCACCCGCCATCGTTTCCACCACCCCCGACGAAGGAGCCGAACCACACCATGGACGCGTCACGACCGCACGGCGCCCGCTTCACCGGCCGAACGGCCGTGATCACCGGCGCCGCTTCCGGCATCGGTGCCGCCACCGCCGAACGCCTGGCACAGGAAGGCGCCGCCGTGGTCCTCGCCGACATCGCCGAGGAGCGCGGCCGGGCGGTGGCCGATCGCATCACCGAGGACGGCGGCACGGCCACCTTCGTGACCGCCGACGTCTCGGCCGAGCAGGACTGGCAGCGGATCGCGGCCGCCGCCCACACCCACGGACCCGTCGGCGTGCTGGTCAGCAACGCGTTCACCGTCGACGTCACCCCGGCCGACCGGATGTCCCTCGCGTCCTGGGAGCGGCAGCTCGCCGTCAATCTCACCGCGTCCTTCATCGGCTTCAAGACCGTCCTGCCCGACCTGCGCACCGTCGGCGGATCGGTCGTCCTCACCTCGTCGGTCCACGCGCACAAAGGCCTGCCAGGACACCCCGCGTACGCGGCCTCCAAGGGCGCCCTGCTCTCCCTGTGCGGCCAGCTCGCCGTGGAGTACGGGCCCGAGGTGCGGGTCAACGCCGTCCTGCCCGGCCCCGTGCTCACCGGCGCCTGGGACCGGGTGCCGCCCGAGGACCGGCAGCGCAGCGTCGCCGAGACGGCGGCCCGAAGATTCGGCACTCCCGAGGAGGTGGCCGCCGCCATCGCGTTCCTCGGAGCCGACGAGGCCTCCTTCATCACCGGAGCGCACCTCGTCGTCGACGGAGGGTGGAGCGTCGTCAAGGCATCCGCGTGATCATTGCAGCGTTCACATCCGAGGAGAAAGGCACTACGCCATGACGCCCTACGCCCGCCGCGGACTGCACGGACAGACCGTGGAAGCGCTCGCCCGCCGCATCCTGGGAGGCGACATCCCGGAGGGGGCCACGCTCGACCTCGTCGCGCTGCAGAGCGAACTGGA
This sequence comes from Streptomyces sp. NPDC025784, assembly GCF_055558435.1. Classification (NCBI taxonomy): domain Bacteria; kingdom Bacillati; phylum Actinomycetota; class Actinomycetes; order Kitasatosporales; family Streptomycetaceae; genus Streptomyces; species Streptomyces sp. NPDC025784. The sequence continues at coordinate 10,560 of NZ_JBVHMN010000036.1, forward strand.
CGTCAGCCTCACCGCACTGCGCGAGTCCCTGAAAGTGCTGGCCGCCAAGGGCATGGTCGACGCACGCCAGAAACGCGGCACGTTCGTGCGCGCCCGCGCCGACTGGAACCTGCTCGACGCCGACGTGCTGCGCTGGCAGTTCGAGGGCGGCGGCACCACCGGCGCCGACCACGCGCTGCTGCGCAACCTCGCCGAGGTCCGTTCCATCATCGAGCCGGCCGCCGTACGCCTGGCCGCCGAGCGCCGCACCGACGCCGACCTCGCCGCCCTGGACGAAGCCCTCGCGGCCATGGGGGAGCACGACGCCGACGCCGCGCACGCCGTCGACGCCGACCTCGCCTTCCACCGGGCGCTGCTCACCGCCACCCACAACGAACTCCTCGAACGCATGGAAATGGTCATCGAGTCCGGCCTCGCCCAGCGCGACCGGCTCGTGCACAGCTCTCCGCACAGTGAGGATCCGGTACCGGCCCACCGCGCCGTCCTGGACGCCGTACGCGACCAGGACCCCCGGGCCGCCGAGGCCGCCATGCACGCCCTCCTCGAACAGGCCGGACGCGATCTCGACCGGATCGACGGCTCCGACGACACGAAAGGCACCGGCGGCAAGTGAAGATCGCCCGCATAGAAACCTTCCTGGTCCCGCCACGCTGGCTGTTCTGCCGGATCGAGACCGACGACGGAGTCGTCGGCTGGGGCGAACCCGTCGTCGAGGGACGCGCCGAGGTCGTCAGGGCCGCCGTCGACGTCCTCGCCGAACATCTGATCGGAGAGGACCCGCTGCGCATCCAGGACCACTGGCAGGTCCTCACCAAGGGCGGCTTCTACCGGGGCGGCCCGGTGCTGTCCAGCGCGGTCGCCGGCCTCGACCAGGCCCTGTGGGACATCGCGGGCAAGACCTACGGCGCACCTGTGCACGCCCTGCTGGGCGGCCCCGTACGCGAACGCGTCCGGGTCTACGCGTGGGTCGGCGGCGACGAACCCACCGAACTGAGCGAGCAGATAGCGGCCCAGGTCGAAGCCGGCTTCACCGCGGTCAAGATGAACGGCGCCGGAGCCACGTCCCCGATCGCCACCGCGGCCGAGACGGCCGCCGTCGTCGCGCGTGTGGCCGCGGCCCGCGACGTGCTCGGCCCCGAGCGGGACGTGGCCGTCGACTTCCACGGCCGCTTCAGCGCGGCGAGCGCCCGCCGCGTGCTGACCGAGATCGAGCCCCTGCACCCGCTGTTCGTCGAAGAACCGGTCCTCCCCGAGCAGAGCCACCTGCTGGCCGGTCTCGTCGCCACGAGCTCCGTGCCGCTGGCCACCGGCGAACGCCTGTACTCCCGCAGCGAGTTCCTGCCCGCTCTCACCGCCGGCGTCGCGGTCGTCCAACCCGACCTCTCGCACGCGGGCGGCATCTCCGAGGTCCACCGCATCGCCTCACTCGCCGACACCTACGGCGCCCAGCTCGCCCCGCACTGCCCCCTCGGACCGATCGCACTGGCCGCGAGCCTCCAAGTCGCCTTCGCCACCCCGAACTTCCTGATCCAGGAGCAGAGCCGCGGCATCCACTACAACAAGGACGCGGACCTGCTCTCCTACGTCGCCGACCCCGAGCCCTTCCGGTTCGTCGACGGTCACGCCCTCCGCGGCGACACACCGGGCCTCGGCGTCACCGTCGACGAGGCCGCCGTGCGGGCCGCCGACCGCTCGGGACACGCCTGGCGCAACCCGGTCTGGCGGCACGCCGACGGCTCCTTCGCGGAGTGGTGACGAACCCGTGGACGTGCTCACCGACCTTGCGTACGGCGGCCGTTGGACCTCCCTGCGCGCGCACGGCCGGGAATGGCTCTGGCGACGCGGCGCACCGGAACGCCACGAGGTCTCGCCCGGCGACGCGTTCGTCGACGCGGGCGGCCTGGAGGAATGCATCCCCACGGTCCGCGGCGACCCCGACCACGGAGACGCCTGGTCGCGGCTCTGGACCCAGGACGGGGACACGCACCACGTGCGCTGCGCGGACTTCGCTCTCGGCCGCACCATCCGCTCCACACCCGAAGGTGTCACCGCCGACTACCACCTGACCGCGGAGCCGGGCTACCGCTTCGTCTGGGCGGCGCACGCCCTGCTCGACCTGTCCCCGGACGCGACACTCCACATGAACTCCGGTGCGAGCACTCGCCTGTTCCCCGAAGCCGGTCCGCTGCTGCACCGGCCCTGGCCCGCCGGCGCGCCGTGGATCGAGGGCCCGTGGCCGGCACCGCACGGACTGCCCCTCGACCGACTCGGCCCCGACGACGGCACGGCTGTCGGCGCCGTGGTGGACGCCCCGTGGTGCTGCGTCCACGACGGCCGCGACCGGCTGAGCTTCGTCGTGCGGGCCGAGGGGCACCCGGTGTCGATCGCCCTGTGGCGCAACCTCGGCGGCTTCCCCCGGCCGAGTCCCTATCGCAGTACGGGCGTCGAGCCGATGCTCGGCCGCACCTTCGACCTCGCCGACGCCGGGCCCACGGACGCCGTCCGCGTCCCGGCGACCGGCGAGGTGCGCTGGCGGCTCACCGTCGACTCCGCCTGCCGCTGCCCCTGAACCCCTGTACCGAGGAGCTTCGTCCGTGGAACTACCCGCTGCCCTGGCCGCCCAGCGCCTGGTCGCCATCGTGCGCGGCGGCGACGCCGACGCCGCACTGCACACCGTGCTCACCCTGGCCGAGGAAGGCGTCGAACTCGTCGAGGTGTCGCTGAGCGGAGCCGACGCCCTGAAGGTCATCGCCCGCGCCCGTGAAGTACTGGGTCCCGAAAGGCCGTTGGGCGCCGGCACGGTCCTGACCGCCGACGACGCGCGCGCCGCCCACCGCGCGGGTGCGAACTTCGTCGTCACCCCCGGCCTGGGGGACGGCGTGCGCGCGGCACAGGACCTCGGCCTGCCCGTCCTCGCCGGCGTGTTCACCCCCACCGAGATCGTCGCCGCCCGGGCGATGGGCGCGGACGCACTGAAGGTCTTCCCCGTGGCCCAGGCCGGGGGAGCGGCCTATCTCAAGGCGCTGCGGGGTCCGTTCCCCGACACGCCGTTCGTCCCGGTGGGCGGAGTCGACGAGGTGGCCGCCCGCGCCTGTCTCGCGGCGGGCGCGACCGCCGTCGGCGTCGGGTCCCCCCTCGTCGGCGACGCCGCCGACGGCGGCAGCCTCACCGCGCTGCGGGACCGGGCCCGCGCGTTCCGCGCCGTCGTACGGGAGGTGACACCGTGACCGACCACGTCACCGCGGGCCTGCGTGCCACCCGGCCGGACCGTCTGGAGCTCGGCGAAGGCATCCGGTGGACCGGCACCGGCGTCGTGCTGGTGGACATCCTCTCCGGCCGTCTCCTCGAAGCGCCCGACGATCCGGCCGCCGGCCTGCGGACCCTGGTCCGGCTCCCCGTACCGCTGGGCGCCGTCGCCCCCGTCGCCGGCCGGCCGGGCACCTGGATCGCGGCCGCCGGCACCGGCATCTGTCTGATCGGTCCCGACGGCACCGTCAGCTGGCTCGCGCGCCCGGAGGAGCACACCGTCCCGCGCATGCGCATGAACGACGCCGCGGCCGACCCCGCGGGCCGCTTCTGGGCGGGCAGCATGTCCTACGACGCCGACGAGGGCGCCGGCGCCCTGTACCGGGTCGGTCAGGACGGCACGACCGTACGCGTCCTGGACGGCATCACCGTGCCCAACGGCCCGGCTTTCACCCCCGACGGCAGCGCCATGTACCTGGCCGACAGCGCCCGCGGCATCGTCCGGCGCTTCCCGGTCGATCCGGAGACGGCCGACCTCGGAACCCCGGAGACGTTCGTCGCCGTCGACGAAGGCAGCCCGGACGGCATGGCGGTCGACGTCGAGGGCGGAGTGTGGATCGCGGTCTGGGGCACCGGAACCGTACGCCGGTATCTGCCGGACGGCACACCAGACCGCGTCGTGCGGCTGCCCGCGAGCTGCCCCGCGGGTGTGTGCCTGGTCGACGACGTCCTCCATGTCACCACCGCCCGCGTCGGGCTGACCGCACCCGGCTCCCATGACGGAGCGGTGTTCACCCTCCGCGTCGACGTGCCGGGAACGCCGGCACCCGCCTATCGGCCACACGCGCCGCGTACCCCCTCGGACCCGCAGGAGCCGTCATGACCCGCCGGTGCCCCGCCCCGGGGCCCGTCGTCTGCGTCGGCGAGACCATGGCGGCCCTGGTCCCCGACCCGCTCAGCCCTCTGCACGACGCCACCCACCTGAATCTGTCGGTGGCCGGAGCCGAGTCCAACGTCGCCATGTACCTGGCCGACCACGGCATTCCCAGCATCTGGCTCTCGGCGCTCGGCGACGACCCGCTGGGCAGCCGGGTGCGGGCCACCGTCGCCGCGGCAGGCGTCGACGTGTCCCATGTGCGCACCGACACCGAACGTCCCACCGGCCTGCTCCTGAAGGACCCCGGACACAACGGCACACGGGTGCGGTACTACCGGAACGGCTCCGCCGCGTCCGCCCTCGGACCGGACCTGCTGGACCGTCAACCCGTCAGTGCGGCCGCGCTGTTGCACCTCACCGGCATCACCCCGGCCCTGTCGCCGTCCTGCCGCGAACTCGTCACCCGGGCGCTCACCTGCCCGCCCGCGGCGCGGCCGTACGCCGTCAGCTTCGACGTCAACCATCGCGCCGCCCTGTGGCCCGACGGGTCGGCCCCCACCGTGCTCCACGAACTCGCCGACCGCGCCGACATCGTCTTCGTCGGCCTCGACGAGGCACAGGACCTCTGGGGCACGCACCTCACGCCGGCGGACGTACGGGCCCTGCTCCCGCATCCACGCCTCGTCGTCGTCAAGGACGGTGCCCACGCCGCCAGTGCCTTCACCGGCACGGCGGTGCACACGGTGCCCGCGCTACGGACGACGGTCGTGGAGTCGGTCGGCGCCGGTGACGCCTTCGCGGCCGGTTTCCTCGCGGGCCTGCTCCGGGGCGCGCCCCTGCCGCGCGCGCTCCGCCTGGGCCACGTCACAGCGTCCTCCGCCCTCACGGTGACGGCGGACCGGGGGCCACTGCCCGACCGGGAGGAGACGGAGCGCCTGCTCGGACTGTCGAACGACGAGTGGTCGGCGCACGTCGTCGAGCCGGTCCCTGCCGCGCCCGGCGACCGTCCGCTCCCGGCCCACGGCGGTCAGCCCAGGTAGCCCTCGACCTCCGAGGAAGGACGGACCTGCGCCTCGTCCGGGTTCTCACCGAACTCGGCCTTGGCACGTCGTTGGCGCAGCAGGTCCCAGCACTGGTCGAGCTGGCGCTCCAGCTCACCGAGCCGTTCCTGTTCGGTGCGGCTGTCGATCCGACCGGCCTCGATGGCCTCCCGCAGCCGCCGCTCGTCGTCCACCATGGCCGTGATCCTGCTGAGGATCTGCTCTTGATCCATGTCGGTACGCCTCCTAGGACACTTCCTCACTGTACGGAGAAGTCGGCGGGCCGGCTCACCCGTGGACCGCGGGCCGACAAGACCGCCCGGAGTCCGGGGGGCGTCCGGACACGAGCCGTCCCCACCGGCACACGGAGCGGCGTCCCGCGCCACGGCGCGTTGTCAGTGCCGGATGCGATGCTGCAGATCATGGACGAGCTGGAGTTCATGCGAGGACGGGTCTACGGGGCGGACCACGACGATCCCGGCCCCCGAAGCGGTCGGGCGTACGTCGAGCTGGTGGGCGGCCCGCTGGACGGTCTGCTGCTCGACGTCACCGACAGGGCGGACCACGAGGCCGGGCGCGCCGTCGTCCTGCCCACGGAGATAGGGCGATACGGCCCCGGCGGTCACGCCACGTACGCCCCCAGGTCGTCGGGCAGCCGCACGTACGAGTGGCGGGGCGACGCCCCCTGACGCGGGCCGTGCCGCGTCCGCCGCGTGCCCCTCGGCTGCGGGCGGGGTCTCCCGTCCGTGGTGGCCGGCGCCGTCGCGAGGACGCGTCCCGGGGCTCGGTGGGCGCATCGGGGCGGGGCCGGTGTGCGAGCGCGCGGCGGACGGTGCCGACGTAGTCTGTCAATGAGCTGACGTCCGCCGCTGCCCGCCCGCGCGGCCGGTCCCGAGTCCGCCGCCCCCCTCGCATCTCCGCCCCGGAACCGCCACGGACTCCGGCCCCCCGACCTCTTGTACGCCAGAGCCGGAACCAGAGCGAGAGCCGGAACCGGAGTCCGAGCCAGAGACGAGGCACAGACCATGACCACAGACGGCTACGACAGCTCGCGCACCGCGCTCCTGGTGGTCGACCCCTACAACGACTTCCTGTCCGAGGGCGGAAAACTGTGGCCGCGCGCGAAGGAGGTCGCCGAGAGCGTCCAGCTGCTCGACCACATGCGCCAAGTCCTCGCCGCCACCCGCACGGCCGGTATCCGCACCTTCTTCGTCCCGCACCGTCGCACCGCCCCGGGCGACTACGACGGCTGGGCCCACCTCTCCTTCTCCCAGGCCCGGGCCGCGGAGACGAAGATCTTCGAGAAGGGCACATGGGGCGGCACGTTCCACCCCGACTTCGAGCCGGGAGAGGGCGAGATCGTCGTGCACGAGCACTGGTCCTCCAGCGGCTTCGCCAACACCGATCTCGACCTCCAGCTGAAACAGCACGGCATCTCGCACATCGCGCTGATCGGCATGCGGGCCAACACCTGCATCGACACCACCGCTCGCTTCGGTCAGGAGCTCGGCTATCACGTCACCCTCGTCAAGGACGCCATCGCCGCCTTCCGCCCCGAGGAGATGCAGGCGACCTTCGAACTGAACGCCCCTGCCTACGCCCACGCCATCCTCACCACCGACACGTTCGTCGCGGCCGTACGGGGGGCGTCCTGACGGACCATCCGCTCGCGCCGGAACCCGGACGTGCCCGGGGCGCGGCCTACAGTCGCAGCGACGACATGAGCGAGGAACGGAAGGAACCACGATGGCCGAGCTGGACGAGCGTTTCGACGTGGTGGTGCTCGGAGCCGGTCCCGGTGGCTACGTCGCCGCGATCCGCGCGGCCCAGTTGGGCAAACGCGTCGCCGTAGTGGAGGAGAAGTACTGGGGCGGCGTCTGTCTGAACGTGGGCTGCATCCCCACGAAGGCCCTGCTGCGCAACGCCGAGCTCGCCCACATCGTCACCCGTGAGGCGAAGACCTTCGGCATCCGGGTCGACGGTCAGGTGTCCTTCGACTACGGCGAGGCGTACCGCCGCAGTCGCAAGGTCGCCGACGGACGCGTCCGGGGCGTCCACTACCTGATGAAGAAGAACGAGATCACCGAGATCGACGGCCGCGGCACCTTCCTCGACCCGCACACCCTTCAGGTCGCGGGCTACGACGGCGAGACCCTCACCATCGGATTCGACCACTGCGTCATCGCCACCGGCGCCACGCCGAAACTGCTGCCCGGCACGCGCCGTACGTCCAGAGTGGTGACCTACGAGGAGCAGATCCTCGCCGAGGACCTGCCGGAGTCGATCATCATCGCGGGCGCGGGAGCGATCGGCGTCGAGTTCGCGTACGTGCTGCACAACTACGGCGTGAAGGTCACCGTGGTCGAGTTCCTGGACCGTCTCGCCCCGCTGGAGGACGCCGAGGTCTCCGCCGAACTCGCCCGTCAGTACCGCAAGCTGGGCATCGAAGCGCTCACCTCGACCCGCGTCGACGCCATCGACGAGTCCGGTCCCCAGGTCCGTGTGACGGTCACCGACAAGGACGGCGCCCCACAGGTGCTGGAAGCGGACAAGGTCCTCCAGGCCATCGGCTTCGCACCGAACGTGACGGGATACGGCCTGGAGAACACCGGCGTGACGGTCACCGAACGGGGTGCGATCGACGTCGACGGCCGCTGCCGCACATCCGTCCCGCATCTGTACGCCATCGGCGACGTCACCGCGAAACTCATGCTCGCGCACGCCGCCGAGGCGATGGGCGTGATCGCCGCCGAGACGCTGGCCGAGGCCGAGACCATGGAACTCGACTACGCGATGATCCCGCGAGCCACGTACTGCCGGCCGCAGATCGCCAGCTTCGGATACACCGAGGCCCAGGCCCGCGACCTCGGCTACGACGTCAAAGTGGCGAAGTTCCCCTTCACGGCCAACGGCAAGGCGCACGGCCTCGGTGACACCACGGGCTTCGTGAAGCTGATCAGCGACACCACGCACGGCGAGCTCGTCGGCGGACACCTCATCGGCCCGGACGTCACGGAACTGCTCCCGGAGCTGACCCTCGCTCAGCAGTGGGACCTCACCGTCCACGAGGTCGCCCGCAACGTCCACGCCCACCCGACCCTCGGCGAGGCGGTCAAGGAGGCGGTCCACGGCCTTGCCGGCCACATGATCAACATGTGAACGGCCGCCGCTCACGCTCCTGGTGCCATGCGCCGCCCCGCCCGGGCATCATCCGTGGCATGGGTGTCGGACGCGGCCGCGAATGGGTGTCGGCACGGATGGTGAGGGGGACCTGGGGCGTGCGAGGGTGACGGTGACGTCGGGTTGCCGCCCGGCGTGAGGTCCCTGGCGCCTCGGCGCGTTCGGCCGTGGGGCGCTCGAAGAGCGGCTGAGCCGGTGATCAGGTCCGGGTCGCCCGTGCCGCCGCGGCGGTGAGCGACTGTCCGTCGTCCTACGGCGTTCTCTTTGGTCCCGCCGCCGTGGAGGGTGGTGACCCGTGGGCCATGCCGACACCTTGCTCGCCATGGGGGGAGCCTTCCTGGCCGCGGCGTTCTTCGCCCGGCTCGGGGGAAGGATCGGGCTGCCGACCATCCCCCTGTTCATGCTCGCCGGCGTCCTGCTCGGCCCGCACACACCCGGTGTGGTCCTGGTCGAGGACGCCCACGACTTCGAGATGCTGTCCGCACTCGGGCTGGTCCTTCTTCTCTTCTACCTGGGGCTGGAGTTCCACCTCGACGACCTCAGGAGCGGAGGACGGCGGTTGCCGGCCGCCGGAGGGATCTATCTGCTGCTGAACGTGGGCGCGGGTCTGGGGTTCGGCTTCGCCCTCGGCTGGGGACTGCGCGAGGCATTGGTACTCGCCGGCGTGCTGGGCATCTCGTCGTCCGCCATCGTGACCAAGACCCTGATCGACCTGGGGCGCATCGGCCGCCCGGAGACCCGTCTGATCCTCGGTGTCATCGTGGTGGAGGACGTCTTCCTCGCCCTGTATCTGGCCGTGCTCCAGCCGGTCATAGGCGGCGCCCAAGGGTTCGGGGACATGGTCTGGCAGGGGACCAAGGCGTTCGGGTTCCTGCTGGTGCTGGCCGCAACCGCCCGCTACGGCACCCGTCTGGTCGGCCGTCTGATGGCGATCCGGGACGGCGAACTGCTGGTCGTCAGTTTCCTCGGGGCCGCGGTCCTCGTGGCGGGAGTCTCGGAAGCGGTCGGAGTCGCGGACGCCATCGGCGCGTTCATGGTGGGACTGATTCTGGCCGGAACACCTTCCGCGCCTCGGATCCGCCGGCTCGTGCATCCGCTGCGCGACGCCTTCGCGGCCATCTTCTTCTTCGCCTTCGGGCTCGCCATCGACCCCGGTGACGTCGCGTCCGTCGCCGCGCCGGTGGCGTTCGCTGCCGCGCTGACCGTCGTCGTGAACGTGGCCGCCGGGCTGCTGGTGGCCCGCCTGTACGGCTACGGTCTCCGGGCCGCCGCGGACCTCGCCACCATCCTCGTGGCCCGGGGGGAATTCGCGCTGATCCTGGCCGCGATGGCCACGGCGGCCGGACTGGACGGCCGGCTCCCCGCGTTCATCGCCGGCTACGTCCTCGTCCTCGCGGTGCTCGGCCCCGTCGTCGCGGGGCGTGCCGACCTGCTGGCCCGTGCGCTGAGTGCCGCCGCTGACGCCGTGCGCGGCCGGGCGGCGCGCACGGTCGAGACGGACCCGGCACCCGCTCACGGACCGGACCGTGAAGCGGAGTCCCGCAGGCCGACGGGCGAGACCGCCCCGGAAGCCCTGACCGCCGACGTCGAGCGGTAGGCCCCATGGCGCCCGCCCCGCCTGTCCGTTGTCGTGGGTCAGGGCTCGATGAGACCGACGCGGATGGCGTACCGGGTGAGTTCCAGGCGGTCCTTGAGGCCGAGTTTCTGCAGCAGGTTGGCGCGGTGACGCTCCACGGTCTTGGCGCTGATGACGAGCAGGTCGGCGATCTGCTGCGAGGTGTGCCCCTCGGCCACCAGCTTGAGGATCTCCTCCTCGCGGTCGGTGATGGCCTTCGCGGGCAGCGCGCGGCCCTCCCGGGCCAGGTCCAGGTACTTGCGGACGAGCACGTTCACCGCGCCGGGGTAGAGGAACGGCTCACCGCGCATGGTGGCGCGGCAGGCTTCGACCAGGTCACGGTCGGCCACGGATTTGAGGACGTAGCCCGAGGCGCCGGCCGCGAGGGCTTCGAAGAAGAACTGCTCGTTGTCGTACATCGTCAGGATCAGGATCCGCAGGTCCGGCTCGCTGCGGGACAGGTCACGGGCCGCCTGGAGGCCGGTGAGCCGGGGCATGGAGATGTCGAGGATCGCCAGATCGGGATGGTGGACGTGGGCCTGGGCGACCGCCTCGGCGCCGTCCTCGGCCTCCGCGACGACGGTGAGGTCGGGTTCGCCGTCGAGGATGAGACGGACTCCACGGCGGACCAGCGCGTGGTCGTCGGCGAGCAGGATGCGCACGGGGGAGGGGGCAGTCATGGTCGGCCGCTCCTGTCGGGGACGGGGACGGGGACGGGGACGGGGACGGTGAGGCGCAGTTCGGTGCCGCCGCCCGGACCGGCACCCAGCGCGAGAGCGGCGCCGATGAGCACCGCTCGTTCACGCATGCCACGGATGCCGGCCCCCTCGGGCGCGTCGCCGAGACCGCGGCCGTCGTCGCGCAGGAGCAACTCCACGCCGGTCTCGGTGGTTCGCAGGGTGAGTTCGGCGTGGTGGGCGTCCGCGTGGCGCGCGGTGTTGGTGAGCCCCTCCTGGGCGACCCGGTAGAGGACCAGTTCCGTCTCGGGGCCGAGAGCCGGGAGTTCGGTGTCGAGCCTGTGCCCGACGGTCAGTCCGGGACCGGCGAACTCGGTGGTGAGGGAGCGGAGGGCGCTGGCCAGGCCGAGTTCGTCGAGGACCCCGGGGCGCAGCCGGCGCGCGATACGGCGGATCTCGTCCAGGCTGCCCCGCGTGGTCTCCTGCACCTGGCGCAGTTCCGTCCGCACGTCGGACGGGGCGTGGTCGGCGACGCGCTTGAGTTCGAGGAGGACGGCGGTCAGGGTCTGCCCGACCTCGTCGTGAAGCTCCTGGGCGATGCGGCGGCGCTCGGCCTCCTGCGCGGACAGGGCACGGGCGCTGCTGGTGGCCCGCTCGTCCTCCAGTCGGTCGAGCATCGTGTTGAAGGTCGTGATCAGCTCGGCGATCTCCCCGTGCCCGCTCACCGCGGGACGCCGTCCCGGGCGCAGGAGATCGGTCGTGGTCATGGCCCGGGTGAGACGTCGTAGCGGAGCCAGGGCCAGGCGGAGCAGGAGCGCGTTGGCGACGAGCATGGCGGCCAGGCCGCCGGTGAGGATCGCGGCCTCGACGAGCAGGATCGGCGTGGAGACGGTGACCGGGCCCAGCAGCAGAGCGGCCGCGGCGACGAGTACGACGGCGTTCAGCAGGAAGATCCGCCAGAACAGGGGCACCGCGTCTCTCCTCCCAGCCTTGAGCCGCCGTGCCGCCGGTCCCTTCCGCACCGGAGAGAGGCGGCGACGTGAACCGGTCGGCTCCTGGCGCACTGCGACGGACTTCAAGGACCAGCGTGTGCCCTGCTCAGGACGACCGCCATCCGTGACAGCACCCATTTCCGAGGCCGGGAGTTCCCCGAGCCGGGCCGAACTCCTGGGGGCGGGAACCGGAAAAGATGGGGGCCGGGCCTACTGGCGGCGGCCCGAGGGGGGAAGAAATCCTGGATGCGGGTCGTGGCGCAGAGGCGGTCGGCCGAGCGGTGACGATCGGCCGACCGGCCCGCGGACTTGAGCGGTTCTGCGCTTCCAGGTGCTGTCGGTTCCGGGGAGGAAGAGCCGTGTCCCAGTACGACGAAGAAGGTCTGGCCGGTCTCGACGCGCAGCTCGGGAGGGCCGGTCCGCGGTCCCGAGTGCCGGTGAACAGGCGCTGCGTCCGTCCCGGGGGAGGACGGCGGGCCGGCGCCTGGTGGGTGCTGGCGACCGCCCTGGTCGCGTTGCCCACGGGGCTGGTCCTGCCGCACGGACTGCTCGTCGCCACGGGACTGGTCCTCCTGGGGATCGCCGCGTCCCTGCTCGATCCCTGCCGGCCGCCGGGAGGACGAGGGCGGTCCCCGGGCCGTTGATGCCCGGGGCGCCCAGGAGCTCCGGGCCGGTCTGTCCGTCGGCGCCGGGTGCCGCCCCCGCCGCAGGGGCGTGGGCGGCGCAGGTCAGGACCGGCCGATCGCGTCCTGTTCGTCGACCTCGCCGCGCGGGGCCGGGACGGACTCCTTCACCGGCGTCCCGGTCCTGGCCGCGGGTGTCCGCCTCCGGCTGGTCAGGCGCAGGGCGATGGGCTCGGTCCAGCGGGCGGTGAGCGGACCGAGGATCACCAGGATCAGCACGTACGCGGTGGCCAGGGGGCCGATGCGGGGTTCGACACCGACGGCGAGGCCGGCGATGACGATGGAGAACTCGCCGCGGGCGACGAGGGTTCCGCCGGCCCGCCAGCGGCCCTTGGCCGAGATCCCGGCACGGCGGGCCGCCCAGTACCCGGTGGCGATCTTCGTCGCGGTGGTGACGGCGGCGAGCGCGAGCGCCGAGAGGAACACGGGCGGGATGTCGGCGGGGTTGGTGTGCAGTCCGAAGAAGACGAAGAAGACCGCGGCGAACAGATCCCGCAGGGGAGCGAGCAGATGGTGCGCCCCTTCGGCGACCTCGCCGGACAGCGCGATGCCGACCAGGAAGGCGCCCACGGCCGCCGAGACCTGCAACTGCTGGGCGAGACCGGCGACCAGCAGGGTCAGACCCAGCACCACGAGCAGCAGCTTCTCGGGATCGTCGCTGGAGACGAACCGCGAGATGTGCCGTCCGTAGCGCACCGCCACCAGCAGCACCAGCGCCGCCACACCGAGCGCGATGGCGAGGGTGGCACTTCCGGCGGCGAGACCGGTGCCGGCGAGCAGGGCGGTGATGATCGGCAGGTAGACCGCCATGGACAGGTCCTCGAGGACCAGGATGCTGAGGACGACCGGTGTTTCACGGTTGCCCAGCCGTCCCAGGTCACCGAGCACCTTGGCGATCACCCCGGAGGAGCTGACCCAGGTGACGCCGGCCAGGACGACCGCGGCCACGGGGCCCCAGCCGAGGAGCAGCGCCATCACCGCGCCGGGCAGCGCGTTGAGGGTGGCGTCCACGAGTCCGGCCGGGTACTGGGTCTTGAGGTTGGAGACCAGATCGCTGGCCGTGTACTCCAGGCCGAGCATCAGGAGCAGCAGGATGACGCCGATCTCGGCGCCGATGGCGACGAACTCCTCACTGGCACCGAGGGGAAGGATTCCGCCTTCACCGAACGCCAGCCCGGCTAGCAGGTAGAGGGGGATGGGCGAGAACTGCAACCGACCCGCGAACCGCCCCAGCAGCCCGAGCCCGAGGATGATCGCGCCGAATTCGATCAGGAAGACCGCGGAGGAGTGCACCGGCGATCACTCCCGCCCGAGTATCGTCGCGGCTGCCTCCACGCCTTCGCGCGTGCCGATCACGATCAACGTGTCGCCGCCCGCCAGACGGAAGTCCGGGCCGGGTGAGGGTGTCGCCTCGGCCCGGCGCAGCACGGCCACGATCGACACGCCGGTCTCCGTCCGCATGCGGGTCTCGCCGAGCAGACGGCCGTTCCAGTGCGAGGTCGCCGAGAGTTCGATCCGCTCCGCCACCAGCCCCAGCTCTGTCGTCGACAGAAGACTCGGACTGTGGTGGGTGGGCATCAGCGCGTCGATGAGGCTCTCCGCCTCTCCCGACGCCAGCCGCACGGAGAGTGCGCAGGCGTCAGGATCGTCCTCCTGGTACGCGCTGAGTGTCCGTGAACCGTCCCGGTGGGCCACCACCGACAGACGCCGCTGCTCGCGCGTCGTCAGGTCGTAGCGGACTCCGATGCCCGGCAACGGCGTACTGCTCATTCGTGCAGCCGCCACGACTGCCCCCTGTCTGTTGTTGTCTTGACTGTTTCTTTTACAACTATTGAAGACACCCTAACGAAGGGCTCGTCCTGATCCACAGGCCCCCAGGACGCCGGGCCTGTGGAACAATTCGTGCCCAGGGCGTGCCGGACGCCCGGCCGCGGGGGGTCGCGCAGCCCGTTCTGCCGACGCCGGACACGACGGGAAGGGAACGTCAGCATGACGGCGTGGGTGCGACTCGGGACAGAAGCCAGGCCCGTGCCCCAGCCCGTCGCCACCCCGCTGGTCTGGGCCGCGGCCTCCGGCGGAGCGCTGGTACTGGTCGCCCTCCTGAACGCGGCCGTGGGCACGGACCGCCCCGCATGGGCCCTGGCCGGCCTCTCCGTCCTGGCGGCCGTCCTCGGCATCTGCGCGCGGTTCACCGCGGCTCCGGGCACGGCCCTGCTCTGCTGGCTCTTCCTCAACGGCTTCGCCATTCCGCCGGCGGGCACCCTGACCTGGGCCGCGCACCGCGACGCCTTCTGGCTCGCCTGCCTGCTGACGGCCGCCGTGCTGGGCACCACGCTCGCCCGCGTGATGAACGCCCATGCCGCCTACAGGCGTCTGACCACCGACAGCGCCTTCGCGTCACCGCGCCCGGAGGACGGCCCTCCGGAAGCCTGAGAACCTCCCCTTTGACGGGCGGGTCTCCTCCGGCGCACTCTTGCGTGGCGTCTTCCGTCCATGCGCGCCCTGAGCCATCATGATCCGCCGTCAGCCGTTTGCCGTTGGTGGAGAGGTGAGGCGTATGGCCAGGCTCCGAATGGGCGAAGGCATTCTCCGGCGCAAACCCATTGAGCACATCGAGGACACCGAGATCGCCGAGGGCCCCGGGCTGGAGCGGTCGCTCGGCCTGGTGCAGCTGACCGCGATCGGCGTGGGCGGCATCATCGGCGCGGGCATCTTCACCCTCGCCGGCACGGTGGCCAACGGTACGGCCGGACCCGCGGTGCTGGTGTCGTTCCTCATCGCCGGCGTCGCGAGCGCCGCCGCGGCACTGTCGTACGCCGAGTTCGCGGGACTCATCCCGAAGGCGGGCTCGGCCTACACCTACGGCTACGCCGTGCTCGGCGAGTTCGCGGGCTGGTTCATCGGCTGGGACCTGCTGCTGGAGTACACGGCGATCGTGGCGGTGGTCGCGATCGGCATCTCCGGCTACTTCAGTTTCCTCGTCGAGGACATGGGAGCCGACCTCCCCAACTGGATGCTGGGCGCCCCCGGCACCGGCTCCGGGCACCGCGTCGACCTGTTCGCCGCGATCCTGTGCCTGCTGATCGCCTGGCTGCTGACGCAGGGCATCCGCAGCGCGGCCCGCTTCGAGACCGTGGTCGTGGCGCTGAAGGTCATCGTGGTGCTGGTGGTGATCGTCGTGGGTTTCTTCCACATCAACACCGCCAACTACCACCCGTTCTTCCCCTACGGGATCAGCGGCGCGTTCACCGGCGCGGCGACGGTGTTCTTCGCGGTGTTCGGGTACGACGCCATGTCGACGGCCGCCGAGGAGTCCAAGGACGCTCAGCGGCACATGCCGAAGGCGATCATCTACTCGCTGGTCATCGCGATGGTGCTGTACGTGCTGGCCTGTCTGGTGCTGACCGGCATGCAGAACTACAAGGACATCGACAAGGAGAGCGGCTTCTCCTCGGCGTTCCAGGCGGTGGGTCTGAACCGGCTGGCGGACGTCATCGCGGTCGGTGCGATCATCGGCATCCTCACGGTGATGTTCACCTTCATGCTGGGCGTGACCCGGGTCTGGTTCGCCATGTCCCGGGACGGCCTGCTGCCCAAGTGGTTCGCGAAGACCCACCCGACGCGGCACGTGCCGACCCGCGTGACCTGGATCGTCGGGGTGGCGTCGGCGGCCATCGCCGGGTTCCTGCCGATCAACGAGGCGGCCGAACTGACCAACATCGGCATCCTGCTGGCGTTCGTGGTGGTGTGCGCGGCGGTGATCGTGCTCCGCTACCGGCAGCCGGACCTCCCGCGCAGCTTCCGCACACCGTGGATGCCGTTCGTGCCGGCGCTGGGCATCGTCTTCTCGATCTGGTTGATCACGTTCCTGCAGTGGCAGACCTGGGTGCGGTTCGCCGTCTGGTTCGTCATCGGCGTCGCCGTCTACGCCGGCTACTCGTACAAGCGGTCGGCGCTGGCCGGTCGTTAGGGAAGGCGCCTGCGGGCCGGGGCGGAGGACGAACCGCGAACCTCCGCCCCGGGACCGCGGGTTCAGGAACTCTTGATCATCTTCTTGATCTCCGGCAGTTCCTTGCCGGAGGCGGTGTTGACGTACACGACGCCGTCGGGCGATTGCTCCAGCGCAACGGCGACCGCGGGGTCCACCCCCTCGATCGCGTAGGCCGTCGTCGGGGTCGGTGTCGCGTGGTCGAGGTCGCCGGTGTCGCCGCACGGCGGAAGGGTGGCGGCACCGAGTGCGTCCCCGATCCTGAAGTCCCCGACCGCGGCGCCCGTGTACGTGCGGTCCTGGTACTCGACCAGAGCCGCGCACGACGACGATCCCTGCACGTCGTCGTCCCCGCTCGACGACGTGCAGGCGACGCACAGGGCGGCGAGGACCACCGCCGGCAGCGTCCACACCGTCGCCGTCCGGGCGTTCGGGAGCAGGGATGTCATGATGCGCCTCCTTGTGGAGCGTCCGCTCCGGTTCTCGGGCCTGCACGGAAGGCGACGGCATCGCCCTCCTCATGGACTTCGACGCCGCGGCGGCCCTTTCTGTTCGACCGGGCGGCCGCCTCTCGGCCGGCGAAGCCCCGCCCGCGAGGCGGCCGCCCGGTGGCGGGAGACGGCCGCCGGAGCTGTCAGGAGGTCATGGTCCGCAGCAGCGAGGCGAGTCCGTCCGTGTAGATGGCGTGGAAGAGCTCCTCGGCCTCGGTGTCGCCGACGCCGGCCGGAGTGAACGAGCCCGACCATTCCACCCGCGCGGTGTCGGCCGTCGGTCCCTCGTGGACGGTCAGGGTGGAGAGGTATCCGGTGACGGGGAAGGGCGCCTGCTCGATCGCGTACGAGTAGCTGCGCGCCTCCTGGTCGAAGGCCTGGAGGCGTTCGACGATGACACCGCCGTCCTCGTTGGTCAGGCTCCGGACGCGACCGCCTTCGCTGAGCTCGCTCTGAGGGATGTAGGGGAGCCAGTCGGGCAGCGAGCCGAAGCCTCCGATCAGGTCCCAGACGCGGTCGGCGCTGCGGGGGATGTCGATGGATGCACGGGTGGTGGCCATGGTGATGCCTCCGGGGAAAGGGGCGGGTGAGGTCAGAGAGCGGGGACGGGGGCCGTGGGCGCGATGAGCTTCTCCTCGCGCAGTGCCGCCCAGAAGGCGGCCGGCACGGTCTCGCGGAGCGCGGCGACGTCCTCGGCGATACGGCTCGGCCGGGTGGCCCCCGGGACGACTGCGGCGGTCGCCGGATGGGCGAGGGCGAACTGGAGGGCGGCCGCCTTGATGCCGACACCGTGCTCGGCCGCCAGGGCCTTGAGACGCTCGACCTTCGCGACGATGGCCGCCGGGGCCTCCTGGTACTCGAAGTGGCGGCCGCCCGCGAGGATGCCGGAGCTGTACGGTCCGCCCACGACGATGTCGACGTCCTGCGCGGCCGCGGCGGGCAGCAGCCGCTCCAGCGCCCGGTCGTGGTCGAGGAGGGTGTAGCGGCCGGCGAGCAGGAACGCGTCGGGGCGCGGCTCGTCCAGGTCCAGCGTCAGTTCCAGAGGCTCGACGCGGTTGACGCCCAGGCCCCAGGCCCGGATCACGCCTTCGTCGCGGAGCCGCTGCAGGACGCGGAAGGCGCCGGTGCGGGCCGTCTCGTACCGGGCGAGCCACTCGTCGCCGTAGAAGTCCTGGGCGACGTCGTGCACCCAGACGATGTCCAGCCGGTCCGTCCGCAGACGCCGGAGGCTGTCCTCGATGGAGCGCAGCGTCGCGTCCGCCGAGTAGTCGTTGATCATCTTGTTCGGGCGGCCGTGCTCGAACAGGCCGCCCTTCTCGCCCAGCTCGCGGGAGGCGGGGTCCTCCAGCTCGTCGAGGACGACGCGCCCCACCTTGGTGCTGAGCACGTACTCGTCGCGCGGACGGTCCGCCAGTGCCTCGCCGAGGCGGATCTCCGACAGGCCCGCGCCGTAGAAGGGGGCGGTGTCGAAGTAGCGGATGCCGTGGTCCCAGGCGGCGTGGACGGTGGCCGAGGCCTCGTCGTCGGGGATGTCGCGGAACATGTTGCCCAGCGGCGCGGTACCGAAGCCGAGGGAACCCGGGAGGAAGGACTTGATGCCCATGAGGGAGATCCAATTCTGTGCAGATATGCGCGGTTTCTGCTCTTCCGCGGCTCTTGCTCTGTCGAGGTTAGGATCGAGAATTGAGACTGTCCAAGACTTGCTTGGACACACTTGAGTCCCAGGAGGTCTTAGGTGCTTGACCTGCGGCAACTCCGCTATTTCGTGGCCGTCGCGGAGGCGGAGCATGTCGGACGCGCCGCCGAGCGGCTCCACATGTCCCAGTCGCCACTGAGCCGGCAGATCGCCCAGCTGGAGAAGAACCTGGGCCTGACCCTGTTCGAGCGCAGCCAGCAGCGCATCCGGCTCACCTCCGACGGGCGGGTCTTCCTGTCCGAGGCCGAGGCCTTGCTGCGGCACGCGGACCGCCTGGAGAACCTCGGCAGGCGCCTCGGCCGGGGCGAGGAGGGAGGCCTGTGCGTCGGATACGTGGGGGACGCCATGCACACCGGTGTCCTGCCGCGCGCGTTGCGTGATCTGCACGACGCTCGCCCCGGCATCCACGTCGCGCTCTACGACCTGACCGCGGCGCAGCAGTTCGAGGGCCTCAGACAGCGCAGCCTGGACATCGCCCTCGTCCCGGAGGCACCGGCCGACGACGATTCCGACCTGGAGTCCGCGCCCCTGCTGGTGGACCCCCTGCTGCTGGCCCTGCCGACCGGCCACCCCCTCACCGGACAGGCGGAGATCCGGCCCGAGGATCTGGACGGGCAGCCCTGGATCGCGGTCGAGAACAGCCAGGACGTGACCTGGCGGGACGGCTTCATCGCCTCCTGTGCGGCGGCCGGCTTCACCCCCGACATCCGGCTCGCGGCCCCGGATCCCCTCACCGCCATCGGCCTGGTCGCCTCCGGACTGGGCGTCGCCCTGGTGCAGCGGAGCATGACGCGCGGCCAGACCCAGGGGGTGGTCGTGCGCGAGCTTCCCTGGTTCGACGCCTCCGTCCGCCTCTGGGCCGCCTGGCACCGCATCGACCTGCGGCCCGTGGTCGCCTCCTTCCGCACGACCGTCCTGCGGGCCCGCGAGAACGGGGAGGGCGACGCGGTCGAGGCGACGCACCGGACGCCGCGGCCTGATCCGAGCTGATCCGAACGAAACCCCTTAGGGACCCGCGTGCACCTGGCAGGCCCACAGGCTCGGGGTCCGGGGGTAGGCGCTGCGCAGCGCGCTCACCGCGGAGTGCAGGGCCTGCGCCGTCCGGGCGACGTCGAGCGTGCCGTCATCCGTGGTCAGGGCCTCGTACACGCTCTGGGCGACACCGGCTCCGATCGTGTCGTCGACGTGCCAGAGGGATCCGACGACATGGGGGAATCCCGCGATCTGCAGGGCGCTGACGATGTGGACCGCCTCGTCGGCGAGTTCCGGGCTGGAGCGCAGCGTGTTGCATGCGGAGAGATAGGCGAGCCGCACCGACGGCAGCCGGAGCCGGGCCAAGTCGCGTACGGTCAGGGGGCGTTCGGTGTCGTCGTGCAGGACGAGCCTGCTGCCGGACGGGCGTTGCAGATCGCCCAGGGCGTGACAGGCGAAGTGCGCGTACACGTGCCGGGGCAGGGCGGAGAGCACGGCCGCACGCGTCGCGGACGCGCCGGTCAGCACCTCGGGGGCGGACAGCAGCCGGGCAAGGTGCTCGGCCTCACGGCGTGCGGCGGGCAGCGGTGCCAGCCCGGCGACCTCGTCGACGGCCACGACGAGCGCCCCGGTGCCGGCCGGACGGGCGGCGCGTTGTCGGGCGTGGTGCAGCGCCCGCAGCGTCGGCGTGTACGAGGAGACGACCCGGTCCAGCGCACCCGGCGCCGGCCCTACGGGGGCGGCGGCGTGCAGCGGCAGGGTGCCCAGGACCCCACCGGGCGACCACCACATGCGGGGCAACGGTCCGGCGGGTGCGGCCGGGACGCGCAGGTGGTCGAGGACGGGACCGGTGACCGCCCGCCACAGCCAGGCGAGCGTGTCGCGCACGACGTGCTGTGCGCGCTGGGACGCGGCGAGGGAGATACCGGGCGTCTCCAGACGCAGCAGCGCCTCCTGCAAGATCTGCCTGCGGTTCACCGCCTTTTCGGGGTTCAGCCCGGGGAGCGGCACGGCCTCGACGGTGTGCTCGCCGACGATCAGCGCGTCGCTGCCGTACGAGGAGACGTTGACCAGGACCACCGGGCCCGCCGAGGCCGTGGCGCGCAGCTCCCGCTCGTCCCATTCCCGCACCGGCCGCAGCAGTCCGAGCTCGGGATGCTCGACACGGATGCGCCGGGTCAGCTCCCGCCATTCGGCGGCCAGACGCTGCCGCAGGTCCGCCTGCGCGTCGGCGTCCCGCGCACGGGTCAGGGGGCCTTCCGCGAGGAGCGCCTGGGCCCGGCCGTCGGTGGCCGTGTCCAAGGCCTCGCGGAGTCGCTCGAACCGGTCGGCGAGTTCCGGGGCCCTCTCCCGGAGCCGGGTCAGATCGCTGTCGGCGTCGAAGGCGTGGGAGAGCAGCACGCCTCTGGCCTGTTCCAGCAGACCGACCGCGAGTCCCGGCCGGCCGCAGCGCACCGCGCAGGCCGCCGCCGCGGCACCCAGCCCGACGGTCCGGCTCAGCAGGAACTCCTGGTCGTCGCGGGCCAGATGGCGCGGAGCGACCGAGGGCAGCAGGTCCACGGCCAGTGCATAGCCGTCCACGGCGCCGGCCCAGTCACCGAGCTCGGCCCGGACGTCGCCCCAGGCACGCGCCGCGTCCAGGCGGAGGGACGGCGCGCACTGCTCTTCACGGGCCGCTTCCTGGAACACCGCGGCCGCGGCGGCCAGATCGGCTCGACGGCGACGCCGTCCCGGCCCCCGGCCGAGCAGGACGTTGCCGAGATTCATCAGCCGCGGCGTGCGTTGGGTGTGGCCGGACGGGGTGAGCTCGACCGCCCGGCGGAACAGCGCGAGGGCCTCGTCGCGGGCGGCCGACGACCACAGGGTGCGAGGACTCAGCAGTCGCGAACTCGCGGCCACCGTCAGGGCACCCGGCAGGTCGGGCGAGGCCGGAGGCAGCGCGGTGATGACCGCGTCGGCCAGTTCGCGCGCCTCGCGGGCATCACTGAGCAACGGTCTCTGACCGCATCGGGACATGAGGGCGGCCGCGAGGTTGTGGCGCCGCCGCGGCAACCGCGGGTCGCCCTCCGGGGTGAGGGCGACCGCCTGCCTCAACCGGTCGATCGCCTTGCCGAGCTGTGCGACGGGATCAGCGGCGCGCGCGAAGCCCGTCATGAGGCTGATCCCCTGCGAACCCCGCAGCATCGCCTCGTGGGCGGGGCCAAGACCGGGCAGCGTGGCGGCCCGGTCGCGAAACTCCCGGGCCTCCCGCAGGTCCTCACCGTCCTCGGTGAGCAGGTGCCGCACCCCCAGTGCCATCCCCAGGTTGAGCAGCCGGACTCCGAGCATCTCGTGGCCCCCGGGGGTGAGCGCCACCGCCTCCCGATGCGCCCGCACGGCCTCGTGCAACTCCTCCGGATCGCCCGTGCGCGCGTAGCTGCTGACCAGCACGAGACCGAGATCGTCGAGCGCGACGGGCCGGTCCGGGTGGTCCCGTGGCAGGGCGGGCACGGCGGACCGCAGGAGTCGCAGCGCCTCGGTCAGATCCGCCTCGTTCTCCTCCGGGTTCCGCTCGTGCCGGTTGTACAGGGCCATGGCGGGAGCGAGCAGCCGCGGTGCGGTCTGCGGCGTCACCTCCCCGGCGGCGTCGGCCGTGTCGGAGAACTGGGCGATCGCTCCGTCCAGTTCCGCCGGATCGCCGCCGGTCATGGTGAAGCGGGCGCGCCGTGCGTTGCCCAGGGCCCGGCGCAGCGCGGCGCCCTGGTGCGGGTCCGGCGACATCGCGAGCGCCTCGGTCAGCACCCGGACCGCTTCGTCCAGGTCGTCGACCCGGCCGGTGCGCTGGGCGCGCAGGACGAGCGCGAGCCCCAGATTGAGGCCCGCGGCCGCCGGTCCCTTCGGGTCATGGGGCGTGGCCCGGCGGAACAGGTCCACCACCTCGTCGTACTCCTCGCGCGTGCCGCCCTCCAGCTGGCGCAGCATCATCAGCGCGCTCCCCGCTGTGCTGAAGCAGTGGGCGAGATGTGGGCTCCCCGGCGGCAGTTGGGCCAGTACGTCGCGGGCGATCCCGGCCGCTTCGTACAGGTCCTCCGGGTCGTACGACCGGCGGTAGCGCTCCATCAGCCGGATTCCCAGGTTGCTCAGGGCGGGAAGCCGGTCGGGGGAGTCGGACGGGGTGCCCTTGAGGACACGGTGACCGGACCGGACCGGATCGACGCTCAGGTCCCCGAACGGCCAGGACATTTTGGCGAGGGCCAGCACCTCCGACAGGCTCTCGACCCGGGACAGGTGCACGGGGTCCTCTTCCCGTGTCGCGAGCACGGCGAGGGTGCCGCATCCGATCGCGGTGGCCACCTGCACTTCGCGCGAGGTCGTCATGGCACCGAACCGCGTGGCCAACTCGTAGAGTCTGAGGGTGCCTTCGGAGGCGTCGGGCGGCGGATCGTGCTGCCTGCCCTCGGCCGTGATCGCGAACGCGGCGCAGCTGGCCGCCCATTCGTCGGGTCCGTCGGCGTTCGCCGGATCGGGGCGCACCGTGGGATCGAGGGCTGCGTAGTTCGCGGCCAACTCGGGCGGCACGAGCCCGGGATCGGCCACCCAAACCGGGAAGAGCAGTGTCCCGGCCATGCATCCGTGGACCCGGCCGTGTTCCCCCGGGTGGCCCGCGGCACGGGCGACGCAGAGCCAGCCGGCCGCGTGCCGGGCCCGCATGTCCGTCCGCGGGTCGGTGGCTCTCAGCAGTGCGCGGAGTTCGGCATCCGCCTCGTCGCCGAACACGATGTCCCGGTCCACCCGCCCGTCCGCGGTTCCGGACCGCAGGGCACGGTCATGGACCGCCCGGACCAGCCTGTCCCGATCGTCCCGCACGTTGCCGAACACCCCCATGCCGACTCCGTCATCATCACGACCATCCTCAACTGTCCTCATTCTGCGGCACACTTGGGCCATGACCGAGCCGCCCGACCGCAGCGAACTCGCCCACCGGACCGCAGCGTTCTGCGCTCTGCTCGGCTCGTCGGGGGGCGTACGGCGACTGCCCGAGGTCCGGGCGGCGGCCGAGCGCGCACTCGCCCTGCTGCGGTCGGGTGCCGACACCGCCGCGCTGGCGGCGGGCTACGACGACGTGGACCACGCGTTGCGCCGGGCCGGGCACGCCGGCGGACTCACGGGTGATTCGAGGGGCGCCACGGCCCCGGGCGTCGCGGCGCACATCAAGGTGGCCGTGTGCCCGTCCGCCGAGCCCTGCACCCGCCTCGAACGGGCGCGCGACCTGCTGCCCGCGCCGTCGTGTGCCGTCCACGGCGCGCGCATGCGCAAGGCCCGGCTGGAACCCGAGCGGTGACCGCCCGCGGCTTTTTGATCCCATGAATCCCCTCCTCGCCACCCTGGGCGGCAAGCTCACCGAGCGCTGGCTGAACCTGCTGGTGCTGCCAGGTGCGCTGTTCCTCGCCACCACCGCCGTCGGCACCACCCTGGGCCACCGCCACTGGCACGACCTCGACCGGCTGCGCTCCACGCTCGACGACCTCGCCGCCCGGCCCGCGCTGGACCGGACCGGCACGGCAGCGCTCCTCGTGGCGTTCGTCCTGCTCGCCGCGACCGCGGCCTCGCTGGTCGCACAGTTCCTCGGCGGTGCCGTCGAGCGGTACTGGCTGCGGTTCGGCCGGGACCCGGTCTCCCGTGCCCGCACCGCACGGCGCGACCGTCGGTGGAAGGCACGGGACGCCCAGGTCGAGGCCGCGGTCGCGCACGCCGGGCCGACCGGTGCCGCAGCGCACGGCGCGGTGGCGGTCCCGCGGCGGACGTGGGAGCGGATCCAGGCTCTCACCGAGGCCCGCGACCGCATCGCGCCGCGCGAGCCGACCCGGCCGACCTGGTACGGCGACCGCATGCAGGCGACGGCGGACCGCGTCGAGGCCGCCTACGGTGTGGACCTCGCCGCCCTGTGGCCGCGGCTGTGGCTGATCCTCCCGGAGCCCGCCGTACGGCAGATCCAGGGGGCCCGTGACTCCTTCAGCGCCGCGGCGCGCCTCGCGGCCTGGGCCGTGGCCTACGCCCTGCTCGCCTGCTGGTGGTGGCCGACCGCGCTGATCGCCGTCGGATGCGCGGCGGTGGCCCGCTCGCGTGCCCGCACCGCGCTGGACGCGCTGGCGGGGCTCGTCGAGGCGGCGGTCGACGTGCACGGCCGGGAACTGGCCACCCGCGTGGGGCTGATCGCGCCGGACGCGACGGGGCTGCTCGCCCGGGACACGGGGGACGGGATGTCGGAGGTGTTCAGGAAGGCCGAGTGACGCGCACGCACGTCGTCGCGGACCCGGCCCGGTGGAGGACGAGCGCCATGACGCCCGTGTCGCGCTGCGGCGGCGGCCGTCCTCGGGCCTCGGCCCGTCCTTCCTTCCGGCCCCCGGACCTGGTCGCCGCTGTTCGCCGGGGAGACAACTCGTCTGGTGGCGAGGAGAGTTGAGTTACCGCCATTCGGACCGCAGACCGGCCCCTTCCGGTGATTGCCGGACGATCCGCGGGCGCGGCCCCTGCTCGGCGGGTACGGCGTCTGGGCAGCAGACTGCCCGAACTGTGAGGAGAACAGCTGTGTACGCAGCCGTCAGACGCTACTCAGGAGTGACCGACCCCGTCGAGGCCGGGCGCCGGGTGAACGAGGGGTTCGTCCCCCTCATCCGCGAGATCCCGGGGCTCCTGGCCTACTACTGGGTCGACGCCGGGAACGGGGTCATGGTCTCGACGAGCGTCTTCGAGAGCGAGGCGGGGGCCGGCGAATCGATCAAGAAGGCGGCGGTCTTCGTGCGGGACAACCTCGCGTCGTTGCTTCCCAACCCTCCGGAGGTCATGTCCGGTGAGGTCGTGGCCTCCGTCTAGCGGGAGACGCCCGGTCGCCGAGCCGGTGTCGCGCCGCCCTGCGGGGGAACCGCCCGGCGGCGCGCCCGCCGGGCGGCGGTACGGGGGTGGCGTGTGCGCGGCCGGATTCAGACGCGTCGGCGCTTCCCGTCGTCGGAGGTGAGCCCGCCCGCGCGCAGCGCGACCGCCCTGCCCGCGTCCTGATCCGCCACCAGGCTGCGCAGGAAGGCGAGAACCGAGTCGAGATCGTGTCCCTGTGCCGCGGCGCTGATACCGGCGTGCAGTTCCGCTTCCACCGCGGCAACGGAGCGGGCCGTCTCGTGCCCCGAGGGCGTGAGCGTGAGCTCCACGTGCCGTCGGTCGCGGCTGCCCTCCTCGCGGCGTACGAGTCCGGCGGTCACCAGCCGGTCCACCAGACGGCTGGGGTTCCCGCCGCTCTCGCACACCAGGAGAGCCCCGAGCCCCGACATGCTGAGCGGCTGTCGCTCGGCCAGCAGGCGCAGCACCTCTGCCTGGGCGGGAGTGACCCCCAGAGGGCGCAGTCCGTGCGCGAGCCGGCGGTTGCCCTCGCGCTGCGCGGCCAGGATGAGGAAACGGGCTTCTTCGGCCGGTTCCATCGCGACGCTCCCCGGGATCGACGGACGAGACAACTACGTTACACGACACCCATCCTCTCTCGATCTTCCGTGGGATCTGGTCGGCTCAATATGTGTCGTGTAACTTAATGACACGACACAGAAAGTGGTGAGGTTCATGAGCGAGATCACGTACCGGAAGATCGTCGTAGAACGCTTCGGCGGCCCGGAGGTGCTGCGGACCGTCGAGGCCACGCTGCCGGAGCCGCCGCCGGGGCATGCCCGCCTCAAGGTGCTCGCCTCCGGAGTGGGCTTCACCGACCTGATGGCACGGTCGGGCGACTATCTGCTGCAACGGAGGCCGCCGTTCAGTCCCGGATACGAACTCGTGGGCGAGATCGTGGACTTCGCGGCCGACGGGCCGCGGCCCGCGCGGCTCGCCTCCGGAATGCTCGTCGCGGCCTGTCTGACGAAGATGGGCGCGTACGCCGAGTACGTGACCCTGCCGCTGTGGCAGCTCGTCCCGCTGCCCGACGGCCTCGACCCCGTGACGGCCGCGGCGATTCCCCTCGACCACCTGACGGCGCTGAGCGTCCTGGAGACCCATGGCCGCGTCCGAGCCGGCGACACCGTCCTGATCCAGGGCGCGAGCGGGGGAGTCGGCCAGGCACTGAGCCGCCTCGGTGCCCTCCTCGGGCTGCGGATGTACGGCACCGCTTCGGCGCCCGGCGCCGAAGAACTGCTCGCCCGGCACGGCGTGACCCACATCGACTACCGCCGGCAGGACTTCGGTGAGGTCCTGCGGGAGCGGGAATCGGAGGGCATTCAGGCGGTGTTCGACCACATCGGCGGACCGGGACTGCGCAAGGGGTACCGCGCGCTGGCACCCGGGGGAGTACTGGTCAGCTACGCGTTCGCGGGCCGCCCCGGACACATGGTGGCGGACACGGTGCGCGGAGCCCTGCGGGTGAAGGCGATGAACCTGCGGCCGGGCCGCCGCACCGCGCTGAGCATGGTCCCCCACGAGATCAGGGCCGACCACGACTGGTACCGCACCGCTCTGGAGCGGCTCCTCGACATGGCCCGCAGGGGTCGGTCGGTGCCACGGATCGCAGCCGTCGAACCGTTGAAGAAGGCCGCCGACGTCCACGCGGCGCTGGAGCGCCGCGAGATCGCCGGGAAGGTGGTCCTGACGACGGAGGCGTGAATCGCCCATGGTCCGCGTCGTGGGACGCGCGGCGCACGCCTTGCCCGTGTGAGCCCTGGATGCGCCCCCGCGAGGACGGCGAAAATGCGCCGTGCCGACGGAAAGGCTGCCGATACGCCGCCTGCCCGTCGCTCAACTTCCAGGAAGGCAGGTCGGTTGCGGTGCTGGTGCGATTCCCCACGTCCCTCTCCGAAGCGCAGGAGTGCCTGGCCGAAGGGGCGGTCCCGATCGGCGGGGCGACGCTGATATGGGCCACCTGGCAGCGGGACGGCTTCCCCGCGCAGGCCATGTCGCTGCGGGACCTGCCCACGGCCAATGCCGTCGGGCGCGAGGAGCTGGGCAGTGCCGTGGTGCTGAACCGGATCGACGACCGGGTACCGGACGCGCTGCGTCTGGCCGCCGCGACGGTCGGCACCGGGGCCGTGCGCAGGACGGCGACGGTCGGCGGCAACCTCGTCGGCAGCAGCCTGCGCTGTCTGCTGCCTGCGGCCCTGGTGCTGGACGCCCGTGCCACGGTGCTGGAATCCGACGGCGTGCACGAGACCGATCTGAGCGAGGTGGTGGCCAAGCGTCCGCTGCTGCTCGGCCTGCGCTGGCGCGAGCCGGTCGCCAGCTCCAGTCACAAGGCGCAGGCAGACGCGGGCGGTCCGCCGCCCCTCGTCGTCGCCGCGGCGCTGCACGCCGACGGGGGCGCGGGCACCAGCCTCCATGTCGCCGTCCGCCACGGCTACGACGTGCTCAGCGGCAGCACGGAGTGTGACGGCGGCACCGAGCGGGCGCTGAGCGAGCTGCGCGGCACGGCCCTCGGCGAGCTCGACAGCGCCGCATGGGGGGTGGTCGGCCGGCAGGCCACGGCCCTTCTCGACCGCCCGGCCTGCGGATGAGCCCGGCCGCTCACTCGGACGGCTGACGGTCTGAGCTCGCCTCGAGCGCAGCACAGGAGCGAGGGGCGCCACTCGACTCCCGGGTGGCGCCCCTCGCTCCTGTGCTGCGGTGTCGCTCTCAGGGGACCACGATCACTACGACGCCGTTGCCGAAACCGTTGTTGTAGCCGTTGTACCAACCGTTGTTGTAGCCGTACCAACCGTTGTTGTAGCCGTAGCCGGTGTTGTAGAAGTTGTTGTAGCCGCCGTAGCCGTAGCCGTTGTCGCAGCGGTTCCACCAGCCACCGTGTCCGCAGTAGTTGCTGACGTTGGTCACACTCTGGGCCGGGGTCGCGGCCGAGGCCGTACCAGCTGCGCCGACTGCGGCACCGCCGGCCAGCAGAACTCCGGCGGCGGACATCGCGGCCAGGCGCCTCGCGCGGTGTGCATTCATGGACTTACCTTCCTTCCCACCCAACGTGCGGATCCAGGCACGGGACGGATGGCCGCGGCGGCCGGGCGAGGGGTCCGGCGCCGCTGTGGATGGTGCCGCCCGAGTACGGGACGCAGGTCAGGCGGTCCCTGGCGACCAAGGACTACGTCGTTCGGCCTAACCCGCAGAGCGGCTCTCGTCCTTTGATGCTAGTCGCCCGACGACCACACAGCATCCTGGGTGGAACGGTGCAAGTCGGCGTGGGGTGCCCCGCGTGCCGCAGGCCTACGGGGTGCTGCTCAGGGGGCGCAGTGCGGCGGCTCCGGCGCGCAGGAGCGCGGCGACGGGCGGTCTCACCCACCGGGTGAGGTCCCGGGGCAGGTCGGGATCGAGCTCGATGGTCACCCGGACGTACCGGGTGCGGAACTCGGTGACCTTCGTGTGCCGGGGCGGTGCGATGACCTCCGGTCCGCGTTGCAAGGCGGCTCGGTAGGTGTCCCTGCGCTGGTTCATGCCTTGTCCTGACGTTTGATGAGCTCGTCGGCGAGATCCATGTACGCCGAGCCCTTGACCTCGACGGGGCCGCCGAACGACTGGGCGTAGAGGTCGAGCCGTGGAATGTGGGTGGACAGCACGTCGAAGCCGCGCTCGGTGAGCGCCTCGCGCGCGTCGGCGTCGGGGCCGGTGCGCGTGGCGTCGGGACGATTGGTGCGGTTCAGCAGGACGGCGGCGCGGGCCGGATGGGCGCGCAACGACTGCATGTCGCCCATCTCGCCGCCGATCGGTGCCATGCGGTCCAGTTCGATCGGGGCCGGTGTCACCGGCACGATCCATTCGCCCGCGTACCTCATGATGCTCCGGGTGATGTGGGCGTGATCCTCCATCTGCGGCGCGTCGAACACGACAGCCTGCCGGTTTCCGAGGAAGTCGTTCACACGCCGGTGCACGTCGCCCACCGGAAGGGCGACCACGGGGAAGGGGAAGCCGCCCGCCAGTTCGCTCCAGCGCAGGGCGGAGGAGGCGGGGTCGCTGTCCACGAGCAACGGTGAGATGCCCGACTCGTGAAGCGCGTGAGCCAACCAGACCGCGCTGGTCGTCTTTCCCACTCCGGGTTTCAGGTTCACGAATGCATGACTCATCGACACAAAGAGTGACGCTAGTGGTCGCGGACGGCCGGGCAGCGCTGTCGCGCGGTGCGCGGCCCCACCGTTCATCCTGGCGCGCGGGTGAACCAGTCGTCTGGTCTAAAGCCGAAGCCCGTACCGTGCGCCGGCGACCACGGGAGGGGAGGGCGGTCCGGGCCGCCGCTCCGGGTGGGAACCCGGCGCGCGGCCGGGCCGGTGCACCGTTCGCGTGCGGCCCGGGCCCCGGCTGCCGGTGTCATCCCGTGGCGGCCGGGCCGAGCAGCACGCCCGGGTTCAGGATCCCGGCCGGATCGAGTGCCCCCTTCGCGGCGCGCAGGGCCAGGGCGAACGGCTCCGGGCGCTGGCGGTCGTATCCCGGGCGGTGGTCGCGTCCGACGGCGTGGTGGTGGGTGACGGTCGCCCCGTGGTCGTGGAGGATCTGCATCGACGCGGCTTTGATCTCGTCCCACATGGCGACCTCGTCCCCGCGACGCCCGGGCGCGATGACCGTGAAGTACGGCGCGGCCCCGTCCGGATACACGTGGGTGAACCGGCAGTTGACGGTGCCCGCCGTGCCCGTCACCTCCTTGACGACATCGGCCAGTCGCTCGCGCACCGCCTCGTACAGCTCTCGCGTGCGGTCCCAGGTGCAGGACGTCTCGAAGGTCTCGGAGATCACGCTCATGCGGGCGAGCGCATCACGCAGGTACGGCATGGTGAGGAAGGCCGAGCGCCAGGTGTCCGCCGCGGTGTCACCGGACCCGGGCTCCGTGGCCGCCGCGCTGCCGCCGTGATCGCGGGCGAGGGTGACGAGTTCGGCGAGACGACCGTCGACGGGGGCGTGGGCCGATTCCACGCCGAGGACGAGCACGCTCTCCCCGTCGTGCGCGACGCCCGCCAGGGTCGCCTCTCCGGGGTCGAGCAGCCGGCAGTTGGCCGGGTTCAGGCCTGACTGCGCGACGGCGCGTACGGCGTCCATCGCGGCATGGACGTCGTCGAACAGCACGGTGGCCGAAGCCTTGTGGCGCGGTCGGTCCTGGAGTCGCATCCAGGCCTCGGTGATCACTCCGAGGGTCCCCTCGGAGCCGAGGAACAGACGGTCGGGGGAGGGGCCCGCGCCCGAACCGGGCAGTCGCAGCGACTCGTTGACCCCGACGGGCGTCACCACGCGGAGAGACTCCACGAGGTCGTCGATGTGGGTGTACAGCGTGGCGTAGTGGCCGCCGGCCCGGGTGGCGAGCCAGCCGCCCAGGGTGGAGAACTCGAAGCTCTGCGGGAAGTGGCGCAGGGTCAGTCCGTGCGGTCGCAACTGTGACTCCAGGGCCGGGCCCAGGGCGCCGGCCTGGATCCGGGCGGACCTGCTGACGCGGTCGATCTCCAGGACTCGATCCAGGCGGGAGAGGTCGAGGGAGACCACTGCGCGGTGCAGCCCGGCCCGGTATTCGACACCGCCGACGACGGAACTGCCCGCGCCGTACGGCACGACGGCCGCATCGGCGCCCGCCGCCCAGTCGAGGACGTCGATCACTTCTTGTTCCGTACGGGGACGGGCGACCTGGTCCGGGGCCGCCGCGAGGTCGCCGTGGAGGGCGCGCATCACGTCGCGGAACGCCTTGCCGTAGGTGTGTGAGGCCCGGTCGAGGGGCGCGGCCGACATCAAGGGGGCGAGTGCCGGGGGCGGCTCGACCCGCACCTTCGGCAGGGCGAGGGCGGAGATCGCGGGCACGGGCAGCGGGGTGTCCGCCGCGCCGGGGACCAGCGCCGCGAGTGCCGTGCAGTCGGTGTCGGGCAGGGCCTTGTCGGCGGTCCCCCAGCCCCACCAGGAGCGCTGGGCCGGGGAGGACGTGCTGCGGGCGGGGCTGTCGGACACGAGAATTGACCTCTCGGTAATTTACCTCTTGGTAAGTTACCGCAACGTATAGTCTGCGCATGACGACGACAAGGGCCTCGGACGCGCGGGATCCGGCCGGACGCGATTCCGGGGCGGAGCGGGACCGCCCGCGCGGCACCGGGACCAAGGGTGTCCCGCGCGCTCGCCGGGAGGAGCAGATCCTCGACGCGGCCCTGGAGGAGTTCGGCAGACGCGGATACGCCGCGGCGTCGATGGCCGAGATCGCCCGGCGCGTCGGTGTCACCAAGCCGATGCTCTACACGTACTTCGGCTCCAAGGACGGACTCCACGCCGCCTGCGTCGACCACCTCGGCCCACGTCTGCTCGCGGCGATCGACGGGGCCATGGCGTCGGACCCGCCGGAGGATCAGCTGCCCCACGCGGTGCTCACCGCGGTCTTCCGGACCATCGAGGAGCGGCGTCAGGCCTGGTTCGTGCTGTACGACCGCACCCTGCCGCACGGCTCCGAGCCGTGGCGCGCGGCGCAGCGGCATCGCGAGGCCATCGACGCGCTGGCCGCCTCCGGCACCGCCGCGCTCCTGCGGGGCAAGGGCAACGACGACCCCCTCGACGCGGACGCCCTCAAACACGTGTGGACGGGCACGGTCGGCGCGCTGGTCGGCTGGTGGGTCTCCCACCCCGAACTCTCGGCGCGGGACATGAGCGCACGCTGCGCCCGGCTGTTCGCCGCCGTCCGCGACGGCGCTTGAGGCAGCCGCCGGGCACGGCACCTGAGGCCTGCCCGGGGCCGCGCGGGAAGCGTCGTCCGCCACGGCGTGCGAGGCGAGCCGCCGACGTGGTCCCGATGGCGTCCGCGAGCGGAAGCGGAAGATTGGGGAACTCTTTGCCCGTGGCCGAGATCCGCCGCGATCACCGGGCGCCGTACGGCCCGTCGGTTCTCGCGAGTGCAAAGGGCGGCTGAAAGTGCGAGGCGGGCTCGGTCGTTCGGGGTACGGCCGCGTTGACTGCGCACGGTCCCAGGAACAGGCTGGAATGTAGATGCCTGATGCAACCGGTTTGGCGGCGTGCTGCCACGGGCCCGAGGAATTCCGCAGGTCGTGGTCTCTTCCGCCGTCACCGTGAGAAGGGACGACGCACATGTGCGGCATCACCGGCTGGGTGTCCTTCGACCGTGATCTGCGGAACCGGACCGCGGAATTGGATGCAATGACGGAAACGATGGCCTGCCGCGGCCCGGACGACCGCGGTGTCTGGGCCGAGGGACCGGCGGCGCTCGGGCACCGTCGGCTCGCGATCATCGACCTGCCCGGCGGCCGCCAGCCGATGACCGCGGCCACCCCGCAGGGCACGGTCGCGATGGTCTACTCGGGCGAGACCTACAACTTCACCGAACTGCGCGGCGAGCTGGAGGCGCAGGGGCACCGTTTCACCACCGATTCCGACACGGAGGTCGTCCTGCGCGGCTACCTCGCCTGGGGCGAGGCCCTGCCCGAGCGGCTCAACGGCATGTACGCCTTCGCCGTCTGGGACGGCCGTCACGACAAGCTCGTGATGATCCGCGACCGTATGGGCATCAAGCCCTTCTACTACTACCCGACGTCGGACGGGGTCCTGTTCGGCTCCGAACCGAAGGCGATCCTCGCCAACCCCCTGGCCCCCGCCCGGGTGACGCTGGACGGTTTGCGCGAACTGTTCACCATGATCAAGACGCCCGGACACGCGGTCTGGGACGGCATGCGCGAGGTCGAGCCGGGCACCGTCGTCACCGTCGACCGCTCCGGTCCGCGCAGCCGTGCCTACTGGCGGCTGGAGACCCGCGAGCACGCCGACGACCGGGACACCACCATCGCCACGGTCCGCTCGCTGCTCGACGACATCGTGCGCCGGCAGCTCGTCGCCGACGTGCCGCGCTGCACCCTGCTCTCCGGAGGTCTCGACTCCTCCGCGATGACGGCCATCGCCGCACGGCAACTCCGTGCCGGCGGCGAACGCGTACGCAGCTTCGCCGTCGACTTCGTGGGCCAGGCCGAGAACTTCGTCGCCGACGAACTGCGCGGAACCCCGGACACGCCGTACGTCCACGACGTGGCCCGTACCGCGGGCACCGATCACCAGGACATCGTGCTCGACACGCAGGCCCTCGCCGATCCCGCGGTCCGCGCCAAGGTGATCGGAGCCCGCGATCTGCCCGTCGGCTTCGGCGACATGGACGCCTCCCTCTACCTGCTGTTCCGGGCCATCCGCGCGCACTCCACGGTCGCCCTGTCCGGCGAGTCCGCCGACGAGGTCTTCGGCGGCTACCTCCAGTTCTTCGACGAGGAGGCGCGGCGCGCCGACGCCTTCCCCTGGCTGGTGAGGTTCGGCCGGCACTTCGGGGACGACGCCGACGTCCTGCGGCCCGACCTGACCAAGGCCCTGGACATCGAGTCCTATGTCGCCGACGGATATCGCTCCGCCGTGTCCGGCATCCGCCGCCTGGAGGGCGAGAGCGACTTCGAGTACCGGATGCGGCGCATCTGCCACCTCCATCTGACGCGTTTCGTGCGGATCCTCCTCGACCGCAAGGACCGCATGAGCATGGCCGTCGGCCTGGAGGTGCGGGTGCCGTTCTGCGACCACCGGCTCGTGGAGTACGTCTACAACACGCCGTGGGCGCTCAAGTCCTTCGACGGCCGGGAGAAGAGCCTGCTGAGGGAGGCGACCGCGGACGTCATCCCCACGTCGGTGTACGACCGCGTCAAGAGCCCCTACCCGTCCACACAGGACCCCGCCTACGCGGCCGCACTCCAGGAACAGGCCCGCGAGCTGCTGACCCGGCCGTCCCACCCGGTCTTCGACCTCGTCGACGAGGAACGGGTGAAGCAGGCGGCACACCGGGACACACCCGTCGGTCACCAGGCGGCCCGGCGCGGTCTGGAGCGGACCCTCGATCTCGCCGTGTGGCTGGACATGTACGCACCGGAGATCCTGCTCGACTGAGGCGCTGACAAGCCGTCACGTCGTGAGTCCATCGAGTACCTGGCCGTGCTGTTCGCGGCGCGGCCCTCCCCGCCGACAGCGTCTGTACCCGGCCGTCACCTCGCCCCGCGGGACCGGCCGGGATCCGGTGCCGCGGCGAGGAACCGCTCCCGGTCGACGACCGCCCGATCGATCTCGCCCGACGCGACCAGCGTCCCCGAACCGTCGACCGCCCGGACCCGGAACGTGAGGCGACGGCCGGTGGCGGCGGGAGGATCGGCGAAGACATCCACGCACCCTCCGACCCGCGTCGCGCGCAGGTGCTCGATACGGAGCGCCGTGCCGACGGTCGTCTGACCCGGCGCGGTGAACGGCGCGGCGGCCCGTATCGTCGCCGCTTCCATCCAGGCGACCAGCCGTGGGGTGGACAGCACGGGCACGTCCCCGCTGCCCACCGTCGCCGCCGTGTCGGCGTCGGTCACTTCATGACGCATCGCATCACGCTAGCTCGTCGTGCAGCGGACCGCAGGCAGCCGCCGTCCCGGTGGCGCGGCACACCGGCGCCTCAGAACTGATGGCGGTGCAACCGGGCGAGCAACGAGTAGGCGCGTTGCTCGGCCGCGGCGAGCTCGGCCGGGTCGATCCCGGCCGGCCACAGCTCACCGGCCGCCGCGTCGTCGGCCTCGCGCAGTTCCACGACCGCCATCGCCAGCCGGACCTAGACGAACGCGGGCGGCGGCCCGGCGCGGCGCGCCAGCGCGTGTTCGGCCCGATCGGTGGCTTCCCCGCACCCCTCCAGTGCGCGCTCCACCCGGACCGCGGCACGGTCGTGGACCACGAGGAGCGCACACAGCAGCGCCACGACGATCCCCACCACGCTGCCCAGTACCCGGTCGAGGACCAGCTCCCCCGGCGGCGCGGGGGCCGCCAGGTCGCTCATCAGCAGGGCCAGCGGCGTGAGGAACACGACGCCCAGGGCGTAGTTGCGGGCCACGACGTACTCCAGCAGGAACTCCAGGAGCACGATCAGCAGCGTGAGCGCCACGGGTTCCAGGTGCGCCGCGAGAGCCCCGAACGCGAGCAGCAGCCCGACGACGGTGCCCAGGATCCGCTGGGCGGCCCGCTGTGCCGTGGTGCGGAGGTTGACCGAATGCAGCACCGCCGCCGCGGAGATCGCCGCCCAGTAGCCCCGCTCGAGACCGAGCAGGGCGGCTACCCCGCCGGCCACACCGGTCCCGAGCGCCATCCGCAGGGCGGGCACGGCCAGGACGGCGTAGTGGTCATTGCCGCCACGCGCCCCCATCAGCAGCTCGGTGGCCCGCCGCGCGGCCGGGCTCTCGCGCGCCGGGCCCGCGGTGGCCGGGCCCTCCGCGTCCTCGACCCGGCCGGGGACGGCCGCGGACACACCGGTGCGGGACGCCAGTCCCTCCAGCACGAAGGGATTCCGGAGTCGCCGATCGGTGAGCACGCGCGCCTGTCCGCGCAGCAGTTGCGCCGTGGCGGCCGGGTCGGCGGTGCGGCGACGGGCCGAGTCGATCAGCAGCGTCCAGGACAGATCGGCGAGCCGTACGAAGACGGTGTCGCACCCGGCTGTGGCCCGCGGGACGCCGGCGGGCGGCGCGACTCCGAGGCACTGGTAGGCGTGGAGGACGGCGACGGTCGCCCGGGCCGGGTCTGCCGGGGCGCGTCCCCGATGCCCGAGGCCTCCAGCAGGTCGGCGAGTTTGCGCAGCGCGGTGGCCACGGCCACGCGCTGCGGCCGGTCCGGATGCACGAATCGCCCCAGTACGCCCAGCAGCCAGGCCAGCGCCGCTCCCGCCGCCGCGAGAGCTGTGTACGGGAGCACGTCGGCCCGTGTCGTCGTGTTGTTGGCCGCCACCGCGAACGAGAACAGCAGCAGCACGGCACCCAGCCCGCTCAGCCGTGCCGCGTCGCAGACGAACTTCGACACGCCCGCGACCAGGGCCGTGGCCGCGACCACCACGGCGACGCCGGCTCCACCCGTCGCCCCTGGTGCCCACACGGCGAGGACGGCGCCACAGCCCACCAGCGCCGTCATGGCCACGGCCGCGACCGCCAGGACGCGGGCGCGGCGCGCGTAGGGCAGATTCCGGCCGAACGTCGTGGTGAGGGAGCCCAGCATGGCGTAGACCGCGAGGTCGGGACGGCCGGACAGCGCCATCGGCACCGCCACCAGTCCCATGGCCAGAGCCGCCCGCAGGGCGAACAGAAACGCTCCGTCCACCTCGTGCAGCTTCAGCGCGCCGCGCGGCGAGAGCGCGTGCCGTGCTCCGGCGAGCGCGGGCCGCCGACCCCGCCGAGACCCGGCAGTGACGAATCGGCGCAAAATGGGCATGTCTGGTGTATACCCCTGGTCTTGTCCCGTGAGCGACCGGTCTTGTCCGGTGAGCGATCGCGGAGCCGGGTCGCGCCGGGCCTCGCACGCTTGCTCCGGGGCGCTCCTGCCCGTCGCCTTCTCGGGGCTGTCCCGCTTCGGGGCCCTCGTCGCCTGACGTCCGCCTCGGCCGGGCTGATCGGCGGCAACCCGATTACCGTGGTGGTGCATGAGGACGTGGTTGCCCCTGGGCGCGGTGCCCCGACTCGCAGGCGCGGTGGTCCTCGGAGCCGTGGTCGGCCTGGCCGTCGCACTGCCGGCCGATCCGGCACTCGGCGCCTTGGCCGGCATCGCCGCGACGCAACTGTTCTTCGTGCTCGCGGGATGGCTCGTGCTCTGGCCGATGGACGCCACGGCCACCCACGGCAACGCCCGACGCGAGGACTTCCAGCCCCTCACCGAGGAACTCGTGGTCGTCGCCGTGGCGCTGTGCGGACTGGCCGCCATCGTGCTGCTGCTCCTGCGAGGGCAGTCCGACACCGGACATGCCGCGGCCGCCCTCGCGCTGTGCGGGGTCTTCATGGCCTGGGCCGCCCTGCACCTGATGTACGCCACCCGCTACCGGAATTCATTCGCAGTGCATTGGCCTTCAGGCCGGTGGTGAAGCGAATCTGATGGTGGCGACGCGGGGCGTCGCGGATTCAGGTCCGGCGGAGCCGGACACCGCAGTTCCTCGTCTGCGGTGCGGCGCGTCGCGCGGGC
>NZ_JBVHMN010000037.1:0-31107 GCF_055558435.1 Streptomyces sp. NPDC025784
TTACATTCCGAACCCGGAAGCTAAGCCTTACAGCGCCGATGGTACTGCAGGGGGGACCCTGTGGGAGAGTAGGACGCCGCCGAACTAATTTTGAGGAAAGCCCCTGTACCGGGATACCGGTACGGGGGCTTTCTGCGTTTACGGGTCGCCTGCGTGCCGTTTCGCGGGTCGATTAGGGTCGACCCATGCGCTACGACTTGGTGATCTTCGACAATGACGGTGTCCTGGTGGACAGTGAGCGGATCTCCAACACGATCCTGGCCGCCCATCTCACCGAGCTGGGCCATCCGACCTCGTACGAGGACTCCATCAGGGACTACATGGGCTCGGCGATGCACCGCATCCACGACCTCGTGCACGAGCGCAGCGGCCGGCGGCTTCCCGACGACTTCGACGACGTCTTCCACGCACGCGTCTTCGCCGCCTTCGAGCGGGAGTTGGAGCCCGTTCCCGGCGCCGTGCAGGTACTGGAGAAGCTGGCCGCGGACGGCGTGCCGTACTGCGTGGCCTCCTCCGGGAGCCATGAGCGGATCCGGGTGGGGCACCGCAAGACAGGGCTCGACCAATGGTTCGACGAAGAGCGCGTCTTCAGCTCGCAGGACGTGGGACGGGGCAAGCCCGCCCCCGACCTCTTCCTGCACGCAGCCGAGCGCATGGGCGTACCGCCGCGGCGGTGTGTCGTCGTGGAGGACAGTCCGCTGGGCGTGCAGGCGGCGCATGCGGCAGGCATGGACGTGTACGGGTTCACCGCCATGACACCCGCCGCCAAGCTCGCCGGCGCCACCCAACTGTTCTCGGACATGGGCGAGTTGGCTGACCTGCTGGTATGACGCCGCCCGTGACGGCGTCCACGCGCGGCGACTGACATATGTCATGCGGAGCTCCGGACGATCGTTTCTGTCGGCGCACAGGGTCCGACCGCGAAGCTGAGTACATCGAAACGGGACGTACACAGCGACGACGGAGGGACCCGATCATGAGCGCCACGACCATCGAGACCAGCACCGAAGCGACCGCCGTCGTGGCGACCGGCCCGGCCGCCGCCAAGCCCAGCTTCCTGCCGCTGATCATGGACGTGGCGGTGCCCCTGGCGTCGTACTACCTCCTGAAGAACGGGTTCGGGATGAGCACCGTCGCGGCGCTGGCCTGGAGCAGTGTGGTGCCGGCGGTGCGGACGCTGCGGAGCCTGGTGAAGGAGCGCACGTTCAACGGGCTGGCCGGACTGATCCTCCTCGTCAACGTCGTCGGACTGCTCCTCAGCCTGGTCGCCGGCGACCCGCGGCTGATGCTGGCGAAGGACAGCGGTGTGAGCAGCGTGGTCGGGATCGGCATCCTGCTGTCGGTGCGGCTCGGCCGGCCGATGATGACGCAGGGGATGAAGCCGTTCCTCATCAAGGGCGACGCGGCCAAGAACGCGGCCTGGGAGCGGCTGCTCGTCGGCTCCGAGCGGTTCCGGCAGGCGGAGCGGACCTTCTCCCTCATCTGGGGGGAGGCGCTGCTCGGTGAGTGCGTGCTGCGGGTGGTGGGCGCGTACACGCTGCCGGTCGACACCATGGTCTGGGTCGGCACGGTCGTCATGGGCGCCACGATCGGCCTGGCCATCCTTCTCAGCGGGCGCTTCGCGGTCGTCCCGATGGAGAAGCTGCTGGAGCAGGAGCTGGCCGGCCGGACCCGCTGAACGGCGGGGCCGCCCGCCCCGGTTCATCCGAGAAGCCACTCGACCGGCTCGGCCCGGTCCACACGGAGTGCCGCTCCACCGCTTCACCCGAAGAGCTGAGCAAAATTCATCTTCGGCTTGATCTACCCACCGGTAAGCCGGGGCCCTACGCTCGCCGCCATGACAGATGTGCTGCGGCGCGGTAGGGCCTCTTTGGCGTTCAGCTTCTTCGCTCAGGGCGCCACCTTCGCGCTCCTCGTGACGCGCATCCCGGCCATCCAGGACCGGTACGGGATATCCGATGCGCTGCTGCCCGTCTTCCTGGCCGCCGTGCCCATCCTCGCCGGGGTCGGCAGCGTGACCACCGAGCACCTGGTCAAGCGGATACCGGCCAGCCGTCTGCTGCGCTGGTCCCAGCCGGTCGTGCTGCTCGCCCTGCTCGGTGTGGGTGCCGGAGACCACCTCGTCGAGGTCGCGATCGCCCTGGGAGCCTTCGGTCTCGCGGTCGGCGCGCTCGACGCCTCGATGAACATGCTCGGCGTGAGCCTCCAACGGACGTACGGGCGCAGCATCATGCTCGGCTTCCACGCCGCGTACAGCCTGGGCGGGATCATGGGTGCGTCGCTCGCGTGGGCGGGGGCGCACTGGCACGTCTCGCTGCTCGTGTCCTACCTCCCGGTGGCGCTGGTGCTGCTTCCGGCCACGTTCGTGGGGAGCCGCTGGTACGTCGACGGGGGCGCGCCCGAGCAGCGGGTGGCGGCCGAGGGCGGGCCCGTCGTCTTCAAGCTGCTGCTGCCGCTGTGCCTGGTGATGACGTTCGCGTACATCGGGGACTCGACGGTCTCCAACTGGAGCGCCAAGTACCTGCAGGACGTGCTGGGCAGCTCCGAGCAGCTGGCGACCGTTCCGTACAACGTGTACATGGTGACGACGCTGCTGGGGCGGGCGATCGGAGACTTCGGGGTGCGGCGCTTCGGGGCCGTGGCCGTGGTGCGGCTCGGGGCGGTGGTGGCGGCGCTCGGGTTCGCGGTCGTGGCGGTCGCCCCGGGTGCCTGGGTGGGCATGCTCGGGTTCACGCTGTTGGGCCTGGGGCTGTGCGTGATCGTGCCGCAGACGTTCGCGGCGGCGGGGCGGCTCTTCCCGGGTGCCTCGGACACGGCGATCGCACGCCTGAACATCTTCAACTACGTGGGCTTCCTGATCGGTTCGCCGTTGGTGGGGGCGCTGGGGGACGCCTGGAACTACCGGGGTGCCATGCTCGTGCCGATGGTGCTGGTCCTGGTGACCCTGGGGTACGCCCGGTCGTTCGCCCCTGAACCAAACCGATACGGTGACGGTCATGAGCGGCCGCGCACAGCTGATGTGGGACGAGGCAGTAACGGGCTATGACTTCGGTCCCGAGCACCCGATGGACCCGGTCAGGCTCGCGCTGACCCGGAGCCTGGTCGGCGCTTTCGGGCTCGACCGTGACGTCGATGTCGTCGCGGCGAAGTCCGCCGGGGACTCCACGCTGCGGCTCGTGCACCGCGAGGACTACGTGGAGGCGGTCAAGGCCGCGTCCGCCGACCCGGGGTCCGCGGACTCGTCGTACGGGCTGGGGACCGTGGACGACCCCGCGTTCGCCGGGATGCACGAGGTGTCGGCGCTCATCGCCGGGCAGTCCGTGGGGGCCGCCGAGGCGGTGTGGCGCGGAGACGCGCTGCACGCCGTGAACTTCGCGGGCGGCCTGCACCACGCGATGCCCGGTGCCGCGTCCGGGTTCTGCATCTACAACGATGCCGCGCTCGCCATCGCCCGGCTGCTCGAACTGGGAGCCGAGCGTGTCGCGTACGTCGACGTCGACGTGCACCACGGCGACGGAGTGCAGGCGGCCTTCTGGGAGGACCCGAGGGTCCTCACGATCTCGCTGCACGAACATCCGCGCACGTTGTTCCCGCAGACGGGATGGCCGGAGGAGACCGGCGCCGCCGAGGCGGCGGGCTCCGCGGTCAACGTCGCGCTGCCCGCCGGCACCGGCGACGCCGGATGGCTGCGCGCCTTCCACTCGGTGGTGCCCGAGCTGATCGCGGACTTCCGGCCCCAGGTCCTGGTCACCCAGCACGGCGCCGACACCCACTTCGAGGACCCGCTCGCGCACCTCGCCGTCTCGCTCGACGCCCAGCGCGCCGTGCAGATGGCCTGCCACGACCTGGCGCACGAGTACGCGGACGGGCGCTGGGTCGCGCTCGGCGGCGGAGGGTACGCCGTGGTGGAGGTCGTGCCGCGGTCCTGGACGCACCTGGTGGCGATCGCCGCGGGCCGGCCGCTGGCGCCCGAGACGGTGATCCCCGAGAGCTGGCGGCAGGAAGTCTTCGCCCGTGCCCGGCAGTTGGCACCGGCGCGGATGACGGACGGTCGCTGGCCCGTGCCCTGGAAGGACTGGGAGGCGGGGTACGACCCCGCGGACCGTCTGGACCAGGCGATCGTCGCGACCCGCAGGGCCGTGTTCCCGCTGCGCGGCCTGCTGGCCTAGGGCGCTTCCCGACTCCTGGCCGGAAGCCGTACCGGCCGGCCCTGTGGACCCATTAGGCCAACTGTGGGGCATTTTCTGTGTTTTGGGCTTGCGGCGGGGATGGATGCGCCAGCATCGCTGACGTGTTGAGCACCGGAGCAATGCGTGCACACCTGCTGGCCGCCCGGTTGGCCGGGCCCGTGGCCACCTCGCGCGAGGAGAGCCTGCGCAGCTATCGGCTCTTCGCCGCCCGCGATCCCCGGATGCTGCTCGGCCTCGATCCCGAATGGACCTGGCGGCAGCAGGACTTGATCGAGCTGATGGCCGACAAGTGCGGGGTTTCGGCCGATCCCACGCACACTTCAGGGCATGATGTGATCGATCCCGAGCGCACCCTGGTGGCGCTCGACGCCTTCGCGCAGCGGCTCGGCGAGGCGGCCCGCAGCCGTACTCCGGTGCTCCTCGGCACCGGTCATCCGCACCGGCTGATCGGTTTCTACGCCGCTCTCGCGGACGCCCTGTCGGCGGCGGGGTGTGCGGTCCTCACTCCCGCGCAGGGCAGCTGTGTCGACATAACGACCCGGTTCGGCCTACGCACGTACAACCTTGACTACGTACAAGGTGTCGCGCTGGTGCGCGAACCAGGCGTGCAGGCCACCGGGCGTGCGACCGGCGCGCACACCCACTCGCCGCTCCCGGTTCGGACCGCTCTGGCGGCCGCCGCGGAGGCCGGCGGCCCCCTCCCGGAGCTGGTCATCGGGGACCACGGATGGGTCTGCGGGGCAGGTCAGCTGGGGTTCGAGGCGATGGGGCTGGCCGATACGGACGATCCTGCGCTCTTCGTCGGAGAGGCAGAGGGGCAGGTGTCCGTCGTCGTTCCGCTTGATGACGCTGTGCGGTCTGATTACTACCGACCGCTTACTCGCTATGTACTCAATCGAGCGTGTCTGTCACAGTAGGCGGCCGATGGCATCCCCTCTTCCCCACTCGCATCACCCGCCCCTACATTGGGGAGTGAGCACGCAACGACGAAGAGTCACCGGAAGGGGAAGCCGGTGGCCGTCGAGTGCGGAAGGTTCAGGTGTGTCATGGCTGCAGCTGGCGAGAGGCCTCTGAACGAGGTTCAGTTCCTTACCGTGGCGGAGGTTGCCTCGGTGATGCGAGTGTCGAAGATGACCGTGTACCGGTTGGTGCACAGCGGTCATCTGCCGGCCATCCGGGTGGGGAGGTCCTTCCGGGTGCCGGAGCAAGCGGTTCACGAGTACCTCCGTGAGAGCTATGTGGGGGTGGAGACGGCCTGACGGCGTTTCCGGGGGATCGATGGAGATCTCCCGGAACCCCTCGATTACGACCCTGGCGCTCGGACGGGTAGGCTGGCCCCTCATAGGTCGTGTGGGCCCATGCAGCCCAGCACCGAGTAAAGAGAAGTGAGCGAGGGTAGTCGTGGGCTCTGTTATCAAGAAGCGGCGCAAGCGGATGGCGAAGAAGAAGCACCGCAAGCTGCTCAAGCGCACTCGCGTTCAGCGTCGCAACAAGAAGTAAGCGGCGCCGCACAAGCGCATGACGTGGCCCCCCACCGGCTGGTGGGGGGCCACGTGCGTGTCCGGGCGGCCTGCGGGCGGGTTCTCGCGGACGTGCGGGCGGGTCCACGCGGTCTTCGGGCGCCGATCGATCCGGCCGGGTGCGGGGCCGGTCCGCTGCGGGGCGTGGACGTGTGTGAGCCTTGGGGAGTTTCGTTCGGATCGCCGCGGACCCGAGCCGATCCGAACGAAGCCCCCTAGGCCGAATGGCTGGGTCTGGTCGTACGTCTGTGGCTGTCGTCACTTCATGCATCGGGCAGTCATCACAGCGCAACATCCAACCGCTAAGTTGGCGGCACACGGGGAACCCGGCAGGGTACGCGCAGAGCTACGTCCAGTTCTGGAAGGAAGGCGCTGATCTTGGGGAAGGTCGTGCTCGTGACCGGAGTGGCCCGCCAACTGGGGGGCCGGTTCGTGCGACGGATCCAGCGTGACCCGCAGGTCGACCGGGTGGTCGCCGTGGACGCGGTCCCGCCCGAGCATCATCTCGGCGGCGCCGATTTCGTGCAGGCGGACATCCGCCAGCCGGCCATCGCGCGGGTGCTCGCCGAGCACACCGTCGACACGGTGGTGCACTTGGACGTGACCGGTACGGCGCTGAGCGGCGGCAGCCGGACCACGGTCAAGGAGACCAACGTCATCGGCACCATGCAGCTGCTGGGTGCCTGTCAGAAGTCCCCGACGGTCAAACGGCTCGTCGTGAAGTCCAGTACCAACGTGTACGGCTCCGCCCCCCGTGACCCCGCCGTCTTCACCGAGACCACTCCGCCCAAGTCGCTGCCCAGCGGCGGCTTCGCGAAGGACACCGTGGAGGTCGAGGGCTACGTACGCGGGTTCGCGCGCCGCAGGCCCGATGTGGCCGTGTGCGTGCTGCGGTTCGCGAACATCCTCGGGCCGAGCGCGGACTCGCCGCTCGCCTCGTACTTCTCGCTGCCCGTGCTGCCGACCGTCTTCGGCTACGACCCGCGCCTGCAGTTCGTGCACGAGGACGACGTGATCGAGGTGCTGCGACTCGCCTCGCACGAGCCGGAGCGCGGCACCCTCAACAGCGGCACGTTCAACATCGCGGGCGACGGAGTCCTGTTGCTCTCGCAGTGCGCGCGACGTCTCGGCCGCCCCACGGTGCCGCTGCTGCTGCCCGCGCTCAGCTGGGCGGGCACGGCCGTGCGTACCCTGGGCGTGACGGACTTCTCGCCGGAGCAACTGCGGCTGCTCACGCACGGCCGGGTCGTGTCGACGAACCAGATGCGCGAAACGCTGGGCTACAAGCCGAAGTACACGACCGCGGAGGCCTTCGCGGACTTCGCCCGCAGCCGGGGGCCCGGACTCCTGCCCCCCGAGGCCCTCGCGGGGGCCGTCGACCGGATCGCCGCGCTGCCCGTCCTGGGCGGCGGCCACCCCCCGACGCAGAGCGCCAACTGAGGAGCGCATCAACGATGGCGGACGCCAAAGTCATTCCGTTCGATGACGACCGGTCGCGTGGGGCTGCGATGCAGCGCCCGCAGCGGCGTCGGGCCGCGGGGAGCCGGCGCAAGGGCGAGCCCGTGGTGGTTCGTGAGGTCCAGCCCCTGCCGGGCCCGGCCGTCCCGCAGGATGATGTTCCTGTGACGCGTGAGGAACAGCCACCCCAGCAGCCACAGGACGGCGGCGGCCTGGAGCGGCGTATCGCCGGGGGCCTGGCCTTCCTGCGCCGCCGGCTGACCGGTGACTACGAGGTCGACGACTTCGGCTACGACG
Source organism: Streptomyces sp. NPDC025784 (assembly GCF_055558435.1). Lineage (NCBI taxonomy): Bacteria > Bacillati > Actinomycetota > Actinomycetes > Kitasatosporales > Streptomycetaceae > Streptomyces > Streptomyces sp. NPDC025784. The sequence goes on from NZ_JBVHMN010000037.1 coordinate 7,466, forward strand.
CCGAACTCACCGACCAGGTCCTGATGTCGCTGATCCGGCCGTTGTACGAAAAGTACTTCCGCGTCGACGTGAAGGGCATCGAGAACATCCCGTCCGAGGGCGGGGCGCTGATCGTCGCCAACCACTCGGGGACCCTGCCGCTGGACGGCCTGATGATGCAGGTCGCCGTGCACGACAACCACCCCGCCGGCCGGCACCTCCGGCTCCTCGCCGCCGACCTGGTCTTCATGCTGCCGGTCGTCAACGAGCTGGCCCGCAAGGCCGGTCACACCCTGGCCTGCGCAGAGGACGCCGAACGGCTCCTGGAACGGGGTGAAGTGGTCGGTGTGATGCCGGAGGGCTTCAAGGGCATCGGCAAGCCGTTCAGCGAGCGCTACAAGCTCCAGCGCTTCGGCCGGGGCGGGTTCGTCTCCACCGCCCTGCGCCAGGGCACCCCGATCATCCCGTGCTCGATCGTGGGCGCGGAGGAGATCTACCCGATGATCGGCAACGCGAAGACCCTGGCGAGGCTGCTGGGCTTCCCGTACTTCCCGATCACGCCGACCTTCCCGTGGCTGGGGCCGCTCGGTGCGATTCCGCTGCCCACGAAGTGGACGATCCAGTTCGGTGAGCCGATCCGCACGGACGGCTATCCACCGGAGGCGGCCGAGGACCCGATGCTGATGTTCAACCTGACGGACCAGGTCAGGGAGCAGATCCAGCACACGCTGTACAAGCTGCTGGTGCAGCGGCGGTCCGTGTTCTTCTGAGTGTTTCCGGTCCTGCCGAGTTCTTCGACGGGACCCGTCGGTACGCGTGCCTGTACGCGGCTGGGGGCGCCCTTCCGGAGAAGGGCGCCCCCAGCCGCGTGGTGCGTTACTTGTCGTCCTCGCTGTCGATGCCCAGGCCCGGGAGGAGGCCCGGGAGGAGCGGGGGCAGGGTGACGTCCGGCTCGCTCGCCGGGGTGCTCCTGCTGCCGGACGGTGAGGAACTGGCGGTGTCCTTGGGCGGGTCCAGGAGTCCGCCCGTGCTGCCGCCGATGAGGCCGTCGCTGCTGCTGTCCGAGCTGGACGGCTTCGGCTTGCCGCTGCTGTGACCGCCTGCCGAGGAGCCGCTGGCGGCGGTGCTGGGCGCCGAAGCGTGTGTCCCGGACGAGGCGGTGGCCTCCTCGCTCCTGCCGCGGTGCCGGCCGGTGCCCTCCGGGGAGGGCGTCGGGGGCAGCAACGAGCGCAGCGGGCCGACCTCTTCGTCTATGGCGTCGAAGACCGACGAGACCTGGTCACTGACGTCGCCGAGCTGCACGGGCAGCCGGTCGCGCAGTGCGCCCCAGGCTTCACGATGCGACTGGGAGAAGGCGGACAGGGCCTGGATGGGGCCCAGTGAGCCGTCCCTCGCGTACGCCTCGTGCAGCAGACGGTGGCCTTCCGAGGCGTCGTGCTGCATGCCCGACAGGGCACGGCGGACCTCGCCGAGGGACTCGTGATCGAGGTGGCCCGAGCGGTCACGCTCCATCAGCCGCCGCGCCTCACTCAGCCGGGTCGAGGCCTGGTCGAGGTAGAGCTCGCCACGGTCGCTGTCGCCGTGGGCCAGGCCCAGCTTGATGTCCTCCATGCCTCGTTTGAGCCCGTAGAGCGAGTCTCCGGGGAGGGCGTCGGAGCTGGCGGCGGCCACGCCGCCGAAGGCTCCTGCGGCCACACCGACGGTGAGCCCGCCCGCGGCCAGCCCTTTCGACAGCCGGGACCGCGGTCGCAATTTGCTCAGCCCGCTCGCCCGGTGCGCGCCCTTGGCCCGGTGGGTCCGCTGCTCGGGCACCGCGGGATCGCGGCCCTCGCCCCCGGCAGTGCCCTCCAGCAGCATGGCCTCCATCGCGGCGACGAGCTGTGCTCGCTGCACGACTTTGACCTCGGGGTCCAGCTCCGGCTTGGGCAGCTCGCCGAGACCGGTGGCGAGGGCCAGGAGCAGGCCCTCCTCGGTCCGTTCCGCAGCAGCCGGGGACGGCGCCCATCCATCGGGCTGCTCGGCCGCCGGGCCCTGTTCGGACTGCTCCTCCAGAGCCTGGGCGAAGGCGTTCGCCCGCCGGTGTGCCGATACGTTCGCGATCACTGGCGGCACCTCCTCTCGTCATGACGGTCGACTCCCCAGGGGGTCCTGAGGGTTGCACTCCCTGACCACATCCACACGATCGAGTGATCAGTGCTGGCCAAGGGGTGACCACAGGGAGCCTGTATCCCGCACAACGAGCGTCGCGGCACTTGGGTTACGGACGACGGATGATCGGACCGCGAAGTCAACCAGACTTTTACTGACGGTGAGTTGATCGTCGCTGAACGTGCGGGATCACTACGGGTGGTACGGCTTCAGCGCGCGTCGTCCGGGAGCAGCCGGGCCAGGGTGCGGACGGCCCGGTACTGCAGGGTCTTGATGGCGCCCTCGTTCTTGCCCATCACCCGGGCGGTCTCGGCGACCGAGAGCCCCTGGAGGAAGCGGAGCGTCACGCACTCCTGCTGCTGCGGGTTGAGGCGCCGGACGGCGTCGAGCAAGGCCGCGTTCGACAGGGACTCCAGGACGGAGTCCTCGGGGGAGCGCTCGACCTCGTTCGCGTCGAGCATCTCCCCGGTGGTCACCTCCAGCCGGAATCGGCTGGACTTGAAGTGGTCGGCGACCAGGTTGCGGGCGATCGTGACGAGCCAGGCGCCGAAGTCGCGGCCCTGCCAGGTGAAGGTGCCGATGCGCCTGAGGGCCCGCAGGAAGGTCTCGCTCGTCAGGTCCTCGGCGGTCGCCTTGCCGCCCACCCGGTAGTAGATGTACCGGTACACGGTGTCGCTGTACTGGTCGTAGAGCCGTCCGAACGCGTCGGCCTCGCCGGCCTGGGCGCGCTCCACGAGGTCCATCATCCTGGCGCTGTCACTGTCCGCGGCCGGGCGGCGTGCGGTGGTGGCCGAGCTCGAGCGGCCCCGTCTGCCGACCGCCGCGTTGCCGTCGGCCAGTGCGTAGCAGGGGCCGACGGGCGCGGGGGCGGCGAGGGCGGGTACGGCGTACGCGGTGGGGACGAAGCCGCGAAGACGGTCCAGGACCGTTGCGCGCAGCGTAGCCAGGCCCGAGGCGTCAACCCCGACGTGTGAGTACACGGGACTCCCAGAGGCAGAGCTTCCATCACGTGCAGTGCGGGACCTTTCACCCGTCGTAGCGACGGAGGGGTACCGGTTTGCGTCTGAGGAGAATAACGCTTCGTACAGGCAGCGCTACACCCAGTTGCTCAAATCATCGATTACGTCGCTTCTGTTACCGATCGAGGCCTTTTCAAGTGCCGGGTGGTGAACGGTTGTTGATCGGATTAGTTCGTGTTCCGTCTGAGTGCGGGGCGTGTTGTGGCCGTCTCGCGGCAAGGGGACTGGCGGCGGGGCTGTGCGGGTAGAACCCGCTGAATTGGGCGTGGCCCGGTGGCCGGCCCGGGCGGTTCGCGCCCTCTCCGCCCCTTGACCGTCCGGTACTTCCGGGGGCTCCGCCCCCGGACCCCCGGCCGGCCTGGACGGCCTCGTCCTCAAACGCCGGACGGGCTGGAGCTCTCCGGCGTCGGACGGGCCGGGACTCTCCGGCGTCGGCCGGAAGCGCCCGGAGTTCGCGGCGGCGTACGGGAAACGCGGCCGGCCCCGGCCTGGAGGGCCGGGGCTGTGGCGTCGGTGTGGGTCAGGTCAGCGGCGACGGCGGTGGAGGGCGATGGCGGCCGCGGTGCCGCCGGCCACCGCGCCGACTCCGGCCGCGGCGGGGATGCCGACCTTGGCGGCCTTGCGGGCGGTGCGGTAGTCGCGCAGGCGCCAGTCGGAGTCCCTGGCGTGCCGGCGCAGCTTGGTGTCGGGGTTGATGGCGTAGGGGTGCCCGACCAGCGACAGCATGGGGATGTCGTTGTGGGAGTCGCTGTACGCGGCGCAGCGCGAGAGGTCCAGGCCCTCCGCCGAGGCCAGGGCGCGGACCGCCTCCGCCTTCGCCGGGCCGTGCAGCGGCTCGCCGACCAGCTTGCCGGTGTACACGCCGTCGACGGACTCCGCGACGGTGCCGAGGGCGCCGGTCAGGCCGAGGCGGCGGGCGATCACCGTGGCGATCTCCACCGGTGCGGCCGTGACCAGCCACACCTTCTGGCCGGCGTCGAGGTGTGCCTGGGCGAGGGCGCGGGTGCCGGGCCAGATCCGCTCGGCCATGTACTCGTCGTAGATCTCCTCGCCGATCGACATCAGTTCGGAGACGCGGTGTCCCTTGACGATCGACAGCGCGGAGTCGCGCGCGTCCTGCATGTGCTCGGGGTCCTCGACGCCGGCGAGCCTGAACCACGCCTGCTGCCAGGCGAATCGGGCGAGGTCGCGCGTCTCGAAGAACCGCCGCTTGTACAGGCCCCGGCCGAAGTGGAAGAGGGCCGCGCCCTGCATCACGGTGTTGTCGAGGTCGAAGAACGCGGCGGCCCTGTCGTCGCCGAGGACCGGGAACTCCGGTTCCTCCGCGGCGGTGTCGGGTGCCGGTTCTTCCAGTTCCTGCGAGGACAGTTCCTGCGAGGACTTGCGCGCTGCCTCCGCAGAGGCCTCGCCTGCCAACACGCTCCGCGCCGTGGCGGAGCGCCTACGGGGAGTGAGCCATCCGAGAGCGGCCATGGCGTGAGCATAGCCAGTTTGTTCGGTGGTTCCGGAGTCGAGAGGATTCGGCGCTGTGAACTCTCCGCGACCGAGCCGTTAAAGAAGTGCTCCCATCGGTGCGCCGGAGCGGCTCCGCGGGTGTTCGGCAGAGGTTCCGCGGATGCGCCCGCCGGGGAGTCGTGTCGCCGTGCGCGGGGCGAGAATGGCCGACATGAGTCCCATGTTTCGGCGCAAGGCCCCCCAGGACCGGCTCGTCACACTGATCCGGAAGCCCGGCTGTCATCTGTGTGATGACGCACAGCAGGTCGTCGAGAAGGTCTGCGGCGATCTCGGCGTGCCCTGGGAGCAGAAGGACATCACCGAGGACGAGGCGCTGCACCGCGAGTACTGGGAACAGATCCCGGTGGTGCTGGTGGACGGCGCGCAGCACACGTTCTGGCGGGTGGACGAGGAGCGTCTGCGCAAAGCCCTCACACGGTGAATTCACCCGGCGGACCCCGTGCGGGAACGCCGGTGCCGGCCCGCCGTGACCTCGATGTGACCTGACTGGGTAGTCCAAGTGGTCCGGAAAGTCGCCTAGGATCGACGGCGATTGGTCTCGGGGGCGGGATGCGTTGAGGAGAGTGTGCGGTTTTGCCCCCTTCAGGTGCCGAACGAAGATGCGTGTGCGCCGGTTCCATACGTGTGCGCCGGGCGCGCGTGACCCCGGTCACGTTGGCCGGGCAAATCGGACACCATCTTTGTGCACGCGTTCACAAAGACATAGCCTGCATTCGACGGGGCGGTCTAGGTACGTGTGACCGCCTGCAGCCCCGCTCTACCCGCAGGAGCACCGTGGCAACTGGCCGAACTCACCGACCGGCGACCCGCAGCCGAGGGATTCCCGAGGCCACCGTCGCCAGGCTTCCGCTGTACCTCCGAGCCCTCACCGCACTGTCGGAGCGCTCGGTCCCCACGGTCTCCTCCGAGGAGCTCGCGGCCGCGGCGGGGGTCAACTCCGCGAAGCTGCGCAAGGACTTCTCGTACCTCGGCTCCTACGGGACCCGTGGCGTGGGGTACGACGTCGAGTATCTCGTCTACCAGATCTCCCGTGAGCTGGGCCTGACCCAGGACTGGCCGGTTGTGATCGTCGGTATCGGTAACCTCGGCGCGGCGCTGGCCAATTACGGAGGGTTCGCGTCCCGTGGCTTCCGGGTCGCCGCGCTGATCGACGCCGATCCCGAGATGGCCGGCAAGCAGGTCGCCGGGATCACCGTGCAGCACAGCGACGACCTCGAGAAGATCATCTCCGACAACGGCGTCTCCATCGGCGTGATCACCACCCCGCCGGGCGTCGCCCAGCAGGTCTGCGAGCGCCTGGTCGCCGCCGGAGTCACCTCCATCCTGAACTTCGCGCCGACCGTCCTGTCCGTCCCGGACGGCGTCGACGTGCGCAAGGTCGACCTCTCCATCGAGCTGCAGATCCTGGCGTTCCACGAGCAGCGCAAGGCCGGCGAGGAAGCCGAGTCGCAGGCCGGTGCCGTGGCCGCGGCCCACCAGGACGACGACGAGAAGGGACCCGACGGGGACGTCCCCGCCGTGATGCCGGCATGAGTCTCCTCGTCGTCGGGCTGAGCCACCGCAGCGCTCCGGTCAGCGTCCTCGAACGCGCCGCACTGTCCGCGGACGCGCAGGTCAAACTGCTCCAGGACACCCTCGCCGCCGAACCGGCCACCGAGGCCGCCGTGCTCGCCACCTGCAACCGCATCGAGCTGTACGCCGACGTGGACAAGTTCCACGCGGGCGTCGCCGAGCTGTCCCTGCTGCTCGCCCAGCACAGCGGGGTCGGTCTCGAGGAGCTCACCCCGTACCTGTACGTGCACTACGAGGACCGGGCGGTCCACCACCTCTTCTCGGTGGCGTGCGGCCTGGACTCGATGGTCGTGGGCGAGGGCCAGATCCTCGGCCAGATCAAGGACGCGCTGGCCACCGCGCAGGAGCTGCACACCGCCGGCCGTCTCCTGAACGACCTGTTCCAGCAGGCACTGCGGGTCGGCAAGCGCGCACACTCCGAGACCGGCATCGACCGTGCGGGCCAGTCCCTGGTCACCTTCGGTCTGGAGCAGCTGTCCGCCGGTGCGGCGGTCGAGGCCTGGGCCAAGGGCAGGAAGGCCCTGGTCATCGGCGCGGGCTCGATGTCCTCGCTGGCCGCGGCCACCCTCGCGCGCGCCGGGGTCGGCGAGATCGTGATCGCCAACCGCACGTTCGAACGTGCCGAGCGCCTGGCCCGGATCCTCACCGACAGCGAGGACACGGACGTGTCGGCCCGCGCGGTACCGATGGAGTCGGTACCGGTCGAGCTGACACGTGCCGACATCGCCGTCTCCTGCACCGGCGCCACCGGGCTCGTCCTGACGGCCGAGGCCGTCGCGGCGGCCGTGGAGGGCCGCACGGGACTGTCCGTGTCCGGTGCCGGGTCCGCCCTCACGCCGTCACCCGCGGCCCGCCCCGCGCAGCCGGGCGCCCCGCTCGCGCCGGCCGGCGTCGGCGCCGAGGAGGGCTGCCCCCTCGACCTGCCCGGAGTGCAGAGCACGGCCGGTTTCTCGGTGCTCGGTGAGGCAGCGGTGGCCGGTATGGCCGCGGCCGAGCTGGAGCAGCACGCGGCATGGGTGGACAAGGGCGACGCGGCGGGCCGCGCGCAGCGTCCGGCCGCCGCGGGCACCGCCACGGTCCACGAGGCGGGCGTGTCCACGCTGCTCGACCCGGAGAGCGACGCCGACGCCATCGCCGCGCTGGTCTCCGCCGTCGCCACCGCGGGCCGTATCCCCGAGCGCCGCAGGCCCGAGCCCGTCGCCGAGGCCCCCCGGCCCGCGCCCGTGCTCGCGCTGCTGGACCTCGCGATGCCCCGTGACATCGACGCCGCCGTGCACCGGCTGCTCGGCGTGCGTCTCGTCGACATCGAGTCGTTGGCCGAGGCCTCCGCGGACGCGCCGATGGCCGCGGACGTCGACCAGGTGCGCAGGATCGTCTCCGACGAGGTGGCCGCCTTCGGCGCCGCCCAGCGGGCGGCGCACATCACGCCCACCGTGGTGGCCCTGCGCGCCATGGCCGCCGACGTCGTCGCGAACGAGATCGCGCGGCTCGACGGCCGGCTGCCCGGCCTCGACGACAAGCAGCGCGGTGAGATCACGCAGGCCGTGCGGCGCGTCGTCGACAAGCTGCTGCACGCGCCGACCGTGCGGGTCAAGCAGCTCGCGGCGGAGCCGGGCGGCGCCGGGTACGCGGACGCGCTGCGGACCCTGTTCGACCTGGACCCCGAGACGGTCGCCTCCGTTTCGCGGGCCGACGACGAACCCAAGAACGAGAACGAGAACGCCAGGAACCGAGGGCGATCATGAGTGAGCCGCGAACCCACCGAGAAGGTGCGCTGAGGCTGGGGACCAGGCGCAGCAAACTCGCCATGGCCCAGTCCGGGCAGGTGGCGGACGCCGTCAGCCGGGTGACCGGGCGCCCCGTCGAGCTGGTCGAGATCACGACGTACGGCGACACCTCGCGCGAGCATCTCGCGCAGATCGGCGGCACCGGGGTCTTCGTGACCGCGCTGCGCGAGGCGCTGGTGCGCGGTGACGTCGACTTCGCCGTGCACTCCCTCAAGGACCTGCCGACCACGCAGCCCGACGACCTGGCGCTGGCCGCCGTGCCGCTGCGCGAGGACCCGCGCGACGTGCTGGTCGCCCGCGACGGTCTCACCTTCACCGAACTTCCCGAGGGTGCGCGCATCGGCACCGGTTCGCCGCGCCGCATGGCCCAGCTGAACGCATACGCGCGCAATCACGGGATGACGATCGAGACGGTCGCCATCCGCGGGAACGTCGACACCCGCATCGGGTACGTGCGCAGCGGGGAGCTCGACGCCGTCGTGCTCGCCGCCGCCGGACTCAACCGGATCGGCCGTATCGACGAGGTCACCGACTTCCTGTCGGTCGACACTGTTTTGCCCGCCCCCGGCCAGGGGGCACTGGCGATCGAGTGCGCCGCGGACAACGCGGACCTCGTCGCAGCGCTCGGAGAGCTCGACGACCCGCTCACCCGGGCCGCCGTGACCGCCGAGCGGTCCCTGCTTGCCGCCCTGGAGGCCGGCTGCAGCGCACCCGTGGGCGCGCTCGCCGACCTGCTGGCCGACGGGCAGATTGTCAAGGAGATGCGCCTGCGCGGCGTCGTCGGCACGACCGACGGCTCGACGCTGGTGCAGCTGTCCACCACCGGTCCCGTGCCCGAGACACATGACCAAGCGATTGCGCTCGGCCGTGAACTCGCCGCCGAGATGCTTGCCAAGGGCGCGGCCGGTCTGATGGGGGAGCGAGCACTTTGAGCCCCACCAACCTTCCCGCCGGTCCGGAACACGGGCACGTCACCTTTCTGGGTGCCGGACCCGGGGATCCAGGACTCCTGACACTGCGCGCCGTGGAGGCGCTGGCGAACGCGGACGTTCTCGTCGCCGAGCACGAGGTGCTCGACGTGGTGCGTGTGCATGCCAGACAAAGCGTCGCCGTGCTGAACACTGATCCGGACACTTCTCCGGATGCGTACAGGGGCACGGGCACGCCTCAGCTGACGGTTGTTGACGGCGCGTCAACAACCGTTGGTGACCCCGCGTCGAGGGACGCCGCCAATCTTGTCATGGAGGCCGCGCGGGGCGGCAAGCGGGTCGTGCGTGCGGTGTCCGGGGACCCGGGACTTGATACGTACGCCGCCGAGGAAATGCTCGCCTGCGCCGCAGCGGGCGTCCCGTTCGAGGTCGTGCCCGGCATCGCCGCCGCCGTCGGCGTGCCCGCCTACGCGGGTGTGCCGCTGCGCGACGCGCAGGGCGCGGACGTCCGGTTCGTCGACGCGCGGACGGCCTCCGACCGCTGCTGGACCGAGGTCGGCGCGTCCGACGGGACCGTCGTGGTCTCGACGACGCTCGACTCCGTGGCCGCGTCCGCCGGTGAACTCGTGGCGGCCGGGCGCAAGCCCGACACCCCGATGACGGTGACCGTCGCCGGCACCACCACGCGTCAGCGCACCTGGACTGCCACCCTCGGCACCATCGCGCAGACGCTGAAGCAGGCGAAGGTGCTGCCGTCCCCGGACGGCGGCCGGCCGGTGATAGTCGTGGTCGGTGAGCGTTCCGCAGCCGCCCAGCGCGACCAGTTGTCGTGGTTCGAGTCCAAGCCGCTGTTCGGCTGGAAGGTCCTCGTGCCGCGTACGAAGGAGCAGGCGGCTTCGCTCTCCGACCAGCTGCGGTCCTACGGAGCCGTACCGCACGAGGTGCCGACCATCGCCGTCGAACCGCCGCGCACGCCCCAGCAGATGGAGCGCGCGGTCAAGGGCCTGGTGACCGGCCGCTACGAGTGGATCGCCTTCACCTCGGTGAACGCGGTCAAGGCCGTGCGGGAGAAGTTCGAGGAGTACGGGCTCGACGCCCGCGCCTTCGCCGGGATCAAGGTCGCGGCCGTGGGCGACCAGACCGCGAAGGCGCTGATCGCCTTCGGCGTGAAGCCGGACCTGGTGCCGAGCGGTGAGCAGTCGGCCGCCGGACTGCTGGAGGACTGGCCGCCGTACGACCCGGTGTTCGACCCGATCGACCGGGTGTTCCTGCCGCGTGCCGACATCGCCACCGAGACGCTCGTCGCCGGACTCATCGAGCTGGGCTGGGAGGTCGACGACGTCACGGCCTACCGGACCGTGCGCGCCTCGCCGCCGCCGGCGGAGACGCGTGAGGCCATCAAGGGCGGTGGCTTCGACGCGGTGCTCTTCACCTCGTCGTCGACCGTGCGGAACCTGGTGGGCATCGCGGGCAAGCCGCACAACGTGACCGTCATCGCGTGCATCGGTCCCGCCACGGCCAAGACGGCCGAGGAGCACGGACTGCGGGTCGACGTCATGGCGCCGGAGCCGTCGGTGCACAAGCTCGCGGAGGCGCTGGCCGACTTCGGGCTGCGCCGACGGGCCGCCGCGCTGGACGCCGGTGACCCGGTGACGCGGCCGAGCGAGCGCCGGCCCGGGTCGCGGCGCCGCCGCACCACCTGACGGCAAGGGGGCCGGGGGACGTGTTTCCCCCCTCGGCCCCCGCCCGCCCCGTGCACACGCGGGCTGCCGCCCCCGGACCCCCGCCGCGGCCGGGATGGCCTCGCGCTCGGACGCCCGACGGGCCGATCCCGGCCCGTTCCACGGTCGCGAACGCCGACAAAGCGTCGGTATAGGTGCCCTTGGGGCAGGCGTAGCGTGGGGGGTATGACGAAGTACGGATCCTTCCCCGGTACGCGGCCGCGGCGGCTGCGTACGACACCTGTCATGCGCCGCATGGTCGCGGAGACGCGCCTGCACCCCGCCGACTTCATCCTGCCCGCGTTCGTGCGGGAGGGCGTGAGCGAGCCGGTGCCGATCGCGGCGATGCCCGGTGTCGTGCAGCACACGCGTGACAGCCTGCGGAAGGCCGCCGTGGAGGCGCTGGAGGCCGGGGTCTCCGGGATCATGCTGTTCGGCGTGCCGGACGACGCCGACAAGGACGCGCAGGGAACCGCCGGCACCGATCCCGACGGGATCCTCCAGGTCGCGCTGCGCGACGTCCGCTCCGAGGTCGGCGACGACCTGATCGTCATGTCGGACCTGTGCCTCGACGAGTTCACCGACCACGGGCACTGCGGGGTCCTGGACGCCGAGGGCCGCGTCGACAACGACGCGACGCTGGAGCGGTACGCCGAGATGGCCCAGGTGCAGGCGGACGCCGGAGCGCACGTGGTGGGACCCAGCGGGATGATGGACGGCCAGATCGGCGTCGTCCGCGACGCGCTCGACCAGATCGGCCGTGAGGACGTCTCGATCCTGGCGTACACCGTCAAGTACTCGTCGGCGTTCTACGGTCCCTTCCGCGAGGCCGTGGGCTCCTCGCTGCAGGGCGACCGGAAGACGTACCAGCAGGATCCCGCCAACGCGCGGGAGGCGATGCGGGAGTTGGCGCTCGACCTCGAGGAGGGCGCCGACATGGTGATGGTCAAGCCGGCCGGCCCGTACCTGGACGTCCTCGCGCGGGTCGCGGATGCGGTCGACGTGCCCGTCGCCGCGTACCAGATCTCCGGCGAGTACTCGATGATCGAGGCCGCCGCGGAGAAGGGCTGGATCGACCGGGACAAGGCCATCCTGGAGGCGCTGACCGGCATCAAGCGGGCCGGGGCGCAGAACATCCTCACCTACTGGGCCACCGAGGTCGCCCGGACGCTGGGCCGTCAGTAGGTCCACCAGGCGGGAGAGCCCGTCGTCGGCGTACCCCTCCGCGACCGCCCGGTCCAGCCCGCATCGGTGTGAAGAGCTCGGTGCGCAGGCCCTGTTCGGCGAAGGTCGCGAGGAGTCCCGGGAACGCGGCCCGGCTGACCGCCAGGCTGGACACATCGGTGAGATGCCGTCCGCTGTCGACGGCCTCCGCGGTGCCCGGGACCAGACCGCCGGCCATCGCCACCAGCCGGTCGGACAGCAGCGGTGCGAATCAGTACGTCAGGGCGTCGTCCAGGCTCTGCTGCCAGTACGTCAGCAGGAGCTTGTCGTCGACGTACACGCCCTTCGCGGGGAGCGCGGGGCGGGCGGCGGCGCCCTTGTCGAAGCCGACGACGAGGGTCTTGGCCGTGTAGCCGTTGCCGCCGCTGCCGTCCGCCGCGGACAGGCGCACGCCCGCGTAGCCGGACTCGCCGGGGGTGAGGGTCACGACCGCCTGCGGGTGGGTCTCCTCGGCGACCGGCGGCACCGCCTGCGCCTCCCCGAAGCGGGCGACGGGGTAGCCGGTCAGGTCGCAGTTCTTCGAACCGGTGTTGGTGACGGTGAGGAGCATGTGGTTGAGGGGGCGGGTGACTTCGGTGGCGGTCGTCTTCGTGTTGGAGCCGTTGCAGGCGGCGTTGCGGGTGGACCCGCCGGCCGTGCCGCCGCCCGTCGAGCCCCCGGAGGTCTTTCCGGACGAGCCCGAGGCACCGCCCGAGCCGCCGGCCGTGGTGCCGCCGCCCGTGCCGCCCGTCGTGCCGCCGGTGCTCCTGGCCGGCTTGCTCGTGGCACCGGGGGCGGAATCCCCGGTGGACGGCGAACCGGTCGGCTGCGCCGAGGACTTGGACGCGGCGGACGGGCCCTCGTCCCGTACGCCCTGCCCGTTGTCGCACGCCGAGAGCGCGAGTGCGGCCAGTGCGACCGTCGAGGCGGCGAGGAGGCGGGTGCGGGTGGTGCGTGCGGACATGAGTGGTCCCCCTGTGCAGGTATGGCTGGTTGGAGCGGCCGCTCGACCGGTCGAGGGGAGCGGCGTGCTTGGATGACAACAGCTTGGGCGGTGATCCGTCCCGGCCGCCATGGTGGCCGGGGCATTCGGGACGCCGGAACGGTTGTACGGGGTCTGACCTGGGGGAATGACATGCCCCTCGAACGCGGCCGCGGGACGCGGGGGATGGGGGGACGGGTGGCGCGGGACGATTTCGCGGAGCTTCTGCGGGAGTTGAAGGAGCGGTCCGGGCTCAGTTACGGGGTGCTGGGGAAGCGGCTGCACGTGAGTGCGTCGACGTTGCACCGGTACGTCAACGGGGACGCCGTACCGGCGGACTACGCGCCCGTGGAACGCCTCGCCCGGCTGTGCAAGGCCACTCCCGGCGAACTGCTGGAGCTGCATCGCAGGTGGGTGCGGGCGGACGCGCTGCGGGGCCGCAAGGGAGCGGCGGAGCCGGTGCCGTCTGCCGGGCCGGTGCCGGCCGCGGCGGGTGGGTCGCAGACCGCGGACCGGACAGCGGCGGCCGACGGGGCGGTCGCGGCCGAAGGGGCAGAGACGGCCGACACGGTGATGGCGGCCGACACGGTGACGGCGGAGCAGGAACCTGGGGCGGCTCACGCGCCGGGGGTTTCCTCGGCCGGAGACACGGAGGGCGAGGCCGCCTCCCCGGGGGAGGCCGGCGCCGGAGCCGGCTCCTCCGGTGCCAGGGACCCCTACCCCGGCTCACCGGGCGGGTCCGTGCCCGCCCGGGTACGGGTGCCCCGGCGCCGGCGATCCGTCGTGCTGGCCGCAGCCGCCGTGGCCGCCGCTGCCGTCGCCGCCGCTCTCGTCGTGAACCTCGTGCCCGGCACGGGCGACGACCAGGGCGGGAAACGGTCCGCCGGGGCCGTCGCGCCGTCCGCCGACGCCACGCCCGGCACCACGGGGACGGGCACGGCGACCGCCAGTGCGACGCCCGGCACGCGGCACCCGTCGCCCTCGGCGCCGGCCTCGCGCGACGGCGGCCGCTCGGCGTCCGGCCCCGCGCCGGGCAGCGCCGGACCGGGCTCCGGCGCGGCCGAGGGCGCCGCGCCCCTGGTCGCCACCGACCCGTACCGGTTCGAAGACCCGTGCAGCCAGCACTACTTGGTGGACCGGGAGCCGGCGCAGGTGCCCCCGCCGCCCGGCGAGCAGGACGCCCGCGGGTGGGTCGGCGCGCTGGGCGGCGTCGCCGGCAAGGACCAGATGCTCGCGCTCACGGTGCAGGGCACCGGAAAGGCGACCGTCGTGCTGGAGGCGCTGCACGTGCGTGTCGTGCACAAGGGCAGCCCGCTTCCCTGGAAGGACTACGCGATGGGCGTCGGCTGCGGGGGCAACGTGTCCACGAAGTCCTTCAGTGTGGACCTCGACAACGGGCGCCCGTCGGTCGTGCCGGAGCACGGCCAGCGCGACTTCCCCTACAAGGTCAGCGAGTCCGATCCGGAGGTCTTCTACGTGCTGGCGCACGCGCGGGCGCACGACGTCAGCTGGTACCTGGAACTGGAGTGGGCGAGCGGTACCCGGCACGGAACCGTGCGGATCGACGACCGGGGGAAGGTGTTCCGCACGAGCGGGAACGCGGGACGGCCGGCGTACGACTATCCGCTGGGCGGCAGCGAGTGGCAGACGGCGGCCGTCGGCTAGGCCGGCGGAGCGCAGCGTCATGCATGTGGATTGTCCGGAGTTTCGGCCTTCCGGGCGTAATCCGTCACCGTCGTGTCACAGACCGCCTCGCAGGTGAACCCCGCGAACCGGTCCCGCGCTCTGAAGCGACGAGTGCCGGTGAGGACCGGCGCCTGAACTTCTCTCGGGGGACCGCATGCAGTACGGGACGCAGTACAGGACGGGTGTCCGCAGGGCGGCGCTGGCGATGGTGACCGTGTCGGCGGCCGCCCTGTTCATGACCGCGTGTCAGCCGGGCGACGACGGGGCGGGGTCCGGCTCCTCGCCGTCGCGTCGACCGGTCGAGCCGGCCGCGTCCAGCGGCGCTCCGTCCGCCGGCACGTCGACGCCGCCCTCGGGGAAGGCCTCTCCCGGCGGTGCGGGCTCGCCGTCCGCGCCGTCCACGCCCGCGGCGGCCAAGGCCTGCGGGGGGTCGGAACTGGAGGTGTCCATGCGCCAGGCCGAGGACCGGCCCGACGGCACCGGAACCGGCGCGGCGGTCGTCCGGTTCACCAACACCTCCGCCGTGC
Source organism: Streptomyces sp. NPDC025784 (assembly GCF_055558435.1). Lineage (NCBI taxonomy): Bacteria > Bacillati > Actinomycetota > Actinomycetes > Kitasatosporales > Streptomycetaceae > Streptomyces > Streptomyces sp. NPDC025784. Next base: position 22,534 of record NZ_JBVHMN010000037.1, read on the forward strand.
CGTGCACCGTCCAGGGCCACCCGACCGTGGCGGGTGCGGGCAACGGCTCCCCGGACAAGAACCACCCGCTGGCGGTGACACCCTCGGGCGCCGCGTCCGAGGTGCTGCTCGCGCCGGGCGGCAAGGCCTGGACGAAGCTGACGTTCGTCCAGGTCCAGGGTGAGGCCGACGGCTACTGCGAGTCCGGTTCGACGCCCGTCACGTACCCGACCCTGGTGGTCGGCCTCCCGGGTGCCGGTTCGCACCAGGTCGCCCTGGACGACGGCGTCCTGGCCGAGTGCGACGACACGGTGACCGTCACCGCGGTGTCGGCGACCGAGCCGTCCTGACGACGCGACCGCGGACGTACCGGCTCCATGCCGTCCTGACGACAGTGCCCGCGCCCGTACCGGCTCGATGCCGTCGTACCGGCGCGGGCACTATCAAGTCCCTTCGGGAGTTGGGTTGTTGCCCGTTCAGTGACCGACTCCGCAGGGAGAGGCCCTATGCCCGGTGATGCTCTCGGCCAGGATCCCGCCGAGCTGAGGAGGAGGATCGACACCACCAAGGCGCACCCGGCCCGCGTCTACGACGTCTTCCTCGGGGGCAAGGACAACTACCCCGTCGACCGTGACGCCGCCGCCGCGGCGCTCGCGGCGAACCCGCGGGGCTACCTCGACGTGCGGCACAACCGGGACTTCCTGCGCCGTGCCGTCAGCACGCTGGCCGCGCAGGAGGGCATACGCCAGTTCCTCGACGTCGGCACCGGTCTGCCGACTCAGGAGAACGTCCACCAGATCGCCCAGCGCATCGCCGCGGACGCGCGGGTCGTGTACGTCGACAACGACCCGGTGGTCCTCGCGCACGCCCGCGGCCTGCTCACCAGCGGGCCCGAGGGGCGCACCGACTACATCGACGCGGACTTCGAGCAGCCCGGGCAGATCCTCGAACAGGCCGCCAAGACACTGGACTTCGACGAGCCCGTCGCGCTGGTGCTGGTGGCGATCCTGCACTTCGTCGAGGACGAGGAGGCGTACCCGATCGTGCGCCGGCTGGTCGACGCCCTGCCCGCGGGGAGCCGGCTCGTGCTCACCCACCTCACGGAGGACCTCAACCCGGAGAACATCCGGGCCGTGCAACGCACGTACACGGAGCGCGGGTTCACGTTCGTGCTGCGGTCCCGGGCGGAGGTCGAGCGGTTCTTCACGGAGTGCGGGCTGGAGATGGACGAGCCGGGTGTCGTGCCCGCGCACCACTGGCGCCCCGACGGGGCCGCGCCCGCGCCGGAGACCGCCGATCCCGCCCGTCTCGCCGGGCTCGACGACATCGAGATGGTCCGCTACCGCGACATCAACGACGTCACGGACGCGGACATCAACGTGTACGCCGCCACGGGCGTCAAGCGCTGAACCCCGGTGCGGCCGGGCCGTCCCGGGCCGAGATCCACGGCCCGGGAGGCGTCCGGCCGTCCGGATCGCGGAATTGAAAGGTGTAGACGGCAGGGATCTCCGTAGGGTGCGGGACGAAGTGCCGTCGTGGAGTCGCGGACAAGGAGCCCATCGTGACCGTCGTCGAGAACGTTCCCGCCAGGAGCGGCAGTGCACCCGTGCCCGCGCTCGCCGCACGGGCCACCGCGATCGGCGGCTCGCCGGTCCGCGACATTCTCGCGGTCACCGCGCGCCCCGAGGTCATCAACTTCGCGGGCGGCCTGCCCGCGCCGGAGCTGTTCGACGCCGAGGGCATCGCCGCCGCCTACCGCGACGTGCTCGCACAGGTCCCCGAGCGGGCGTTGCAGTACTCGACGACCGAGGGCGAGCCCGCGCTGCGGGCCGCGCTGGCCGAGCGGACCCGCGCCCGCGGGCTGCCGACCGGCGCGGACGACGTGCTCGTCACCACCGGTTCGCAGCAGGCGTTGTCCTTGCTCGCCACCGCGCTGCTGGAGCCGGGCGACACCGTGCTCGTCGAGAGTCCCTGCTATCTGGCGGCGCTCCAGGCGTTCTCCTTCGCGGGGGCCCGGATCGTGGCCGTGCCGGGCGACGAGCACGGCCTCGACCCGGACGCACTGGACGCACTGACGGCCGGCGAGCGGCCCAAACTGCTCTACACCGTGCCCACGTTCCAGAACCCCACGGGACGCACACTGCCCGGCGAGCGGCGGGCCGCCGTCGCCGCGGTGGCCGCCCGGCGCGGACTGTGGATCATCGAGGACGACCCGTACGGCGAACTCCGCTTCGAGGGCGAGCGGGTGCCGTGGATCGCCTCGCACGACGGGGCGGCGGACCGGACCGTGCTGCTGGGCTCCTTCTCCAAGGTGATGGCGCCCGGGATGCGGCTGGGCTGGCTGCGGGCGCCCGCGGCCCTGCGCCGCGCGTGCGCCGTCGCCAAGCAGGCCGCCGACCTGCACACCCCGACCGTCAACCAGCTCGCCGCCGCACGGTACTTGGCCGACCGCGACCTGGACGCCCATGTGGCCGGGGTCGCCGCCGTGTACCGGGAGCGGCGCGACGCCATGCTCGCCGGCATCGCCGAGGCACTGCCCGCCGGATCGTCCTGGACCCGTCCCGAGGGCGGCATGTTCCTCTGGGCGCGGCTGCCCGCGTCGTACGACACCACGGCCCTGCTCCCGCGCGTGGTGGAGCAGGATGTGGCGTACGTGCCCGGAGCCCCCTTCTACGCCGCCGCACCCGATCCGGCGACGCTGCGGCTGTGCTTCGTCACGCAGACCCCGGAAGAGATCGCGGAGGGGCTGCGGCGGCTCGGGACCGGGCTGCGCGGCTAGACCGCCGACCCGAGCGCGACCGTCGGCCTCACGCGTGGCTCAGTCCCACCAGAAGGACCAGACCTGCCGGCCGAGCACCTCGTGCGCCGCGTAGTCGCGCAGGACCTCGTGAGGGCCCTGCGTGATGTTGTCCGGGCAGAAGGCGAAGTGCTCGGCGGCGACGGCCTCGGCCTCCGCCAGGGTGCTCGGCGGGGCGGCCACCGACAGGACCAGCTGGTCGAAGGTGAGCGCGACGACGCGTATGCCGAAGCGGTCCTCCCACGAGCGCAGGACGGCGCACAGTCGCGCCACGTCGTTCTCGTGGTTCACCGGGCCGGTCCAGCCGATCGCCGCCGGGACGTCCGCGCTGCGCCGGGCCGGTACGAGCGCGAGACGCGGGTCCTTCAGCCGCGAGCCGCCGTCCGCGAGGGCGTCGGCGATCTCGGCGGCGCGGGCGTCGGGGTCGGCCCCCTGCCCGGTGGCGGGTGCGAGGCCCGGCCATACCGGGCCGTACGGCGCGATCGTCTCGTCGAACGTGTGGGGTTCGCCGAATATCTCGACGACCTTCTCCTTGCCGGGGTGGTCCTCGTCGGCGTCCGGCGCGTCCGCCGCGTACTCGTCCCAGAACTCCGCGAGCACCTCCTCGGCGTCGTGGTCCCCCGGATACGTCATCTCGTCCGGCATCAACTCCCAGCCCTCCGGGCCGCCCTGGTCGCCGCCCACGTCCAGGAGCACCGGGAGCAGGCCGGACGTCCGCCGGGCCGGCTCCAGCGCCGCCCAGCCGCCGGGCCGTGCCGGGACGTCGGCGTGCCACAGCAGCGGCTCGTGCCAAGGTCCTTCGTCGGTCGTGTCGACCAGTGTCCCGGGCGGGAGTTCAAGCCCGAGCGAGGCGCCGCTCGGATCGGCCGCGAGCTGCGGCAGCGGGTTCGGAAGTGTCGCCATGCCGGTGACTCTAGGGTCCGCCACTGACAACGCGCCCGCCCCCTCCCGCGGGGCCGACCGGTCCGCCCCGCGGGAGGGGGCGGGCGCCAACGCCGTTGAACGGAAAAGGTGTTGGCCGATTACCGTCAGCGCCGTGATGGATGCCGGTGACGGTTGCTGCATCGGAGGAGCGGGTGTGCCCAGCGGGGACGACGGCGCCGTCGAGGCGTTCGCGACGGCCTTCGTCCAGCACTGCGAGGGCGCTGCCGCCGCGCTGCGGGGCACCATCCACTACTACGCCGCCCGACAGGCGGACGGCCCCGGCGGGACGGTCGCTGCCGTCCCGCCGGGGCCGTCGTCGGGCTGTTGCGGCCCGGACGCCCGCGGTGTCAGAGCCGCTCGGGCGTCCGGATGCCCAGCAGGGACATGCCCTGGTGCAGCGTGCGGGCCGTCACGTCGCACAGGAAGAGGCGGTTCTCCACCTGCTGCGGCGTCTCGGCCTTCAGCACCGGGCACTTGTCGTAGAAGGTCGTGTACAGCGACGCCAGCTGGTAGAGGTACGCGGCCAGCTTGTGCGGGGCGTACTCGGTCGCCGCCTCGGCGACGACCTCCGCGAAGGCGTCGATGTGCAGGCCCAGCGCCCGCTCCGCCCCGGCCAGTTCGAGCTCCGGGTGCGCGGCCGGGCGGACCTCGCCGGCCTTCCGCAGGATCGACTGGATACGGGCGTACGCGTACTGGAGGTAGACGGACGTGTCGCCGTTCAGCGAGACCATCTGGTCCAGGTCGAACTTGTAGTCCCGGTTCGCCGACGTCGACAGGTCCGCGTACTTCACCGCGCCGATGCCCACCTGGGCACCCCGCTCGGTGATCTCCGCCTCGGACAGGTCAAGCGCCTTCTCCCGCACGACCGCGGAGGCCCGCTCGACCGCCTCGTCCAGCAGGTCGACCAGCCGGACCGTCTCGCCCTCACGCGTCTTGAAGGGCTTGCCGTCCTTGCCGAGGACCGTGCCGAAGGCGAGCTGGTGGGCCTTCACGTCGTCGTTCAGCCAGCCGGCCCTGCGCGCGGTCTCGAAGACCATCTTGAAGTGCAGGGACTGGCGGGCGTCCACGACGTAGATGAGCGACGTCGCCTTCAGGTTGAAGACGCGGTCCCTGATCGCGGAGAGGTCCGTCGCCGCGTAGCCGTACCCGCCGTCGGACTTCCGCACGATCAGCGGGACCGGGTTGCCGTCCGGGCCCTTCACGTCGTCGAAGAACACGCACAGCGCGCCGTCCGAGCGGACCGCCACGCCCGACTCCTCCAGGAGGCGGCACGTCTCGTCCAGCATGTCGTTGTAGCCGGACTCGCCGACCACGTCCGCGTCGCTGATCTCCATGTCCAGCTTGTCGAAGACCGAGTAGAAGTAGATCTTCGACTCGTCCACGAACTTCTGCCACATGGCCAGCGTCTCGGGCTCGCCCGCCTGGAGGTCGACCACCCGGCGCCGCGCCCGCGTCTTGAACGCCTCGTCGGAGTCGAAGACCGTCCGGGCGGCCTTGTAGAGCCGGTTCAGGTTCGACATGGCCTCCTCGCCGGAGACCGCGCCGCCCTTGTGGTCCAGCTCGTGCGGGTGCTCGATCAGGTACTGGATGAGCATGCCGAACTGGGTGCCCCAGTCGCCGATGTGGTGGCGCCGGACGACCGTCTCGCCGGTGAACTCCAGCAGCTGGACGACCGCGTCGCCGATCACCGCGGACCGCAGGTGGCCGACGTGCATCTCCTTCGCCACGTTCGGCTGGGCGTAGTCGATGACCGTGGTGCCCGGGTGGTCGGCGACGGGGACGCCGAGGCGCGCTCCGTCCTCGTACCGCGCGGCGAGGTTCTCGGTGATCGCCCGGTCGGTGATCGTGACGTTCAGGAAGCCGGGGCCGGAGACCTCGATGTCCTGGATCACGTCACCCGACTCGACCTGCGCGACGACCTGGGTGGCCAGCTCCCGCGGGTTCGCCTTTGCCTTCTTCGCGAGCGCCAGGATGCCGTTGGCCTGGAAGTCGGCCCGGTCGCTTCGTCGCAGCAGCGGGTCCGCGGAACCTGCCTCCGGCAGTGCTGCCGAGAGGGCGTCCGCGAGGCGCTGGTGGACGGAAGCGGTGAGGGACGTGACCGAGGCCATGGAGTGAGTGCCGTTCTGCTCGGGTTCCGGGAGTTTCTCAGTACAGAAAACCCAGTATCCCATGCGGTGAAAAGCCGTTTTCGCGGTTCGGGTCCGAGCTGGGAGAATGGACGCGTCAGCCGTACTGGCGTATGAGAAAGAAGGACGTGCCGATCGTGGCTCAGAGCACCGAGACCACCGACTGGGTCTCCCGTTACGCGGATGAGGTCATCGCCGAGTCGGAGCGTCGGGCCCCGGGCAAACCGGTCGTCGTCGCGTCCGGGCTCTCGCCCTCCGGCCCCATCCACCTCGGCAACCTGCGCGAGGTCATGACCCCGCACCTCGTCGCCGACGAGATCCGCCGCCGCGGGTACACCGTGCGGCACCTGCTGTCCTGGGACGACTACGACCGTTACCGCAAGGTCCCGGCCGGCGTCCCCGGCATCGACGAGTCCTGGGCGGAGCACATCGGCAAGCCGCTGACGTCCGTCCCGGCCCCGGTGGGCTCGGAGTACCCGAACTGGGCCGAGCACTTCAAGGCCGCCATGGTCGAGGCGCTGGCCGAGCTGGGTGTCGAGTACGACGGGATCAGCCAGACGGAGCAGTACACCTCGGGCGCCTACCGCGACCAGGTGCTGTTCGCGATGAAGCACCGCGGCGACATCGACGCGATCCTCGACCAGTACCGGACCAAGAAGGCCCCCGCCAAGAAGCAGGGCCAGAAGCCGGTCGACGAGGCCGAGCTGGAGGCCGCCGAGGGTTCCGGCGCCGCCGCCGAGGACGACGGCAGCGGCACCTCGGGCTACTTCCCGTACAAGCCGTACTGCGGCCGGTGCGAGAAGGACCTCACCACCGTCACGGCGTACGACGACGAGACGACCGAGCTGACCTACACCTGCTCCGCCTGCGGTTTCTCCGAGACCGTCCGGCTGAGCGAGTTCGACCGCGGCAAGCTGGTCTGGAAGGTCGACTGGCCGATGCGCTGGGCGCACGAGGGCGTGATCTTCGAGCCGAGCGGTGTCGACCACTCCTCGCCCGGCTCGTCGTTCCAGGTCGGCGGGCAGATCGTCGGGATCTTCGGCGGCAAGCAGCCCATCGGCCCGATGTACGCCTTCGTCGGCATCTCCGGCATGGCGAAGATGTCCAGCAGCAAGGGCGGCGTGCCCACGGCCGCGGACGCGCTCCAGATCATGGAACCGCAGTTGCTGCGCTGGCTGTACGCCCGCCGTCGCCCCAACCAGTCGTTCAAGATCGCCTTCGACCAGGAGATCCAGCGGCTGTACGACGAGTGGGACAAGCTCGCCGGCAAGGTCGCCGACGGCTCGGTCCTCCCGGCCGACGCCGCCGCGTACGCGCGCGCGGTGGGCACGGCCGCCGGGGAGCTGCCGAGGACGCCCCGTCCGATGCCGTACCGCACGCTCGCCTCCGTCGCCGACATCACCGCCGGTGCCGAGGACCAGACCCTGCGCATCCTCAGCGAGCTCGACCCGCAGAACCCGCTCGGCTCGCTCGACGAGGTCCGGCCCCGGCTCGGCAAGGCCGAGACCTGGATCAACACCCAGGTCCCCGCCGAGGAGCGCACCGTCGTCCGCGACGAGCCGGACGCCGACCTGCTGGGGTCCCTCGACGAGCAGGGCCGCGCCTCGCTGCGCCTGCTGCTGGAGGGCCTGGAGGAGAACTGGTCCCTGGACGGCCTGACCCACCTCGTCTACGGCGTCCCCAAGGTCCAGGCCGGCTACAGCGCCGACGCGACCGCCAAGGAGCTCCCGCCGGAGATCAAGGTCGCCCAGCGCACCTTCTTCGCGCTGCTCTACCACCTGCTCGTCGGGCGCGACACGGGCCCGCGCCTGCCCACGCTGCTGCTCGCGGTCGGGCAGGAGCGCGTGCGCAAGCTGCTCGGCGCGTAACACCCCGGACGGTACGGCGAAGGGGGCTCCCGGTGATCACCGGGAGCCCCCTTCGTCCGTTCACGTCCGCCCGGGCCCCGGGGGCCGCGGACATCTCTCAGGCGATGTGGTCCTCCTCCAGCTCCGCGTTGAAGCGGTTCTGGAAGCGGTCCGTGAGGTTCTTCAGCGCGCTGGGGCTGAGCGTCGTGCCGTAGGTGGCCTCGATGTTGTCGCCGAGGACGCGCGGCGTGGGGAAGCTGCCGTCGATCGACTGACGGAACACCTGGTAGTACGCCTCCTCCTGGGCCTTCTCGTCCGACGGCGCGGACTGCTCCTCACGCGGCGAGGGGATCGGCAGCTGCTCCTGCTCCGGGGCGCCGCCGCCCTCGCCCAGCTGCCGGGTACGGCCGCCGGCGCCCGCGGGGATCGGGAAGCTGCCGGTCTCCTCCGGGCCGGGCTCGTACATCGGGTGCTGCTGCTCGTCGTGCCACTGCCACCCTTCCTGCTCGGCGGCGTACGTGGGGTCGTACGGCGGCTCGTAGGCAGGGTCGTAGCCGCCCTCGTAGACGATGTTCTGCCCGGGCTGGGCGAACCAGGGGTTGCCGCCCGGCTGCGGCTGCTGCCCGTACTCCGGCTGCTCGGCGGGCGCGGGCCGGCCGTCGTCCGGAGCGGGGCGCTGCTGGTCCTGGGGCGACGCGGCCTGCGGGACGGCCGCCTGCCCGGCGGCGCGGCCGTCCGCGGCGGGGACGGCCGTCTCCAGCTCCGGCTGCTTCGGCGCCGGGGGAAGGAGCGCGGGCTCGATGCCCGCGGCGGCGAGGCCGGAGGGTGCGGTCTCGGCGAGGGGGACGCCGTAGCGGGCGAGGCGCAGGGGCATCAGGGATTCGACGGGTGCCTTGCGGCG
>NZ_JBVHMN010000038.1:0-25382 GCF_055558435.1 Streptomyces sp. NPDC025784
CAACTCGCCTCGATCATCCTGATGATCGGCGTCACCAACCTGTTCAACCGGCTCAACGCCACCACCCGCCAGATCGCCGGCGCCTGGGGATGAACAGGCCCGGACCCGGGCGGCGGACACACAACCACCGCCCGGGACGCCCGTGCCACCGCCGCTGTCCACCCAGGACCGGCCGCCTCCACCGCCACTGACCGCCCGACTCCGCCACCGCCACTGTCCAGCCGGGGCCGACCGCTGACAGGCTGCATCCGTCACCGACAGCCTCGATCGCCGACAGCCCTGACACCAGCCGACCCACCGACGGCCCGAACGCCTGGTGGTCATCGAAGGAGCCTGCCGTGTCCTCCGCAGCCGACACCGAGCTCGCCCCGGCGAACAGCTCGTACCGCGACGTCCTGCTGCGCAACCGGCGGATGGCCGGTCTGCTGCTGGGCGATCTGCTGGCGAACGCCGGCACGGGCCTGCTGATCGTCGCAATGCCCGTACAGACACTGGCCGTTCACGGGTCACTCGATGCGGCGCTCGCGATCGGACTGGTCGAGGCGGCGCCGTTCCTGCTCTCCACGGTGCTCGCCCTGGCCATCAGCCTGGGACGGTTCTCCGCACCTCCGCGTCGGCTGCTGCTCGCGGACTGCGTCCTGCGCGCCGTCGCGTTCACCGGACTCGGCGTGCTCGCGGTGGCGGACCGGCTCACACTGCCGGTGCTGGTCGGCGGGCTGCTGCTGGGCAGCACCTGCCGGATGGCGGGCTCCAGCAGCCGCCGGCTCCTGGCCACCTCGATGGTGGACGACGTGGACCGGTTCGCCGTCAACGGACTGCTCGGGCTGGGCAGCAACTTCGCGCTGCTGGTCGTCGGACCGGTGGCCGGCGGGCTGCTCGTGGCCTGGGCCGGGGCGGGCTGGGCACTGTTCGCCGACGCGTGCGGGGCGTTGATCCTGCTGGTGTCGGTGCTGCGATGCGTGCCGCGGGCACCGGTGGTCGGCACGACAGGCGGGCGGGAACCGGAGCACGCCTCGGAGGAAAGGCCGCTGCACGGGGCCGAGCACGGACCGGAACACGGGCCGACGCAGACGCCGGAGGCGCCGTCGGAACAGGCGTCGCAAGCGCGGCCGGAACAGGCGTGGCACGCGCCGCCGGAGCAGACGACGGAAGCACCGTCGAAGCAGGCGTCGCAAGCGCCGCCGAAGCAGACACCGGAACGCGAGCCGCGGGGCGAGTCGGGGTGGCGCGTCCTGCGACGCCGGCCGGTGGCCGGACACCTGCTCGTGGTCGTCTTCTTCTTCAACTTCCTCTACATGCCGATCGAGGTGGCCCTGCCGCTGTACGTGCGGGACACACTGCACAGCGGCGCGTCCGGCCTGGGGCTCCTCTGGACCGCGCTGGGCGTCGGGGCATTGGCGGGTGCCGCTCTGGTCGACCGGCTCCGCGGCCTCCCTCAGCGCCCCCTGCTCGTCGCCGTCATCGCGCTGTGGGCGCTCTGCCCGATCGCGCTGGCCGGGATCGGGGACCGGGCCGCGGCCATGGTGGTCTTCGGCCTCGGCGGCCTGGTCTGGGCGCCTTTCACACCGATCGCGTACAGCTTCCTGCAGTCCGGGCTCCGCGACGACGAACAGCAACCGGTCGTCACCCTGTGGACGACGGGCTCGACGGTCGCGGCCCCGCTCGGCCTGCTCGCGGGCGGTCCGCTGATCGCCCTCGCGGGTCTGCGCACCAGCCTCGTCCTGTCCGGTCTCCTGACCATGCTGCTCGCCGTGCTCGCGGCCTGGAGCGTGGCGCGCGGACCACGGTGACGCGCACGGCCGGCCCCGGGCGCGGGCCCTGGAAGACCGCCGTACGCGGTGCGCGGGGCCCTGTGCCTCCTAGCTCTCGGGATAGAGCCGTCGCCGCAGCGCCCTGCTGAGGAAGGGCATGACCGCGTAGGTGAGCAGGGGCGCGAGGACGATCGGCAAGACCAGTGTCCGCGAGGGCAGCGGCCGGCTGCGGAAGTATTCGGCGACAAGGCCGTCGTACAGCAGGGCGAACGGGTAGACGGCGACGATCGTCACCAGGGACATCTTCCACCGGGCCGGAGGCCGCACCGGCAGACCGGGGACGTCGAACCAGGTCTCCAGGCCGGTCGTGGTGAGCTTGGGCCGTACCGATCGCGCGTAGGGCCTGACGCGGTCCTGCCAGGCAGCCCGCTGCGGCGAGGCCATCCAGCGGTCCAGGTCCGCGGTGCCGGCGAACCTGACCACCGCGTGGTACCGCCGGGGCCCGTCCTCCTCCTCCGGGCGCAGCCAGGTGACCCCCTGATGGCCCACGAATGCGGCGGCTTCCGTCTCGATGCCGTGGGCCCACCGCTCGAACTCCGTCTCCATGCCGGGCTTCGCCTCCCAGGTGAAGACCACGGTCACCGACTCACGGGCCTCGCGCGCACTCTCACTCATGGCGAAATCCTACGGTTGCAGCACATATCGGCCTGTATCAGGATGAATGCGTCCCCTTCTGGAGGTCTGCCATGTCTGCACACACTCCGGCCCCCCTCACCGAACGTGGGCAAGGCCTCGAAGAGCGAGGGCCGGGCCCGGTCGCGGTCACCTTGACGGTCAACGGCGTGCAGCGCTCCCTGGAGATCGAGCCACGGGTCAGCCTGCTCGACGCGCTGCGCGAACACCTGGACCTGACCGGTGCGAAGAAGGGCTGCGACCAGGGCACGTGCGGCGCCTGCACCGTCTGGGTGGACGGCAATCGCGTACTGTCCTGCCTCACGCTCGCCATGACCTGCGAAGAGCGTGAGGTGACCACCATCGAGGGTCTGGCGGAGGGCGACGAACTGCACGCCATGCAGGACGCGTTCATCGCCGAGGACGCCTTCCAGTGCGGCTTCTGCACTCCTGGTCAGATCATGTCGGCGACGGCGCTGCTCAAAGAGGGCCATGCGGGCGACGACGCCGAGATCAAGGAGTGGATGAGCGGCAACATCTGCCGCTGCGCCGCCTACCCCCACATCCGGGCCGCGATCCGCGCAGTCCGCGACGGAGCCTAGGGAGCCTTGCCGTGCGGCCGATCACCTACGCGCGCGCCACCGACACCGCGGCGGCGATCGCCGCGGTCAGCGCCGACCCGACCAGCGACTTCCTCGCCGGCGGCACCACCGAGATCGATCTGCTGCGGCAGAACGTCCTGCATCCTCGGCGGCTCGTCGACATCAACGGCCTTCCCCTGAACCGGATCGAGACCACTCCGGAGGGAGGCCTGCGCATCGGCTCCCTGGCCCGGATGAGCGAAGTCGCCGCGGCCCCCGTGGTGCGCGAGCGGTTCCCGATGCTCCGTCAGTCCCTGGAGCTCGGCGCCTCGGCGCAGCTGCGGCACATGGCCTCCATGGGCGGCAACCTCCTGCAAAAGGTGCGGTGTTCGTACTACCGGGATGCCGTGTCGCCGTGCAACAAGCGTGAACCGGGAACGGGATGCTCGGCCGTCGACGGATTCAGCCGCGGGCACGCCGTCCTCGGCACGAGTTCCCACTGCATCGCCACGCACCCCTCCGACGCGGCCGTGGCGCTGATGGCCCTGGACGCACAGGTGCACACCCTGGGCCCCGACGACCGCGAACGAACGTACGCCTTCGACGACTTCTTCCTGCTGCCCGGCGACTCCCCGCACCGTGAACACCCCATGGAGCACGGCGAACTCATCACGTCCATCGAGGTGCCCGCGGCGCCCGTGGCCCGCCACTCGCTCTACCTGAAGGTCCGGGACCGCGAGAGCTACGAGTTCGCGCTGACCTCCGTGGCGGCCGCGGTGTCCGTCGTGGACGGCACGATCGCGGACGTGCGCGTGGCCCTCGGAGGTGTGGCCACCAAGCCGTGGCGCGCCCGCCGCGTCGAGGACTTCCTGATCGGCGCGGCAGCACAGCGAAGCAACTTCGCCCAGGCGGCACGGGTGGAACTGATCGAGGCGCAGCCGACCACCATGAACGCCTTCAAGGTCGAACTCGCCCAGCGCGCGATCGTGCGCGCCCTCGAAACCCTCATCGGCAACGGAAGCGAGAGCCCGGAATGACCACCGCAGCCGCAATCGGACAGCCGCTGTCCCGCGTCGACGGCCGCCCCAAGGTCACCGGCGCCGCCCGCTACTCCGCCGAGATCCCGATCCCCGGCATGACGTACGCCTGCCTCGTCGGATCCCGCATCGCCAGTGGCCGGGTGACCGGGATCGAGACGGAGAGCGCGCTGGCGGAGGAGGGCGTCATCGCCGTCCTCACGCACCGGAACCTGCCGAGGGTCGCCGAACAGCCGCCGCTGATCCCGTCACTGGCAGGCACCGCCGCACCGGGGCAGACCTTCTTCCCGATGCAGGACGACGCCGTCCACTACGCGGGTCAGCACATCGCGATCGTCATCGCGGACACCTGGGAGCGGGCCCAGCACGCCGCGAGTCTGCTGCGCGTCTCGTACGAGGAGACCGCCCCGCTCACCACCCTCAACCAGGGCCGCGGCGACGCCTACGTACCCGAACGCATCTTCGGCGGCTGGCTGCCGGGACGGGTCGAGCGCGGAGACGTCGAGGCGGGGCTCGCCCAGGCGGACGTGCGGGTGGAGGCCACGTTCACGTACGCCGCGAACAACCACAACCCCATCGAGCCCGCGTGCACCACCGCCGAGTGGCAGGGCGACGAACTGGTGCTGTACGACTCCACCCAGGGCGTCAACGCCACCCAGATCACCGTCGCCCGACAGCTGGGCATCCCGCTGTCGAAGATCCGCGTCATCAGTCACTTCGTCGGGGGCAGCTTCGGCGCCAAGGCCATGATCCACGACCATGCGGCGCTGGCGGCGATGGCCGCCCGCGAGGTCGGCAGGCCGGTCAAACTGTCGCTGACCCGCGAGCAGATGTTCACCTCGGTGGGACACCGCGAGGAGCAGGAACAGCAGATCGTGCTCGGCGCGACGCGCGAGGGGCGGCTGACCGGGATCCGGCACCTCAAGCTCTCCCCCACCTCGCACTTCGACGACTGGGCCGAGCCCTCGATCGGCGTCTCGTCGGAGATCTACGCGTGCCCCAACTTCCAGGGCGTCTACCGGATCTTCCGCGCCAACACCATGACCCCGACGTTCATGCGGGCGCCCGGCGAGGCCACCGGCATGTTCGCGCTGGAATGCGCCATGGACGAGCTGGCGCACGAACTCGGTGTGGAGCCGATCGAGCTGCGGCTGCGCAACTACACCGACGTGAGCCCGATGACGGGCAGTCCCTGGTCCAGCAGCGGCCTGCGGGAGTGCTACCAGCGGGGTGCCGCGCGATTCGGCTGGGAGGGCCGCGACCCGCGGCCCGGCATGCGCCGCGACGGCAACTGGCTGATCGGAACGGGCATGGCCAGCGCGGGCTATCCGGTCGCTCCGCCCGCCAATCCGCAGCGCGCCCGCGCCCGCTTCTACGCCGACGGAACCGCGGTCGTCCAGGCCGCCACCCCCGACTTCGGCACGGGGGTCGCCACGGTGATGACGCAGGTCGCCGCCGACGGGCTCGGCATGGCGGTGGACCGCTGCCGGTTCGAGAACGGCGACACCGACCTGCCCAACATCGCGGCCGCCGTGGGTTCGGCCGGCGCGGGAATGATCAGCGCCGCCGTGCACAGTGCGGCGACCGCCCTGCGCAACCAGCTGATCGCGAAGGCCGTTGCGGACCCCAACGGGCCGCTGTACGGGGCGAACCCGGTCGACGTGGTCGTCCAGGACGGAGTCATGACCGCCGGAACCGCCTCGGAGTCCTACGTCGAGCTGTTGCAGCGGAACTTCCAGCCGGACGCCGAGGCGTCCGGTGCGTGGAAGCCGCCGGGCGGCGACTCCGAGTACGCGATGATGACGTTCGGTGCCCAGTTCGCCGAGGTGGCCGTGGATCCCGAACTCGGTGTGGTCCGGGTACGGCGCATGACCGGCGCTTTCGCGCCCGGCCGGATCCTCAACCCGAAGACGGCCCGCAGCCAGCTCATGGGCGGCATGCTCTGGGGCCTGGGCCAGGCTCTGCTGGAGGCCAACCACACGGACCCGCGTACGGGCCGCTGGGCCAACACGAGCCTCGGTGAGTACCTGGTCGCGGTGAACGCGGACGCGCCCGACGTCGACGTCGAGCTGATCGAGGTCGAGGACAGCGTCGTCAACCCGCTCGGCGTCAAGGGTGTCGGCGAGGTCGGTCAGGTGGGTGCCGCCGCCGCGATCGCGAACGCCGTCTGGCACGCGACCGGCCGACGCATCCACAAGATGCCGATCACGATCGAGGATCTGCTCTGAATCGAGGATCTGCTCTGACGCGGGATGCCGCGGCAGGGCCGGGGACCGAGTTCAGGCGGCCTCGGACGGCGACTGCTCCGAAGGGGTCCCGTCCCGCTGGATGACGATCACGGCCATGTCGTCGTGCAGCCGGCCCCCCACGTAGTCCCGCAGGTCCGCGGTGAGGCTTTCGACCAGCGGCACGGGCGGCTGGTCCGCCCATGCCGCGACACGTTCGGCGAGTGGGTAGAAGACGCCCTGCTCGTCCCGGGCCTCGCTGACGCCGTCGGTGTAGAGCAGCAGGCGATCACCGTGCTCGAACGGGAAGGTGGCCGCGGCATAGGTGGTGTCGATCGCCACGCCGAGCCCGAGCGGCGGTGACGGCTCCGCCACCGTCAGCGCGGTGGCCGCCCCGTCCACGTGGTGCAGCAGGAGGGGCGGCGGGTGGCCGCAGCTGACCACGTGGACCACCGGCTCGTCGTCCGGGATGTCCAGCACCGCGGCGGTGACGAAACGCTCTGCCGCGTCCTCCTCCAGCCCGGAGAACTCCGCCATCCCCCATCCGACGGCGTCCTCCATGTAGGCGACCAGCTCCGGCAGCGGGACCGGGCGGTGGGCCGCGGCACGGAAGGCACCCAGCACGATCGCCGTGTCGCTGATCGAGGCGAGGCCCTTGCCGCGGACGTCCCCGATGAGCACCCGTGTGGAGCCGGGGATGCGGGCCGCCGCGTAGAGGTCACCGCCGATGCCCGTGTCGGCCTCGGCGCTGTGGTACTCCGAGGCGAAGGAGACCGGCCCTGCGTGCTCGGGGAGTGGGCGCAGCACCACGCGCTGTGTCGCGTCGGAGACCGAGCGCACGTGCACCAGCTCCCGGTCGCGCCGGCCCCGCAGGTAGGTGAAGAAGACCAGGAAGGCGCAGACGGCGACGAGGGCGGCGATCTCGACGACGACACTCTCGGTGGTCAGGGTGTGCCGTAGCGTTCCGGCAGTGACGAGTGCGAGTACGGCCAGCACGCCGATGAGCGCGGTGAGCCAAGGGCCGAAGGCGACGGCGGTGACCGCCACGGCAACGACCAGCAGGTGAGCGAGATGGATGTCCGGCGGCAGGAACACGTCCGCCACGGGGATCGCGACGATCACCAGGACAGGGCCTGCCAGCCACAGCCAGTGCGGCGCCGCGCGGACCGAGGACCGCAGGGTCTCGGCCACCGAGGTGGTGATGGTCGCAGGGCTCACATGGTGCTCCAGAACTGGTCGTCCTGCCCCAACCAACACGTGGCCGTCCGTCCGCCATTCCCCCACGCCCCTCGGCAGGCCTGGTGGGCGCTCCTGGGTGGGCCCTTTCGGCCCCTCCCAGGCGGCCGTCGGCTCCCCTCCTCGGCCTCGGCCGCGCCGGGGCGCGCGTCCACACGCCCCGGCCCCTGCTCTCCTCGCCACAGGCCCTTCGAGGGCCTACGGCCGCCGGCCGATCCGGTCGACCACACCCACCTCCTGGCGACTGCGCATCTCGAAGTACCTGTCGGTCTGTCGCAACTCGCCGTCGACGAGCTTGTCGTTGCTGCCCTTGAGACGAATGCCCAGGTAGTCGTAGGTCTCACGGTCGAAGACGAAGGTGAAGGTCAGGTGGGGGTACGACACCCCGACCCCGTGCCGGCCCAGTGCGTCGACCTCGTCCTCGTCCACCTTGATGCGCGGCAGCTTCGCCAGGGCCTCGAAAGCGGCGGCCTGCAGGCCGGGCGGCATGACCCGCGGGCCCTGCATGAGCAGACACGCCTCGGTGAACACCGTCATGTCGGGGTCGAACGCGGACCCGGCGGCGCCGCCCTTCTTCTGCCCGGACGCCGCTGCGACCTCGACGCGCCCGCGGCCGAGCCACTTGAGAAGCTCGTCGGGGTCGGTCGGCCACTTCTGCAGTTTCGCGTACTCATTGGGCGGCCACTGCACCTCGTGCTCGCCCAGCGGGGGGTCGTTGTGGATCTTGCCGTACTCCTGCCGGCGCGAGGGCCTGGAGCCGTCCACCGACAGCCAGCTCTCGTCCGTCCACGTCCTGGTCTTCCCGCCCTTCAAGGGCGTTCGCGTGATGTAGGTCTTGGTGTAGAAGTACTGGTCGTTGCGCGGGATCGGCAGGCCGGCGCCGGTGGACCGCGTCCTGTCCGCGGCCTTGTGCAGCACCTGGGCGGCGCTGAGGGCGGTCATCCTCGGGGACCGGGGGTTGCCGCCGTCCGCCGAGGCCACCAGTACGGTTCCCGCCGCTGCCGCGGCGACCGTCGCGGCCACCGCGACACGGAACACCGTCCGCCGGGGCAGAACCAGGGCGACTCCCCCGCGGCTCTCCCGGCCGATGGCGGTCATCAGCCGGGTGCGGGCGGCGGCGCGGGCCTCGGCGGTCAGGGGAGGCGTGTCCGCCTCCAACTCCTTCACGGAGGTGAGGTCATCCATGATCGGGCTCCTCCTGGAACTCTTGCAGGGCTGTGGGATCGGACCCGCCCAATGCGTCGCGCAGTCTCCTTCGAGCCCGGTGCAGCCGTGAGCGGACGGTGCCCACCGGCACCCCCAGGGCCTCCGCGGCCTCCGCGTAGTCGAGATCACCCCAGGCGATCACCAGCAGCACGTCGCGGTAGCGGGCCGGCAGCTTGGCGATGCAGCCCGCCAGCGCGCCGCGGGCGCTCTCCGCGGTGACCCGGTCGGCCACCCGCTCGGCCATCGGCTCGCCGCCTCCCTCGTCCGGGACGCCGGCGGCGACCCGCGCCAGTGCCCGGAGATGGCGCGCCTCGGCCCTCCGGTGCTCACCGACGAGATTGGTGACGATCCCGTACAGCCACGGACGCGCCTGGGCCCTCGACAGGTCGTAGCGGCGCCGTCGCTGGAAGGCGATCACGAAGGTCTCCGCCATCAGATCGTCCGCCGCGTCGGCACCCAGCCGCCGGGCCGCGTACCGGTGGATGTCGTCGGCGTAGCGGTCGAACAGCGCGGCGAAGGCATCGGGCTCGTCCCAGGACCGTTCGATCACCGACGCGTCGGAGTCCGACCGCTCGTCCGTGCCCTCGGCACGGTGGACTCCGACGCTCGGTGAAACGGTCATCGGTCGCCTCTTAGGCTCATGTTTTTCCCTCGAAGACGCGGGCATGGTCACCTGCTGTTCGCCGATGGCCCGATTCGAGTTCCCGTTCCTGCGCGCGGGGCCCGCTCGTGTTCCAGCACCCGACGCGGCAGCCTATTGGTCCCCTCCGTCACCCGGGAATTGGTGCATGTGGCCGCGGGAACGCGTCCGTACGGTCGGGATCATGACAGGAGCAACGCCCCTCACGGTGAAGATCCGCGTCTTCCTCTCCGCCGCCGACCTCGACGAGCGCCGCACCCGGCCCGCCCGCGAACTCGCAAAGCTGCTCGGCAAGGGCGGCCCTCTCGG
Organism: Streptomyces sp. NPDC025784; assembly: GCF_055558435.1. Taxonomy (NCBI): domain Bacteria; kingdom Bacillati; phylum Actinomycetota; class Actinomycetes; order Kitasatosporales; family Streptomycetaceae; genus Streptomyces; species Streptomyces sp. NPDC025784. The sequence goes on from NZ_JBVHMN010000038.1 coordinate 9,658, forward strand.
GTCTTGGAAATGGGCAACACCGACGACTGGCCGGCCGCCATCATGGCTGCCTCTCGACGTCGGCGGGGCGGAAGCGGAGGTCGGTGATCTGTCCGGCCGTGGAGCATTCCGTGCGCCGCAGCCGGACCCGTTCGCCGCCAGGGGCGTCGTAGAGCCGGATGCCGTCGCCGGCCGACGTGAGCAGGAGTCACGGGCGTCCTGACACCTGCGCCCCCGCGCATCCCTGAAAGTGTGCGGAAGCCGTCGCGATCGGGGTGGTGACGTTATCGACCATCGGCATTCATACAGATTAGACTGTACAGATCAAGCTGTACTATTGAGAGGGGAAGGCATGAACGAGAACCCTCACGCGTCACCTTCGGCAGTAGAGGCGTCGCGGCAGGTGCGTGCCGTCATCGGACGGCTGCGGCGCCGCATTCTCGGTGCCGCCGAGGCCGACGACATCACCTTGGGACAGGTTTCGGTCCTGACGCGGCTGGCCGACCGGGCCGGTGTGACGGTCAGCGACCTGGCGGCATCGGAGGGGATGCGGCACCAGTCGATGACCGCGACCGTCGCTCCGCTGCTCGCCTCGGGGCTGGTCGAGCGGCGTCGCGACCCCCACGACGGGCGGCGCCTGCTGCTCGTGCTCACGCCCGCCGGCCGGCGAAGGGTCGTGGAGGGGCGACAGGCCCGACAGGAGTGGCTCGCCGGCCAGCTGGAGGAGAAGTGCACGGAAGAGGAGCGGCGGACCGTGATCGAGGCCATGATCGTGCTGGAGCGTCTGACACGTGACTGATCGGACGCAGGCCGGGCCGATACCGTCTGCACGGTCACGATTCGATCGGCGGCTGCTGCCCCCGATGTTGCTTGGCTCGGTCCTGAACCCGATCAATTCCACGATCGTCTCGGTCGCGCTCGTGCCCATCGGCGTGGCGCTGGGCGCGCCGCCCGCACAGACCGCGTGGCTGGTCTCCGCGCTCTACCTGGCCACCGCGCTCGGGCAGCCCGTCATGGGCCGCCTGATCGACATCTTCGGCCCTCGCCGGGTCTTCCTCGTCGGCACCGGCCTCGTCGGCGTCGGCGGCCTCGTCGGCACCCTCGCGCCGAATCTGGGCGTACTGATCGTCGCCCGGATCATCCTCGGATTCGGCACCTGCGCCGGGTATCCGGCCTCCATGGCCCTGGTGCGCAGCGAGGCCCGCCGCACCGGACACGACAGCCCCGCCTCGGTGCTCACCGCTCTCGCCGTGGCCGGGCAGACCGTCATGGTCGTCGGACCCCTGCTGGGCGGCCTGCTGATCGGCGTGGGCGGCTGGCGCGCCACCTTCGCGCTCAACGTGCCGCTGGCGGTGGTCGCGGTGGCGCTGGGCCTGCTCCGCCTGCCCGTGCGGGCCGGCACCGACCCGGACCCGCGGCACGACCGGATCGCCGGCCGGCTCGACCTGCCCGGCATGGCCCTGTTCGCGGCCATGCTGATCGCGCTGCTGCTGTTCCTGATGGGCCTGCGCCCGGACCACTGGTACCTACTGGTCGTCACCTTCGTCGCGGGGGCCGGGTTCGCCCGACGGGAGTTGCGGGCCGCGACACCGTTCATCGACCTGCGGGTGCTCGGTGGCAATCTGCCCCTGCTGGCCACCTACGGACGCGCACTGGTGGCCTACGTGGTCGCGTACGGCTTCCTCTACGGATTCGCCCAGTGGACCGAGGACGGCTACGGGCTGACGCCCTTTCACGCGGGTCTGGTCCAGATCCCCACGGCCCTCATGGCGATCACCGTCTCCGTGGCCACCGGGAAGCGCAGCAGCGTGCGCGGCAAGCTGCTGACCGGCGCCGTCGGCCAGATCGTCGCCTGCCTGCTGATGCTCACCCTCGGCGCGGACAGCCCCCTGTGGTTGCTGCTCGTCGTGGCTCTGGTCTTCGGCGTGCCCCAGGGGTCGAACAGTCTGGGCCTGCAGAACTCCGTCTACCACCAGGCCGACCCCGAGCGGACCGGATCCTCCGCCGGCCTGCTGCGCACCTTCTCCTACCTGGGATCGTTGGTCGCCACCGCCACGACCGCGGTCTCCTACGGACAGCGGGCCGACACCCACGGACTGCACACGCTGGCCTGGGTCATGCTCGCGGCCGGCGTCCTGTACCTGCTGTTGACCGTCTTCGACCGCACGCTGCGCCGCGCGACGACCGGCGGATAGAGCGCGGCTGCCCGTCGGCGCTCGGCACCCGGCCCGCGGAACACGAGCCCCTCGTCGCCGAGGCCCTCACCGGCCGTGGTGACGTCACCACGACCCGCCTGCGCATCCGTCCCTCAGGGCGCCGCACAGGGACGTCCCCGCCCTCCTCGGACGGAAGGGCGGGGACGGGTACGGGCGTCAGGCGCGGACGATGTTCTCCGCCTGGGGCCCCTTCTGACCTTGGGTCACGTCGAAGGTGACGGTCTCCCCCTCCACCAGTTCCCGGAAGCCGTTCCCGGAGATGTTGCTGTAGTGCGCGAAGACGTCCGGCCCACCGCCGTCCTGGGCGATGAATCCGAAGCCCTTCTCGGCGTTGAACCACTTCACGGTGCCGCTGGCCATTCTGTGTCCTTCGTTCATGCCGGGGCGAGCCCGGCTCAGTGAAAGCGGGTCCCCCACACATCGGGAACACCCGATATCCGTTCTACCCCGTAACGGCCACATCGTCCGGCTTCCCCACCCCGCCATGGCGGATCTTTTCAGCCGCACACCGTGGCGCGCGGAGCCCCGCACCGAGGCCGGGCCGCTGGGCCGAAGGCGTGTCCGGCCTCCCGCAGCGCCTGTGCGAAAGCATGTCCACGAGGTGGAGGCCTCGCGGCAATCCGCTGCGCGGAATAGCCCGCATGGGCCACAGGACGCGCGCGTCCCCGCGCCCGGCGGCAGGGTGTTGCGTGCAGGCTCCGGGCAGCTGCTCTCCGTTCCGCCCCCCGTACCCCCGTGTGCGGCGCTCAAGGAGCACCTCCCAGAGCGACCGAAGACCACGGCAGGCCGGCTGGAGGCCCCATGCGGGAGAAACCCCTGAGCAAGATCGGCGAGGAGCTGACGCGTCTGCGCCACGAGGTGTCGCACACCACCGCGCGCCGGTCCGCACCGGAGGGCTTCGGCCTGGACCGCGCGCTGGTCAGCGGGCTGGTCGCCGACAGCCTGAGCCCGCAGGACGAGGCCACTTTGGCCAAGCAGGTCGCCCAACTGCTGCCGTTCCACTGGGCCCAGTCCAACACGCTCGCCGTCACGATGACGGAGATCACCGACCATCTCGGCGGCCACCGCGAACTGATGGCCTGGCTCGACCGCTTCCCCGGTCTGCCCAGGCTGACGGCCCGGCTGTACGTCCTCATGGGGCTCCTGGACCAGTACAGCGAAGAGCACGCGGTCGTGCAGGCCTTGCGGGAGTTCCGGGAGCGCACGCCCTATCCCTCGGGCTTGCAGGGATACCTGGTGCCGCAGACCGACGACTCGACGCTCGCCGGCCTCGCTTTCCGGATCGAGGAACTCCTGGGCGACGGTGAGGTGACCAAGGCCGTCGACCTCGCTCTCGCCACGGCGACATGCGTCGAGCAGACCGCGCCGCGTGCCGAGGAACTCGACGCCACGGTAGGCGACATGGGCGCGGTGATGGAACACATGGTGAAGGACCTCAGCGAGGCGGACTCCGAGGTCTGACCCCGGACGCCACCGACCCGATCTCCCGAGCACGACGACCGACCGTCAGGCATCGCCCGTGCCCGACGGTCGGTCGTGTGACCCCGAAAGAGCGGTCACCTGACGGTCGCTCGTGCCCCCCGAGCGGTCAGGTGGCCGCGGTGATGGTGACCTTGACGTGCTTCATCAGCGGCTGGTCGCTCTGCGTGCTGTAGTCGCAGAGCGCGCACAGCACGTTCATCTCCGGCATGTAACCGGCGGCGCTGCCCCGGGGGATGTCGTACGGGATCGCGAGGTAGCCGTTCAGGGAGCGGGTGCTGCCGTCCTTGGCGGTACAGACGATGTCGACGGGATCGAACTCCGAGAGACCGCGCTCACGCATGTCGTCCTTGTTCATGAACACGAGCGTGCGCAGGTTCTTGATGCCGCGGTAGCGGTCGTTGTCGGAGTAGATGGTCGTGTTCCACTGGTCGTGGGAACGCATCGTGCCGAGCGCGAGCGTGCCGGGGGCGGGGACCACGTCGGGCAGCGCAGCGGTGGAGAACTCGGCGCGTCCGGACGGGGTGAGGAAGACCAGTTCGCGGGCCGGCTGCTTGATGCGGAAGCCGAGCGGGAGACGGACCCGGCGGTTGAAGTCCTCGAATCCGTCGAGAGCTTCTTCCATCGTGTCGCGGATGCGGTCGTAGTCCTCGATGTACCACTCCCAGGGCGTCCGGCTCTCCGGCAGGGCGGCGCGGGCGATACCGGCGATGACGGCCGGCTCGGAGAGCAGGTGGCGCGAAGCCGGGCGCTTCATGCCGACGGACAGGTGGACCATGCTCATCGAGTCCTCGACGGAGGTGCTCTGGACGCCCTGCCGCTGGTGGTCCTTCTCGGTGCGCCCCAGACACGGCAGGATGAGCGCCTGCCGGCCGTGGACCAGGTGGCTGCGATTGAGCTTGGTGCTCACCTGGACGGTCAGCTCGCAGGAGCGCAGCGCCTCGTAGGTGTACGGCGTGTCGGGTGCGGCAAGGGCGAAGTTGCCGCCCATGCCGACGAACACCGTCACGTCGCCGCGGTGCATCGCCTCGATGGTGCCGACGGTGTCGAGTCCGTGCTCCCGGGGAGGGTCGATCTTGCAGGCCGCGGCGAGGCGGTCGAGGAACTCGTCGCTGGGCCGGTGGTCGATGCCGCAGGTGCGGTTGCCCTGGACGTTGCTGTGCCCGCGCACGGGCGAGGGACCCGCTCCCTCCCGCCCCAGATTCCCGCGCAGCAGAAGGACGTTGACGATCTCCCGGACGGTGTCGACGCCGTGCTCGTGCTGGCTGACGCCCAGGCACCAGCTGACGATGCTCCGGTCGGCGTCCCGGTAGACGCGGGCCACCTTGAGGATGTCGTCGCGTTCCACCCCGGACTGGCGCTCGATCTCCCCCCAGGAGGTCGCCTCGCAGAGCGCCCTGTACTCCTCGAAGTTCGCGGTGTGGCGGTCGATGAAGCTCCTGTCCAGCGCCTTGGGATCGGTCTTGGCCTGCTCCAGGACGGCCTTGGCCATGCCGCGCAGGAGCGCCATGTCCCCGCCGATGCGGGGCTGGATGTTCAGGGTGCTGGTGCGCGTCGAGTGGAACGTGGCCATGTCCAGGAAGTCGTGAGGGACGATCGTGCGGGTCGCGGCGGCCTCGACCAGCGGATTGATGTGCACGATCTGGGCGCCGCGACGGTGCGCCTCGGCGAGCGCGGTGAGCATTCTGGGCGCGTTGGAAGCGGCGTTGACGCCCATGATGAACAGGGCGTCGGTCGTCTCCCAGTCCTTGAGGTCGACGGTCCCCTTGCCGGTGCCCAGGGACGCCTGGAGTGCGCGTCCGCTGGCCTCGTGGCACATGTTGGAACAGTCGGGCAGGTTGTTCGTGCCCAGCTCACGGGCCATCAACTGATAGAGGAACGTGGCCTCGTTGCCGAGGCGGCCCGACGTGTAGTACGACGCCTGGTGGGGGCTGTCGAGCTCGCGCAAGGTGCGTCCGGCGAGCTCGAACGCGTCGTGCCAGCTGATCGGTACGTAGTGGTCGGACTCGGGGTCGTAGACCATCGGCTCGGTGAGTCTGCCCTGGCCCTCCAGGTCGAAGTCGCTCCAGCCGGACAGCTCGGTCACCGAGTGGGCGGCGAAGAACTCAGGGCCGACTCTCTTGCCCGTCATCTCCCAGGTGACGTGCTTGATGCCGTTCTCGCAGATGTCGAGGTGCAGACCCTTGGTGTCGTCGGGCCAGGCGCAGCCGGGACAGTCGAATCCGACGTTCTCGTGGTTCATCCGCATGATCGCCCGTGGTCCGTCCACGAGGGCGCGCTCACGCACCAGTACCCGGGTCACGCTCTTGGCCGCGCCCCAGCCCGCAGCGGGGTGGTGGTACGGGTGGAAGTCCGGGTCGTCCATGGGGACCGGCCCCACCCGGGGCTCCAGCCCGTCCTGGTCGTCATGGGAGGCGTTCAAGAGTCTCACCCTTTCACCGTCCGGGCGTGGCCCGGTCCCCCCGGGACTTCCGTTCAGGCTATTCCGGTGGATCGAGCGATGCCACGTGACCGGTGAGCCCGCCCCGCGCCGTCTCCGGGCGTGCCTTCTCTGGGCGTGCGCGGACGAGACGGCACGCGGCAGTACCCGCGGGTCACGGAGGGCCACCGGCGGATGCCGCATCCCGGAATCACACCTAAGATCCGGATTGTCCCGCCCCACATCGTCTCCCTGCACCCCGAGGACCAGGCATGCCCAGCGAACCCGCACCGATCAGCGACGCTGCCCGACACGCCCTCGAACAGGAACTCGCCGACCTCCACACCGAACGCAGGACGGTCGCCGCGACGCTCCAGGACTCCGACTCGGCCGTGGGCGACCGCGCCGACGAGGCCGACGAGTTGCAGCGCGCCGACGACCTCCAGCGCCTGGACGCGCGGATCGCGGAGATCACCACACGGCTCCGCGGCGCGGACACGGCAGGCCCGCCGCCCACCGACCGGGTCGGCGTGGGCAGCACGGTCACCGTGCGATTCGCCGACGGCGCGGAGGAGACCTTGCAGGTCGGCGAGACGGCCGAGGAACTGGACCCCTCACTGGTCACGGCCGACAGCCCCCTCGGGCGCGCCCTCCTCGGCCACCGTCCCGGCGACACGGTGACCTACAGCGCACCCGGCGGCCGGTCGACCGCGGTGGTCGTGTCCCTGGGACAGTCGCCCGGCGCCGGCGCGTGACCCGCTCGCGCCGCGCGGCCGAACACGCCCATCCCCGGGGACCGTTGCACCGCCGGACCCAGGAGTTCCCGTGAGATCGGAGACATGGTGATGAGTGAACGAGCGGACGCCGCACGATCGGTGCGGGCGGCCTGGTGGCCCGGCGGTGACCCGGCCACCGAGCTGCAGCAGTTGTGGGGCGAGCTCAGCCGACTGTTCGAACGGTCGTCGCAGGTCACTGAGCCCTCACGCCACTGGATGCCGCTGGCCGAGGAAGAGGACTCGGGCGACGCGTACGTGGTCCGGGCGGAGCTCCCCGGCGTTCCGCGGGACAGCGTGACCGTCGAGGTCGACGGGCGCGAACTGCACATCCACGGCACGCTCGACGAGACGACGCACGGCAACGCGCTGCGCCGCCGGTCGGGCTCGTTCTCCTACGGTGTCCGCATTCCGGGAGACGTCGACGTCGAGACGGTCGAGGCGGATCTGTCCGACGGAGTGCTGACCGTGCGGCTGCCGAAGACGGAGGCCGAGACCCGTCGCACGATCACGCTGCGCACGAACTGAGGGCGCCACGGCGCGCGTCGGAGTCCCACCCGCTCCGACCGCCGCGGCTCCCGGGATCAGGCCCCGTCCGTCGCGGGGTCGAGTGCCACCACGGCCTCGTCCGTGTAGACGAGGAACGTCAGGGTCTGGCGGAAGTACAGTTCGATGTCGGTGGCGTCGTGCGACGTGTAGCCGATGGCCAGATCCTCGCCGAGCCTCAGTTCGTAGTCGCCGCCCCGGGTGGTGAGGAGGAAGGCTCCCTCGATCGCGGGCGCCCAGATCAGCTTCCCGTCGAGGATCCGGCCGAGATGGGCGGCGATCGGGTAGCCGTGGTCCGACGTCTCGCTGACCGCCGTGTACGCCTCGGCGCCCAGCAGCAGGGAGTACGGGCCCTGGACGCCGGCCAGGCGCAGCGTGCTCAGGGCGTGGCTGACGGCGTCCGGGTAGTCGCGGGGCTCCGCGGGCAGGCGCAGCACGGGATGTGAGGTGCGCCCGCGCAGGCCCTCGATGCGGGCGGCCGGGTATCCGTTGAAGGCCGCCCGGTCCTCGGCGAACGCCATGGTGCGTGCGGCGTCCTTGACCGGTTGCCAGTCGGAGTCCTGGGAACCGCGGTCGACGTCGTCGACGGCGGCCCGGCTCACCGTGAAGGGGACGGTCAGTTCGGTGAGGGGACGTGCCTGGCGCAGCCGCGCGCCCACGCCCGGCGCCGGGCCGTCGATGTCGGAGAGGTGTCCCGTCCCCACCGCCGCGAGTTCGGGGCCGTCGGGACCGGAGACGTCGACGACCCGGCGGCCGGCGAGGTTGCGGCGGAAGGTGCGGCGGGCCTCGTCCTCGATCTCGGCCCAGGCCGCGGGCGTGATGGGGGCGAGTTCGCGATGCAGGTTGGTGATGCCGTCGGGCGTCGTCATGTTCGGACTCCTTTGAGGCTACCGATCCCCAGTGAGCCGTCTGCCGCGGTCTTCCTGCCGGGAGCCGGGGGAAGGTCGTCGAGGAAGGTGGCGGTGGGCACGTGGAACAGGCATCCGGTCACCGCGGTCGAGAAGTCGAGGATGCGGTCGTGCCGGGCGGGGCCGTTGCCGAGGAACATGTTCCTGAGCATCTGCTCGGTCACGTCGGGGGTGCGGGCGTAGCCGATGAAGTACGTCCCGAACTCACCGTCGCCGACGGTGCCGAAGGGCATGTTCTCGCGCACGATCTTGCGCTCGTTGCCGTCCTCGTCGGTGATGGTGTTGAGCGCCACGTGGGAGTCCGCGGGCTTGACCTCGTCGGGGAGTTCGACGTTGGCCAGCTTGGTCCGTCCGATGACCTTGTCCTGTTCGTCCACGGGCAGGGCGTTCCATGCCGTCAGGTCGTGCAGGTACTTCTGCACGATCACATAGCTGCCGCCGGCGAACTCCGGGTCCTCGTCGCCGACGAAGACGGCTTCGGCCGCGATGGCGCCCTCGGGGTTCTCGCTGCCGTCGACGAAGCCGAGCAGGTCGCGCTCGTCGAAGTACTTGAAGGCATGCACTTCGTCGACGACGGTGGCCGCGCCGCGCAGGCGTTCCCCGAGCAGCCGGGCGAGTTCGAAGCACAGGTCCATGCGCCGGGCCCGTACGTGGAACAGCAGGTCCCCCGGCGTGGACGGGGCCCGGTGGCGTTCCCCGGCCAACTCCACGAACGGATGCAGTCCCTGTGGGCGCGGTCCGTCGAACAGCCGGTCCCAGGCCGCCGATCCGATGCCGACGACACACGTGAGTTCCTCGTACGGTGCGCGGAACGCGACCGAGCGGCGCAGGCCCGAGACGTCCTCCAGCAGGTCCCGGACGGTTTCCTCACGGCCCGGGACGACGGTGACCACGAGGAAGACGGTGGCCCGGGCCGGCGGCACGATCACGGGCTGCGACTCAGGCACGAGCCGGCCTCCTCACGGGTCGGGGACGGTCCTGTCGTGTTCGCAGCGGCGGTCCCTCGGTCCGCGCCGCTCCCTTTCCATCCTGCTGCGTCCCGGGGAAATCCGCGCGAGCACGACGGGGCCGGTGAGCGGCGAGGCCGGGCCGACTGGCATTCCGCGGGACGGTCGGGTACACCCGTGGCGTGCTGTTTCGCCAACTCGAATATCTGGTGGCCCTGTCCCGGGAGCGCCACTTCGCCCGTGCCGCCCAGACCTGCCACGTCTCCCAGCCCGCCCTGTCCGAGGCGATCCGGAAACTGGAGGACGAACTCGATGTGCCACTGGTCAGGCGTGGCCGCAAGTACGAGGGGCTCACGCAGGAGGGCGAGCGCATCGTGGTGTGGGCGCAGCGGATCCTGGCCGACCGCGACGCGCTCAAGGACGAGGTCGGTGCCCTGCGCACCGGACTGAGCGGCCGGATGCGGATCGGCTCGGTGCCCACCGCCTCCGGTGCCGTCTCCCTGCTGACGGGGCCGTTCTGCGCGACGCACCCGCTCGTCACGGTGGAGGTCATGGCGGATCTCAAGTCGGAGGACATACTCCGGCAGGTGCAGCGCTTCGAGATCGACGCCGGCATCACCTATCTGCGCGACGACCTCCCGGAGGACTTCCGGACGGTCCCGCTGTACGAGGAGCGGTACGTGCTGCTCACGACGGCGGGCGACGGCCTCGGGCACCGGCCGACGGCCACGTGGGCGGACGCCGCGCAGTTGCCCCTGTGCCTGCTGACCGGGACCATGCAGGGCCGCAGGACGGTGGACGGCCTGTTCGCGGAGGCGGGGCTCCAGCCGTCCCCGCGCGTCGAGACCGATTCGGTCGGCACGCTGTTCGCCCATGTCAGGACCGGCCACTGGGCGAGTGTCGTACCGCACGCGTGGCTGCACGTCTTCGGCGTGCCGCCTGGCATGCGGGCCGTGCCGCTGGTGGAGCCCTCACGCACGGTGCCGGTCGGCCTCGTGACCTCGGCCCGGGAGCCCGGTTCGGTCATGGCCCGCGCTCTGACCGACCTCGCCCGGCGGACGGACGTGGCCGCCGCTCTGGAGCGTGTGCCCGGCGTGCGGTGAGGGTGCCTCAGGACCGGACCGCGGGCAGCGGCCGCAGACGCTCGGCACCCGCGTAGACGTTCATCGAGGCCCCGCGCAGGAACCCGACGAGGGTCAGCCCGCTCTCCACCGCCAGGTCCACGGCCAGCGAGGACGGCGCGGAAACGGCCGCCAGCACTGGGATGCCGGCCGTCACCGCCTTCTGCACGAGCTCGAAGGAGGCCCGGCCGCTCACCATCAGCACCGTCTCGCGCAGCGGCAGCAGCCCCGATCGCAGGGCGTGTCCGACGACCTTGTCCACGGCGTTGTGCCGGCCCACGTCCTCGCGCATGCACAGCGCTTCTCCGTCGGCGGTGAAGAGTCCGGCCGCGTGCAGGCCCCCGGTGCTGTCGAACACCTTCTGGGCCGAGCGCAGCCGGTCGGGGAGCGTCGTGAGCCGCTCGGGGGCGATACGCAGCGGGTCCGCGGCCACGGACCAGGCCGCCGACGTGCGCACCGCGTCGAGGCTGGCCTTGCCGCACAGCCCGCACGAGGAGGTGGTGTAGAAGTTCCGTTCCAGGGACGTGTCCGGAGCGGGCACGCCCGGGGCCAGGGCGACGTCGACGACGTTGTAGGTGTTGCCGCCGTCGGCCGTGGCGCCCGCGCAGTAGCGGATGCCGGTCACGTGGTCGGCCGCGTGCACCACTCCCTCGCTCACCAGGAATCCCGCCGCGAGGTCGAAGTCGTCGCCCGGGGTGCGCATCGTGACGGTCAGCGGGCGCCCGCCGACACGGATCTCCATCGGTTCCTCGACGGCCAGGGTGTCCGGGCGGTACGACTCGGCCCCGTCCCGCAGGCGCAGTACGCGCCGTCGCACGGTGACTCGTCCCATGGTCCTTCTCCTCTCCTCGATCGCCCTCGATCGCCCTCGATCGGCCTCGGCCGGCTAGTCGGCCGAGCCGGTGCGCTCCAGACGGACCAGGACGCTCTTGGACGTCGGCGTGTTGCTGATGTCGGCGACGCTGTCCAGGGGCACCAGGACGTTGGTCTCGGGGTAGTAGGAGGCCGCGGAGCCGGGCGTGGTGGGGTAGGCGACCACCCGGAAGTCCTCCGCGCGGCGCACGACCCCGTCGTGCCAGGTGCTCACGAGGTCCACCATGTCCCGGTCGGCGAGGCCGAACGCGTCCAGGTCGGACGGGTGGACCAGAACCACCCGGCGGGCGTTGTGGATGCCCCGGTAGCGGTCGTTCATCGCGTAGGGGACGGTGTTCCACTGATCGTGGGAGCGCAGCGTCTGCAACAGGAGATGTCCCTCGGGCACGTGCGGCATCGTGAAGTCGTTGCAGGTGAAGACGGCCTTGCCGCTCGGCGTGGGGAACACCCCCGCGTTGACGGGATTGGGCAGCTTGAAGCCGCCGGGCTCCGCCACCCGGGCGTTGAAGTCCTCGAAGCCGGGCACGACTCGGGCGATCCGGTCGCGGATGGTGTCGTAGTCGGACTCGAAGTCGTCCCACGGCACGGACGGCGCAGCGCCCAGGGTCCGGCGGGCCAGCCTGCTGATGATGGCGACCTCGCTGAGCAGGTGCGGGGACGCGGGCGCGAGACGTCCGCGAGAGGCGTGCACCTCGCTCATGGAGTCCTCGACCGTGATGAACTGCTCGCCCGCGGCCTGGACGTCCCGGTCGCTGCGGCCGAGCGTGGGCAGGATGAGGGCCGTGTCGCCGCAGACCGTGTGCGAGCGGTTGAGCTTGGTGGAGATGTGCGCCGTGAGCCGGCACCGGCGCATCGCCTCCTCGGTGACCCGGCTGTCGGGGGTGGCCCGTACGAAGTTGCCGGCCACGCCGACGAAGACCTTGGCGTCGCCGTCGCGCATGGCCCGGATCCCGTTCACCGAGTCCAGTCCGTGCCGGGTGGGCGGGGTGAAGCCGAACTCGCCGCCCAGCGCGTCGAGGAACGCCTGGGGCATCCGCTCCCATACGCCCATGGTGCGGTCGCCCTGGACGTTGCTGTGCCCGCGGACGGGGCACACGCCGGCGCCGGGCCGGCCGATGTTGCCGCGCAGCAGCAGGAAGTTGACGACCTCTCGGATCGTGGGGACGCCGTGCTTGTGCTGGGTCAGACCCATCGCCCAGCACACGATGACGCTCTTGCTCTCCAGGACCATGGCGTGGACGCGTTCGATCTCCTCACGGGTCAGCCCCGTCGCCTCCAGCGCGTCGTCCCAGGAGGCCTTCCGGGCGTGCTCGGCGAACTCGGTGAAGCCGGTGGTGGAGGCGTCGATGAAGTCGTGGTCGAGCACGGAGCCCGGTGCGTCGTCCTCGGCCTCCAGCAGCAGCCGGTTGAGCGCCTGGAAGAGCGCGAGGTCGCCGCCGGGGCGGATCTGGAGGAACTCGTCGGCGATCTGCGTACCGCGGCCGATCACCCCACGTGCCCTCTGCGGGTGCTTGAAGCGCATCAGTCCGGCCTCGGGCAGCGGGTTCACCGCCACGACGCGCCCGCCGTTGCGCTTGGTCTCCTCCAGCGCGGAGAGCATCCGCGGGTGGTTGGTGCCGGGGTTCTGACCCACCACGAAGATCAGGTCGCAGTGGTGGATGTCGTCCAGGGAGACGCTGCCCTTGCCGATGCCCAGGGTCTCGTTCAGGGCGCATCCGCTGGACTCGTGGCACAGGTTGGAGCAGTCGGGCAGGTTGTTGGTTCCGTAGGCGCGGGCGAAGAGCTGGAGGAGGAAGGCCGCCTCGTTGTTGAGCCGGCCCGAGGTGTAGAAGAGGGCCTCGTCGGGCGAGTCCAGGCGGCGCAGTTCCCCGGCGAGAAGGTCCAGTGCCTCGTTCCAGCCGATGGGCTCGTAGTAGTGCGCGCCGGGGCGCTTGACCATGGGCTCGGTCAGCCGGCCCTGCTGGTTGAGCCAGTAGTCGGACTTGGTGTCCAGTTCGTCGATCGAGTACCGGCGGAAGAAGTCGGCGGTGACCCGTCGCGAAGTCGCCTCGTCGTTGATGTGCTTGGCGCCGTTCTCGCAGTACTCGTTCCGGTGCCGCTTGCCCGGCGCGGGCTCGGGCCAGGCGCAGCCCGGGCAGTCGAAGCCCTTGACCTGGTTGATGTTCAGCAGCGTCAGGGCGGTGCGCCGTACGGACGTCTGCTCCAGGGAGTACTCCAGCGCGTGCGTCACCGCGGGCACGCCTGTCGCCCACTGCTTGGGCGGGGTGACCGACAGGTCGTCGCTCGGGTCCTCGATGCCGCTCATCGTCTGCCTCTTCTCTGCCGCTGCCGCTGCCGCTGCCGGCACGTTCCGCGGAGTGGTCGCGGGCTCGCCGAGGAGCCGGGAAATGGCTCGCCACACGCGGCGGATGAAGCCTCCGGTAATTCCCGTGAATCTGTCAAAGAGGTGACACCGATGAGTGAATAGGAGGCGTCTATCTTCGACCCTTAATCCGTTGCATGACGCACCTCACCTGCACAGACACCGGAATAAGCGACGCCTATCAAGCAATCGGAAATCCTTGTTTGACTTATTCGGAAAATACGCGGACGATGATCGGGAAGTAATGAGGTGATGTTTCGGCATTCACCGGACGTCACGGAAGTATCCGTACGCGACGTCGGGGGAGCAGCGGCCTTCGACCGCCGACGACCAGAGGAAGAAGGCAGGTCCGTACCCCGACCGCATCCAGGCCGTACGCCGGTACCACTGCTGGTCGGTCACTCCCAGGAACCGTCACGGACGAGGTGAAGCGGATGCACGAAGGGATCACGGCCCCGGCCGGCCGCGGGCACGCCCCCTTGGGCCGGATCCACGAAGAGGACGGGGACCACATGCCCTCGGCCCACGCGCCCGCCGCCCGGGGCACGAGGTCGCCCGCGACCGCGGCACCCGGGCACGCCGCGGGACCCGCCACGAGCTGGGCGCAGGCCCGTTCCGCCGCGCGCCGCAGTGCCGGGGGGCCGCTGCCCGCCGTCACCCGAACGCCCCACGACGCCCTCGGCCACGCCCTCGCCGTGCCGCTCCACGCGCTCTGCGACCTGCCCCCGTTCGACACCTCCGCGATGGACGGCTGGGCCGTGGCCGGGCCGGGCCCCTGGCAGCCCTGCGGCGACCTGGTACGCGCCGGCGAGGAGCCGGAGCCGATGGCGACGGGTACGGCCGTGCCCGTCGCCACGGGCGCCCGACTGCCTTCCGGGGCCACCGCCGTACTGCGCCGGGAGCACGCGGAGACCCGTGACGGCATGCTGCGCCGGTGCGCCTCCGCGCCCGGCGCCCTGCCCGCGGGCCGCGACATCCGGCCGCGTGGTCAGGAGTGCCGTTCCGGCGAGCCGCTGCTCCCGGCCGGCACCACCGTCACCCCGGCCGTCCTCGGACTGGCCGCCGCGGCCGGTTGCGACCGGCTGTCGGTGCACCGCCGTCCCAGCGTCGAGCTCCTGCTCCTCGGCGACGAGTTGCTGCCGCACGGAGTGCCGAGGGGTGGTCGGGTCCGCGACGCGCTCGGCCCCCTGTTCACGCCCTGGCTGAGCTCCTGCAGCGCCGAGCCGATCGGGGTGCGCATGGTCGGCGACGACCCCGGACTGCTCCGGGAGGCCGTCGACCGCTCCCCCGCCGACGTCGTCGTCACCACCGGCAGCACCGCCGCCGGTCCGGTGGACTTCCTGCACGACGTGCTGCACCGGATCGGTGCCGCACTGCCGGTCGACTCCGTCGCCGTCCGGCCCGGCCATCCGATGCTCCTCGCCGAACTGCCGGACAGCACGGACGGCCGCAGCCGCCGGCTCGTCGGACTGCCGGGCAACCCACTGGCGGCGACCGCCGGCTGGGTGACCCTGGCGCTCCCCCTGCTGAGGCACCTGGGCGGGCACACCGGCCCGGAGCCGCTCCTGCTGCCCGCCACGGCCGACCTGCCGGGCCATCCGCACGACACGCGTCTGCTGCCGGTGCTGCGCACGGGGCACGAGGTGGCGCCGCTCCCGTTCGGCGGGCCCGCGATGCTGCGCGGGCTGGCTCTTGCCGACGGTCTCGCCGTCGTCCCGCCGGGCGGCGTCGCGGCCGGTACCACCGTGGAGATTCTCGGGCTGCCGGGACGGTGACCTCCCACCTCCGCGGGCCGGGACGCGAGTACGAACGGACAAGCGCACACGTATGAAGGCCGACGGGATCGGATCAGCCGCTGACGAGTCCCACGACGAGGTTGATGGCGGTGGCGAGGATGCCGGTGCCGAAGACGTAGGACAGCAGACAGTGCCGCAGCACGATCGAGCGGATCGTCGAACTGGAGACGTCGGTGTCGGACACCTCTGGTTGGTACGTCATGCCGAGGTTTTGACTTGCTCCTCGGGCTGAAGCCCGAGGATTCTGGCCTTCTCGATCGTTGCTGTGCCGCTACGCGGCACGGGCTTGGGTCGGGAATCCGTGGC
>NZ_JBVHMN010000039.1:0-24353 GCF_055558435.1 Streptomyces sp. NPDC025784
GGCCCTGTCTTCATGCGTCGACCGCCAGAAGATCACCCCGGCGAGAAACCTGTTCGACTTGCACGTTCCGTGATCGGTTGAGACACGGCTTCTGAGTCTTCTGGCCGGGCACGTCCGCCCCGTGTCTGGACAGCGTGCGTTGGACGTGGGGTGTGGTCTGGGCGGTTACGCGGCCGCTCTGGCGGGCCTGGGGTACCGGACGGTGGCTGTGGACTGGGCGCAGTCCTCCGTAGCTGCGGTCCGGGATCGCTACAGCGGCCTCGAACCTGGCCTTACGGCCCGCTGGGTGGACTTCGAGGACGACGAGGCCGTCCAGGGCACCCTTGCGTCCGGGTCCTTCGACTTGATCACGATGCGTCTGGTCCTGGCGTTCATGAGGGACAAGGCCGCGGTTGCCCGACGGGTGCACCGCTTGCTGGCGCCGGGAGGGGCCTGGGTGGTCACGACACCGTTGGCGCAGCGTCTGCCGGCCGACCGCCGCGGCATTGCTGTGACGGCCGAGGACCTCGCCGTGGTCACCGGCCTTTACGAGCAGGGCGGTTGGTACGACCTGGAGCCGGGAGGCATCCGCTGCATCATCATGCGCCGGTGAAGCATGTGGATTCCGGCTGCTGAAGGCCACGCGCGCAAGGTGCGACTGCCTCCATCAGGCAGGCCCGAATTGTCGAGGTGGCCCAGCCGTCGGTCGACCAGGGCCCACCCCCTCCCCTCCATGGAGGGGAGGGGGTGGGGTGGGGCCGTGGGTGCTGCGGAGCTGGGGGTGAGGTGCGTGCACTGCTGTGACCTGTGGTGGTCGGGGTTCACGCGCCGGGGTGTGTTCCCCAGCCTCTGACAACGGCCGGTGCCGTGGGCGTTTGGGTGTGGTGGGCCGGCCGTGCGGGGGCTGCCGGAGGGCGGTAGGAGTCCATCCAGCTGACGCGCTGGCCGGGGTCCTGCACGGGCCGCCACACGGGCGCGGACGGTCCGTGCTCCAGCAGGTCGGTCAGCGAGACGGCCAGAATGGTGACGTCCCGTATGAAGCCGGCCTGTGTCAGTTCCCCGTGGGCGGCGTGTAAGGCGCGGATGCGGTTGTCGAGCCCGGCAGGTCCGGTGCCGTCCAGGACGAACAGCAGCCGCGGGAAGAGCGGGTAGCGATCCCGCCAGTTCTCCCGCGCCGGATCCTCGCTCAGGCCCCGCCGGGACCGGCCGAACGGGACCGGCGCGTAGCGGTACAGCCGTTCATACGCGCCGATCTTCGCACTCAGACGTTCGGGGCCCATGGTGGCCCGGTCGACCTCGATGAAGGCCCGCAGCATCGAACCGCGCCCGCTGTTGCGGCTGCCGCCCTGGTAGTACAGCAACGCGTCGGGGATCACGGCCCCGCCGCTTCCGAGGGAGTGGTGGACCTCGGGGATCCAGTCCAGCGGCCGGCACACATCCCCGCGGCGCCGCGCGTCCTGCACGAACGCGAGCCCGGTCTGCGTCACCACAAGCGAGTGCCCCACCTTCAGCCGTGCGGCCGTCGGGTCGGACACCGTCCTCGACGGCTGCCAGCCCCGCAACTCCGGCCACTCGGAGGCGATCTGCGCCCCGTACCGGGACACGAACCACACCCGCGTCCGCCCGGCCTGCGGCAGCGTGATCCGCTCCACCAGCCCTTCCTCGCGCAGCTTGGCCAGCCTGCGCCGTGTCTGCTCGATCCGCACGCTGGGCGCGATCAACGTATGCATCTGCTCCGTCGTCGCCATCCGGTACTGCGCCAGCACCGCCAGCGCCAGCCGGTCTCCACCACCCGCATCCGCCATCACCATGTCGGCCCTCCCGCACATGGCGGCACCGGCCTTGCCCGGCACCGCACGTACAGCCAGAGCACCAGAGACCCCGAACCGAAATGCCGACCACCAAGGCCCGACCAGCATCACAAACCGATAACCCTGCCCCGGACCACGCCCGCACCCCGACCGAAAACTCCCCCCACATCCCCACCCGCAACGGTTTGCGCTCATCAGGCATCCGGTGGCATGTCCGCAGCTCACCACGCCTGGTCCGGCTGCTCGCCCAGGTCGACATCCCCCTCAGCACACCCCCGCACCCCGCCGCAGGAAGAGAGGAAAGAACAGGGGCAGGGTGGGCGGGGCGGCGAGGGTGCGCTGAGGGGAATCGTGCACCGGCTTCTCCCGTTGCGCGTCGGCGGCGCCTCCGTGCTCAAGCGCCGACAGGATCGGCGCGCAAGCCGGAACAGGCGCAGGACGTTCGACTACTCGACGAACTGTGCTTGCACGGCGTCCCGGGCCTGAACGATTGCAGCCAGGCGAGGGGCCAGACGCGCCTGGTCGGCTCCGGAGCTGTGGAGAAGTTCTGTCAGGTAGTCGACCACACCCGCCAGGACCCACCAGTCGTCGGACGCGAGGAGCCGCGTCCAGTCGCCTCAGCCCGCGGAGATCACGGTGAGCACAGCGGGATGCACGTCGTCAGGCATCGTTGCTGCTCCGAGGCTGCGGCGGTCGGTCTCGCGGCCGTCTCCACTTCCCGGGACGAAGGGGTCCTGCTCACTGACTCGGCTGCAGCGTCGTCCTGTCCGGCCTCGTGGGCGGCGCGGTGTACTCCGTCCTGAGCGTACGCTCGCCTCAGCCTGCTCCTTCTGCGTCCTCGGCCAGGCGCCAGGAATGCTCGGCCGTGTCGTAGCGCAGGGTGCCGCGCACCAAGGTGAGGTCCAGCGACTGGAGTTGGCGGTATGCCTGCGCGTCGAGGTCACGAGTGAGCAGGACGCGGACGCCGGTGTCGGTGTCCTGGAGGGCGACGGGGCGCGGGGCGGGGGTGCGCCGGACTGCCTCGCGCAGTGTGCGGTAGACGTCGTCGGCGAGTCTGCTGCCGAGCCCGCCCAGGAAGGCGTGCAGCGGCAGCGTCACGAGGATGACAAGCTCCAGGCTCCGGCGTACGGGGACGGCTTTGACTCGGACGGTGAGGCCGAGCGCGGTCAGCGTCTGGACGAGCGCGGTCTCGGTGCCGGGGGCGTCCTGTTCGGGGACGAGTACGTCGGCCTGGGGCGGGGGTTGGGCGGTCACGGGCGGGGCTGCCTTCCGGTGGAGAGCGTTCTTCAGGGTCCGATCGCTTCGAGGTCGATGACGTGGACCTCGGAGCCCTGCAGCACGGCGATGTGCGTGCCGTCCGGGCTGTAGGCGACGGAGCCGAGGCGGTGTATGCCGACCGGCGCGGCGGTTGGTCTGGCGCGCAGGGCGTGGTGCTCCCACACGGCTCGTCCCGCACGCAGATCCCATACGGTGGCGAGGGATCCGTCGACGGTGGCGAGCCTTGTCGCGTCGGGCCCGAATGCGAGGCTGATCACATCGCCGTGGTGCGGCAGTCGCAGAAGCGGACGTCCGGTCGGGACCTCCCAGACCTGCGCCAGGCTGCCACTCGCGGTGGCGATGCGGGTGCCGTCCGGGCTGAGTGTCACCGCCGACACGTTTTTTTCGTGGGGCAGCCGGCAGAGCTCGGTGCCCGACGCCACGTTCCAGACCCGGGCATCACCCGGTGTCTGCCGGGAATGCGATCTGTCCGTGTCCTGCGGGAGCGGGCCGCGCATGCCTGCCGCGATCCGGGTGGCGTCGCCGGAGAACGCCAGCGCCAGCACGTCTCCCGTATGGGGCAGGGGGAGCCGTCGGCCCGCGGGTCCGGTCAGCACCAATGTGGTGTGCACGTCGCGGTACACGGCCGCGTAGATCTGCCCGCCGTCGGCGAGGGCGGCTGTGTCCGTGTACGACACCCGGCCGAGCAGACTTTTCGGCACCCGTTTGCCCGTGGCACTGCTCCACCTGCGGATGGTTGTCCCCACGACCGTGGCGAAGGTGTCCCCCGTCCGGTCGAAGCACACGGACACGACCCGGTCCTGGTAGAGGAAGAACGACTGGACGGCGCCGGCAGCGGAGGCGACATAGCCGCCGACCTTCGCCTCGCACAGCTGCCGCCCCCGCAGATTGACCACCACTGCGAGCCACTTCTCGCACCCGATCACAAGGCGGCTGGAATCCGGGCTGAAAGCCAGCGACCAGGCCCTCTTGGGCACATGGACCCGGGCGACGTGCCGGCTTGCCGCCTGCGCCGAACGGGCGCCCTCAAAGGGCATGTACGAGGTCGAGGGGGCCGCGACGGCAACCGCCCTGTCCGCAGGTTCGCCCGCCTCAAAGGACGGCTGCCCGGCGGTCACGGATTTCTTGGCCGGCTGCGGGTCCACATCGAACAGCACCCCCTCCGCCGCCCGCATGTAGAGGACCGGCGTGCCCCACTCCAACGTCCCCGGCAACGCCAGCCGAATCGCCTGCCGGGCCTCCGTCACCGCCGTGTCGACGGCGAGGCGGTGGGCGAGGCCCTCGTAGAAGGTGCGGCTGAATTCGACAGCCGCCCGATCAGAGATCGCGTACTGCATGGCGAGTGCGGCCGGCACGCCGGCCCGCAGCAGTGCGCCGCCCATGCTGGAGAACGGGTCGGCCGCCGCCGAGCGGCCCGTCTCGCAGGCGTTGAGGACCACCAAGCGCAGCGAACGGTGGTCGTGCAGCATCATCGCGAGGTTCTCGGCGCCCAGTTGGTACGTCCCACCCTCCTCTCCCGCCAGGGCCAGCGTGCCCTCCTGGGCCACCGGATCGAAGCCGCCGTGACCGATGAAATGCAGGATGTGCCAGGGGCCCCGCCGGGTGAGCGTGGTCCGCAGGGAGCGCCAGGTCTCGCCCTCGACCCAGCCCAGCTCGATGAGCCCGGCCTCCTGCAGACCCGCCAGCGCACCACCGAGCCGTTCGCGCTCGGCCCGGACCGCGAGGGGTTCGAGATCGTCCGGTCGGGCGGCCATGCACAGGATGCGCAGCGGCGCAGCGACCGCCAACGGGCGCTGGGGCGTGGCAACTTCGGGCCGGCGCACCAGCGGCATCGTCGTACAGACATAACTGCTCTCAGCGCTGTCGAAGAGGAACTCCCAGGGCAGCCGCGCGAGTTCCGGCGCACGCACCCGCAGCACCAGGCGTAAGGACCGGTCCCGCTCGGCGGCGCGCTGGCGCGCCGCGGCGAACAGCGCACGCCCCTCGCCGGCGAACAGCGTGTCGAACAGGATCCGGCCCAGCTCCTGTACCGGCCGCTCCTCGGGAGGTGCGCTGCGGCGCACCACGGCCGAGGAGGCGAGAATCGCATCGTGGATACGGGCACAGAGGATGCGCAGTTCCTCCGCGCCCACCGGCAGACGCACCCCGTCGGCACTCGCCTCGGCGCCGTCCGCGGTCCGCAGCGTCACCTGATGGACGCCGGGCCCCGCAGAGGCGATCTCGATGACACTGCCGCAAGACCCGGGCGGCGACAGACCTCGGCGGCCACCGGCCCTCGGAGACCTGCAGATGGCTCGAACGCCTCGCCGCGCCCCTCAATACGCTTCACCAGTCCATGCCAGCCGCCAGGGCATTCATGCGCTGGCCCACGTGATGGTCAGGCAGGGGATGCTCACGATCCGGTGTTGGCGAACGGGAGGGGCTGGCCGTCGCTGCGGATGGGTCAGCGGCCGTGACGCCCGGACAGGTGCTGCCAGAACGTGGGGTGTCTGCTGTGCCAGCGTGCCTGGATGAGTTCTGCGCTGGAGGGTCCGGTGAACTGCGGGGAGACGGCTGCGTAGGCCTGCAGGAGGGCGAGGAGGTGCTTGTCGACGTCGGGGAAGCGCCGTTCTTGTTCCACGAACGGTTCGATGGCTTCCCATACCTTCGCGATCCGGCCCCGCGCCATGACGATGGCGGCGGTTTCGTCGATGACACCCGGCGCGTACAGGCCGGCGAGTGTCTGGAAGAAGTAGGCGACGTTGTACACGGCCGCTTTCGCGTCAGGCGGCAGGCCCCGCAGCCCGCCGTCCGGCGCATGCTCACGGTTGAGATCGCCACAGACGTAGGCGTACTGCTCGTGCAGCTCGGCGGAGCGGAACTCGGCGAGCAGGTCCATCAGAGCAGGTATGTAGTTCGCCTGCCGGGCGATCTGCACCTGCCGCGCTCCGAACCACATCGAGGCGAGCACCGCGGAAACGGAGATCGCTATGGCCAGCACGTTCAAGAGGGTGGCCCCGTCCACGAGCGCATCGTAAAGCTGCAGTCGCAGGTTGGCGAGGGTCGCGAAGCGGGCCGGCAGAACCTCTGCCAGCCCCGCACCGTACGGCAGACGCGGACGGCGCCCGCGAGCAGATCAAGAAGCACCAGGCGCGCAAGACCACCACTGGCTACGCCCGCGACTGGGCGCTGTGGAGCGAATTCGACACCTGGCTCGCCGAGCGCCCCCTCACCGTCCTGCCGCTCAGCGACAGCCACATGCTCGACCCACAGGAACTTCGGCCCATCGGACCCGGGTTCTGCGTCACCTCACTGTGAATACGCCTTGTCGGCCAGGACCAGACCCGCCCTGGTGCGGCGCCGTCCGCGGCGGCGGGGAACGCGCAGACGGGCCATGACGTCTGTGAAGCAGGTACATCCCTAGCCTGCCCGGCGGAATACCAGCGGACGGCAGCCACCGATGACGGCGAGGTGGATCTTCGTGGTCACCCGCCGCGGGACCGGCCGACGGCATGGTCGGCCAGCCCGCCGACCGGGCCCCCTTCTGCGGGCCCCGGCCGCGTGCTGGTGAGCGCGCACGATCGTGGAGTCCACCGTGGCCGCCCAGTTGAGGTTCTCGACGGCGTCGGCCTCAGCCACCAGCGCGGTGAAGACCCACGCCCAGGTGCCGTCGACGCCCCACATCCGTAGCCGGTTGTAGACCCCTCGCCAGTTGCCGTACCTCTCTGGCAGATGGACCCACTGCGAGCCGGTCTGGAACTTGAAGGCGATCGTGTCGATCACCCTATGGTGATCCCGTCACCGGCCACCCCGCTTCGGTGTCCGGCGGGGGAGGAGGGCTCGATCCGCGCCCACTGCGCGTCAGCCAACGACACACCCGGACCAACGATCGGATGATCCAGGCGAAACTGCCTAGTGCTGGACGAGCTCGCGGATCAACCGCACGACATTCGCCACGGCCGACACAGCAGCAAGTGCCACGGCCCAGCGGGGCTTCTCCTCTTTGGATCCGAGGGCACGGGCGATACGGTCTTTAGGCACAGGACATCACCTCAACTGCGAGGGGTGTTATCGGAAGCCCGTCACCCCAACATCACGCTGTCCAGGCCGACTTGGGGAGGCGGGCTTCTGCTATTTCAGCAGTAGGCAGCTGCAGCACGGCAGTCCGAAACGACAGCATGTTCCTGCAGCTTCAGGACCCGGGGAGGGGGATATTTGAGATGTAGCAAGGCAATCTATGTCCAACGGTGCAAGTCGGAGAGCCCGCGGTCCGCGGCTCGCCAGCCGGTGAGCGTGGGGCCGATCAACTCCCAGCGAGCATCGGACAGGTCGCTGGGACAGGAGCGCTGTCGCGTCATGTTTCGGTAGTGCCGTCGGGCACGAAGCGTTCCCAGGGTGCAAACAGACGGCTTCGGGGCGCCGGACAGGGTCCATCGGCTGCAGGTGATCCGATTTACCGGCCGCCGAAGCCGCCCCGGCGGCGGGTTCCGTGAGCCCCGTCACCAGACAGGATCACTGTCATCCTTTCCCAGGTGATCTCCAACCGGCACGGCACCGACTCCTGCTCAGCAAGGAGTTGGGCCAACTCCTCGATCCAGGCGTGCAGTTTACGGATCTCCTCCCGCGCGCCAGCCGCCCGCCGCTCGATCTCCTCCAGCCACGACACCATCGCCGCCACCGGCGAAACCAGGCCCCCGACAACACAACGATCGAGCCACCGACCCCCGGGTCAGCAACCGCGCGCTTCAAAACTCCCTGCAGAAGGGACGCCATCTACAACGCCTCTCCACGGGGGCGTGTTCAGTTCTTCGACAGCACAAATGATGTCTGCGCCTTGCCAAAGCCCGGTGCTGTCACCTCCGCTAGAAAGGTGCCGAAACCTGCGTACTCTTCCGGAGGCGTTCCACACTGCGGAGCACTTGGTTTGCGGTCCCACTTCACGGTGTAGGTAACGTCGCTGTGGGCGGGAGCCAGCAAGAGCAGACTGCCAGAGTCTTTGGGGCAGTCTGCAGAGGACCAAAAGATGTCGTCGCTGGCGACCGTCGTGAGGGTCAGTACCGTTTTCGTAGACCCGAAATCGGCCTTGCAGTCGCTGCCGGTGATGTTCTTCATGGTCAGCAGCAGGGTGGGGATGTCATCGGATCCGTAGGCGTTGTGGAGGCTACGCACAGTCAACTCCGCAGCGCTCGGAGTGCAGGCGGGCAAGATGCTGGACGCGCTGGACTCCTCTGGTCCTGAACTGTCCTTGTCCTTCTTACTGTTCGTGCCGGAAGGCCGCGCCCCGGAGGAACTGGGCCTGAGCGAGGTCTTTGATCCGGGCTCCTTCGACTTCGCGTCGCCGCCCTCGCCATCGCCGTTGTAGGTGACAGCGGCCCAGGCCGCGACGCCGAGCAGGCCGAGCAGGGTCAGCGCGGAGAACACCCGTCGGCCCAGCCGAGCACCGTGCTGCGGATACGCCCGTCGGGGAGTGCCGGCCTCGACACCCATTCCGGCGCTCTCATACGCCGTCGTACCGGCGTCCCTTCCCACTGTGGAGGGCTCACGGATCACGGCGGAGGGTTCACGGACACCCCCCGACCGCCCGCTCGGCGACGGCAGGAAGAGAAAACCGTCGGACGGGATGTCGGTCACCACCCGCAAGGACTGCGGCTGCCCGCTCTTGCGGTACCCGCGGTGCAACTCCGTCATCCGTTCCTGGACGGCGTCCTGAAACCGACCGAGGGGGAGTGCGGCGGTACCGGGATGCGCGGCGATGACGTCGGACACCGACCGGGAGAAGATGCTGAACGAATCGCCGAGCCGGACCCCGGTGACCGGGTTGATGGGCGAGTCGTGCGGGCGCACGAACAGCGCGTACTGTCCCGGCGAGCAGGCGTACACGTACGCCACCTTGCGGCGCAGCGCGGCGCTGATCTTCTGACGGCTCCACTGCTTGACACTCGCGACGCCCATCGAGTCCTGCTCGATGCCCTCCCGGCAGGCGTCGATCAGGAAGACGACGTGCTCAGCAAGCGTCTCGTCGAGGTGTTCACGCCAGTCGATCGCCACACACCCCGACTCGAAGGGATGCGTGTCCTCGTCGATGTCCTCAGGTACGAGGTAGTCGCGACCCTTGGCATGCACGCCGTGCCCGCTCAGCAGGATGAGCAAGGTGTCGCCCGGGCGGGCGCGCCTGAGGAAGCCGGCCACCCGGGCGTTCACGTAGTTCGCCGAAACCTGCTTGCCCCCTTCGCGCCCGGCCAGGACCTGCACGTCGTCGAAACCACGGTCTTCGAGCGCCGATCCGAGCCGAGCGAGGTCGGCCGGGATGAAGGGGAGGGGCGGGACACCGCGCATCTCGTAGTCGCTGGCCCCGATGAGGAGGGCTCTGTGACGTGCCATCACACGCCGGTCAGTGCTTGAAGACCAGTGTGATGCCGTGGCTGCGCTGCAGCTGCGCAGAACCGACGAACTGCACACCGCCGCTCGCCGTCACCTGGAAGGTCAGGTGTGCCTCCCGCAACGGCAGCGGTCCGCCTCGGGCGGCGGCCTCGGTGAACACCTGCTGCAACGCGTCCACGGCCTCGGCGAGGTTCTTGCGCAAGGGCCCCAGAGGTACGCTCCTCAGCCGCACCTCACCGTCCCCACCGCCGAACAGGCCCATGGAGTCGCCACCGTCGTCGAGATGACCGTCTTGATCGCCTTGATCGTCGTACGAAACCCAGAAGGGCAAGGCCGTTACTTCGGACGCATCGGCAGCTGAACTCACGAATCCCCCTGTGTCAGTGACGGCAAGTCAACTGTACGAAGACGGAGGGTGATTCATGGTCAGGAGCGAGAATCTGGTGCCGGTCAATCCCTGGAGGCCAGCATCCGCATGCGCGCTCGTACTCGGGTCTGAGCACGCATCGCCCTGCGCGAGAGTCTGCCCTCGGTCCGGGGTGCGGTGGCCGGCGCGCGCAGGCTCGGATTGCCGGCCGCCGCCCGGATCTTCTCCATGGCGGCCACGAGCCCGGCCCGGGTGCTGATCCGCCCTGGCACATACGCATTCCCGGCCCGGCTTCGGAGCCACGGCCGCGGCGGCCCGCGCCGACACCCGCTCCACTTCACCGTCGACGTTCTCCAAGCCGTTCCCGCCACCGTCCAACAGATCGTCGTCGGGATCCTGTTCGCCCGTCGTGCGGCTGGTGCCCAGGTGAGGGTGGGCGAGGGTTTTGATCGTGTCGTGGCCGGAGGTGAGGGTGGGATGATCCTGTCCTGTCCGGTACGCCTGGCGAGGCCACGTGTACCGGGGTCGCCGGTGGCCGATGAGGAAGACGATGGATCGATGACGCTGAACGTGGGCCAACGGGTGCGGCTGGCGGCGGATCTCCGGTTGGCCGGGTCGGTGACCCCAGCCGGTGAGCCCCCGCTGGAGACGGGTGCCTTCGCCGCCTCTGTGGCCCTGGCAGCAGGCATCGAGGGCACGGTCGAGCGTGCGGACGAGCATCACCGGCAGCAGAGCCACGAGGTCCGTGAGTACCTGCGCCTCAAGTCGCTCCTGGGCGACTTCGGCCACCAGATGCCGCCGGCGAGCAGGACGCAACTGGAGGAGCAGGTGGGGGCCTTGGAAGAGCAGTGGGTCGCCTACCAGCGACGGATGCTCCGTCTCACGGTCCGCGTCCGGCTCGACAACGGATTCGTCCTCGACGATGTCCCCGAGGAGGCTTTCACCTCCGCCTGATCAGGCGTCGGGCGCTCGCTTTCCGCGCGCCGGCCGCCGGAAAATCCGTGGACCCGCACCCTCGTGTGCCGTTACCGTTCTCGCGCCCGCAGTCGTCTTGTCAAGGACGTGCCGTTGTACACCCAGTGAGATCCCCCGAGCGCTGATCCGTCGTGCGTCGCACCTGTGCGCCGCGCTCTTTTTCGCTGCGGTCTTCTCACTGGAACCGGTGTATTTCTGTGTCCAAAAACTGGGCGGTCGTGCCCACCTGCCTGCCGACAGTTCTCCGTCGTTGCCACGGGTGCGTCCCCGGGCGCTTCCGGGCGCACGGCACATTCCGCGTCAACGCGGACCACAAGCTCCTCGGGGCCTGGCTCCTCGCGCTGTGCACCGGGTGCGGGGACACCACCAAGCTCGCTGTCCTGGAGCGGATGAACGTGCGTTCTGGACGACCCGAGCTCCTGAACCTGGTGCGCGACAACGACGCCGTCCTGGCAGCCGGCCTGTTCCAGGGCCCGGTTGTACGGCGCCGCGATGTGGGCGGCTCGGGGCGAACCGAGCGGCCGGCCTGGCAGTCGCCGTACGGTCCGCCGCCCAACCGGGCGCACCGCGGCCGGTGGGCGCCTGCGCCGGGGCTGGCCTGGTCTCGGTCCGCTCTGCGGCGCGCAACCCTGTGCGACCGGAGCGTCTGAGCGCCGAAGGACTCGGCTCTTCGCGAGCCCCCAGCGCAAAGAGGATGTGACACAGCTTCCCAAGGCGTAGAGCACAACGAGAGCCGGCCACACAACGCGGCGCCCCCAGCCACCGCCTGAGGCGCCGCTGGCTGGACGGGCTCCGGTTCTTGTTCACAATTCAGATTGCCCCACGAGTGCCGCTAGCGGTGACCCGCTTGCGGAGACAGCTCAGCAAGGAGGCGGCCCACGGGTTCACGGGGCTGACCCCGCGAAGCTTCAACAAGCTCGCTGCCGCACTGGGCAGAGGTGGCGCCCAAGGTGCACAGCGAGGACGGCCCTGGAGCCTTCCGCTGGAAGGCCGCGTGCTCCTTGTGGCTGCGTTTTGGTGCACCAATTTCTAGGTGCGTGCGGTGCGGTACGCCCTCCAGAGCCGGTCCGCCTGCGCGCACCGCCGCTGCCCGTGCCCGCAGTCGTCGCATGTGGTGGCGTGGTTGATGTAGGCGCGATAGGCGGTCTGGACGCGGTGGTAGGTGCCGCTGTCGGCGACCCGCTGCATGCGGCCGGACGAACTGCCGGTGTCCTGCCATTCCCACCGGGTGCCGGTCATGACCTGCCGCCACTGTGCGTGGGGTGGGGGTGGTTGCGGATTTCGACGTTGCAGTCCGTCGCACGTGATGGGTCCCCGGCCGCGGTGGCGGCGGCCCGCTGTCGGGCCGGTGCCCTGCAGACGCCGCAGCCCGGTGCCGGCGGGGGCTCGTCGAGGGGCATGGCGAGCGTGACGGGTGGGCTCATGGTCGTCTTCATTCGCGTTTCCTTCGCCGGCGTGGGCCTGCCCGGACGGTGCGCGGCGTGCACGGGTAGAGGAGTGGGCTGCCGCTGGGCACGACGCTACGAGCGCGGTGTGCGGCACTTCCAGCAATGTGCACCGATGTACACGCGACTGGTTTACGCCCTTGAACTGCCATCTCTGGCACAGGATGTACATCCCTGAACACGACGAACGCCGGAGGCGGCCGTGGACCTACAGTTCATCGGGATCGACCCCGACACCGGAGACGGTGAAAGCCCCACCGTGTGGATTGACCAGGAGAAGGAAGAGCTCGTGCTCCAAGGATGGAAGCCGAGCCTGCAACTCGAGGCGGCGTGTGCGGAGTTCGAGATCCCCGGCCACGCCAAGGGGATCCCGGAGCACGAGGCAGTGATCCGGATTCCGGCCCGGATGGCGACCGTGATCAGGGAGACCTGCGATGCCCTCGAGCGTCCCGACGTTCGCTGAGCTTCTCGGGTCGGCAACGCACTCGGCCGTCCACCTGGAGATGCGCGACTCCTACGCCGT
Source organism: Streptomyces sp. NPDC025784 (assembly GCF_055558435.1). NCBI lineage: Bacteria > Bacillati > Actinomycetota > Actinomycetes > Kitasatosporales > Streptomycetaceae > Streptomyces > Streptomyces sp. NPDC025784. The sequence goes on from NZ_JBVHMN010000039.1 coordinate 12,739, forward strand.
CGACTACGAGAAGGGCCCGTTCGCCCAGTGGCGGGCCGGCTTCCGCCACGACGTGGCCGACCGCGCTTCCTGGTGGCGTCCCTGGCTCGATCTCATCGCTCAGACGGTGGACCGCCACGTCGTGGTGCGCCGCGCCCGCATCGTCTCCGAACCGGTCAGCGAATACATCCGCTACGAGCACTCAGGCACCTTCACCAACATCGCCGCAGGCGAGCAAGTACGGTGGCTGCCACGCCGCCAGGCATCCGACATCGCACTGCCCGGCAACGACTTCTGGCTGATCGATGACCGCCTCATCCGCTGGAACCACTTCACCGGCGACGGAGCCTCGGCAGGCGGAGAGATGAGCGACGATCCGGCCGCGATGAAACTGTGTGCCGACGCCTTTGAAACGGTGTGGGCGCGCGCGATCCCCCACGAGAACTACACGATCAGCTAGCGCGAAGGCGACCAGACCAGCTCATGCCCCTGTCTCCGTCCTCCTCGGCCCAGGCTGCCCGCGAAGCAGTCGCCGGCCGCCTGCGAGAACTCCGTGCCCATGCCGGGATCACGGGGCCTGAGCTGGCCACACGCTGCGGCTGGAGCCACCCCAAGACCTACCGCATCGAAGGCGCACGCACGCCCCCGTCAGCCGACGACATCCGCCGCTGGTGCAAGGCCTGCGGAGCAGCCGACCAGGCACCGGACATCATCGCCGCCTCCCGCAACGCCGAGTCCATGTACGTGGAATGGCGCCGCAGACTGCGCACCGGACTCAAGCAGCTGCAGAAAAGCTACGTGCCCCTGTTCACGTCAACCCGCCTCTTCCGCGTCTACTCACCCACCCTTGTGCCGGGCCTGCTGCAGACCGAGGGATACGCGAGGGGACTGCTGACCCGCATCACCGAGTTCCGTGACATTCCCAACGACGTCGCAGAGGCCGTTGCCGCGCGCCTGGACCGTTCCCGGATCCTCCACGAACCAGGACGCCGCTTCCTCCTCGTGGTGGAGGAGGCCGCACTGCACCACCAGGTCGCCGACGCCGAAGCGATGGCCGCCCAACTCGGCTACCTGCTCACCGCCGGCGCGCTGCCCGCCGTGTCCCTCGGCGTGATCCCCATGTCGGCCCAGGCGCGGCCCATGTGGCCCGTGGAGACGTTCCACATGTACGACGACAGCCTCGTATCGGTAGAGCTCCTCGCAGCGCGCGTGACCGTCACCCAGCCCAGCGAGATCGCCCTCTACGCCGACGCGTTCGAACGACTCCACGGCATGGCCGTACACGGCGCCAACGCCCGCGCCCTGATCGTGAAGGCCATCGACGCCCTGCACTGACCCTGGCACGACGAAGAGCTCCCTCTCGCTCTAACGCTGAGTCGCAGGATACGGCGCGATAATGTCCGGGCTGTCGGCGACTTCGCCGACGCCGGCGCGTGTGATGGGGACACCAGGCCGGGCCGGAAGCCTCGATCGTGCCCCGCCCAGATCTGACCGACCTGGGCTTCTCCTCATCCAAGCCATCCTGCGAGGGCGTGGGCGAGCGCTTCGCCACCTTGCTGCACGACGGTGCCGGCCACGAGAGCCGGCAGTGCTTGCACGGCTCCGCGCAGGGTGCCTTGTGCTTGTGCGTCCGGCGTGGTGAGCGAGGTGTCGATGGAGTCCGCCATGGCATGCAGTACCTGCGCGTTGCGCAGGTCTCCCGCGCTGCGGTCCACCTCGATGCGGAAGGTGGCGAGGAGATCGCGCACGGTGTCGAGGTCTACGGGGGTGGTTGCGGCGGTAGCGGACTGGTGAACGTGTGAGATGTTGTGTCCTACCACGTTCTGCAGCGGGGCGGTGTTGTTGCCTCCGATGCTGATGCCCGAGCCATGTCCGTGTTCGTCCTCGTGGCGGCGTCGTCCCCCGACCATCATTTTGCTCCTCCCTGGGCGCTGTTGTTCTGGCCGATGTTGCTGATACCGCTGCCGGCGACGTTCTGGATGGGCGCGTTATTGTCGCCGTAGACCTGGATGTTGGTGATGACCATGGCTACCTGCTCATCGAACTGTGCGGTGTCGACACCGAGTTCGACGAGGTAGTCGGCGACGGCCCGGAAGATGCATGTCTGCATCAGCACCACGTGCCGTTTGGCGTCGTCGCTCTGGTGCATGTCGGTGACTTCCTCGATGGAGTACCGGTCCCGCAGGCTGAGCGGATCCTTCTCCTCCGTGGAGTCGTCTTCTTTTTGCCGGCCCTGCCCGAGGCGGGTCACGAACTGCCACAAGGAGAGCGGGCCTTTGGCTGCGTCCAGTATCGCCTGTATCGCCGTCCAGCCGAGGAGCCGGAGCCCGCGCTTGGCGAGCGGCGCGTCGGTCACTCTCAACTCGTTGTACAGGGGCGTCATCACGTGCGGGCGCAGGGTCAGGCGCAGCTCGCCGGCCTCCAGTGCGGCGTGCACGAACACGCTCACCACGACCTGGCCGTCCCAGCTGACGCACTGGGCGCGCAGGTACAGCCGGTCCGGGACGCTGGACGGCGATCGGCGCCCTCGGCCTCGCAGGTCGGGCAACTCCAGCTTCGCGGCACGGGTGTTCCGCAGCCACAGCGCGGACGGCAGCCCCTTCACCTGCGTGACCGAGAAGCCGGGCAGCGGATCGGTGATCTCCCGTGCGCCGCGCCCCAGGCCGTTGAGAGCAGTTCCCATCCGCCGCAGGAGCTCGTCTTCACCGAAGGATCTGACCGACTCCTGCGGATCCCTGGGCTTGAGCGGAATACCGATGTCCGCGACACCCCACACCTCACGCCCGGCCCCGACGAATCGCTCCGGATTGTTGTAGGGCAGCTCCTGCCGCTTCTGCTCCGCGCCGATCTGAGCCATCCGACGCCCGGCCTTCGCCGCCACCCACGGCAGACGGCCGGCCGCGACACCCTCCCCGGCGATCTCCGCCAGTGCCGCCCGCGCGGCCAGCCGGTCGCCCATGCAGACAAGTCCCGCTCCGGCCAACAGCACGAGCGGAAGCAGCAGCAAGCCCAGCCGCAAGGGGACCACTTCGCTGCGGATGGGCTCATACGGCACCACCGCGAGAAGCAGCGGCACACACAGCACGACATACGCGGCACGAGGCGACGGCGCCAGCCGCGACTTCTTGCCTCTGCGGACCGCCCGCAGCGCCGCCCACCGCATCACCAGCGCCAGCAGGACAATCACGCCCCACACGACGGCAGCACGCGGAATCGCGTACGCCACAGCAGCGGCCCAGAGCACTACCAGCACCCGCCGCAGCCACTGCCGTCGTCTGCTGCGCAGACTGTGCGCGACCACAGGCGCGAGATCGAAGCCGTACGACGGCACGGGCAACGGCGGCCCGTGCAGGACATGATCCACCACCCACCCCGCCATGGGCTCACCCAGGGGCGGGCAGTCGTCGCTGCCCTCCAGATAGATCCGCCTGCGGACACTGCGTCGGGGCTTGCTCGCCTTGTTCGTCTTACCGCGGATCTTGCGCCACCACGTTGTGACGGCTTTCACCTGGTCAGGGCGTGAGTAGACGGACTGGCACAGCAGCCGGGTCACCTCCGACGACGTCGGATCCACCTCACCGGAGGAGTTGCTGGTGAGACCTGTGGCCTCGGCCTGGACCGGCACTGCCGGCCACTGGGCCATCCCCTCCGCATCACGTTCCCGAACACGCAGCCCCCGCCCCAGCCCCATACCGCCCCCCGGTGCACCGATCAGGCGGGCATCCTCACGGCCAAGGAGGCAAAGCACCAGAGCGCAAACGCGACAATACGCTCAACGGTATTGGGTAAGCGAAGCTTTGACCGAATTCCGACCCCGCAGCGGCGCAGCAGGCCACCCATCGACGTGATCCTGACGGCCGAGTGAGGTGGAGCTGATGGGGCTTCCCGCACGCCGCGCCTCCTTCGCCTCCTCACGACTTGCCACGGACGGGGTGGGGGAGAACGGCGGCGTCGATCCAGGTCTGCAAGGGGGCTGGCATAGGCGACGCCGATGAGCGGGCCGAGCCAGGGCCGGTTCAGGCGGTGGCCGAGGTGGTGGACGAAGCGCCTCCTGCGTCCCGCCCGGCCGTGCCCCCTGACACGGTCGGCCTGCGCCATCTGGATGCAGGTGGGATCGGTCAACGCCGCGGCCAGGGTGATGACTTCGGGCAGAACGGCCGCGTCACGCGGGGACGCGGACCATGCGGCTCCAGGGCCGCAGGCCGCCGCGCCGCGGGTGAGGTGGTGCAGACCCCTCGGGCCAGATCCGCTCGGCCTCCCACGCGGCGGCCTGCCGGCCCGGCCGGGGGTGTTGCTAGATGATGCCTGCGTTGCGGGCGGCGGTGAGCCAGGCGGGGAATTCCTGCAGCAGTCGGTCGTAGAGGAGGTCGTCGCTGACGGTCTGCGGGGTGCGTCCGGCGTGGAAGAAGCCGGCGTTGTCGACGACGCGGCGGTCGGGGACGGCGAGGGTGTCGAGCTTGCGCAGGAACGCGAACTCGTTGTCGGCCGGGTCGCCGAAGCCGATGAACTGCCAGAACAACGGCAGGCGGGCGGCTTTGCACAGGTAGCGCTCGGCCGCGGGCCTGCTGGTCGGGCCTCCGTCCGTCTGGAAGATCACCAGGGCGGGCTCGTCGCTGTCGGAGTCGAGGTAGTGATCGATGACCTCGTCCATCGCCCAGTGATAGTTGGTGCGTCCCATGTGTCCGAGGTTTTGGTGCAGTTTGTCGATGCGGCCGCGGTGCCCGCCGAGATGGAGGTCGGTGGATCCGTCGACGTCGGTGGAGAAGAAGACCACCGGGACGGTCCCGTCGTCGTCCAGGTGCGCGGACAACGTCAGGACCTGCTCCGCGAGGTGTTGCATGGTGCCGTCCGCATAGTAGGGCCGCATGGAGCGTGAGCGGTCCAGCACGAGGTACACGGCCGCCCGTACTCCTTCCAGTCCGTGATTGCGGACGCTGGTGCCTGCTGCCTTGTAGAGGCTGACCAGGTCCGGGGCCCGTTCCAGCACCTTGGACAGGCTGATGGCGGAGGAGTGCTCACGGCGATTCGTCTCGATCACCTCTACAGAGTGGTCTCAAGAAGCAGGCCAGATCTCGGCTTTGCCGACTTCGCTTGCCTCTCGACACTTTCTCGTGTCGGTAGGCCGGCATGGCCGATCCGTGAGTGCTGACCAGGTGCAGTGCAGCTCTCTCGCATGGCTCGACCGGCGCGCATATCGCCCAGGGCCGCCGTAATGGCCGACGCTGCCCCGTGCTCGATCCGTGGCTCACTTCGTCCACCCGCCAGACGCGGCAGGTTGGTCAGCCCGTCCTCGGAGAAGCCCCCTGTCGTCGAGACCTTCAGAGCCGGTTCGGACACGGGTCGGCGCTGTGGTCGCTCTCAGCGCCCACACGAAGAACACCGCGCGTGTGGGGGAGCGCCGATCACCGTCGCATCTCCCAGGCGGGACCGCCGTATCTCGGTCAACTTCCATTACTCACTGATTGAATGCCGTTGAGCGAACTCGTCAGCGAGCATGCCCATCACGACGAGATCACGGTGTCGGCCGGCAAGGAACACGCGATCGCGGAGGCGCCCCTCCTCGACGAAACCGAGCCGATGATGGAGTGCGAGCGATGCCTCGTTGTGAGCGAAGATCCGTGCTTCGCACTTGTGATAGCGCCGCTCGGCGAACATGAAACGCAGCAGCATCACCACGGCTTCCGCCGCATAGCCCTTGCGCCGGTGATCAGCGCCGATCGTGACGCCGTACTCGAACCAGCCCGCACGCGGATCAGCCTGGTGCGAGCCGACAGCACCGACCATTTCCCCTGCGTCGACGTCCTCGATCGCCAACTGAAAGCAGTCGCCATCGGTCTTGGCAGCGGCCTGTTCCTTCGCCCAGGCACGAAATCCTTCGGCGGAACGAGGCGGGTTCAGCAGGTCGCCCATCTGCTCTTCGTCCACGGCGAACCGCATGAACGCGGTCCAGTCGTCAGGCTCGATACCGCGCAGGCGTATCCGATTGCCAGTCCAGAACGATGTCATCCCCCATTCGATCACGCCGCAGAGTGCGAAGTACAGACCACTCGCCAACCCCAGCACACCATGTGACCTGGCACTTCGGCGTTGTCGACCGCTCACTTCAGCGCGATCAGATCGCTCTCGGAGAACCTCTCGTTCCAGAGGCATTCAGGCAGTTCCAATACCCGACTCCACCATTACACGTACGTAAGGAACACATCGAGCGGGCATGGGTGCGGGCGAACACCCGGGTTGCCGACCGCCTCGGTGTGGGCGTGGGGGAGAGGTTGTGATGCGCTGGGAATTGAAGAGCCGCGCCCTGGAACGCGGCATCACCACGTCCGCGGCCGACGGCGAATGCTGTTCCCCGCACGCCAGACACCACGTTCCCGCCCACCGACGCCTCGCACGCCCGACGACGACGAAGAGGAAGACGCGGGCACCGGCGAGGCGGAGCAGGGGTTCGCCCGGGGGCGGAGGCTGACTGGGCTGGTGCGGGGCACCGGGCGGGGTCAGGGGGGAGTGAGGGTGTCGAGCCGGGCGGCGAGGTCGGGGTGGGCGGCGGCCAGGTGGGGGCGGGTGGCGGTCAGGGGGACGAGGAGGTCGGCGGGGTCGTTGTGGGCGAGGGCCGCGTGGAGCTCATTGAGCGGGCGGCGGGCGGCGGGGGGAAGGTCGGTGAGGGAGGTGATCTGGCCGGCGAGGCGGCGCAGGTCGGCCGCGTGGTCGCGGGCCCAGGTGGCGGTGTTGCGGTCGGCGGCCCGGGCCTGACGGGTGGCCGTCACGCGCTGTTCGCCGGTGGTCCCGGCCGGGCCGGGGCGGCCGCGCAGGTAGCGGCGCTCGGCGGCCTGACGGCTGGCGACACCCAGGGGAGAGGCGAGGTCGGCCCAGCTGGCGCCTGCGTCCCGGGCCGTTTCGATCAGGCCGGTCTCCCATCCGGCGAGCCGCTCACGTACCTGCCGCAGCAGCATCAGCGAGGCGAGGGCCTGCTCCGGGGCCGGCCCGACGCCGAGGGTGTCGGGGGTCTCGTGCTGGGCGTCGCGCAAGGCGCCGTCTATGGCTTTCAGGGCCGCCGCGGCGGCGAGGAACGACGCCGGGCTGTGGGCGTCGACGTCGGTGGAGACCGGCTGGTCGGGTGCGGTCACGGGCACCTCCCTCGAGCTGTCATCATGTAGACGACACCATGTTTGTCATCCATTGGATGACATGTTACAACGGTGTCAGTGAGGCGCATTGGCAGCAACTGCCTGAACCTGCTGGAGGTGTATTCACGATGTTGATGCGCACTGACCCCTTCCGTGAGCTGGACCGGCTGGCGCAGCAGCTGATGGGCCCGGGCACCTGGTCGAAGCCGTCGGCGATGCCGATGGACGCCTACCGCGAGGGTGACGAGTACGTGGTGGCCTTCGACCTTCCCGGCGTCAGCGCGGACGCGATCGACATCGACGTCGAGCGGAACATGCTCACCGTCAAGGCGGAGCGCCGGCCGGTGGCGAAGACCGACGACGTGCAGATGGAGCTGTCCGAGCGGCCGCTGGGCGTCTTCTCCCGCCAGATCGTGCTCGCCGACACCCTCGACACCGAGCACATCAAGGCCGACTACGACGCGGGCGTGCTGACCCTGCGCATCCCGATCGCCGAGCGTGCCAAGCCCCGCAAGATCTCCATCGGCGTCGGGACCGGCCACAAGGAGATCTCCGGCTGACACCGGCCGGACAGGTGCGGAGGACGGGCACCTGATCTCCCCCCTCACCCCGTCCTCCGCACCCCGTGGGCAGGCCGAAGAACCAGAAGGGGTGGCGGCGAGATGACCCTGCGACGCGAAGCGTTCCTCGACCACGTGAAGGAGCGCGGCGAGTACGGCACTGTGGAGGAATCCGAGCGCGCGGCCCGTGTGGTGCTCGCCCTGCTCGGCGCGCATCTGGTCGGCGAGGTTCGCGCCCAGCTCGCGGCACGTCTCCCGGAGGAATTCGCCCTGATCCTCCTCAACCCGCTGCAGAGCGCCGAACCGCTGCCCCCGCAGCGGTTCGTGCGGGCGACCGCGGCCTGGATCGAGGGCGCCACCGAGCAGACCGCGACCTGGGACGTCAGCGCCGTGCTCTCCACGGTCGCCGACACGGCCGGCGAGGACCTGCTGGGGCAGATCCTGCTCCAGCTCCCCGCCGGCTACGACCTCCTCTTCGGCCGCCCCCAGCCCACCTGACCCCTACCTCGGTGCCACACACCCGCACCGCTCTACGAAAGGCATGCACTGCAGTGATCACCGACGTGCGCGTACCGGCTGAGCACCAGCAGCCGTACTCGACGGCGTATGAGCAGATGCTGGAGAAGGTCCGCTACGAAGGCGCCTACCCCACCCGCGAGAGAGCCGAGGAAGCCGTCCGCCTGGTTCTCGCGGGGCTGGGACGCCAGCTGACCGGCGACGAACGCGTCGACCTTGCCGTCTGCCTGCCCCTGGAAGCCGCACGTGTCCTGACCGCACAGATCCCCGACACCCAGCCGCTGACCGGCTGGGCCTTCGTCAAGGACCTCGCCGCCCGCTCCGGCGCCTCCCTGGCCACCACCCGCTGGGACACCGGCTCCGTCTTCGCGGCCGTCGCCGCCCACGCCGGCCCTGACCTCATCACCCGCATCCTCCACCAGCTCCCCACCGGCCACGCGCTGTTGTTCGGCCGCGCCGAACTCATATCCGCCGCGTAACTGGCACCGGCACCCCGGGGCCGCAACAGGATCCCTCCGGCGGCCCTTGGCGAAGTCCCCGATCCGCGCGATCGGGGACTTCCGCCTTCGCTGTGCATGATGACCGTCTCGGACGGCGTTTCTCATAAACGGTCCTTTGCGCGAGCAAGATCGATCACCGCCCGCGAAACCCCCGCCGAACCCGGATTCGCTCTCAGAACCCGTTCTCACTCAAAAGCGGGACGGACCCCCTTCTGAGACTTGCATTGTGCGAAAATCCGGGCCCATGACAGTCCCTCAGCAGCCCTCCCCAACCGGCCGGTCGGACGCCGACGACGTCGAACAGCACACCTGACCGAAGTGTGACGCACTGGATAGGTTCCTGGTCGACCGAGGTCCCCCTCAATCTCCCGGCCAGTCGCGGTAGCCGTGCCGGTGTCCGTGCGGACGCGGTCCTGCAGGCCCCGGAGGCCGGGCTGCCGGTGCTGTTCGTGGAGGTCGACAACTGCACCGAGTCCGCCGACACCCTCGCCGCGAAGTTCGAGAAGTACCTGCGCTACTTCCGGTCCAAGACCAAGAGCTCCCTCGGGGGCGAGATGCCGGCGTGGCGTGCCCAGTACCGGCCGACCGGCCGGGAGGGACACCCGCCCGTCGTGGTCGTCTTCAACCCCGGCACCCGCACCGGCCCCCAGGCCCTGAAGAACCGCATGAACACCGTCATGCAGCAGACCCGGCCCGTCTGGTCCGGCACCTACCACTCCGGCAGCGTCGATGGCACCGAAGGCGAGGACGGCTACTACGACTACGCCGACGCCATTCCCGTCCTGTTCACCACCCTGGACCGTCTGAAAGTCGTCGGCGGACCCCGCGATGCGGTGTGGTGGAGGTGCGGACACGGCCAGTGGCAAACCCTCCCCGACGCCCTCGCCGACCACAACGCCTGGCACGCCCGCGACCAGCAACGCCGCCTCGAGTACGAGAAGGCGCAGGAGCAGCGCCGGCGAGAGCGGGAGGCCGAGCTGGAATCCCGGGCACAAGACTCCCCGGAGTCCGAGCCCGAACCCGTGCCGCCGTGCGAGCGGTGCGGTCTGCCGATCACCAGCTTCGGCTACAACGTCGAACTCGTTCCACCGGAAGACGGCCGGCATTGCCCTACCTGCCGCTCTGACATCCCGATGCAGTATCCGAGCCTGCGCCAGGCTCTTTTCGGGCTCCGCTCGCGCAGCAAGTAGCCCGGCCCCGCCAGAGCGTTACGGGACCGGGCTATGACCGAGAACCCTAGCCGGGCAGGGGAAGCCGGGCCCTCAGCGATCACGGAACTCGGCCCGCGTGCAGGCTGCTCCTGAACCCTTAAATCCACAGCTCACCGCAACCGGTGGAGCCGTCGAACGCCGCATGGCCCAGTTCTGCAACGTCAGCCGCTCAGTGGTTGCAGGTCAGGAACGCCTTCGGGTCTTCGTAGACCTGGAGGCGGGAGTTGGCGACCAGCGCGCGTAGTTCGCGTTTGCCGAGGTACGTCCCGGCGTAGCGGTCCTCCTCGGCACCATCGTCGACGAAGGAGCCCGGCGACACTAGCGCTCTCCACCAGGACGTGGAAGGCGTCCGTGTCGGTCGCGGCCAGCAGCGCCGAATGGTCCGTCCAGGCGAGATGCGCGATCTGGTGGGCGACGCTCCAGCCGGGCGCCGGGGTGGCGAGCGCCCACTGCTCGGCGCTCAACTCGGCCACCAGCCGGTCGAGTTCCTCGCTCTCCTCGCGCAGGTCGTCGAACACGGGCGCCGGATCGGACACGGCACGCTCCCCTCGGGCATGGCAGCGCCGAAGAAAACAAGCAAGCATGCTTGCATAATTGCGGCCGTTCGGTGCACGACCCGGGGCGAGGGCTGCGCCGACCCTGTGTGCTCAATACACTCGGCGATCGCGCCCATCGCGGCGCACACTCGCATATCGGGGGACGAACGATGAGCAACTGGAACCCGGGCGGACAGCCGCCCCAGGGGCCGCAGCCCTACCAGCCGCAACCACCTCAGCCCTATCCGCCCCAGCCCTACATGCCGCCACAGCCCCAGCCGCCCTACCCGGGGCCGCCGGTGCCGCCCCCGGGCGGGCCGATCACCCGGCTGCGGCGGCGGATCGGCCCCATCCACACCGCGCGCAGGGTCTTCACCCCGTCACGGCCGGGCATCGTCTCGGATCCTGAGGTGGCGCGGATGCGGAAGATCAGGACCCTGGTCGGCGTGGGCGCATTCCTGTGGATGTCCTACGCCTACAAGCTCGCCCCCAAGCTCAGCGATGCGGCGGACGAGCAGGTCGACAAGTCGTGGACCAGCGCCCTCGTGCTGGCGGCGATCCTCCCGGTCGTCGTCGGCGTCCTGTACGGCCTGGCCGCTCCGGCGGCGCGACGGGACCTGCTCCGCCGGGCGGGGCGGTGCTTCGGCGCGATCGTGGCCATGATGGCGGCGGCCTCCGTCTTCCCGATCATCGTGCTCTCAGGGTTCTTCGAAGGCCAGGAACCCCTCGTGGAGGGCCACTTCACCGTGACGAAGGGCCTCATCCTCGCGTTCACCCTCTTCGTCCTCTTCTGGGTGACGCCGTTCGTCGTCTGGGGCGTGGGACTCGCCGTCCAGCACGTGTTCCGCACCGCGGACATCCACGAGACGGTGCCGCCGCTGCTGATCATGGCGTTGGCGTGGGGGATGGCACTGATCGACATGTTCACCGGCGCCCACGAGGGCGTGCCGACGGTGATCCGGTACGTGTTCATCCTGGGCGCCCCACTCTCAGTCACGGCGGTGGGCCTGTGGGAGCTGCACCGGCTGCGCGTGCACTACGGGCTGGGGATGCGAGGACTGCTGATGCGCTAGGAACGGCGCCTCGCAGGACGTACTAGACGAGTAGTTCCAATTGCGGGGTTCACGAACGGAGGGAGGGTGTCCAACATCGGGTTGTGACGACCGATTTAGACACCCTCTTGACGGCA
>NZ_JBVHMN010000040.1:0-16978 GCF_055558435.1 Streptomyces sp. NPDC025784
CCCTGTCTTCATGCGTCGACCGCCAGAAGATCACCCCGGCGAGAAACCTGTTCGACTTGCACGTTCCGTGATCGGTTGAGACACGGCTTCTGAGTGTCCCGGATCCTGGAAGGGCTATGAGGAATGGGTGTTGACGTCGTGCTGATGCAGGTGACGCATAGGGGAACGAGTCCTAAGAAGCGTCGGCTGACCACGGTGGAATTCGTACAGGACGGGGCGGACCTGTTCTCCGGTCTGTGCGCGAACAGCAGTCTGCCGATGCTCGACCGCGTGGACCCGTACCGCACCCAGATCCTTACGTCGGTGGACATGCCTCAGTTCATCTCCGAGGTCGACGCCACCTGGTGAAGGGGGAGCGGGACATCCTGGAGAAGGTCCGCGGGCTGGCCGAGCGTTGCGCGGAATCCGCGAGCCTGGAACTCCACCTTCAGGGCGACTAAGGGCTGTCTCATGAGTGATCTTGCTCTGCGATGATCTCGACCGTGTCAGGCCTGATCACGGCGTCCGAGCCGTCCTGGATAGCTCCGTTCACCGGTCTGAGTCCCCGCGTCTTCGGCAGGTTAGTGACCGCGCTGCGTCGCGAGGGTGCCGACTCCCCGGGTCGAGGCCGGCCGTGGAAGCTGTCGTTGGAGGACCGGGTGCTGCTGGTCGCCGCGTATTGGCGGACGAACTTGACGATGAGGCAACTGGCCCTGTTGTTCGGGGTGTCGAAGTCGGCGGTGGACCGGGTGGTCGACGACCTTGGCCCGAGGTTTGCGCTGCGTCCTGGTCGGCGGTTCGCCAAGGACGCCGTGCTGATCGTGGACAGCACCTTGGTGCCCACCAGGGATCACACCGTGGCTGAGCAGTCGAAGAACTGCCGCTGTTCCACCAACCATCAGGTGGTCATCGATGCCGACACCCGCCTGGTCGTGGTCGTCGGTCGGCCGTTGCCCGGCAACCGCAATGACTGCAAGGCGTGGGCACTGTCCGGAGCCGAGGACGCCGTCGGCCGCACCACCGTGATCGCCGACGGGGGCTACCGGGGCACCGGCCTGGTCATCCCGCACCGCCGCGAGCGCGGGCAGAGCGAACTGCCGGCTTGGAAGGAAGACCACAACGCTTCTCACCACCAGGTCCGCGCCCGTGTCGAGCACGCCTTCGCCCGCATGAAGACCTGGAAGATCCTCCGAGACTGCCGGTTGAAGGGCGACGGCGTTCATCACGCGATGAGAGGCATCGCCCGCCTGCACAACCTCGCACTCAGCCGACAGGCGAGCAGTAGATGAGGACCTACCCTGCCCAGATTTCCGGCCCCTGTTTGACGATGACGAGTCCGTAAGCCCGGTCGGAGGGCCAGAGGTCCACCTGATAGAGGAAGTGGTCACCGGGGCCTCCACCAGTGCCGACCGGTGGTGGTCCGGCCGGGACGTAAGAGACCCGAGCACGTAGCAGTCCAGCGGGAACGGTCAGGATCGGCCCGTCGGCAGGATCGCTCCCGGGGCTGGACATGGTGAGTTGGCCGGAGGGCACGTCAAGGTCGGTCTCCACGATGTGCTCGGCCGCCGGGTCAGTCGTTGGCGCGGAAGCGTGAACACTTATGAGCGACTCGACCATGTCGTCCCGAGCCGTGCCGACGGAGATCGAGTGCGGTTCAACACCGATGCGGTGGACGTAGACCGCTTCGTCCGTCCAGCCTGCGGGTGCTAGGTCCGGGTCCATCGCGTGCTCGGCGATCCACGCGTCATAGGGATCAAGGTCTTGGACGTAGAACTGTCCGTGATCGGCGTCGATCATGAATCTCAGCGGAGCGTCAGCCACTGGCGCAGACTATCGAAGCCGAGAGGGGCTAGCAGGGGCAGGCGCGATCCAGTTGGCAGCCCAGGGCGGGCGAGATCAGGCGGCCACCGGAACCCCTCCTCGATCGCTCAGTCGACCCCACGTTCCAGAGCGGCACCGACTTGATTACGGGACAGCCCTTAGGGTCGTTCGTTCGGAGGCTCCCAGCATGAACCGAACGAGAGGCCCTGAACCCGCCCCGCGGAGGGGCCCAGCGGATCTCGTCGACGTGGATCAACCGGATGACCGCAGGGCGCCGCTCTATGCGGGCCGGGCACAAAGCCCTGGCCACGACGCCGCCCTCTGTAGGGGTCTGCGGCAGGGCATGAGCCCGTGTCAACAACCGTGCCGGCATCCCTGTGTTCAAAGATTGGTTCTTGCAAGCCATCTCATTTGGCGATCAGAAACTGGGGCAAGCTCTGGTTGGGTTGGTGCGGCAACGATTGAATGCGGCCATGGAGAACACCTGGACACCGGCCCATCAAGCGGTGGAGAACGAGGACGCGCAGACCTTGGCTCAGCTGCTGGCCAACGGAGTCGACCCCGACGAGGTATGCGACAACATGACGCTCCTGACACACGCCATTGACATGGAAGGCGATGGCGCCCTGCAAAGCGGCAGCCCGCTGACTGTGCATACCACCGCAGTGCTCCTGGCCTTCGGCGCCGATCCACAACTCCCGGGCCCGGACGGGCAAACGCCCATGGACCTCGCCCTTCACTACGACCATGCCCTGGCAGTCAAGCTGTTGCAGCGGCACGTCCGCGAGTGAGGCGACGCAGGCCGATGAAGGTGCAGGCGATGCTTGTGAAGGCGAGGAACCGTTCGGGCTTGCGTTCATAGCGCCGGCGCAGGCGGCGACGGCCGGCCAGCCACGAGCCGGTCTGTGGGGAGCTGCTGCCGTGTACAGCCCGACGTCGACACGAAGCGATCGCGTCCAGCACCTCACGGTCACCGTGGCGACGCCGACCGCCACCCTGAGGCCGAGGGCGCCTCGGGAACCACCCGCTGGAACAGTTCCCACAACTCGTCCGGCACCAGCCGTTCGACGATCCCCGCCACGACCGACAGCCCACTCGGCCACATGAGATGGCCTGTCAGTGGTCCAGCCCTCGCACCAGGTACTCCCACACCTGGCGCAAGGCCGCTTCGGAGTAGATGTTCTCGCGCTTGGACAGCGACTCGGCCGGCTCCGACCAGACAGGCCAGCCGCCGAACGACCGAGTCCTCCGAGTGTGTGTGGACGACCGCGCCGACGTCCGGGCGCGCGACCATGATCTCGGTGTGGATCGGGGTACTGGCTGTGCCGCTGTCCCTCTCCCACCAGCACCTCACCATGCTCGTCGACCAGGTGAACTCGTTCCGCGGTCACCTCCTCGAGGCCCCATCCGGCGGCCTTGATCCAGACGCCGCGTCGCCCGGGGACCATCAACGACGCGGTCGACGAGCTTCGTGCCGCGCGGTCGCCGCGAGGGGAAGGTGACATGGGGGTCGTCACGCGCGTTCAGAGTGCGTGGCAAGCGCCGGCGGCGGTGCGGCGACCTCACGAGCGCATCTCCAACCCGCACTCATTGGAGAGTTCGGTGCTGGACGGCCCCGGAGACACTGTCGCCGGTGGCGAGCAGAGCTCTCGGGGTCCGTCTGAGTTTGCGAGGATGTCGTGGCCGGGACGGACACCGGGCACCTGGACCCCTGAGGCCCCGTCGCGCTGAGGTCGTGGCAGGCCCGTGTCAGCCCTCGCCGGGTGTGTAGCGGGCCACCACCGGGCGGTGGAAGAAGTACTGGATGTGCGGAGCCGACGCGATGTTGCCGACCGCCAGCACCTGGTGCGTGCCGGGGATCGGTGTCATGTCGGTGACGGCCAGCCCCTGGTCCCGGTCGCGTGCAGTCACCTTCGACGAGCGGCCGGGCACGGGGGCGGGGCGGCCCAGCCGGTGTCGGCCCCGGTCGGCAGTCACCCGCAGTTGGCCGTTCAGCAGGACGCTGCCGCCTGCATCGGGTGCCATCGGCGCGGTGCAGCAGGGCACGGTGGTGGTGCGGGACCAGCGGTGGCCGTCCCAGTGCAGCATGACGATCTCGGTCTGCGGCGTCTCCTCGCCGTCGGATCCGATGCGCGAGGCGTCGTAGCGCACCTGCGCCCATGCATCGTCCGAGGCCCGCACGGCCGCCTGCAGAATCACGGCGTCCTCGGCGAGCGTATGCGGTTTGGTGTGGTGGATCTCGGGCACGGCGAGCGAGCGCCAGCCGTGGCCGTCCCAGCGCATCGCGGCCGGCTGGGATGCGTGCTCCGCGACGCGGCGCGCGCCGAAGGCCCAGAGATCGCCGGACGGTCCGGTGGCGAGCGTCGAGGCGGAGGCGGGCAGCTTCACATCGTGCCAGGAGTGGCCGTCCCAGCGCCGGGCCGTGCTGCCGCCGGCCACGGCCCATACGTCGTCGGGTGCCAGCACCGCCGCGCCCCGGACGAGGCCTGACAGCCCGAAGGCCGCGGATGCGTCGGCGGTGGTGCGCTCGTACGGTGCGGGCACAGTGCGCCATGCCTTGCCGTCGAAGCGGCGGGCCTCGGTGCCGGCGAAGAGCCAGACGTTCTCCGGACCGGAAGAGCGCAGCAGGGCCGACTCCATCGGGAGCTCGGCGAGGCCGCCGGCTGCGGGCCGGTCCGCCCATCGGTGGCCGTCGTAGTGCAGGACGAGGTTGCGGTGGTCGCCGGTGTCGCCGTCCACCGTGCCGACCGCCCAGGCGTCGTCCGCCGAGGCAGCCGTGACGGCGGTGAGACGCGCGCTGCGGGAAGGGCCCACGTAGTCGTAGTGCCAGCCGCCGTCAGGGGCGGCGCGCGTCGGCGGGGCGGACGAAGCGGGAGCGTGCGCGCCGCTGCTCTTCACCGGGTCGTCCTCGGATCCGCAGCCGGCCGCCCCGAGGGCGAAGACCGCGGCGGCGGCGAGCCCCGCCGCCCGTTTTGGATGCAAGAGATCATTCAGCATGTACCCCCATACAACTCTGTCCAGGAGCGGCCGGGGAAGACATACCAGGAAACGATTCCGGTACGTCTGCGACGGCGGGTCGTTTCGGCGATGGAGACACGGTCAAAGGCTCCGCCAGCTTCGGCCCCGCCTACGAAAACGCCGTCGCAACCTGCAAGCGGCTGGTCCATCCCGAAGTCAGCCGGCAGTCGGTCACCTCCGACGCCCACCCGGTGGAAGCCTCGGTGCACTACTGGACGACCTGCGCCGTGCCAGGGATGTCCTGGGCGCTGAAGGCTTCAGCATCGATGTCCACCGCGTACAAGCTGACGGAGACGTCGTCCTGATGCACAGGACCGAGAACATCCTGGACGCCGAGGGCAAACTGGTTGACGTGCTCGACTTGATGTGGCCTCTTCCAACTCCGGCAGCAGGGAGTGTTTCTTCCGATGACCGCACAGCCCGCACGTCCTGAGCGCAGCGGTCCCGAGACCGCCTCGGTCATGGATGTCTCGCCGTTCAAGCCTTCCCTCGTCAAAGCGGTGTTCAGGGAGGTGACCTCGATGCACGTCTCTCGGTCGGCCGCGTGGGCCGCCGCGTCGGTGACGCGGACGGTGCTGACGGAGATCATCGACGGCGCGAGGAGAGCGGCGGCGGAGGAGGCCCGGAAGAAGCTGATTCCTGGGGACCTTCTCTCGGCGATCGACCGGAACGTCGAGCTCGAGGTGGGGGACAAGTGGTACGACCACAGCCCGACGTTTCGAGGCCTGACCGGCGTCCTGTACGACGCAGAGGGTGTCAT
This sequence comes from Streptomyces sp. NPDC025784, assembly GCF_055558435.1. Lineage (NCBI taxonomy): Bacteria > Bacillati > Actinomycetota > Actinomycetes > Kitasatosporales > Streptomycetaceae > Streptomyces > Streptomyces sp. NPDC025784. Next base: position 5,579 of record NZ_JBVHMN010000040.1, read on the forward strand.
CGTGCCTTCTCGTGAGCGCAGCAGGTCGCGCAAACCGAGCGCTGTGGTCGGTGCCCACAGGTTCGAGGCCGGGGTCAAGAGGCTGCTGTGGAGCCAGGGGGCGACGGCCGTCCCAGCGATGGTCCGCGACCTGGACGGAATCGCGAGCGTGTTCCTGACGGACCTCGCCGGGGACGCGGCCAGGGTCGTCCGCGAGGGCGGGGTCAAACGTTTCGGTACGGTCACCCCAGTGATGTCGGACGAACCGGCCCCGCCCCCGTACCTCAAGGATTCCCTCCGGGCCCTGTCCGCCCGCAGGGGGGACAGGCGGACCATCGGCAGGGATGACATCCTGGCCGCCACCACGATTCAGTTGTCCGGCGGCAACCTCAGGCAGCGAGCCCTCACCGAGGCAGGCGAGGCGACACAGAACACTTCGGCCGGCTGAGCGGGTGCGACCGACATCGCCGCCCGCCCCCATCTGCTGCCGCGAACTCGCCAAATGAAATGGCGTCCAAATGCACGGACATGGGCGAGAGGTGAAGGGCATTTCATCGGGCAGCGTGGCCATCCCGTAGGAGCGGGATGTGCCCCGGGTCCAGCCCCCTCGCGTATGTGGCATGGCCACGGCCATGCCACACCCGCTTTGGGGCGCGGGCCGTCCAGGGTTGCTCGGCGGCCACCTTCCGCAGCCGGTGACGCGTCTGGCACCGGTCGGCCAGCGGCGCCGGGCTCGGCGAGCAGAGCGGCAGCCCTGGGCCGCTTCGAAGCGTAGGGCTGTCACAGACCGGGAGGCTGTCTTGTCTTCACTGTGGACACTTCCTGATTGGAGAAATGCATGAGCGCTGAACAGGCACACCTGCCCCCAGGCGTCGAGGTGATCGCCGCCGTGCCGAAGGCGACGGCCGGGATGCCGGCCGTCTGCGAGGCCAGGACCGTCCGGGTCACTCTGTTGCCCGGTGACCCCGGCGCGCCGCCGCACAGGCACCCCGGACCACTCTTCGGCTACGTGACCCAGGGCGAGATCCTCTTCGAGCTGGAGGGGCAGCCGCCCCGGGTGCTCAAGGCCGGTGACGCCGTGTTCGAGCCCGGGGGCGACGTGATCCACTACCTGGGCGCCAACAACCTTCCGGACGCGCAGTCGCAGCTGGTGGTGACCATGTTCGCGCCGCCGGGTGCCCCGGTTCTGACCGTGGTGAGCGCGGAGGAATTGGCCGAACGACGACACCTGCGGTTCACCCAGCCTTGATGACCTCCGCTCATGCGTCTCTCTTGCGCCCTGCTCGACGCATCTTTTGACCGACAGGGAGGCTGCTGCAGCGGCGGAATCCTTTCAAGGCTCCTTCTGGCCGATCAACGCACGCAGGGGGCGCTGTTGTGTGTTGAGGCGGGGACGCGCTCGATGAGGGCGTCCCCATCCAGAAGAAAAGTCCTTGGGCAGCCCAACGCGGCCCGCTCACCATGCATGGGGTGCAATCAGGGCACAGCAGCTCTACCGGTCCAGCGCTCGGTCGGATCGAAGTGGTGCGGCCATTCCGACAGAGCCCATGCTTCACGGCTGCGGTCCGTGCTTCGTTCCGACGACTTCGCATGCCGCTGCCGCGGCCATGCCCTGATGCCGAAGGGCGTCCCCGCCTCCGACTCCGTGGCCTCGGGCGCGCACCGTTGAACGAACAACGCCGGCAGCAGCTGCGGTCAGTAAGCACAGGGACGCCAGTCGTCGGCTCTCTCGACCGTGCACGTCAGCACTGCGCGTGCATCGGCATTGGCCCGGGCATGCGTTGGGGGCGTCTACCAAGCATTCGATTTGGCCGAAACGACCTCTGGACGGGGCGAGGTCGAACTGAAAGCGAGAGCTTGGCGGACTGGCATGCTTGCGTGGGGCTTGAGGCAACGACATGGGCAAGTCGGGGTTGGCTGGCGGTATTTGAACCCGCGACCTCTTGCTCCCGAAGCACTTTGGGCAGGGGTGCTGATTGGCGCTGGGGCCGGCATCCCCGATTTGCCGCCGGTCGACGTACCGGCTCACGCTTGTCGCGGGTTGCGACGCCGTTGAGACTGCACCACCTGGTCTCCGGTGTGGCCGAGCCGCCGCCACGGGCGCAGGTCGCAGTCGGGTCGGTGCGGACGGTAAATCCGGCGGCGAGGCATTGGTGGAGGAGCAGCCGGCCGGGCGGTTTCGCTCCACGGTCTGCCGTCGCTTCGACCAAGGCCGGGCGCGGTCGGCAATTCGGCCGGGAAAATTGCCGCTCGTACTGTTTCATGTCAGCCTTCAACGCCCGCACGGCCCTGACCTAGCCTGGCGCGACGTACACGCTCCGCTGAATCGGCCTATGGAAATAGGCAGTTACCGAGCCCGGACGCGGCGGCGCCGAGATCCGACGCGGCCGCCGGAGCGGCGCCTCGGACGCGTGCCGCCATGAGCTGATCATCCATCAGGAGGTATAACGACATGCCTGCAACCCCCGACCGACGCTCGGTTCTGCGTGTAGGACTGGCCGCCACCCTGCCCGCGGCGGTCGCCGTGGCTGCGGCGCCGCCGGCTCAGGCCAGTCCTTCCCGGCTCTGCGAGTCCGACGTGACTCGTTGGATGGACGCGTACCTGAAGGCATGGCAGACCAAGGACGCAGACCTTGCCGCCTCGCTCTTCACGCGTGATGCCGTCTACCAGGCCGTCCCGGGACTGGCGGATCAGATGTTTCGTGGTCGCGATGAGATACACGAGTACTGGACGGGTGTCACGGCCTCTCAGGCCGGGATGTCGGGCATTCAGGGCCGGCCCTTCGTGTCGGGAAACCGAGCCGACATCGAGATCTGGGTGACCATGCAGATCCCGTCCGAGACCGATGACTCCATGAAGTGGGTCACGTTGATCGAGACGAACATCCTCACGTTCGCCACCCCGAAGCTTTGTTCCAGCAACATCGAGTACAACCAGATCCTCGATGGGAAAATCGACCCGCCGAATGGCTGGGGCCACTTCTGAGTTGATCCTGGCCCCGCCCGGCCGCGTGCCTGGTCGAGCGAAGCGCCACCATGCTCTATTCACCGTGGGCGACTTCGTGCGCGACTTCGTGGGCACGGCCGGAATGCGACCTGCTGTAGGAGTCGAGGAATTCGACAGAACGATTGACTGCATCGAACGCGACGGACCGAACGAACATCGTCGGCGATCAGTGATCCCTTGTCCGTCTCCCTTCGCCTGAATCGGAGAATTCGTCGTGCTCAACACAATTTCCACGGACTGCACCACAGTCCCGGACGGCGACGAACGGATGCGGCGGTGAAAGCCGGCCGACTGGCCGCCGACTCGGCCCTGACCGTACTCGCACCGGCAATCTGGGGCTCCACCTATCTGGTCACCACGGAATGGCTGCCTGCGGACCGGCCACTGCTGGCCTCCACCATTCGGGCACTGCCCGCCGGACTGGTGCTCCTCGCAATCGGCCGCTCCCTGCCGCGAGGTGTGTGGTGGTGGCGGGCGATCGTCCTTGGCGTGCTCAACATCGGCGCCTTCTTCTACCTGCTGTTCCTCGCCGCCTACCACCTGCCGGGCGGCGTCGCCGCGCTGGTGATCGCAGCCCAGCCGATGATCGTGCTGCTGCTGGGGGCGGCCCTGCTGAGGGAGCGCGTCCGGACGGTCCAGGTGGGCTTCTGCGCGCTCGGCATGCTGGGAGTGGCGCTGCTGGTCTTGCGCCCCACCGCGGGCATGGACACCATCGGCATCCTCGCCGGCCTGGCCGGGGCCATCAGCATGGCGACGGGAGTCGTGCTCACCAAATACTGGGGCCGCCCAGAAGGCGTGGGCGTACTGACGTTCACCGGCTGGCAGTTGACCGTCGGCGGACTCCTCCTGGCCCCCATCACGCTGACAGCCGAAGGCCTGCCCGACCACCTCACCTGGACCCACATCGGCGGGTTCGCCTTTCTCAGCCTCATCGGCGCACTGTTCGCCTACGCCATCTGGTTCCGCGGGATCGCCCGACTGCCTGCGCTGGCCGTCTCCATGCTGGGCTTCGGCAGCCCGCTGTCCGCCACCGTCCTCGGCTACATCGTGCTCGATCAGAGCCTGACCGCACTCCAGTTGACCGGCGCGGCCGCAGTCATCACCGCCGTCATGCTGGCCCAGCTCCGCTTGCCGCGGGCCGTCCCGACACCGGCCATCGAAAGTCCGACTACCGAACCGTCCGCCGCCAAAGCGCTCTGATGAACGGTTCACCTGCCACCAAGGAGCTGACGTTGAACGCCACTGCGTTGAAGACCCCCCGGCAAGAACCCCGGCTGGGCAGGTGCCTCCCGGAACTGTTCAAGCGGCAGGCCGAAGCGCAGCCTGACGCCATCGCGGTGAGCTTCGAGGACCAGGACCTCACCTATCGGGAGCTCGAGCAGGCAGCCGGCCGGCTCTCCTGCTACATGCACAGGCACGGAGTGGGGATCGACGACTGCGTCGGCCTTTATGTCGAGCCGTCACTGGACCTGATGATCGGGGCCTGGGGCGTCCTGCTCGCAGGCGCCGCATATCTGCCGTTGTCCCCGGAGTATCCGGATGACCGGCTGCGATACATGCTCGAGGACAGCCGCACCAGGGTGGTCGTCACTCAGGACCATCTGGTGTCCCGCCTTGCCGAACTCGCCCCGCAGGGCACCAGGGTCATCACCCTGGCCGACTCACAGACCTGCGAGGAGGGCGGCTGCGCAGACGTGGAGTTGGAGCCCGTACCGCTGGATGCGCTCGCCTACGTCATCTACACCTCCGGCAGCACGGGCCGGCCGAAGGGCGTGATGATCGAGCACCGCAGCATCATGTCTCAGATGCGCTGGCTCGAGGAGTGCGGTCACCTGGGCCCCGACACCACGATTCTGCAGAAGACGCCGATGAGCTTCGACGCAGCCCAGTGGGAGATCCTCGCCCCGGCCCTCGGTGGACGCGTTGTGATGGGTGCCCCCGGCATCTTCCGTGATCCACAGGCTCTGATCAGGACGATCGCCTCCCATGAGGTCACCACGCTCCAGTGCGTGCCCACGCTGCTGCAGGCAATGCTGGACACCGAATCCTTCGACCTCTGCACCTCGCTCAGGCGGGTGTTCTCCGGCGGCGAGGCACTGTCGCGCAACCTCGCCCGTGCCCTCGCGGACGAGCTGCCTCGCGTATCGCTGGTCAATCTGTACGGGCCGACGGAGTGCACCATCAACGCCACCGCATACCTGGTCGATCCCGATGCCATCGAGGCCGGACCCGGCACCATCCCGATAGGTGTGCCGGTCGACAACACCCAGTGCTACATACTCGACGACAACCGGGCACCGGTCGGCATCGAGGAGACGGGTGAGCTCTACATCGGCGGCGCCCAGCTGGCCCGTGGCTACCTGCACCGTGAGGACGAGACCCAGAAGCGGTTCATCCCCTCGCCGTTCATCCCGACAGAACGGCTCTACCGCACCGGTGACCTCGCTCAGTGGAACAAGGACGGGTCGATACAGTTCGCGGGCCGGGTGGACAACCAGATCAAACTCCGCGGATACCGCGTGGAGCTCGACGAGATCTCCCTGGCGATCGAGGAGCACACCTGGGTCAAGCGCGCGGCGGCCATCGTCACCGACGATCCGCGGACAGGCTTCCAGAACCTGGTGGCCTGCATCGAGCTCAATCCCAAAGAGGCCGCGCTGATGGATCAGGGCAACGCCGGCGGCCACCATCAGTCCAAGGCCAGCAAGCTCCAGGTGAAGGCTCAGCTGTCCAACGCCGGTGTGCGCGACGCCGACGAGCTGGAGGGGCGGAGCGTGCTTCAGCTCCCCGGCCGCGAGGAGACCGAGCGGCAGCGTCGCGAGTCCTTCGCCCGTAAGACCTACCGCTTCTACGACGGCGGGCAGGTCGAGAGGGCCGAGCTGCTGGAACTGCTGGCGCCGCGCCAAGTGGGCGACATCTCACGCAGTCTCGACGAGCTCACGTCCGATGAACTCGGCGAGATCCTCCGCTGGTTCGGCCCCTTCCGAAGCGGCGAGCGGCTTCTTCCCAAGTACTCCTACGCCTCGCCCGGCGCCCTCTACGCCACCCAGCTGTATCTGGAGACCGGTGGCGTCGCCGGCCTGGAAGCCGGGATGTACTACTACCACCCGCTGGACCACACCCTCGTGCGCATCGGCCCGGCCACGGCCGGCGCCGGCAAATACCTGGAGCTCCACTTCATCGGCAAGAAGCGGGCGATAGAGCCCGTCTACAAGAACAACATCCAGGAGGTACTGGAATTCGAGACCGGCCACATGCTGGGGGTCTTCGAGGAAGTCCTGCCGGAGTACGGTCTCGGCATCCGCCCCTCGTCCTTCCACCCCGCGGTCAAGAAGGCGCTGGACGTCGCTGACGACGACTACTATCTGGGAACCTTCGAAGTCGGCTCGAACGACGGGCTACTTCAGGAGGACCCGGTCGAGATCTACCTTCAGGCGCACCCTGGACGCATCGAGGGCCTGTCCGGCGGTCTGTACCGCTTCGCCGACGGCGAGCTGGAACCCTTCTCACCCGACCTCGTGCAGCGCAAGCACGTGATCGCGATCAACCAGAAGGTCTACGAGCGCGCGGCCTTCGGGATCAGTGCCGTCAGCCGAGCCGGGCAGGAGTGGCTGCAGTACATCGTTCTCGGGAAGAAGTTGCACCACCTGCAGCGCAACGGCCTCGCGCTGGGCTTCATGTCCTCGGGCTACAGCTCGAAGACGGGCAACCCGCTGCCTGCGGCGCGGCGCCTCGACGAGATCCTTGAATCCCGTGGGATCCAGACCGGCCCGTCGTACTTCTTCCTCGGCGGCAAGGTCAGTGACGAGCAGATCCGCAGCGAGGGCATGTACGAGGACACCGTCCACATGAAGGGCCCCGCGGAGATGGTCCGCGACGAGCTCACGGAGCTCCTGCCCGACTACATGATCCCCAACCGCGTGGTGGTGCTCGACTCGCTTCCGGTGACCGCCAACGGCAAGGTCGACGTCAAGGCGCTGGCCGCCTCCGAGCAGGTGCAGGCCGCGAACAGCGGCGCCGAGTTCGTCGCTCCCCGCACGGAGACCGAACAGTGGCTGGCCGGTGTCTGGGGCAAGGCGCTCAAGTACGACACCGTGTCGGTGGAGGACGAGTTCTTCGCTTCCGGCGGCAACTCGCTGACCGCCGTCGCCGTCATCAACGAGATCAACAGGGTGAAGGGCATCCAACTGCCCCTCCAAGTGCTGTTCACTGCTCCCAAGCTCGCCGACCTCGCCGCCCGGATCGACAACGCTGACGACGGCGACGGCGATGACGAGAGTGCCTCGCGCCTTGTCCTCCTGCACAACGGAGGGACCGAACGGCCCGTGTTCGCCTGGCCGGGTCTGGGCGGCTACCCGATGAACCTCCGACTGCTCGGCCAGGAGGTGGACCTCGGCCGGCCCTTCTACGGGGTGCAGGCGCATGGCATCAACGAGCACGAGGTTCCGTATCCGACCATCCGGGAGATGGCGGCGGCCGATGTCGAGGAGATCCGGAAGGTGCAGCCGAAGGGCCCGTACCTGCTGTGGGGCTACTCCTTCGGAGCACGGGTGGCGTTCGAGTCGGCGTGGCAGCTGGAGCAGGCGGGCGAGCAGGTCGAGGACCTGCTGTTGATCTGTCCGGGGAACCCGAAGGTCCGTCGGGCCGACGGTGGGGAGTACGGGCGTGAGTCCTCGTACCGCAACCCGGCCTACGTGACCATCCTGTTCTCCGTCTTCGCCGGCACCATCACAGGTCCCGAGCTCGAGCGGTGCCTTGAGGCGACCCGGGACGAGGACTCCTTCGTGGCCTTCGTGCACGCGCTGCTGCCGACCCTGGGCGAGCCGGTGATCCGCCGGATCACCCGCATCGTGAGGGAGACCTACGAATTCGACTACAGCTTCCGCGAGCTCTCCGAACGGAGGCTGAGCGCGCCGGTGACCATCCTCAAGGCGACCGGCGACGACTACTCCTTCATCGAGGGGAGCTCGGGCTACTCAGCCGAGGCGCCCGCCGTGATGACGCTGAAAGGCGACCACTACAGCGTGCTGCACGAGGCAGGGATCGCCGAGCTGGTGGCGGCGATTCGCGAAAGCCTCCATGCCTGACCGATCGTTTCAGAACGAGGCGCGGAGCCTCTCAACCACAGGATGCTGCGGGCGAGTTCATTCTGAAACGATCAGTCGGAGGACACCGCCCCGTGACGGGGGGCCCGGCCTTCTGGGCCCATCCGTCCAACTTACTCAAGGAGCGTCGCCTTGCTCGATCTTCCCGCCCGTCCCGGCCCTGCTCCCGAGGTCGTCGGCCCCGCCCCGCACGGCCAGCGCTCGCAGACCGCCCCCGTGATGCTGCAGGAGGAACTGTGGGAGCGGATGCGTGCCCTGCCCTTCGTCTACATGGCGCCGACGCTGGTGTCAGTTCCCCACGCCCGGTCGCTCTTCATCCCCGAGGGCATCGGCACCGGACCCCGGGAAGCTTTCCAGGCAGGCCGTGAGTGGGCCCACATCCACCCCCACCACGACGGCAGTCTGCACCTGACCCTGACCGAAACGCTCAAGGACGACATCGAGAAGTCCGGCTGGGGCGTGCGCCATCCTGAGCAGGACACCATCCTCGTATACGGCCCGCGTGACCGCGCCGAGCTCGAGCTCATCTGGCAGCTGGTCCAGCTCTCCTACGCCTACGCGGTCGGCGAGGTGTCGTAGTGCCGCCTACCCTGCCTGCCGCCGGGCCAGGTGGGCCGACTTGGAAGAGTGCAGTGCGGCAGGGCTTGCACTGGGGGCGCCGGCCGCGGCTGGCCCTTACAGTCGGGCGGGACGACGAAGGAGGGCTTTCAGTGCACTGTCGACTCTTCGGCCAGTCCGGGGCGCCCCTTCAGTCGTAAATCGGGGGATTGGCTGCGGTTCCGTTCCTCGGCGGGGGCGGGTAGTGGTCCGGTGGCTTGCTGAGCGCGGTTGCGTCTGCGCCGGCAGGGATGGACGCCGGCCTGATGCCGGTACCGCCACTGCGCCAGTGAGGACCGTGCTCGGTTCTGGTGGTCCGGCCGAAGGCGTCGAACGGCTACGTGGTGAGACGGGGCAACTCGGCGCGGCACGCCCCCAGGATGCGTGTTACCCGGCCCTGACGCTCCGTCATCGACCTGCCATATCTCGACGTCGAGCCAGCTGTTGGTGAACGTATCCGATCGGCCAGAGCCTTTCGGATACGAGCAAACGAGAGAGGGAACATCATGCGGATACTGCTCATCGGAGCCACGGGCTATCTCGGTTCGGTGGTGGCAGAGCACCTGACCGACACCGGGCATGAGGTCGTCGCGCTCACCAGGACACCGGAGAGTCCGGGCCGTTACGCAGTGCGACCCGGCGACCTGCATGACCCCGACTCGCTCACCGCGGCGGTGACGCGCGACATCGACGCGGTGATCAACGTGGCGACGCCGACCGGGGACGCCGCCGTCGACGCAGCCGCCATCGATGCACTGACAGCGCCGCTGCGGGGCACCGATCGGCCCTTCGTCTACACCAGCGGTGTATGGGTGCTGGGCGCAACGGGAGAGGCGACCGCCGAGGAGAACAGCCCGACCAACCCGATCCCGATCGTGGGGTACCGACCGGAGATCGAGCGTCGCGTCCTTGCCGAGGCCGATCACGGAGTACGGGCCACCGTGCTCCGCCCCGGCATCATCCACGGGCGGGGCGGCGGCATCCCCGCACTTCTGGTCGAGTGGGCGCGCAAGCAAGGTGCGCCGCGGGTCGTCGCGGACCTGAACGTGCGGTGGCCGATGGTGCACATCGAGGACCTCGCCGACCTGTTCGGGAAAGTGGTCCAGGACGCACCTGCCGGAAGCATCTGGCACGGCGTCGGCCAACCGGCCGTCCCCGTACGGGAGCTGGCCCTCGCCGCCGCAGAGGCGGCCGGTGTGCACGGGGAAGTGCAGGTCTGGCCTCTGGACCAGGCCCAGGGCGAGCTGGGCGAGCCGTTCGCCGACGCCCTGGCCCTCGATCAGTCCGTCGATGGCCGCAAGGCCCACGAACAGCTCGGATGGCGTCCGCAGCAACCTGACGCCGTCACCGACGTGAGCAAGGGCTCCTACCGATAGGCAAGGGCCGTACACGCGTCATGGAACCAGCGAGGGGACGTGACCGTGGCAGCTCCGGGCCTGCTATCGGACCTTTGCGAGATCTCAGAGTCTTGAACTCGACGATGGTCTCAGGGTGTTCGGTAGTCATGCCGACGCATTAGCTGGGGCCGGCCGCCGACTGCCTGGCGTGCCACGGATGTTGTTCCAGCAAGTCCGCGACCCCCACGTACGGCAGTGGGGGTCGCGGACGAACGGACCTCTTGCCATCACGGGCTCCTGCGAGGAGGCCCCGGCGTCCAGGCTGGGGGAATCCCACTCCCGTGAAACTGAGCGGGGGTAGCGGTGTCGTCGCCGACGCGATCCAGGGTGTTCTCCCCGACGCGATCTGTCCTTGCCACCACCCTGCTGCGCGTCTCCTGACCCGGACTCGCCTCTCGAACCGCCGCCTCCGGATGGACCTGATCGCCGGCTCGCCCAAAAGGAATGCGAGCAGGTATGGGGGACTACAAGGGCACTGACCTCCAGTGCGACGAGTACCCCTTCGCCTCCACCAAAGAAGGATCGAACAAGGGTGACAACCGCTTCTCCGTAAGCCTGATCGAAGGCAAGGACAACGAGGCCGGCTTCCGCAAGCTCGACCAGATGTACACCCTCAACCGGATCCTGGACGGCGACGTCTTCTACGTGAAGATCACCAAATAGCACGAGAAGGCAACGGCACCATGGCGCTCCTGACGGAGTACAGCCGCAGGGCCACCCCCGGCCGCCGGGTCGTGGAGGTCTACGACGCGGATGCCAACCTCGGCGACGAAGACGCCATGGCCGCCGCCCGCAGGCAGGTGATGGCCGGCGACGGCTACCACCTGTATCTGCGCAGCCTTCAGCCCGACATCGACGTGGATGTCACCATCCGCATCTGGGACAGTCCAACACCCCCACCCGCTGACGCCGAGGGTCACATCGGCATCAGCGTCGAATCCGAGACCGGCATCCTCGTCGTCAATCAGCTCGGCCTGGGCCCCGCAGGCGAAATGACCCTGCCCCGCCCCGGTGTCTACGAAGGTCACGCCTGGTGGGTCAACCGGCAGTCGGTTGCCGACTATTACGACACCACCCTCGACTAGCTCACCGAGGATTCTCCCGAAACTCAGCTGATCGAAGCCTGGCACAACTGCCCGGTCACCGAACGGTCCGTCCTGGACCTCGCCTACAGCAGGGAGCCTGAACCCGTTGACGACGACGAGGACTGGGCCTAGATCCAATACCGGTGACTTTGATGGTGGTGGGTCGTTGGGTGTGGTGTGCCAAGGCCTGGACAGGTGAAGTCGTCAGGTGAGCGGTTGTCGGATCGGAT
>NZ_JBVHMN010000041.1:0-12053 GCF_055558435.1 Streptomyces sp. NPDC025784
CGGTGGCGGTCGGACGGTGCGGTGGAGTTCCTGGGCCGGATCGACGATCAGGTGAAGGTGCGTGGTTACCGGATCGAACTGGGTGAGATCCGGGCGGCGTTGACGGCTCACGCGGACGTCGCGGACGCGGCCGTGGTCGTGACCGACGACCGACGCCTGATCGCCTACGTCGTCGGCAGCGTCGACGAACTCGCCGGCGCCCTCGGATCCGTGTTGCCGGAGTACATGATCCCCTCCGTGTTCGTCGAGATCGACGCGATCCCGTTGACGGCGAACGGCAAGCTGGACCGGCGATCCCTGCCGGACCCGGAGGCCGTCACCACCGACACCTACGTCGCCCCGCGCAGCGAGATCGAGGAGGGCATCTCGGCCATCTGGGGTCAGGTCCTCGGCCTGGACAAGGTCGGTGTCGAGGACAACTTCTTCGACCTCGGCGGCCATTCGATCCTCGCCGTACGGCTCATCTCGCGGCTCCAGGCCGAGTACGACCTGGACCTGCCGGTGCGGGTCGCGTTCGAGCGCCCCACCGTGGCACAGCTCGCCGTGGAGATCGAGGACCGGGTGCGCGCCGAGATCGACGCGCTCCTGACCGACTCCCGCTGACCGCCGCGGGCCGACCCGACGCGTGCCGCACACCCGACCCGAGGAGCGCCGCCGGTCACCCCGTGGGGGCCCGGCGGCCTCGTCATCAGCCGACCAGAAGGGACCCCAAGCCATGGGATCCGCGCGACATCTCATCTCCCTCACCGACCTGACCGACGACGAACTGCGCGGCATCGTGGCCCGCGGTGTCGCATTCGCCTCCGGCGCACGGGCGCGGACCATGGACGGCGCCGTCGTCGGTGTCTACTTCCGCCGTACGTCGACCCGGACCCGTACCGCCTTCACGGCGGGCGCGCTCCGGCTCGGGGCGCAGACCGTGACGTTCGGGCCCGGCGACCTGCAGACCAACACCGGAGAGACCAGCGAGGACACCGGGCGGGTGTTCGCCGGGATGCTGGACCTGCTGGTGGCCCGCACGGCCGACGCCACCGCCGAACTGCGCACCTGGGCGGACGCCGGCACCATGTCGGTGGTCAACGCGATGAGCGCGGAGGAGCATCCGACCCAGGGGCTCACCGATCTGACCACCCTGCAACGGCACTTCGGACGGATCGATGGACTGCGGCTGCTGTACGTCGGCGAGGGCAACAACAGTGTCGCGGCGCTGGCGCTGGCTCTCACCCGCTTCCCCGGGACCGAGCTGGAACTGCGTACACCGCCCGGCTACGGCGTCGCGCCGGAGATCCTCGCCGAGGCCGCGGAGCAGGCGGTGCGCAGCGGGGCCAGGGTGGTCGAGCGGCACGACATGGCCGCGCTGCCCGTCGATCTCGACGCCGTCTACACCACGCGCTGGCAGACCACCGGGACCACCAAGCCGACCGAGGACTGGCGTGAGGTCTTCGCACCGTTCCAGGTCACCGGAGCCCTGTGGGAGACCAGCCCGAAGGCGGTCTTCCTGCACGACCTGCCGGCCCACCGCGGCGAGGAGGTCACCGCCGAGGTGCTGGACGGGCCGGCGAGCATCGCCTTCACGCAGGCCACGCACAAGCTGCACAGCGCCATGGCGGTCCTGGAGTGGTGCTGGGCGGGTCGTCGATGAGCGAGGACGTCGTGGCGCGGGACGGCGGCGGCGTGGACAAGCTGCCGCCGCTGCGCAGCAACGGGCGCTTCCGGTTGCTGTGGGGCGGTTCCGCGCTGTCGGTCATGGCGGAGCGCTCCTCCACCATGGCCTTCACCCTGCTGGTGCTGTGGCACACCGGGTCGAAGAGCGCGGCCGGCCTGGTCGGCTTCGCGGCGCTGCTGCCGATGCTGGTGATGCAGTTGCCCGCCGGTGTGCTGGTGGACCGCTGGGACCGGCGGCGGGTGATGCTCGTGTGCGTGGCGGGACGGGCACTGGCCATCGGGTCGGTCGCGGTCTCGCTCGCCGGTGACGAGGTGCGCGTCTGGCACATCGCCGCCGTCGCCTTCGTCCAGGGCAGCCTCACCGTCTTCTACCAGCTGTCCGAACGGGCCGCCGTACGCGGTGTCGTGCCGCCCCAGCAGGTGTCCACCGCGATGGCGCAGAACGAGGCGCGCTCCCGGGCCGTCAATTTCGTCGGGCATCCGGCGAGCGGTGTGATGTTCGGGCTCTCGGCCTGGGTGCCGTTCCTGTCCAGCACGGGCCTGTACCTGATGTCGCTGCTGACGCTCACCCGGCTGCGCATCCCCGCGCAGCGTTCCGGGCCGGGCAAGAGCGCGCGAGGACTGCGCGAGGAGATCTCCAGCGGGCTGCGCTGGGTGTGGCGACGCGCCTATTTCCGCTCGGCGTTGCTCGTGATCGCGGGCAGCAACCTCGTCTTCCAGGGGCTCATCCTCACCGTGGCCGTGCTGGTCAGGGAGCAGGGCAGACCGGCGAGCACGGTCGGTCTGATCATGGCGGCCGGGAGCATCGGGGGACTGCTCGGGGCGTTCAGCGGCGGCCGGCTGAGCCGGCGGCTGCCGATGCGGCGCGTGATGATCTACGCGCATGTCGCCTGGGCCGTGATCATGCCGGGAACCGTATTTCTGCTGCATCCTGTGACACTTGGGATTCTCTTCTTCATAACGTCGCATATAGGAGCCGCTGTTACGGTCTCCGGCATGTCCCATCAGGTGCGCATCACACCCGACGCCATGCAGGGGAGGGTCGGCAGCGTCGTCATGCTCCTTGTCTCCGGGGCGAGTTCGATCGGCGCGCTCGGCACCGGCTATCTCCTCGAAGGCTTCGGGACGCGCGGGACTCTGGCCATCGCATCCGGAGTGATGGCCCTGCTCGCCGTGGTGGCGACCGTCGTGTTCACCCGCCCAGGGGCGGAGCTCGAAGACCGGAGCGCCCAGGAAGAGGCGTCCGGGCATCAGCGGGAGCTGACGGCCGGTCCCCCCACCACCATGACGCTACGGAGAATCGATGGATGACGCAGTGCGGCTGGAGTCGCTCACCAAGACGTACGGCTCGGGCAGCGGCGCGGTCAGCGCGTTGCGCGAGGTCGGGCTGTCCTTCCCGCGCGGGAGCTTCACGGCCGTCATGGGCCCCTCCGGCTCCGGCAAGTCCACGCTGCTGCAGTGTGCCGCCGGACTCGACCGGCCCACCTCCGGCCGGGTGTTCATCGACGGCACGGACATCGGCGGCCTGAACGAGACCCGGCTGACCGAGTTCCGGCGGGAGTCCACCGGTTTCGTGTTCCAGGCGTTCAACCTGCTGCCCTCGCTCACGGCCGCGCAGAACGTCGGGCTGCCGCTGCGGCTCGCCGGCCGCAAACCGGGCAGGCAGACCGTGCTGCGGGCACTCGCCCAGGTGGGCCTGGAGGACCAGGCGGGAAAGCGGCCCGGTCAGCTCTCCGGCGGCCAGCAGCAGCGGGTGGCGGTGGCCCGGGCCCTGGTCACCCGCCCCGCCGTGCTGTTCGCCGACGAACCCACCGGAGCGCTGGACATCACGACCGGGCGTGAACTGCTGGAAGTGCTGCGCAAGTTGGTGGGCAGTCCGGTCACGGGCGGCAAGGGCGCCGACGACCCCGAGCTCGACGAGCCGACCACCATCGTGATGGTCACCCACGACCCGAACGTGGCCGCGTACGCGGACCGTGTGGTGTTCCTCGCCGACGGCACACTGGTCGGCGAACTGACCTCCCCGACGGCCGAGGCGGTCGCCGCCCGCATGACCGATCTGGCGGTGTCGTAGTGCTCGGCATCGCCTTCCAGACCCTGCGGGCGCGCTGGGTGTCCTTCCTCGGCACCGTCGTCGCACTGGTCCTGGGCGTCGCCCAGGTCGCCGCGATGGGCGTCCTGCTGATGACGATGCTCGACCTGCCCGACCGGCCGGCCGAGCGGTTCGCCCGCGCCGACGCCGTCGTCCTGCCCACCGACCCCGACTGGGACCCCGCCCATCACGACCTCGGCGTGCGCTCGCTGCCCGAGGCGGAAGGCGTCTCGCGGGACCTCCTCGACCGCGTCGCGGCCACCGGGGAGACCGTCGTGGACCGGGCGTTCTACGCGCAGCTCCGCGGCGGCCCGAAGAACCAGGTGGGCCACCCCTGGGCGGTCGCGCGCTTCGGCGGCTACGAACTGACCAGCGGCCGGCAGCCGTCCGGCGACGGACAGATCGTCGTGCCGTCCGACCAGGCACGCACCGGCGACAAGGTGACGGTCATGACGGCCACCGGGGTGTCCGCGTACACGGTGTCCGGCACCGTCGCGCCGGTCGACTGGGAGAACGCCGTCTTCTTCGGCGACGCCGAGGCCGCCCGCATCTCCCCGCGCATCCAGGCGCTGGTGGCCCTCGGCCCGATCGACCAGGTGCGTGCCGCCGTCGGCAAGGACGCCGAGGTCCTCACCGGCAAGGACCGTCACGAGGCGGACGCCAGCAAGGCGGAGGACCGCGAGACCCTCGACAACACCATCACCCTGGTCCCGGTGATGGCCTCCGTCGCGGGCACCACCTCCGTCTTCGTCGTGGCCTCGACCTTCGCCTTCGCCGTCATCCAGCGGCGCCGCGAGGTCGCCCTGCTGCGCACCGTCGGCGCCACCCCCAAACAGGTCCGCCGCATGGTGCGCGGCGAAGCCCTGCTCGTGGGCACGCTGGCCTCCGCTCTCGGCACAGTCCTCGGCCTGTACGGGGCGCAACTGCTCACCGACATGCTCATCGACCTCGACATCTCGCCGCCCTGGTTCCGGGTGCGGCCCTCGCTGCACTGGACGGTGACCGCCCCGCTGGCCGGCGCGTTCCTGGTCGGCGTCCTGGTGGCGCTCTGCGGAGCGGCCGCCGCCGCGCACCGCGCCGGACGGGTACGGCCCGTCGAGGCACTGCGGGAGGCCGCGGTCGACGACTCGGGGATGACCCCGGGACGGCTGCTGCTCGGGGCGATCGGCGTCGGCGCCGGGGTGGGACTGGCCGCATGGATCGCGGTCGGCAAACCGGCCACGATCCTGTCGCCCAACACCTATGTGACCGAGCTCCTCGTTCCCGTCCTCGCCGCGGCCGTCATCGCGCCCCTGGCGATCGGTCCGCTGGCACGGCTGCTGATGTGGCCGTTCCGCAATTCCGCCGGGCCCACCGCGATGCTCGTGCGCGAGAGCGTGCTCACCTCACGCCGCCGCACCGCGGCCACCGCCGCACCCATCCTGCTCACCGTGGGCCTCGCCCTGTCACTGCTGGCCGCCACCGACTCGCTCGGCGCGGCCCGTGACCACGGACTGCGCAACCAGGTCGCCTCCCCGTATGCCCTCGCCCCCGACGGCACACCGGGCATCAGCCCCGAGGTCGTCGACCGGGTGAAACGGATCGACGGCGTACAGATCGCGGCGCCCCTGCTCACCACGGTCTACACCCGCGACGAGGACCGCTACGACGAGAACGACGGCATGGTCGTCGACACCTCCGCGCTCAAGAGCACCATGGACCTCACCATCACCCAGGGGTCCCTGGACAGACTCGACGACAACAGTGTCGCCGCCCCCGACCTGTGGGGCTGGGACGCCGGGACGACGCAGAAGATCCTGCTCGGCGACGGTGAGGAAGCCACGCTGAAGGTCGCCGCCGTCTACAAGGCGATGCGCGGCGAGGACGTCGCCTACCTCCCCGAACGCTTCGCCCCGTCCGCCGCCTACGCGCGCGACGGACTGGCGCGCCGCGCCTACATCACCCTGGAACCCGGCACCGACCGGGCCGCCGCCACGGCAGCCATCGACAGAGCGGTGCGAGGCAGCGGAGCCCGGTTCCTCACCCGCGACGAGCTCGTCGCCTCGGAGAGCGCCTACGCCCGCCATCTCATCGAGGTGCGGCAACGCTCCACCGCCGTGATCGTCGTGCTGTTCTGCTTCATCGCGATCCTCAACACCCTGCTCATGGCGACCGCGGACCGGCGCCGCGACCTGGCCGTGCTCCGCCTGGCCGGCGCCACACCCAAACAGGTCCTGCGGTTCTTCGTCGCCGAGTCGCTGCTCGTGGCCGCCATCGGAGTCGTCCTCGCCCTGCTCGCCTCGGCGGTGAACATCGCGGCCCTGTGGGCGGCGCTGCTCCAGCTGTTCGGCACGACCCCGATCGAGGCGCCCTGGCTCGTGGTCGTCGGCATCGCCGCCGTCTCCGCGCTGCTCGCGGTCGTCGGCACGGTGCTGCCCGTCACGGCGGCACTCCGCTCCCGGATCGTCCAACTCGTCGGCGCCCGCGAGTAGATGCCGGCACGGCGCGTGGATGCCCGCGCGCCGCTGAACATACGACGTGGGCGTACCCGCGAGTCGGTGCCGGTCCGGCTCGTGGACGCCCGCGAGCAGTGACCGGCCCGGCTCGCGAGTACGGCGAGCAGCGCCGGCGCCCTCCCGAAAGACCGCGCGCGGCCTGGTCCCTCCCCCCGTGGGGACCGGGTCGCGCGCTTCGTCGTGCCCGCTCACGGGCCCGCAACGAACGCCACCCGTACGACAGTTCGCGTAGAGGCCCGGTATAGGCCCCCGCCGGAAGCTGACGGCGGATCCGGACACGTATCCCGATCCGATGTCCGAACAGACCTCCAAAAGGGAGAGCCGAGATGGCTGACGAGCAGACCGACGACCGCGTCTACCGGGTGGTGCTCAACGACGAGGAGCAGTACTCGATCTGGGCCGCGGACCGGGACCTGCCCGCGGGCTGGCACGCGGAAGGCACCGAGGGGACGCGCCAGGAGTGCCTGGACCGCATCGAGGAGGTCTGGACGGACCTGCGCCCGGCGAGCCTGCGCCGCCGCATGGAGCAGGCGACCGCCTGACGGGCCCACGGACACACACAGCAGTACGGCCGGAAACCGAGAAGCACAGGGTGGGGGAGGAGCGCTCAGCATGAGCACGGGCGGAGTTCGTACGGGCCAGGAAGCCGGAGACCAGCGCGAGGAACTGGTGCGCGCCCGGCTCGCCGGCGCCCGCCGTGGGCGGCGCGCCGCACTGCGGCGGGCGGACCGGGACGGCCCGCTGGCCCTCTCCCACGGCCAGCAGCAGATGTGGTTCCTCAGCCGGCTCGACCCGGACAGCTGGGAGTACAGCGTCCCCGTCGTCCTGCGCATGCGCGGCCCCCTCGACGCGGAGGCAGTGCGCCGGGGCTTCGAGAGCCTGCAGTCCCGGCACGAGATCCTGCGCACCCGCTACCGCCTCGACGGAGCGGAGCCGGTCCAGGTCGTCGACCCGCCGGGCCCGTTCGACCTCCCGCTCGACGACCTGACGGGGTCGGGCGATCCGGCCGAACGGGAACGGCGGGCACGACAGCTCGCCGAGGCCGAACCCGGCCGCCCCTTCGACCTGGAGCGGGGCCACCCGCTGCGCGCACGGCTCATCCGGGTCGCGGCCGACGACCACATCCTCGCCGTGGTCCTGCACCACGTGGCCTGCGACGAGTGGTCGGTCGGCCTGATGCTCAGTGAACTCGCCGCGCTCTACACGGCGTTCGCGCAGGGGAGGCCCGACCCGCTCGCCCCCCTCACCATCCAGTACGCCGACTACGCCGCCTGGCAGCGCTCCCGCCTCGCCGACGGCACGCTCGACGGGCAACTCGCCCACTGGCGTGAGCAGCTCGCCGGCATCACCCCGCTCGAAGTGCCCACCGACCGGCCCCGGCCCGCCACCCGCAGCTGGGCGGGCGACGCCGTGCCCGTCACCCTGCCCACCGCGCTCACCGAACGGCTCCGCGCCCTCGGCTCCGCGCACGGCGCGACCCTCTTCACCACCCTGCTCACCGGCTACCAGGCGCTGCTCGCCCGCTACACCGGACGCACCGACATCCCCGTCGGCACCGTCGTGTCCGGACGCGGACGCCCCGAACTGGAACAGCTCGTCGGCTACGCCATCAACACCCTCGTCCTGCGCGGACGCTGGCAGGGCGACCCGTCGTTCCGCACCCTGCTGGACGGCACCCGGGACACCGTCCTGGACGCCTTCGACCACCAGGAGTATCCCTACGCCCGGCTGGTCGACGAACTCCAGCCGGAACGCGACATGTCCCGCACCCCGTTGTGCCAGGTCGCCTTCACCCTGCACCAGGAGCGCACCGAAGGCTTCCGGCTGCCCGGCATCACCGCCGAACCGCTGCGCGCCACCTCCCGTGTCTCCCGCTTCGACCTCACCCTCCAGCTCGGCGAGCGGGCCGACGGCTCCGTGCACGGCACCCTGGAGTACAGCACCGCACTGTACGACCGGACCACCGCCGAACGCCTCGCCCGGCACTATGCCCGCCTGCTGGAATCCGCGGTCGCCGAACCGGACCGCGCACTGTCGCTGCTCGACCTGCTCGACGACACGGACCTGGCGGTCCTCGCACCCGCCCCGAACCTCCCGCCGGCGCCCGACCGCTGCGTCCACGAGGTCTTCGAGGAGCGGGCCGCCGCCACCCCGGACGCCCCGGCCGTCGGCTGCGGCGGCCAGTGGCTCAGCTACGCCGAACTCGACACCCGCGCCAACAAGCTCGCCCACCACCTACGCGAACTGGGCGCGAAGCCAGGTCAGTTGGTCGGCGTCAGCCTGGACCGCGGCATCGACCTGATGCCCACCCTCCTCGCCGTCCTCAAGTCAGGTGCCGCCTACCTCCCGCTGGACCCCGAACACCCCGCGGACCGCATCGCCTACACCCTCCAGGACGCCGGAGCGCGGATCGTCGTCACCTCCGACGCCCACGCCGCGCACCTCACCGGCGCCCACGACGGCGTCCTGGTGAACCTGGACGGCGAACGGGACACCGCGGCCCTCGCCGCCGCACCCGGCACCGCCCCGGCCGGCGGAGCGCGCCCCGACGACCTGATCTACACCATCTACACCTCGGGTTCCACCGGCCGTCCCAAGGGCGTCGGTCTCACCCACGCCAACGTGCTGCGCCTGTTCACCGTCACCGAGGAGCACTACGCCTTCGACGAGCGGGACGTCTGGCCGCTGTTCCACTCGTACGCCTTCGACATGTCCGTCTGGGAGATGTGGGGCGCCCTCCTGTACGGAGGCCGCCTGGTCGTCGTACCGCAGGACCTGGCCCGCTCACCGGAGGACTTCCTCCGACTCCTCGCCGACGAACACGTCACCGTACTGAACCAGACGCCGTCCGGCTTCCGGAGCCTGGTCGCCCTCGCCGGCGACGGGCACCCGCTGATCGACGAACTCGCCCTGCGCGTGGTCACGTTCGGCGGCGAGCGCCTCGACATGCCGGCCCTGCGCCCCTGGGTCGCCCGCCGTGGCCTCGACCGCACGGCCCTGATCAACATGTACGGCATCACCGAGACGACCGTGCACACCACGTACCACCGGGTCACCGAAGCCGACCTCGCCGCCGACCACGGCAACGACGTCGGCGCTCCACTGCGCGACCTCCAGGTACAACTGCTCGGCCCGCACGGCGAACTCGTACCCATCGGCGTCCCCGGAGAGATCCACGTCGCCGGACACGGCGTCGCCCGCATGTACCTGGGCCGTCCCGCACTCACCGCCGAGCGGTTCGTACCCGACCCGTACGGTCCGCCCGGCTCCCGCCTCTACCGCAGTGGCGACCTCGCACGCCGCCGCCCCGACGGCGGCCTCGACTACCTCGGCCGCATCGACCACCAGGTCAAGATCCGCGGCCACCGCATCGAACTCGGCGAGATCAAGGCCGCGTTGACCGCACATCCGCTGGTCCGCGACGCCGTCGTCGTCGCTCGCGAGGACACCCCGGGCGACAAACGCCTCGTCGCCTACGTGGTACCCGCCGGCGAGGCGGTCGCCGCCCCCAGCGAGCTGCGCGCCCTGCTCGCACAGACCCTGCCCGCCTACATGATCCCCACCGCGTTCCTCGCGCTCGGAAAGATCCCCCTCACCGTCAACGGCAAGCTCGACCAAGCCGCACTGCCCGCTCCCGACCGCGGAGCCCTGGCCGTCGGGACGAACCAGGTCGCCCCGCGCACCGCCGACGAGGAGCGGATGACCGAGGTGTGGCGCGACGTCCTCGGCGTCGACCGGGTCGGCGTGACCGACGGCTTCTTCGACCTGGGCGGCGATTCACTGCGCGCCGTGGCCCTCGTCGCCGCGCTCCGCGACACCGGCCACGACGTCACGGTCCGGGACGTCTTCGCCCACCGCACCCCGGCCGAACTCGTCGAGTTCCTCACCGGGCGTCCCGCACCGGCCCGCCCCGAACCCGGCGTCGCCCCGTTCGCCCTCCTCGCGGACGAGGACCGCGCACGCCTCCCGGAAGGCGTCGTCGACGCCTATCCGCTCGCCCAGGTGCAGCTCGGCATGGTCGTGGAGATGCTCGCCGACGACGGCCGCAACCACTACCACAACTCGACCTGCTTCAGGATTCTCGACGAGGCGCCCTTCGTCCCCGACGCGCTCCAGCAGGCCGTACGCGTCGTCATCGGCCGCCACGAGATCCTGCGCACCTCCTTCGCCCTGGACGGGTACTCGGTGCCCCTGCAACTCGTCCACGACCCCGAGCGGGTCGACTCCCCGGTCCGCACCCGCGATCTGACGGCCCTCGACGCGCGCACCGCCGAGGAGTCCCTGCGCGCCTTCATGGCCGAGGAACGCACCGACCTCTTCGACCTCGCGCGGCCCCCGCTGATCCGCTTCACCGCGCACACCCGGGACGACGGCAGCTGGTGGCTCACGCTCACCGAGTGCCACGCCGTCCTGGAAGGCTGGAGCCACCACTCCCTCCTCATGGAACTGGTCGCCACCTACCGCGCGCTGCGCGACGGCCGGCCGCCGCAGGAGCCCGAGCCCGCCGCCGTCCGGTACGCGGACTTCGTCGCGGCCGAACTCAAGTCGCTGGACTCCGCCGAGGACCGCGACTACTGGCAGGGCGTCGTCGAGGACCATCCCAAGTTCGTACCGCCCGCCGGATGGGGCGACGACCCGACGACCACACCGCGCGGACTGCACCGCGCCTGGGTCCCCTACCACGACCTCGAAGCCGGACTCCGCGCTCTCGCGAGCGAGGCCCAGGTCCCGATCAAGAGTGTCCTGCACGCCGCCCACCTCACGGTGATGAGCCGCCTCACCCCGGAGGAGTCCTTCCGTACCGGGCTGGTCACCAACGCCCGCCCGGAGGCCGTCGGCGCCGAACGCGTCCACGGCGTCTACCTCAACCCCCTGCCGTTCGCCTTCCGGCGCGGTGCCCGCACATGGCGGGACCTGGTCCGCCGGGTCTTCGACCAGGAGATCGAGGTCTGGCCGCATCGCCGGTACCCGCTCGGCGCCATGCAGCGCGAGTTCGGCGCCGCGGAACGCCTCGTCGACGTCCGCTTCAGCTACCAGAACTTCCGCCAGGTCGACCAGGACCTCATCGACTACGCCGCGACCATCGACGACAGCCCCACCGAGTTCCCCCTCGGCGTCTCGACCCGCGCCGGTTTCATGGTGATCACCGCCAACCGGCACGTCATCGGCCGCAAGGGCGTCGACCGGCTCGCCTCCATGTACCGCTCGGTCCTCGAAGCCATGGCCTCGGACCCCGACGGCGACGCCGGGCGGCCTGTCCTCCCCGACGGTGAGCGGGAGTTGGTGCTCTCGTCGTGGAATGACACGGGGGTTGTGGTGCCGGGGGTGTCGGTGCCGGAGTTGGTTGCTGTGCGTGCGGTGGAGTCGCCGGGTGTGGTGGCGGTGGAGGCGGGCGGCGGGTCCTTGACGTTCGGTGAACTGGATCAGCGGGCGAATCGTCTGGCGCAGGCTTTGCGTGGTGCCGGGGTTGGTGTGGGTTCGTCGGTGGCGGTGTTGCTGGATCGTTCGGTTGATCTGGTGGTGGCGTTGTTGGGGGTGTGGCGGGCGGGGGCCGGTTATGTGCCGTTGGATCCGGTGTTGCCGGGGGAGCGGGTGGCCGGGATGTTGGCGGATGCCGGTGTGAGGGTCGCGGTGACGTCCGGCGCCTACGTCGACCGCTTCGATGTCGCGGTCGTGCGGGTGGATGTGGAGCATCCGGAGGCCCGGGGGTCGCTGCCGTCGGTGGACTTGGACGGTTTGGCGTACACGGTGTTCACGTCGGGTTCGACGGGTCGGCCGAAGGGTGTGCAGGTTTCGCATCG
>NZ_JBVHMN010000042.1:0-3946 GCF_055558435.1 Streptomyces sp. NPDC025784
CTGCGCGATCTGGCACAACCGCACCATCGGCGCACCCATCACCAGGTCACTGATCGCCTACGACCACTGAGCCACATCGGAACTACTCATCTAGTGATCTGGTTTCGAGGTCGTGGGCCGCCACGTGAGGCGTCCCCTCTTTCAGATTGCGGCGTTCTGCTGCGGCGGGTAGCGCGCTCGCGCTGTGCTGCGTGGATGGACGATACCCGGCTGGAACCTGTCGTGTTGTCGGAGACCGAGCGGCTGACGCTGGAGAGCTGGGCCAAGCGCCGCTCGACCGCCCAGGGACCAGCCGTTCGCGCACGCATCGTGCTGGCGTGCGCGAACGGCTGGAACAACACCGTGGTCGCCGCGCGACTCGGTGTCGGTACCGTGCGCCGCTGGCGCACACGGTTCCTTGCCCGGCGACTGGACGGACTCGCCGACGAGCCGCGGCCCGGGGTGCCGCGGACCATCACCGATGCCCAGGTGGAAGAGGTCGTGGTCCGCACCCTGGAGCAGACGCCACAGGGCGGGACGCACTGGTCGAAGCGGGAGCTGGCCAAGGTCGTGGGGATATCGCCGGCGAGCGTGCTGCGGATCTGGAACGCCTTCGGCCTGCAGCCGTGGCGGACTGAGACCTTCAAGATCTCACCCGACCCGTTCCTGATCGACAAGATCCGCGATGTCGTCGGCCTTTACCTCGCCCCGCCTGCCAATGCCGTCGTCTTCGCGATGGACGAGAAACCACAACTGCTCCCCGCACCCGCGGGGGGTGGTGGTCCCCGACGATGACGCCGCCCCTGCCCCACTGCTCCCTAAGGTGCGTATCGACCGTGGGTTGTGGAAGTCGATCGCGGTCGGCGATTGCATCGTCAAGGGGCCGGGCAGCGGCCCAGCTAAGGCGTAACCACCAGAGCGCTGGACGGAGAACACCTCGCAGCGATCCCCGCCAGCACCCACAGGACTACCAGCGCATGCCGAGCTCATCCAGTGCCGCCCGGCGTTCCGGTGCGAGCTTGTCGGCCCTCCGCCGCGTGTTATCGAGCCACCCTCCAAGCCGGACCGGTGTGCCGCTTTCACCGTCCTCGCCAGGCAGCTCTTCCACGTGCTTCCTTCCCACCTGCAGGTGGCCTTCGCGGGCGTGGAAATGGCGGGCCGCGGCGAGGTGGGTGGCCCACCGTTCGTCCTGGGAGCGCCGTACCGGCACCACCGTCTCACCTTCCGCCGGGGGTTCGACTCCGATGGTCTCCAGGAGATACTGCTGCGCTGGGACCAGCTGTTCCCACCCCACGCGCTGCGCGGCGATCCACACTCCGAGGTCCTCACCCTGCACGATCACCTTGCCCGGCTGTGCGGGGAGCGCGCCGTCGGCCTTCACGTGAGCGAGTGCCAACCGGTAGTTCCGCTGCCAGGAGATCTCCCACTCCGGGCACCACCCAGGGTCGATCTCCTCCAGCGCCTCCCTGCGCTCCTCAGACAGCTCCCCGGCATACGAGATGCCGGTTTCCCCATTCGCGCGGCGTACGGCGTTCTCACGCGCCTTGCGGGCGGCAGCCCGCGCGTTCTTCAGAAAGACCCCCAGGGGATAGGCGTCGAAAACGACCGAAGCCCCAGGCAGGCAATGCCCGTGCGCCCCGGCGTAGGCGCGCGCGACCTCGAGGCCGGCGTCCCACGCGGACGCATGTACCGACCACACCATTCCGAGCCGTTCCAGCTCCTCGATCCGTGAGGCTTCCAGCGTGCCGGCCGCGTAGTAGCGGCGCTGATCCGCCACCCACACCCCCAGCGGATGCGACCCCAACGACGAAGACCAGTCCTCCGGGGTGACGTACGTGAACGGCACCCGCAACTCACTGCTCCCGGTCTCGCGCAGCCAGCGCGCGGCGGCCTCGATGCCACGCCGCCAGTAGGCGCCCTCGGGGTCGATGACCCGCAGCTGGACGAACTGTGTGAGCGCAGCCGGGTCGCGTTCCTCGCTGAACCGCAGCACTCCCGCGGCTCGCGCAGAGACCCGCTCCGCCTCACCGCCGACGTCCTCCAGGCCGCCCTCCTCACCCTCCAACAGAGCTTCATCGCCGCCGTGTTCAGCCACCCCGTGGCTGTTGCGCAGACGAGGATCGGCAAGGGCTTCGATGGTCTCCGCGTCATGCGCTCGGAGCGCCCCAAGGATCTTACTCAACGCGCTGTACGCATCCGAAGTGAGCAATGCATTCGGATCCTCACCCGGCCCGAGGAACACCGGAACCACCAAAGACGCGAGTTTTCCCCGGCCCGGATGGAGCCGCAGAGCACGCCCCACCATCTGCACAATATCCACCATGCTGCCGCGCGCATCCGAGAAAAGCACTGCATCACATTCCGCGGTATCGACACCTTCACCAAGAATGCGAACGGAACTCAATACACGCAATTCTGCGCGCACATTCCGGCCGGAATAGTCGGGTCCTCCGAGGAAATCCGAGGCGAACTCACTCAGCACGTTCTTCCGGTGTCCGGGGGAGTGCTCGCCGTACAACCACTCCGCCCACACAGCCTCAACAGGCGGATAGACGTCAGGCTCATCGGCCGCGAGCCGCGCCGCGACCGCCGGCACCGAAACCGCCATCGCCTCCGCCTCCTGCACCCGACTGTGGAACGACAACACCCGACGGAAACGCTCCTCCACCGCAGCCCGCATCAACCCCGTCTGCACAGCCGCCAACCGCGCCCCGCGCACCGCATCCGATCCGGTGTCCTCACTGGTCAAAGCCGCGTACAAGTCGGGATCGCGGATGTCCAGGCACAGCACCTGATACGGCGCCACAATCCCCCGACCGATCGCCTCAGACAACGTCAACTTGTACGCCACAGGCCCGAACACCGGCGAACCATCCTCCATCGACGCCACCAACCGCGGCCGCTCACCCTCCGCCTCCCACACCCGTGCCGTCGCCGTCATGTACAGCCGCCGCTCGGCAGGCAACAGTGACTGGTCATGCACGGCAGCCCAGGGCTTCAGGCCGTCACCACTGGTCCGGTGGGCTTCGTCCACGACCATCAGGCTCCAAACACCCAAGCCACCAGCGTGCGCCCGCTGAAGGATGCCGAGACCCACCGAGGCATACGTCGCGAACACCGTCACCGTGTCCAAGTCCCGCGCCCAGGAGACCAGTTCGTCAGGATCCGTCGTACACGGCAGCCCCTGGCTCTCCTCCGCCCGCAGCGAGCACACCCCGATCATCGCGCCGGACCGACCCGCCCGACGCCACGCGCCGGCCATCTGCGTCAGCAGGTCCAGCGTCGGCACCAGGACCAGAACCCGACGCGCGGAAAGCCGGTGCGCGGATTCCACACCGATCAGTGTCTTACCGGAACCGGTCGCGGCGATCACCTGCGTCCTCAGGCCCTCGGCAGGCATGCGCCCTCCGGGCGGTGTACCGAGAATACGGACGACGTTATCGACGGCCTCAGCTTGATGCGGACGCAATTCCATCTGAGTCACGAGACCTCACATTCTCGGTATATAGAGGGAACCTGGACTTCTCAGATTCTATCCACGTTCCAAAATGACTGCTTTCCATCCCGGGAGGGATCCGGGGGGAGGGGAGGTACTCTGCCATCATCCCAGAATCAAGCTGCGCATGAAAGTGACGCACAACATCCCAGAGACGACGGTTACAAGGAGGCGGCCGCACCAACTCCCATGAGAACAGGAAACATTGACACTACCTCAGAACAGGGACGCTCGCCCCTGTAGTTGCGGCTTTTCTGACGCGCCCGGAGGGTGCGTCAGGTCCTGTACTGGACTGCGGAGCAGGCCAGTACAGGACCCGATCCGGCGTCAACCGGATCGCCGGATCACGGAGTGATCCGGCCCGCGGGACGGAGTCCCGCCCATCCGCACGGAGTGCGGATGCATTCCACGCGAAGCGTGGAATCCGCCGCGTAGCGGCGGCGCGTCGTGTCTGCGGAGCAGACCGCGCGC
>NZ_JBVHMN010000043.1:0-2932 GCF_055558435.1 Streptomyces sp. NPDC025784
ACCCGCCCCGACCACCCACCGCGGCAATCACACTGGTCCCGCCCACCAAAACAACTAGCAGAGGCCAGAAAACCGCCTAAATCACCGGTATTGGGCCTAGATCGGCGGCGGGCACCAGGACTCGCATCCCGCGCCAGCGCGTCGAGGAGCGCCGCATGCGCGGGGACGGTCCCGCGGGTAACACCTTCCCGACTAGCTTTGTGGCCTGCTTCCCGCACGCGCAGGGGCGATCCCGCTCATGGACCTCAAGCGGCCAACGGCAGATCAGGATGGCGTCCAACAGGAGGCCGTCGTCACGGCCTGCTGACCGGACTACCTCCGCGCCTGCCGGCGGTACCGACCGGGGGCCAAGCCGTGCTCTCGTTTGAACGCTTTGGCGAAGGCGAATTCGGAGGTATATCCCGTGCGCTGCGCGACGGTCTGTACCGGCATGTCGCTGTCGCGCAGCAGTCGCGCCGCCAGGGTCATCCGCCACCAGGTCAGGTAGCCCAGGGGCGGTTTGCCGACCAGTGAGGTGAACCGGCGGGAGAAGGCGGCGCGCGACAGTCCGGCTTTCGCGCCCAGCGCTTCGACTGTCCACTGCCCTGCGGGTTCCTGGTGGATATGGCGCAGCGCTGCGGTGATCGCCGGATCGCGCAGCGTTGCGGCCCAGCCGGTGGCCGGGCCGTCGTCGCTCTGCTCGTCGAGCCAGGCCCGCAGGATGTACAGCAGCATGATGTCCAGCAAGGCCGACACGACCGCTTCGGTTCCGTGGCTGGGGTTGGCGATCTCGTCGCCGAGCAGGTTGACGGCGGCACGCAGCGGCGTGCGGTGGCCGAGACGTGCCGGAAGGTGGATGACCTCGGGCAGTTCCTCGAACAGTGGATGTGGCCGGGTCTGATCGAGCGTGTACGCGCCGCACAGCAGGACCGTCGTGGCTCCCACGCCGTCGTCGGCGTTCGGCGTCATCTCCCGCAGGGAGGCCGAGGGCGCGCCCGTCAGGGACGTCGACGGGCTGTCGGCCAGAGCGTGCTTGCAGCCGTGCGGAAGGCACACCACATCGCCCACGCTCAGGGCGATCGCGGCGCCCGTCGGCGGGATCAGCCAGCATGTCCCTTCCAGCACCACATGAAAGCCGGCCCCGGAGAACGGCTCGGCCCGCACTCCCCACGGAGCGTGCTTGCGGATTTCAGTGGAATGAGGGCGCCCCGTACGCATGACGCCGATCGCATCGCTGAGCACGTCCATCGCCAGATCGTAACGCGAGGCGGCTACGTGCAAGACGATCAGATATGAAACGTAGACGGTGAGCCATGGGGAGCGGCTGCCGCCCTCCATACGCTGAGTGGGCCAAACAGATTGACCGATCGGTCTACCAGAAGGGCAGGACATGAGCCTGTATACCGCCGCCGCGACCGCGACCGGTCGCGACGGCCGCGCCTTCAGTTCGGACGGCAAGTTGGACGTCGAGCTGGCCCTCCAGAAGGAGTTGGGCGGCACCGGCGACGGCACCAACCCCGAGCAGCTCTTCGCGGCGGGCTATGCGGCATGCTTCGCCACCTCCATGCAGTTGGTGGCGCAGAAGAAGAAGATCGACGTCTCGGGCATGTCGGTCACCGCCGAAATCGGCCTCGTCCCCAACGGGCAGGGTGGCTTCCAGCTCGAAGTCAGCCTGCGTACGAAGCTACCGGACAGCCTGCCCCGGGAAGTCGGTCGCGAGCTCATCGAGGCCACCCACCAGGTTTGCCCGTACTCCAACGCCACGCGCGGCAACATCCCGGTCGAGTTGCTCGCCGAGTAACCGCCGCCCGCTGAACGCCACCTGGACCGCAACCGCAAGAGTCCGCGATCCAGGTGGCGTCGTCCTATCGTTCGCGCGAGCGGCCTGCTCGAACTCGGCATCGGTCACTGGCTCGTCAGGCCAGCGGCAGTAGGGCTGTCTGGCGAGCTTCAGGACCCGGCACGTGACCGTGACGGAGACACCGTCCCCGGCCGGCTCTTTCACGAGCGGTAGATCCTTTTCCCGGCAGATGTGCCTGCGACAGGTAGGTCACGGCCCGGCGCAGGACCTCGTTCTCCTGTTCCAGCAGCTTGATCCGCCGACGTGTTTCCCGCAGTCTCGCGCTCTCCCGGCTGGTCGTTCCGGGCTTTGTCCCGTCGTCGATGTTCGCGCGGCGCATCCATTTCCACAGCGTCATCGCGTTCTGGGTAACTGCTCACGCCTGTCGTGTCGCTGCTGCCACATGGTTATGGCTGTGGCAAGTCAGGCCCGAGTGAAGCGAGGAGCGCCAGGACTCTTAACCAGCCTGTCTCGCGCGCAGCAGCATCGCCCGCGCGGGTCCCGCCGAGGTCTACCTCTCTTTGTGTCACAGGGTGACGGAAACGCGTAGCGGCCGCGACGTATGGATACGTTCCAACACCGTGCCCGGCCTTGGGGTAGATCAATGCCTTGTGGGGGTACTGGTCGCCGGTGGCATCGAGTTCCTGAGCGATGCGCCGGGCGGAGTGGGAAGAGCTCCACAGCCGGTCGTCTGCTCCGGCGATGGCCAGGACGGGCCCGCTGACGTGGCTGAGCGAAATGTTCCCTTCGGCAATCGGCTTGCCGCCCTTGGTCCATGCTGTCGTGCCGTAGTGCGGAAACCCGCCGTTGACTTCGGATGACGGCGCGTAGACGACCGCGCCCTTGATGAGGCGGGGGTAGTGGTTGGCGAGGAGTAGGGCCGCCTCGCTGCCGCGGGAGTATCCCATCACCATGATGTGGCGTGCGTCGACGCCCGGTTGTGCGGCCAGTAAGCGAGCTGCTGTGGTGAAGTACTCCAGCGGGATGCTCTCCAAGTCCTGGGGGAGACCTGGCAGCTTGAGAAGCCGTATCTCAACCGAACGTGATCGTTTGATTTCTGCTGGTCAGGAATGGTTTCGCTCGGGTTGAGGGAGGCATGTCGACGTCTTGTGT
>NZ_JBVHMN010000044.1:0-1918 GCF_055558435.1 Streptomyces sp. NPDC025784
GTGGTGGTGGTCAACCTCGACCCCCACCACACCCAGGAGGCCACGGTCTCGTTGGACATGCCGCGACTCGGCCTGGACTGGCACGAGACCGTGCCGGTGCGCGACGAGCTCACCGGCGAGACCTACCACTGGGGCAGGGCCAACTATGTGCGTCTGGAACCCGGGCATAGCCCCGCGCACATCCTCACCGTCCTGCGACCGTCCTCACCGCAGATCGGAGGGTCACCCACAACATGATCGTCAATGAGCCCGTCCCGGACACGTTCGAGGACACACCGGCCAAGGACCGCGACCCCGACTGGTTCAAACGCGCCGTCTTCTACGAGGTCCTGGTCCGCTCCTTCCAGGACAGCAACGGTGACGGCATCGGCGACCTCAAGGGCCTGACCGCCAAGCTCGACTACCTGCAATGGCTCGGCATCGACTGCCTGTGGCTGCCCCCGTTCTTCAAGTCACCCCTGCGCGACGGCGGCTACGACGTCTCCGACTACACCGCCGTCCTGCCCGAGTTCGGCGACCTCGCCGACTTCGTCGAGTTCGTCGACGCCGCCCACCAGCGCGGCATGCGCGTCATCATCGACTTCGTCATGAACCACACCAGCGACCAGCACCCGTGGTTCCAGGAGTCCCGCACCCACCCCGACGGCCCCTACGGCGACTACTACGTCTGGGCCGACGACGACAAGCAGTACCAGGACGCCCGCATCATCTTCGTCGACACCGAAGCCTCCAACTGGACCTTCGACCCCGTCCGCAAGCAGTACTACTGGCACCGCTTCTTCTCCCACCAACCCGACCTCAACTACGAGAACCCGGCCGTGCAGGAGGAGATCATCTCCGCGCTGCGGTTCTGGCTGGACCTGGGGATCGACGGGTTCCGGCTGGACGCGGTGCCGTACCTGTACCAGGTCGAGGGAACGAACTGCGAAAACCTTCCGGCAACGCACGAGTTCCTCAAGCGGGTCCGCAAGGAGATCGACACGCACTACCCGGACACGGTGCTGCTGGCGGAGGCGAACCAGTGGCCCGAGGACGTCGTCGACTACTTCGGCGACTTCCCCTCCGGCGGCGACGAGTGCCACATGGCCTTCCACTTCCCCGTCATGCCCCGCATCTTCATGGCCGTCCGCCGCGAGTCCCGCTACCCCGTCTCCGAGATCCTCGCCAAGACCCCCGCCATCCCCTCCAACTGCCAGTGGGGCATCTTCCTGCGCAACCACGACGAGCTCACCCTCGAAATGGTCACCGACGAAGAACGCGACTACATGTACGCGGAATACGCCAAGGACCCGCGCATGCGCGCCAACATCGGCATCCGCCGCCGCCTGGCCCCCCTCCTCGACAACGACCGCAACCAGATCGAACTCTTCACCGCCCTGCTGCTCTCCCTGCCCGGCTCACCGATCCTCTACTACGGCGACGAGATCGGCATGGGCGACAACATCTGGCTCGGCGACCGCGACGCCGTCCGCACCCCCATGCAATGGACCCCCGACCGCAACGCCGGCTTCTCCTCCTGCGACCCCGGACGCCTCTTCCTCCCCACCATCATGGACCCCGTCTACGGCTACCAGGTCACCAACGTCGAGGCCTCCATGTCCTCGCCGTCCTCCCTGCTCCACTGGACCCGCCGCATGATCGAGATCCGCAAACAGAACAAGGCCTTCGGACTCGGCACCTACACCGAACTGCCCTCCTCCAACCCCGCCGTCCTCGCCTTCCTCCGCGAAGCCGACGACGACCTCGTCCTGTGCGTCCACAACTTCTCCCGCTTCGCCCAGCCCACCGAACTCGACCTGCGCGAGTTCAACGGACGCCACCCCGTCGAACTCATCGGCGGCGTGCGATTCCCGGCCATCGGAGAACTCCCCTACTTGCTCACCCTCGCCGGACACGGCTTCTACTGGTTCCGGCTCCG
>NZ_JBVHMN010000045.1:0-1846 GCF_055558435.1 Streptomyces sp. NPDC025784
GAATCTGATGGTGGCGACGCGGGGCGTCGCGGATTCAGGTCCGGCGGAGCCGGACACCGCAGTTCCTCGTCTGCGGTGCGGCGCGTCGCGCGGGCTGGTCCCGGCGGAGCCGGGCGGTGCTCACACCGGCCGGTTCTGCTGTTCGATGTACTGCCTGACCACGCTGAGCGGGGCGCCGCCGACGGTTCCGGCGAAGTAGGAGCCGGACCACAGCTTGTTGGCCCTCCAGTAGTGGCGTACCAGGTCGGGGAACTCCTGGCGCAGGCGGCGGGAGGAGACGCCCTTGAGGGAGTTGACCAGTTTGGTCACGGCGACCTTGGGCGGGAAGTTCACCAGCAGGTGGACGTGGTTGTTCTCGCCGTTGAACTCCACCAGCTCGCATTCGAAGTCCGTACACACCGACCGCATGATCTCTTCCATACGCCTCAAGTGGGCATCGGTGAACACCTTGTGCCGGAACTTGGTCACGAAGACCAAGTGGACGTGCATCACGAAAACACAGTGTCTACCAGTTCTGATCTTATGCAAGTCGCCCATAACCCAAGTATGTATCGTGAGGGTCATGCAGCTCCGGTACTCCTTCAGGTTGTACCCGGACACCGGCCAACAGAGGGCGTTGGCGAGGGCGTTCGGGTGCGCCCGTGTCGTGTTCAACGACGCGGTCCGCGCCCGTGAGGAGGCCAGAGCGGCCAAGCAGCCGTTCCCC
The DNA here is from genome assembly GCF_055558435.1 of Streptomyces sp. NPDC025784. Classification (NCBI taxonomy): domain Bacteria; kingdom Bacillati; phylum Actinomycetota; class Actinomycetes; order Kitasatosporales; family Streptomycetaceae; genus Streptomyces; species Streptomyces sp. NPDC025784. The sequence goes on from NZ_JBVHMN010000045.1 coordinate 707, forward strand.
AAGGCCGCGGAGCTGTCGAAGAGGCTGATTACCGAGGCGAAACAGACGGTGGAGCGGTCCTGGCTGGGCGAGGTCTCCGCGGTGGTGCTCCAGCAGTCCCTGCGGGACGTCGAGACTGCGTACCGCAACTTCTTCGCCTCCCTCAAGGGTGGTCGCAAGGGGCCCAAGATGGGTGCTCCCCATTTCAAGTCCCGCAAGGACAAGCGGCAGTCGATCCGGTTCACCGCCAACGCCCGCTGGTCCATCACCGACAGTGGCCGTCTGAACCTGCCGAAGATCGGCGCGGTGAAGGTGACGTGGTCCCGCACGCTGCCCACCACGCCCTCCTCCGTCACCGTCATCAAGGACGCGGCCGGGCGGTACTTCGCCTCCTTCGTCATCGACACCGACCCCGCCGCCGACCAGGCACGGATGCCCGAAACGGACCGCACCATCGGCATCGACCTCGGCCTCACCCACTTTGCCGTCCTGTCCGACGGCACGAAAATCGACTCCCCGCGTTTTCTGCGGCGCGCGGAGAAGAAGCTGAAGAAGGCCCAGCGGGAGCTGTCCCGCAAACAGAAGGGAAGCAAGAACCGCGAAAAGGCCCGCCTGAAGGTCACCCGCGCTCACGCCAAGGTCACCGACGCCCGCCGCGAGTTCCACCACCAGCTCTCCACCAGGCTGATCTCCGAGAACCAAGGGATCGCCGTGGAGGACCTGTCGGTGGCGGGACTGGCCCGCACCAGACTGGCCAAGTCCGTGCACGACGCCGGATGGTCCTCGTTCGTCAGCATGCTGGAGTACAAAGCGGCCCGGTACGGCCGCACCCTGGTCACGATCGGCCGGTTCGAGCCGACCTCCCAGACCTGCTCGACATGCGGCGTCAAGGACGGACCCAAACCCCTCAGCGTCCGGAAATGGACCTGTACCGCCTGCGGCAGCGTCCATGACCGGGACCACAATGCCGCGATCAACGTGAAGACGGCCGCCGGACTGGCGGTATCGGCCTGCGGAGCGCCGGTAAGACCAGGAGCGATCCCGGCACAGCGCGAAGAAACAGGAAGCCACGGATTCCCGACCCAAGCCCGTGCCGCGTAGCGGCACAGCAACGATCGAGAAGGCCAGAATCCTCGGGCTTCAGCCCGAGGAGCAAGTCAA
>NZ_JBVHMN010000046.1:0-1670 GCF_055558435.1 Streptomyces sp. NPDC025784
GGCTGAGGGCGGGTGCGCGGGGTCCCTTCCGTAGGACGCCGGGTGCGGGCAGTAGTGGGTTGCGGCCACTGGCTGAGGGCGGGTGCGCGGGGCCCACCGGCACAGCCCCGTCCGTGCGGGGGTGGGGTCCCGTGGGGTGGCCGATGCCCTCAGGTCTCGCCTCTGGCCCGGGGCGGGCCGAAAATCGGCGCTCCACCGGGGCGCCCGGTGATCGTTGTCGGTCGCATGGCGGCCGAAACCCGAAGTCATGCCTCCCCAATCACGTTGCCCGGGCGCATGCCGGTCCGAATGCTGGAATGCTGGGGTCTGTCGTACGAGCGGGGACGAACCCGGCACGGGCCGGGAGCGGACCCCGGACGGGCCGGGACACCCTCGGTCCGGTCCGGGGACGGGCTCTGGGGGGCCGAGAATCGTGGAGGACAGGGTGCGGGTGGTCATCGCCGAGGATTCAGTGCTGCTCAGGGAGGGCCTGACCCGGTTGTTGACGGACCGCGGGCATGACGTCGTGGCCGGCGTCGGCGACGGTGAGGCGCTGATCAAGACCATCACCGAGTTCGCGGCGCAGGACGCGCTGCCGGACGTGGTCGTGGCCGATGTGCGGATGCCGCCGACGCACACCGACGAGGGGGTCAGGGCCGCGGTGCAGCTGCGCAAGGCGCATCCCGGCCTCGGTGTGCTCGTGCTGTCGCAGTACGTGGAGGAGCAGTACGCCACCGAACTGCTGGCCGGTTCCAGCCGCGGGGTCGGCTATCTGCTCAAGGACCGCGTGGCCGAGGTGCGGGAGTTCGTGGACGCGGTGGTGCGGGTGGCCCAGGGGGGCACCGCGCTCGACCCGGAGGTCGTGGCGCAGCTGCTCGGGCGCAGCCGCAAGCAGGACGTGCTGGCCGGGCTCACGCCCCGGGAGCGGGAGGTCCTGGGGCTGATGGCCGAGGGGCGGACGAACTCGGCGATCGCACGGCAGCTGGTGGTCAGCGACGGAGCCGTCGAGAAGCACGTCAGCAACATCTTCCTGAAGCTGGGACTGTCGCCGAGTGACGGGGATCACCGGCGTGTTCTCGCGGTGCTCACCTACCTGAACTCATGACGGGCTGACACTGTGTCAGTTATGGGTCGAGGCTCGGCGCAGCACGGGCCCCGCCGCACGGAAAGCCCACAACAAGCCCAGAACCGACGGACGAGCCGGGAGCGTCATCCAGGAAAGAACCCGGGGGGCGGGTAAATCATGACAAGTCAGGGTGCCGGGCCGTCTCAGATTGATGTCCATCATGTGAATGGCCACGGGAAGGCGACCCTTACCGACGTAGGGTTGAAAAGGGGAAGGTCTGCGGGAAGGCCGCTCCCCGACAGCCGCCTCGAAGGAGGTCCAGTTCAGTGACGAGCCAGGTCAGTAGCCCAGCGGAGCATGCCGATGGAGCCGTCGTAGGGGAACAGCGCAAACCGGCCGGGACGAAGGACGTCCGCCGGCTGGACCGGGTGATCATCCGGTTCGCGGGGGACTCCGGTGACGGTATGCAGCTCACCGGCGACCGCTTCACCTCCGAGACCGCTTCCTTCGGCAACGACCTCTCGACCCTGCCGAACTTCCCCGCCGAGATCCGCGCGCCCGCAGGCACCCTGCCGGGGGTGTCCAGCTTCCAGTTGCATTTCGCGGACCACGACATCCTCACGCC
>NZ_JBVHMN010000047.1:0-1658 GCF_055558435.1 Streptomyces sp. NPDC025784
AGAAGCCGTATCTCAACCGAACGTGATCGTTTGATTTCTGCTGGTCAGGAATGGTTTCGCTCGGGTTGAGGGAGGCATGTCGACGTCTTGTGTCCGCTTCTTGGTCGAGGGGTGCGCGGTGGCGTCGGTGCTGGGAATGCTGGAGGAGCGGGAGTCGGCTGCCCGGGTGCGGGTGGAGGGTCTGCGGGAGGAAGTCGCGCGGCTGGCTGAGGTGTTGGAGGCCGCGGAGATCGAGCTGGACCGGCGGGTGATCGCGCGGGAGGAGCTCGCGGAGGCCCTGGCGGTCTCTGCGGCCGAGTCCACTGCCGCGACCGAGGCCGGGGCGGAGCGGGAAACCGTGTCCTCGCCCGTGCCGGGCTCGACGGTGCCGCCGTGGCGGGACGGGTTGCCGGTGACGGTTCTGGCGCCGGACTATCAGCGGCTTCTGGGTGTGCTGGAGGAGGGGCGGGTGGCGGCCAGAGGGCCGCTGAAGGCCAGGGAGATCGCGGTCGAGCTGGGCTTGGAGACGACACCGGCGAAGGTCGAGGGGCTGCGCTCGAAGGCCAGGCGCCTGGCGGAGCGCGGGTGGCTGGTGCAGGAGTCGTCGGGGACTTTCAGCGCCGGTCGGCGGCCTGTGCCCGTGCCAGACGTCGGCCCATCCGTGTGATCATCGACCACCGGATCATCGCCTCGCTGGTAGCGGGCAGGGTTTCGTAATCCCTCGCCAGGCGGCGGGAGTTCATCAGCCATGCGAAAGTGCGCTCTGCCACCCAGCGCCTGGGGAGGACCACGAATCCCTTCATGTCATCGGTGCGCTTGACGATCTGCAGGGTGAGGGCGAGTTTGTGCCGGCACCAGTCGACCAGGTCGCCGGTGTAGCCGCCGTCGGCCCAGACGAGAGTGATGTCACGGTGCAGGCGGCGCAACTGCTCCAGCAGGCCCGTGGCGGCGTCCCGGTCGCCGATGTTCGCGGCGGTGACGCAGGTGACCAGGAGCAGGCCAAGGCAGTCGGTCACGATATGCCGTTTGCGGCCCGGCACCTTCTTCCCGCCGTCGTAGCCGCGTGAGGCGGCCGGCACCGTCGCGGCGGCCCGCACCGACTGCGCGTCGATGATTGCGGCCGTGGGCTCGGCCTCGCGGCCCTCGCGTTCACGGACCTTTCCGCGCAACCGGTCGTGGAACTCGGTGATCAGCCCGTGCTTGCGCCAGCGGCGGAAGAAGGCATAGACCCGGCCCCAATCGGGGAAGTCCGCGGGCATCGCCCGCCACGAGATGCCGCCCGCGACCAGGTAGCGGATCGCGTCCAGCAGCTGGCGGTGGCAGTAGCCCTCGGGCTGCCCGCCCCGCCCCTGGAGCCAGGCCGGCACCGGCAGCAACGGCCGGATGGCCGCCCACTCCGCGTCCGTCATGTCCGACGGATACCGGCGCACTCGATCGGGATGATCGGCCGCATTCCCGTACACGTGCGCGAGGCAATCACACGATCGGGAACCCGAGTTGAGAACAGCGGGCATGAGCGCGTACAACTGCGACAACAGGGCCTCCTGGTACTGCTCGGTTCGGTTCGCACCTCCGAGCTACCAAGGGGCCCTGTCTTCATGCGTCGACCGCCAGAAGATCACCCCGGCGAGAAACCTGTTCGACTTGCACGTTCCGTGATCGGTTGAGACACGGCTTCT
>NZ_JBVHMN010000048.1:0-1610 GCF_055558435.1 Streptomyces sp. NPDC025784
GTGTCGAGGACAACTTCTTCGACCTCGGCGGTCACTCCATCAAGGCGATCGCGCTGGTCGGTGCCCTGCGGGCCGAAGGGTTCGAGGCGGCCGTCGGCGACGTGTTCCGTCACCGGACCGTCGCCGGACTCGCCACCGCGCTCGGCACGAGTGAGGGCACGCCCGCGCAGGACGTCCCCGTCGTGACGCCCTTCGCCCTGGTACCGGACACCGACCGGGCCGCACTCCCCGCAGGGCTGGTGGACGCCTTCCCGCTGGCGCAGGTGCAGCTCGGCATGCTGGTGGAGATGCTCGCCGACGACGGCCGGAACAAGTACCACAACACGACGACGTTCCGGATCAGGGACGGACGAGCCTTCGACGCCGACGCGCTCCGCCAGGCGGCGCAGGCGCTGGTGGCGAGGCACGAGATGCTCAGGGCATCCTTCGCCCTGGAGGGCTACTCGGTACCGCTTCAGCTCATCCACCCGAGCGCGGAGAGCCCGGTCACCGTCCACGACCTGCGGGGGCAGGACGAGGAGCACCAGGCAGCGGCCCGCCGTGCGCACGTCGTGTCGGAGCGGGCCGCCGCGTTCGACCTCGAACGCCCGCCCCTCCTGAGGGTCTCGGCGCTCGTCGAGTCGGACGAGGCCTGGTGGCTCTCGGTCAGCGTCTGCCACCCCATCACCGAGGGGTGGAGCCACCGCTCGCTGCTCAGCGAGATCGTCGAGAACTACCTGCGGGTGCGGAGCGGTGGGGCACTGTCCGAGCCCGAGGCCCCCGCCGTGCGGTACGCCGACTTCGTGGCGGCCGAGCGGGCCTCGACGGAGTCGGACCGAGACCGCGCCTACTGGCGTGACGTCATCGAGGGGCATGCCAAGTTCGAGCTGCCCGCGGGCTGGAGCGGTGGCGCCACAGCCGGCCCCGCGCACACGGTCCGCGTTCCGCTCGCCGACCTCGCGCCGGCGTTGCGGGCCGCCGCGAGGGAGACCGGTACTTCGCTGAAGGCCGTGCTGCACGCGGCCCACCTGAAGGTGATGAGTCTGCTCACTCCGGAGGAGTCGTTCCACACCGGGCTGGTGTGCAGCGGTCGCCCGGAGATCCTGGGCGCGGAGCGCGTGTACGGCATGTACCTGAACACGGTGCCGTTCGCGTTCCGGCGCGGTGCCCGCACCTGGCGCGACCTCGTCCGCCAGGTCTACGACCAGGAAGCCGCCCTCTGGCCGCACCGCCGCTTCCCGATGCCGGTGATGCAACGCGAACTGGCCGACGGGTCCCGGCTGCTGGACGTCCGCTTCAGCTATCTCGACCTCAAGGACGCCCAGGCGGAGTCGGACATCGTCGACGCGGACTCGGGCATGGGCGAAGGCGCCACGGAGTTCGGCCTCGCCGTCGCCGCCCGAGCGGCCGGCCTGCTCCTCACGGCCGACCCCGGCCGTCTCACGCACGAGGCCGTCGACCGGCTCGCCGCCATGTACCGGGCCGTCCTGGAAGCCATGGCCCAGGACGTGGACGGCAGCGCCGAATCCACGTACTTCCCCGACGGTGAGCGGGAGTTGGTGCTCTCGTCGTGGAATGACACGGGGGTTGTGGTGCCGGGGGTGTCGGTGCCGGAGTTGGTTGCTGTGCGT
>NZ_JBVHMN010000049.1:0-1502 GCF_055558435.1 Streptomyces sp. NPDC025784
CCAATGCCGTGTAGTTAGGGGCGGGGCTGGTGTGTCAAGCAGTCTGAAGCAGAGATGGAGCTCCTGCTAGAACCGTGTCGACCAAGATCACTGTTCAGCAGGAGCTCCATTGGACGCCAAGTCTGTCATTGCTCGTGAGGTAGCGGTTGCCGCGGGTCCGTTCGCGCCGGGCCATCTCGGCGAGTTAACGCGGATTGTTCCGTTCGAGATGGTCGACGAGGTGCTGTCCGAGGCCGGCAGGACACAGCAGCGGATACGCGACCTTCCCTCACGTGTGGTGGTGTACCTGCTGCTGGCCGGCGCCCTGTTTCCCGGGATGGGATGGCAGCAGGTGTGGCACCGGCTGACCGCCGGACTGGACGGACTGCAGACAGCGACTCCAACGGCCGGTGCCATGGCTCAGGCCCGCAGGCGGGTCGGGACTGTGCCGCTGCGGCGCTTGTTCGACCTGCTGCGCGGGCCGGCCGCCGGGATCAGCACCGCCGGAGCCTGGTGGCGGGGCCTTCTCGTCTGCGCTGTCGACGGCACGCTGGTAGCCGTGCCCGACAGCCCGGCCAACCAAGCCGAGTTCGCCAGGCACCGCTGCAACAACGGCGGGGCCGGATACCCCTCGCTCCGTCTGCTGGTCCTGGTCTCGTGCGGCACCCGGACCGTTCTCGACGCGGTGTTCGGGCCGACCGTGCACGGGGAAACGTCCTATGCCCCGAGCCTGGTCCGCAGCCTGCGCGAGGGCATGATCGTCCTGCTGGACCGGAACTTCGCCGTTCAGGCACTGGTCGAGGCGATCACCCGCACGGGCGCGCACGTGCTGGTCCGTGTGAAGGAGCACCGCAGGCTGCCCGTCCTCAGGCGTTTCCCCGACGGTTCCTACCTCTCCAGGCTCGGAGTCGTTGCGGTCCGGGTCATCGACTGCGAGATCACCCTCAGCACTTCCCAGGGGCGCCGCACCTGCGCCTACCGTCTCGTCACAACCCTGACCGACCCTCACAGCCACCCTGCCGCCGAGCTCATCAGGCTCTATCACGAGCGGTGGGAGATCGAGACCTCCTACTTGGAGATCAAGTCCACCATTCTGGGCGGCCGGGTCCTTCGTGCCCGCACGCCCGCAGGCGTCGCCCAGGAAGTCTTCGCCCTCCTGGTCACCTACCAAATCCTGCGACTGGCCATGGCGGATGCCACCGGCATCCGCCCGGACACCGACCCCGACCGGGCCAGTTTCTCCATCGCGCTGAACACCGCCCGCGACCTGCTCGTCCAGGCCGCGGGCGTCTTCGACAACACAGCCATCGATCTCGTCGGCGCCATAGGCCGCCGGATTCTGGCCAGCCTCATGCCCGATCGGCGCATCCACACCCGACCACGCGTCGTCAAACGCGCCATCTCGAAGTACAACGCCAGAGGCACCGTCGACAGGACCAGCTACAAGGCCACCATCAGCATCGACATCCTGACCACCCGCACCCCTTGACGCCCAACGCCCAACGCTAACTACACGGCATTGG
>NZ_JBVHMN010000050.1:0-1468 GCF_055558435.1 Streptomyces sp. NPDC025784
CAATACCGGTGACTTTGATGGTGGTGGGTCGTTGGGTGTGGTGTGCCAAGGCCTGGACAGGTGAAGTCGTCAGGTGAGCGGTTGTCGGATCGGATCGCTCTGGGTGTGCTGACGCGGGTGTTTCCACCTGAGTTGGTGGATGAGGTGATCGTGGAGTGCGGGCGTCAAGAGCAGCGTTCCCGGCTGCTGCCGGCTCGGGTGGTGGTCTACTTCGTGCTCGCGATGTGTCTGTTCTGCGGGCAGGGCTATGAGGAAGTGGCCCGTCTGCTGACGCAGGGGCTGGAGCGGGTGCGGCGGTGGGAGAAGCCGTGGCGGGTGCCGACGACGGCGGCGATCGGCCGGGCCCGCAGGCGGTTGGGCCCGGAGCCTTTGGTAGTGCTGTTCGCGCGAGTGTGTCGGCCGGTGGCCGCCCCGGACACGGCCGGTGCCTGGTATCGGCGGTGGCGTCTGGTCGCGGTGGACGGCACCACGTTTGATGTGCCGGACACCGAGGCCAACAACTCGTTCTTCGGCCGTCCCGGGTCGGGGCGGGGACAGCAGCGCAGTGCGTATCCGCAGGTGCGGGTTGCCGCTCTGGTGGAATGCGGGACACACGCGGTGTTCGCCGCGGCGTCGGGCCCGCTCTCGGTGCACGAACAGCAGCTCATTCCTGGGTTACTGGGCCGGCTCGAGCCGGGAATGCTGCTGATGGCCGACCGCGGCATCACCGGATTCGAGCTGTGGCAGGCCGCCTCCGGCACGGGGGCGGACTTGTTGTGGCGTGTGCGCAAGAACATCGTGCTCCCGGTCCTCGAAGCCTTCGATGACGGCTCGTACCTGTCCGAGATCGTCGCCACCAGCGACCGCACCCGTCGTGATCCGGCCCGGGTCCGGGTCATCGAGTACACGCTCGGCCGCAACGACGACACGATCTACCGGCTGATCACGACCATCTGCGACCCGACGGAGGCTTCAGCCACCGACCTGGCGGGCCTCTACCACCAGCGGTGGGAGATCGAGAACACGTTGGACGAGATCAAGACCCATCAGGGCGGACACCGTCTCGTCCTCCGCTCGCAATACCCCGATGGCGTTGAGCAGGAAATCTACGGTTTCCTCCTCGTCCACCACGCACTTCGGGACATCATGCACGGGGCCGCCCACCAAGTCGGCCTCGACCCGGACCAGCTGTCCTTCACCCGCACTCTCCGCATCGCCCGCCGCCACGTCACCGACCAGGCGGCGCTTTCCCCCCTCACGACTCAACCGAGCCCTGACGCACACCATCCGTGAGCTTCTGGAACGACTCCTGCCACCCCGCAGACGACGCTCCAACCCCCGTGTCATCAAACGCAAAATGACCAACTGGCACCTCAAACACACGCACCACCGGAACCCGCCCCGACCACCCACCGCGGCAATCACACTGGTCCCGCCCACCAAAACAACTAGCAGAGGCCAGAAAACCGCCTAAATCACCGGTATTGGG
>NZ_JBVHMN010000051.1:0-1323 GCF_055558435.1 Streptomyces sp. NPDC025784
AAACCGACTCAGGTGGTCAGGTAGAGAATACCGAGGCGTTCGGGTGAACTATGGTTAAGGAACTCGGCAAAATGCCCCCGTAACTTCGGGAGAAGGGGGGCCATCACTGGTGATTGGATTTACTCCATGAGCTGGGGGTGGCCGCAGAGACCAGCGAGAAGCGACTGTTTACTAAAAACACAGGTCCGTGCGAAGCCGTAAGGCGATGTATACGGACTGACGCCTGCCCGGTGCTGGAACGTTAAGGGGACCGGTTAGTCACAATTCGTTGTGGCGAAGCTGAGAACTTAAGCGCCAGTAAACGGCGGTGGTAACTATAACCATCCTAAGGTAGCGAAATTCCTTGTCGGGTAAGTTCCGACCTGCACGAATGGCGTAACGACTTCTCGACTGTCTCAACCATAGGCCCGGTGAAATTGCACTACGAGTAAAGATGCTCGTTTCGCGCAGCAGGACGGAAAGACCCCGGGACCTTTACTACAGTTTGATATTGGTGTTCGGTTCGGCTTGTGTAGGATAGCTGGGAGACTGTGAAGTGCGGGCGCCAGCCCGTGTGGAGTCGTCGTTGAAATACCAGTCTGGTCGTGCTGGATGTCTAACCTGGGTCCGTGATCCGGATCAGGGACAGTGTCTGATGGGTAGTTTAACTGGGGCGGTTGCCTCCCAAAGAGTAACGGAGGCGCCCAAAGGTTCCCTCAGCCTGGTTGGCAATCAGGTGTTGAGTGTAAGTGCACAAGGGAGCTTGACTGTGAGACCGACGGGTCGAGCAGGGACGAAAGTCGGGACTAGTGATCCGGCGGTGGCTTGTGGAAGCGCCGTCGCTCAACGGATAAAAGGTACCCCGGGGATAACAGGCTGATCTTCCCCAAGAGTCCATATCGACGGGATGGTTTGGCACCTCGATGTCGGCTCGTCGCATCCTGGGGCTGGAGTCGGTCCCAAGGGTTGGGCTGTTCGCCCATTAAAGCGGTACGCGAGCTGGGTTTAGAACGTCGTGAGACAGTTCGGTCCCTATCCGCTGTGCGCGTAGGAGTCTTGAGAAGGGCTGTCCCTAGTACGAGAGGACCGGGACGGACGAACCTCTGGTGTGCCAGTTGTCCTGCCAAGGGCATGGCTGGTTGGCTACGTTCGGGAGGGATAACCGCTGAAAGCATCTAAGCGGGAAGCCTGCTTCGAGATGAGGACTCCCACCCACTTGATGGGGTAAGGCTCCCAGTAGACGACTGGGTTGATAGGCCAGATCTGGAAGCGCCGTAAGGCGTGGAGGTGACTGGTACTAATAGGCCGAGGGCTTGTCCTCAGTTGCTCGCGTCCACTGTGTTG
>NZ_JBVHMN010000052.1:0-1297 GCF_055558435.1 Streptomyces sp. NPDC025784
ACGAGGAAGCCTTCCTCGCCGCGATCGACGAGACGATCAAGTACTTCAACGACGGCGACATCGTCGACGGCGTCATCGTGAAGGTCGACCGGGACGAGGTCCTGCTCGACATCGGTTACAAGACCGAAGGTGTCATCCCGAGCCGCGAGCTCTCGATCAAGCACGACGTCGACCCGAACGAGGTCGTGGCCGTCGGCGACGAGATCGAGGCCCTGGTCCTTCAGAAGGAGGACAAGGAAGGCCGCCTGATCCTCTCGAAGAAGCGCGCCCAGTACGAGCGTGCCTGGGGCACCATCGAGAAGATCAAGGAAGAGGACGGCATCGTCACCGGTACCGTCATCGAGGTCGTCAAGGGTGGTCTCATCCTCGACATCGGCCTCCGTGGCTTCCTGCCGGCTTCTCTCGTCGAGATGCGTCGTGTCCGCGACCTCCAGCCCTACGTGGGCAAGGAGCTCGAGGCGAAGATCATCGAGCTGGACAAGAACCGCAACAACGTGGTCCTGTCCCGCCGTGCCTGGCTGGAGCAGACCCAGTCCGAGGTCCGCCAGACGTTCCTCACGACCCTGCAGAAGGGTCAGGTCCGTTCCGGCGTCGTCTCCTCGATCGTCAACTTCGGTGCCTTCGTGGACCTGGGTGGCGTCGACGGTCTGGTCCACGTCTCCGAGCTGTCCTGGAAGCACATCGACCACCCGTCCGAGGTTGTCGAGGTCGGCCAGGAGGTCACCGTCGAGGTCCTCGACGTCGACATGGACCGCGAGCGTGTCTCCCTGTCGCTGAAGGCGACGCAGGAAGACCCGTGGCAGCAGTTCGCCCGCACCCACCAGATCGGCCAGGTCGTGCCCGGCAAGGTCACGAAGCTGGTTCCGTTCGGTGCGTTCGTCCGCGTGGACGAGGGCATCGAGGGTCTGGTGCACATCTCCGAGCTGGCCGAGCGCCACGTGGAGATCCCGGAGCAGGTCGTCCAGGTCAACGACGAGATCTTCGTCAAGGTCATCGACATCGACCTCGAGCGTCGTCGCATCAGCCTCTCGCTGAAGCAGGCCAACGAGTCCTTCGGTGCCGACCCGGCCTCGGTCGAGTTCGACCCGACCCTGTACGGCATGGCCGCGTCCTACGACGACCAGGGCAACTACATCTACCCCGAGGGCTTCGACCCCGAGACCAACGACTGGCTCGAGGGCTACGAGAAGCAGCGCGAGGAGTGGGAGCGCCAGTACGCCGAGGCGCAGCAGCGCTTCGAGCAGCACCAGGCGCAGGTCATCAAGTCCCGCGAGGCCGACGCCCAGGCGGCGGCCGA
>NZ_JBVHMN010000053.1:0-1264 GCF_055558435.1 Streptomyces sp. NPDC025784
CTTCTCCCGAAGTTACGGGGGCATTTTGCCGAGTTCCTTAACCATAGTTCACCCGAACGCCTCGGTATTCTCTACCTGACCACCTGAGTCGGTTTAGGGTACGGGCCGCCATGAAACTCGCTAGAGGCTTTTCTCGACAGCATAGGATCATCCACTTCACCACAATCGGCTCGGCATCAGGTCTCAGACACATGTCAGGCGGATTTGCCTACCTGACGTCCTACACCCTTACCCCGGGACAACCACCGCCCGGGATGGACTACCTTCCTGCGTCACCCCATCACTCACCTACTACAGGTCTGGTCCGTCGGCTCCACCACTCCCCTTTGCCCGAAGGCTCCGGGGCGGCTTCACGGACTTAGCATCGCCTGGTTCGATGTTTGACGCTTCACAGCGGGTACCGGAATATCAACCGGTTATCCATCGACTACGCCTGTCGGCCTCGCCTTAGGTCCCGACTTACCCTGGGCAGATCAGCTTGACCCAGGAACCCTTAGTCAATCGGCGCACACGTTTCTCACGTGTGTATCGCTACTCATGCCTGCATTCTCACTCGTGAACCGTCCACCACTGCCTTCCGGCGCGGCTTCACCCGGCACACGACGCTCCCCTACCCATCACAGCGGGCGTTGGCCCTCTTGCTGCAATGACACGACTTCGGCGGTACGCTTGAGCCCCGCTACATTGTCGGCGCGGAATCACTAGACCAGTGAGCTATTACGCACTCTTTCAAGGGTGGCTGCTTCTAAGCCAACCTCCTGGTTGTCTGTGCGACTCCACATCCTTTCCCACTTAGCGTACGCTTAGGGGCCTTAGTCGATGCTCTGGGCTGTTTCCCTCTCGACCATGGAGCTTATCCCCCACAGTCTCACTGCCGCGCTCTCACTTACCGGCATTCGGAGTTTGGCTAAGGTCAGTAACCCGGTAGGGCCCATCGCCTATCCAGTGCTCTACCTCCGGCAAGAAACACACGACGCTGCACCTAAATGCATTTCGGGGAGAACCAGCTATCACGGAGTTTGATTGGCCTTTCACCCCTAACCACAGGTCATCCCCCAGGTTTTCAACCCTGGTGGGTTCGGTCCTCCACGACCTCTTACAGCCGCTTCAACCTGCCCATGGCTAGATCACTCCGCTTCGGGTCTTGAGCGCGCTACTAAATCGCCCTATTCGGACTCGCTTTCGCTACGGCTTCCCCACACGGGTTAACCTCGCAACACACCGCAAACTCGCAGGCTCATTCTTCAAAAGGCACGCAGTCACG
>NZ_JBVHMN010000054.1:0-1226 GCF_055558435.1 Streptomyces sp. NPDC025784
CTGGACGAACCGGTCGCGGCCCGCCACGTCGTCCGCCCGCACACCCGCCTGGTCATCACCGAGGGCAACTACCTCGCCTCCGTGGACGCCCCGTGGCCGGAGGCCCGCCGGCTGCTGCGCGAACTCTGGTACGTGGACACCGACGACACCGTCCGCGAGGAGCGGCTGCTCCGCCGCCACCGCGACGGCGGCCGGGACGAGGCCACCGCCCTGCGCTGGGTCACCGGCAACGACCACCCCAACGGCGAGTACGTGAAGCAGGGCCGGGCCCTCTGCACCCGGACCGTCCCCGGGACCCGTTTGCTCCAGACCCCGGAGAGGGGTAGTGTTTCCTAGTCGCTCGGCAGGGAGCACCGGACACGCATCGGCGCGGACGGTCCCGGGGCAGCCAATCCCTTGAAACACCACTTCCGGTTCGTGCCGGTCGTTTCGCTTTTTCGCGTCTCGGCTCGGTGCTTATTCGGTGTGCGCTTTTTATCGGATTGCGGCCGGATTCGCTTTTCGGAGCGGGGCTCGGTTAGAGTTTGAAACGTCGGACGGGACATCAAATCCCGGAAGACAACAGCGAGTTGGATGACGAAGCCCCGGAAAACGGAGCGGAAAACATCTGATAAGCTGGAAACACGAAAGAACGAAGCGCCCGGAGGGCCCGCTGGAAGGCGGTCCGAAGGAAGCGTCCGTTCCTTGAGAACTCAACAGCGTGCCAAAAGTCAACGCCAGATATGTTGACATCCCCGGCCTCGATCGTCCGATCGGGGTTGGAGATTCCTTTTGAAACAAACACTAGCGAGGACGCAGTGCGCGGGGCCGCCCTATTCCGGTGGTTGCCGTGCCGCTCAACGCGGGTGTCGACCCGATAGCGGGTAAACATTCACGGAGAGTTTGATCCTGGCTCAGGACGAACGCTGGCGGCGTGCTTAACACATGCAAGTCGAACGGTGAAGCCCTTCGGGGTGGATCAGTGGCGAACGGGTGAGTAACACGTGGGCAATCTGCCCTGCACTCTGGGACAAGCCCTGGAAACGGGGTCTAATACCGGATACGACCTTCCTCTGCATGGGGGTTGGTGGAAAGCTCCGGCGGTGCAGGATGAGCCCGCGGCCTATCAGCTTGTTGGTGGGGTAATGGCCTACCAAGGCGACGACGGGTAGCCGGCCTGAGAGGGCGACCGGCCACACTGGGACTGAGACACGGCCCAGACTCCTACGGGAGGCAGCAGTGGGGAA
>NZ_JBVHMN010000057.1:0-1068 GCF_055558435.1 Streptomyces sp. NPDC025784
CTTCTCCCGAAGTTACGGGGGCATTTTGCCGAGTTCCTTAACCATAGTTCACCCGAACGCCTCGGTATTCTCTACCTGACCACCTGAGTCGGTTTGGGGTACGGGCCGCCATGAAACTCGCTAGAGGCTTTTCTCGACAGCATAGGATCATCCACTTCACCACAATCGGCTCGGCATCAGGTCTCAGACTATATGTGAGGCGGATTTGCCTACCTCACGTCCTACACCCTTACCCCGGGACAACCACCGCCCGGGCTGGACTACCTTCCTGCGTCACCCCATCGCTCACCTACTACCCCGTTGGGTCACCGGCTCCACCACTTCCCTTTGCCCGAAGGCTCCAGGACGGCTTCACGGGCTTAGCATCAAGAGGTTCAGCGTTGGCGCTTCAAAGCGGGTACGGGAATATCAACCCGTTGTCCATCGACTACGCCTGTCGGCCTCGCCTTAGGTCCCGACTTACCCTGGGCAGATCAGCTTGACCCAGGAACCCTTGGTCAATCGGCGCAAGAGTTTCCCACTCTTGTATCGCTACTCATGCCTGCATTCTCACTCGTATACCGTCCACGACTCGATTCCTCGGCCGCTTCACCCGGCACACGACGCTCCCCTACCCATCACAGCAGGCGTTGGCCCTATATGCTGCAATGACACGACTTCGGTGATGTGCTTGAGCCCCGCTACATTGTCGGCGCGGAATCACTTGACCAGTGAGCTATTACGCACTCTTTCAAGGGTGGCTGCTTCTAAGCCAACCTCCTGGTTGTCTCTGCGACTCCACATCCTTTCCCACTTAGCACACGCTTAGGGACCTTAGTCGGTGTTCTGGGCTGTTTCCCTCTCGACCATGGAGCTTATCCCCCACAGTCTCACTGCCACGCTCTCACTTACCGGCATTCGGAGTTTGGCTAAGGTCAGTAACCCGGTAAGGCCCATCGCCTATCCAGTGCTCTACCTCCGGCAAGAAACACGTGACGCTGCACCTAAATGCATTTCGGGGAGAACCAGCTATCACGGAGTTTGATTGGCCTTTCACCCCTAACCACAGGTCATCCCCCAGGTTTTCAA